>JANXAL010000124.1 GCA_025062325.1 Roseiflexus sp.
CAACGCACGTAAGCCGTATTCGCCTTTGCTGGAGATGCGCATAGTCGAGTGATCCGGTTAAGTATCTTTGTTATTGTAGGATAGCATGGATCAGGGGGAGAGGCAAGGGAGTCGCTTTTGACGGGCAGCGCTGCGGGCTGATGCCCTAGCTGAGATCGTGAAAGCCCCTTCGAGGCTTCTCCGTCCTGAGCAAGGGCTTGAGCCCGCAGCTCAAAGGACGCGCGGCTCGGCAACACGGGTTTACCGGATTCATTTCTTAGTCCTCATAAGCCCTCGTTCAGGACGTGGAAGCCCCAGGGGGCTTGCCGGAGCGCGCGTCTTGGACGGCGCAAGGGCAGGTTTGAGACCTGACCTTGTGTGACATCGAGAAAGCAGGCTTAGAAAACGGCGGACAAGTAACCTTGTTGGATCTCAAACGGTAATACAGACAACGAAGACTAAACCTCTCGGCAGGTCTTGGGGTAACGGCATATGTTCTCTTTGCCCTACTCCTCCCGTCTTCCTATTTCCGCTCTGGCAGCGGGTTTCAACGACGTGACAAACTCGTACAAATTCTACTGGTTTCTGTCTATTCTGGAACAGATCAGGAGCGCACAAGAACGGATTATACCTGTTCATAACCTTCTGGCGCACATGGTCGCCAGTGTCTGGTATCCCACAAACTACTTCCGTCTATCATTCGGCAAGCAGGATCGATTGAGCAGCATCGCACAGCGACTGGGAAAGCACGCTGGATTGCCGATGAATGCTCCTGCCAGCCAGGTCGCTGAGGCTGCGTTGAGACATATTGCAAGTAACGATGATTTGGGCAGATCGATACTGACGCTCGCCCGATTTGTCCCCTATCGTTTTCTGCGCCCTTTCTTCGCCAAGGAGTTGAGAGGCGTCAGTGATCCAGAAGTCAATGGCCTTATTGCGAGTCTAGCGGCAGCTGCCTTTCACAACCCTGAGTCTCCATGTCTTTATCGATTCGCAGAACATCCTCTGCCAGTCATCGAGATCCAGCCGCTGTGGTTTGACTATCTCCAGCAGAACCTGACCATTCTGAAGGGTTTTTGCCTGTGGCGTCTCGTCCAATACTTGCAAAAGAATAACCAAAATGTGCCAAACATCGCAGGGAAATTGTTTGAGCCGCAAGCGCGAGACTTAAGGCAGGCGCGGGAGTTTTGGAATATCGTTTTAGAGCAAAAAGGCGAATTGGAGTGCATCTATTCGGGCGTCAAACTGATTAGGGGTCAATTTACGCTTGATCACTTCATCCCCTGGAGCTTCGTTGCGCACGATGATCTCTGGAATATCATACCTGTTAGCAGACTATCCAACTCGTCTAAGGGCGACAATCTTCCCAAAATTGAACGCTATTTCAATGCCTTCACCTCTACGCAATTTGAGGCTGTGAGGATCGTTTCGGAAAGGCGTCCAGGGTCGAGACTGCTCGAAGATTACGTTTTACTCTTCAAGGTTACTTCATCAGAAGATTTTCTGAGGATGGATTTGGAAACTTTCCAAAAAATCCTCTATGACTCTATTGCTCCGCAAGTTCAAATCGCCAGGAACATGGGATTTCCGGCCGAATGGGTGTACGAGAATAAATAATATTGTTCTATTGCGTCATTTATCTGAATCGTAACTGTAACCTGGGAGACTTCCTAATGAATCTTGTCCTTCGTTCATCCCGCAACCCTCACAGTCATCTCACTGTTAAAGAACGCACGCATGCCTCCTTCCCCATCAGGTATTTGCTCAAGCGAGGGCTGATCACAGGACGGATACTGGACTTCGGATGTGGATTGGGTATCGATGTCAACTTCTTGCGACAGCAGGGATACGATGTTACCGGTTATGATCCTCACTATGCGCCTGAGATTCCGAGTGGCAAGTTCGACACAGTTGTATGCCTGTACGTTTTAAACGTGCTGCTTCCAGAAGAGCAGTCCCATGTCCTGATGGCTGTCTCGGAGTTACTGCGTCCAACAGGATGCGCATACTTCGCTGTTCGCCGCGATATTCAATTCGATGGATTTCGCCGCCACGTCAAACACCAAACGAACGTTTATCAGTGCAACGTTACGTTACCGTATCCAAGCATCCTGCGCACCGCTCACTGTGAGATCTATGGATATCGCCACTATAACCAGTTGCCTTCAACCACTCCCTGCCCTTTTTGCGCTCCAGCAAGCAATTCTGAGCTACTGACCGAGTCTGCGAGCGCCTATGCTATCTTGGGGAGTCCCTGCTCTACATCTGGTCACGCGCTCATTGTACCCAAGAAGCACGTTAGCTACATTGATCTTTCACCTCATGACAGAAATGCCTGCTGGCAGGTCGTAGATCGCGTGAAGATGCTGCTTTCTGACCGTTTCCGCCCGGCTGGTTTCAGGATAAAGATTGGTAATGGCCTGAACGCACTATGTGCTGGCGAGCACGGGTGCGTCCATGTCATTCCCTGGTATACTGGGGGACAAGGAGAGTAGTCGAGATCGCTCCACTTCACGACCGAGACGGGCGATACAACACAGAAGCGTGCTGGAAAATCTACCCCCGTAAGCCCCGTCTCAAGTGTAGGTTTCTCAGGACGCGGCGCAGGTTTTTTGCGTCTCGACGCCTTTTTGCCCTCATCCTCCTGCTCACAAGTGCGGGGTTTAGGAGCGTGATAACGGGGTTTGTCACATCTCGACGCCTTCTTCCCCTCGCATCCCCTGCTCACGAGTGTAGAGTTTTTGTGGTGCGGTAGATGTTTTTCCGCGTCCTGACACCCTTTTCCCCTCATTCCCCCGTCCCCTTCTCCCACCCTCACAGGTGTAGCGTTTTTGCAGCGCGATGGATGCTTTCCGCGTTCCGACCCCCTACCCCCTTTCTCCCATATGGGGAGAGGGTGTCCTGATGCCTGGGAACGAGCGATGCAACGCGAGGGCTTGCCAAAAATCTACACTTGTGAGCATCCCTCTACCCCCTTCTTCTCAAGTGTAGGCTTTTAGGGTGCGAAATGAGTTTGCCGCATCCTGCCGCCTTTTCCCCCTCATCCTCCCTGCCCCCCTTCTCCCACTAGGGGAGAAGGAGGTAGGGGCGTCCTGCTGCCTGAAACGGGCAATGCGACGTGAGGGCTGACCAAAAAAGTCTACCCTTGTGAGCTACCCCCTTCTCCCACTAGGGGAGAAGGGAGTAGGGGCGTTCTGTTGCCTGAAACGGGCGATGTAACGGAGGGGGAGTTGAGGCGTCCTAATGCCCAAGACAGATGATGCAACGCAGAAGCCTGCTGGAAACCCTGCTCTCGTAAGCATCCTTCCTGCCCTCTTCTACCGCACGCGGGAGAAGGAGGCGATTGGGCGTGCTAATGTCCAAAACGAGTAACACAATGTAACACAATGTATTGAGTTGCCAGGAAAATCTACGCTTGTGACCTGGCAGACAGTGAACGCCGTCGAGTGCGCGTGAGCGCAGGGCGCGGCGCAGAGCGCAAGAGGCGGTTCTCAGACCCGCCCTCACGCTGTCTGGAGCGTGATGATAGGCAGCACAGGCCGCGCTGTAGGACTCGCTTCGTGCCGGGCAGGTCTCAAGTTTTCATCGGATGCTGCGGGCTGATGAAGGAAAATCAGGGACGCTGCGGTCTGATGGACGTTGAGAACATAATCCGGTATTGCTGGATTTAGCCCGCGCAGGCGGGCTTCGCAACCGTAGCCCGCCTGCGCGGGCGGGTGGGCGGATAGCGGAATATATTTCAAAAGCCTTCAACCGCCCGGCGCGAGAGCGCATAGCGGAGCATATAACCATACAATCGCCAGGCAAAAAGGCTCCATCTGCCCGCAGCGCCGATTCCCGCACGTTCACCGCCTGATTGCTCACACAAAGACACAGAGGCGCAAAGGAGCATTATCCTCGCCTCCGTGCCTTTGTGTATGTTCACCTGTGAGGCGTGAGTCCTAGCCTCTAACTCCTAACCCTTGAACCACTACCCCCTTGCCCGTCGCACCGCCTCGGTCAGCGCACGGCGGGTAAAGACCTTCACCATCGCCTGGCGGTACTCTGCAGAAGCGTGGATGTCGCCCAGATAATCGATCCCGTCGCCAGCAGCGTTTGCCGCCGCCGCAATGGCTGCGTCGTCGCCGGATGTGCCGACGAGCGCAGCTTCGGCGGCTGGCTGCCGCACCGCTACTGAACCAGCGCCGGTGACGCCAATGCGACAGGCGGAGACGGTCCCGTTGTCGAATTTGACATATGCCGCCACTCCGACGATGGCATAGCGCGACGCCGGATGGCGCAGTTTGGCGTATGCTGCGCCTTCGCCCTTGCCCAGAATGGGGAAAGTGACCGACGTGATGACTTCATCCGACGACAGCGCCGTGGTCAGCATTCCCACGAACATGTTGTCAGCGGCAATGCTGCGCGCACCGTTCGGTCCCATGACGTTAATTGTCGCGCCAAGCGCCAGCGCGACGGCAGGGGGGTCAGCCGCAGGGTCAGCGTGCGCCAGTGAGCCGCCTATTGTTCCGCGATTGCGCACCTGGATGTCGCCGATCTGACCGACGCACTCGGCGAGCACTGGGCAGCCAGCGCGCACCGCTTCATTCCTTGCGATCTCATAGTAGGTCGACCCTGCGCCGATCACTAGACGATCACCGTTCGACGTGATGCCCTTCAGTTCCGACACGCGACTGATATCGATCAGCACAGCGGGTTGCGCCAGGCGCAGCTTCAGCGCTGGCAGCAGCGAGTGACCGCCCGCCAGAAGCTTGGCGTCCTCGCCGTGCTGCTGGAGCAGCCCGATAGCCTCGTTGACCGTTTTGGCTGCATAATACTGAAAGGGTGCCGGTATCATGAGAGATGCTCCTCAATTCCAGGTAAGCGTCTAATAAGACGCGCTGCGACAATTTTCCTGGAGAGACTAGCCAACCGCTGACCAATGTTGATCGCTCCTGCGAGCGTGGCGTGTGATGGAACACGGATGTAGGCAAGTCGAGATAGATTGAGATGGATCGGCAGTAGATCCATTTCTGGCGGACGGGAAGTCCGCTCCCCGTCCGCCAACGCCTGCTCTATCTGCCGGGTTCGCGTTGATTGCTCCGTCAGGACGCCGCCTGCGCTGCGCGGATGGCTTTCCACACGTTTTCGGGCGTCGCCGGCATCTGCATATGCTTGACGCCAAATGGCGAGAGCGCATCGATAACCGCGTTCATCACCGCTTGCGCGCTGGCAATCGTCCCTGCCTCGCCTGCGCCCTTCACCCCCAGCGGGTTGACCGGACTGGGCGTGACGGTGCGGGCTGTCTCAAATGGCGGCAGCATATGCGCAGCAGGCACAGCGTAGTCCATAAGCGTACCGGTGACCAGTTGCCCGTTCTCATCGTACACGGCGCGCTCATAGAGCGCCTGCGCAATACCCTGGGCGATGCCGCCGTGGATCTGGCCATCGACAATCATCGGGTTGATGACATTGCCACAATCGTCAACCGCTACGTAGCGCTTCAGATCCACAATGCCGGTGTCCGGGTCCACCTCGACGATGGCGATATGCGTGCCAAAGGGGAAGGTGCAGTTCGGCGGGTCGTAGTACGTTGTTTCGTCGAGGAAGGGTTCCATGCCTTCCGGCAGGTCGTATGCCACTGATGCCTGGAGCGCGATCTCCGCTAGCGTCTTGAAGCGGTCGGGCGAACCTTTGACGTAGACGCGCCCGTTTTCGTACACCATGTCGTCGGGATTAGCTTCGAGCATATGCGCGGCGATCTTCTTTGCCTTCTCCTTGATCTTCGCCACGCTGCGGTAGACGGCCATGCCGCCGACTGCCAGCGAGCGCGAGCCATAGGTGCCGTAGCCGAATGGCGTGCCGGCTGTGTCGGAGTGTTCGATCACCACGTCGTCATACGGCACGCCAAGTTCATCGGCGACAATCTGTGCAAAGGTGGTCTCGACCCCCTGACCATGCGGCAGCGAACCGGTCGTGACAACGACTTTGCCCGTCAGGTGAACGCGCACGTTGGCGCTCTCCCAGAGACCAGCGCCCCACCCTTCGCCGGGGAGACCAATCCACTTGCTTGGCGCCACGCCGCAGATTTCGACATACGAACTGATGCCGATCCCGAGGTATTTGCCCTGCTTACGCGCCTCCTCCTGCTGCTTACGGAATTCGGCGTATCCGACAATCTCGAGCGCCTTGTTGAGCGCCGCCTCGTAGTTGCCGCTGTCATACGGCAGCAGCCCCAGCCCATTATCATACGGGAAGGCGTCGGGCGGAATAAAATTCTTGCGCCGCACCTCCGCCGGGTCCATCCCGATCTCGGCGGCAAAGCGATCCACCATGCGCTCGATCAAGTACGACGCTTCAGGACGACCGGCGCCGCGGTAGGCATCGACCATCGCCGTATTGGTGTAGACGCCGTACACCTTGACGTAAGCGGCAGGGATGCGGTACGCGCCGGTGATAATCCGACCGTAGAGGGTTGTCGGAATGCCAGGCGCAATCGTGCTCAGATAGGCGCCGAGGTTCGCGTAGGTAGTGACGCGTAGCCCGGTAATTGTGCCGTCGCGGTTGCCAGCAAGCTCAACGTCGGTGATGTGGTCGCGCCCGTGGGTCGAATACTTGTAATTCTCGCTGCGGTCTTCAACGAATTTCACCGGACGACCGATCTTGCGCGCTGCCCACATCGTAAACGCCATGTCGTTGTAGCAAAAGATCTTCTGCCCGAATCCACCGCCGACATTCGGCGAAATGACGCGCAGTTTCGTTTCGGGAATGCCGAAAACGAACGCCGTCAGCACTAGACGCATCACGTGCGGCGCCTGCGAAGTGGTCCAGAGCGTGAACTCGCCAGTTGCTGGCTCGTAACGCGCAATCGAACCGCGGGTTTCCATGGGGGTGGGAATGAGGCGCTGATTGATAATCTGTTCGCGCACCACCACCTCAGCCGCGGCGATAGCAGCATCGGCTTTCGCCTTATCGCCCGCCTCCCATTCCATGACGATATTGTTGGGCGCGTTCTCGTGGAGCTGCGGCGCGCCTGGCTCAGTGGCTTTCTTGGCGTCCACCACCACCGGCAGCGGCTCATACTCGACCTCAATCAGGTCGCAGGCATCACGCGCAATATAGCGATCCTCGGCAATCACCAGCGCGACCGGATCGCCAACGAAGTGCACCTCACCAACCGCCAGGACGCGCGGCGTGTTAACGTTGTTCTTCACGCGCCCCGCCTGCCAGGCGCATGGGAGCGGATTGAGGTCAAGCATGTCTTCGCCGGTAAAGACGGCGACCACCCCCGGATGGGCTTTTGCCTTACTCGTGTCAATGGACTTGATCTTTGCGTGGGCGTAGGGGCTGCGCAGCACACAGGCGTGCGTCATACCCGGGAGTTTGATGTCATCGAGGAAGCTCCCCTGTCCCGTAATCAACTGCGGGTCTTCGCGGCGCTTGATTGCCTGACCCACCAGCTTCGTTGGCATCGTTTCAGCTGTCATCGCTGTTTCTTTTCCCTTCTAGGTGCGGAGAAAAACCAGAAGTCGAGCGATGGGTGCGGTCATTCCATCCAGACAAGCGATTTATGCCGGAACTGCTTCGCCGCGCATCTTTGCGGCGGCGTACTGCACAGCGCGCACAATGTTGTGATACCCAGTGCAGCGGCAGAGGTTCCCTTCCAGCCCGTGGCGCACTTCCTCGTCGGTTGGGTTGGGATTCTGCTGCAACAAGTCGTAGGCTGCCATAATCATGCCCGGCGTGCAGTAGCCGCACTGCAGGCCGTGGCATTCCCAGAACCCTTCCTGCAGCGGATGCAGTTGCCCGTTCTGCGCCAGACCTTCAATTGTCAGTACATTTGCGCCATCAGCCTGCACAGCCAGCATCGTACACGACTTGACGCTGACACCGTCGACCAGCACCACGCACGCGCCACACTGGCTGGTGTCGCAGCCGATGTGCGTGCCGGTCAGGTTCAGGTGCTCACGCAAATAGTGAACGAGCAACATGCGCGGCTCGACGTCGCTGGTGTACGATTTGCCATTGACCGTAACCGTAATTGTTGCCACTGTTAACACCTCCTCATTGAGCAGCGGATAAGCGGAGTCGGGGAGATATGCTAGCGTTCCCGGCGGCTGCGCGACCGACCGAGAATGTAGCCGATCAGGAAGGCGACGATAATCCAGGGCGCCCACGGGCGCTCGGCGATGAAGTCATTGATAATGCCGAAAATGACTGACTCGGGACGCAACTGTTCTTCAGGGGGCACCACTACTGTTCGACGTTCAGGCGCAGGCGGCGGCGCCGACGGCGCTTCAGCGGGAGCGGCAGGCGCTTCGGCGGCGGCAGGCGCTTCGGCGGCGGCAGGAACGCCTACAGCAACTGGAGCGGCAACGCGGGTTGCCACCTGCTCAGCGAGCGCCTTGAGCGACTGATTGATCAACTGGCGCGAGGCGCCTTCGATCAGGCGCTGCCCGACGCTCGCCAGCGTCCCGCCGACCTGCGCCTCGCCGCTATACACAAGCAGCGTTTTCCCGTCCTGATTCAGCAGATCAACCGTGCCAGCACCATCGACGACGCCGTTGGCGCTTTTTCCGCTGGCGATCAATTTGTAATGATTTGGCGGGTCAATGTCTTCGATGCGGATGCGACCGTTGTAGACGCCGCGGATGGCCTGGATGCCGATCTTGATCGTTCCTTCGTATTCATTGTCGCCAACCTGCTCAAGGCGTTCACATCCTGGAACGATTCGCGCCAACACTTCGATGTCGTTCAGCGCTTCCCACACGACTTCACGCGGCGCGTCAATCGTGTAGCTACCGGAAATCTTCACTGAACCGAATCCTTTCGTTGCACCAAAAAGACTCTGGAGTCTGGCAGTCGGGCGGAATACAGGAACGCCGTGCAAGCAGAGTCAGACCTCTGCGGAGATTGATGGGTATCGTCTGATCTCAATACTGCTGCACCTATTCTTTATGGTACCGACAGGTGTGATGTTTGTCAAGCGCATCAGAACTGCGGCAAAGCGATGTGAGGAATATGCACCGCCGCTTGATCAGGCGCGACCTGCGCAGCACGCGGGTGCGGCAGGCGCAACTGGTGCGCCTCAGCATTTAGCAGCTCAATAAATCGGTCAATCAGGTCGGCGTCCCACTGTGTTCCGCGTCCGCGTTGAAGTTCAGCAATCGCCTCATCCTGGCTCATCGCACGGCGATAGGCGCGATCCGAGGTCATCGTGTCGTATGCGTCGGCAATCGCCATGATACGGGCTTCGAGCGGTATCTGATCGCCAGACAGCCCATCGGGGTAGCCAGTGCCGTCGATTCGCTCGTGGTGATGGCGAATGATAGGCAGCACGGCACGCAACGCCTTGATGCCACGCACAATCTCGACGCCTATCACGGCGTGCGCGCGCATAATATCCATTTCTTCAGGCGACAGGCGCGCTGGTTTCAGCAGGATGGCGTCGGGGACGCCAATCTTGCCGATATCATGGAGCAACCCGCCGTAGCGGAGCGCTTCAATGCGTTCTTTCTCCAGTCCTATGACCTCGCCTAGACGCACCGCATACCGCATCACCTGTAATGAATGCCCGGCGGTGTAGGGATCACGTGCATCGATCGAGGCGGCCAGGGCAGCGATGGTTTCGAGATTCTGCTGCTTCAATTGACGGTAGAGACGGCTGTTGTCGAGCGAGGCGGCAATCTGTGACGCGCAGATAGCCAGGAGGGTGCGGTCGTCGCTGTCGAATCCCGGTTGGTCGGGGGCGCGAATCAGGTCGAGCACGCCGACCGGTCGATCATTGCTTCGGAGAACAAGGCGCGCGAGATGGGAGGGGTCGACCGGTTGCGGGCCGTTGACCAGTCGCGCATGCCCTTCAAAGAGCGCGTCGCAGCAAAGTTCCTGATGGATCGGCACACGAACGCCGACAGTTGCGTTCGACGATGCTCCCCGGTGCGCGAGCAGTTCGAGTTCGTTGTCTTCGGGATGCACGAGGGAGAGCGAAAGTTCCGCCGGTGAGAATCGTCGCCATAGCAATTCGACGATTTCGCGCACTGCGGTCTCGGTATCGAGCGTACTGGTGAACGTCTGACTGATCTCGTACAGTGCAATGACCTCAGAGAGGCGCTGGCGCTCCTGACGTACCCGTCGCCACTCGACGGCGCGACGCACAGTTCGTTCGAGTTCATCGACGCTGAACGGCTTGGTCAGATAATCGAAGGCGCCCAGTTTCAGCGCCTCGCGCGCTGTTTCTACCGTCGCATACGCCGTAAACATGATTGTGTCAATATCCGGGTAATGGTTGCGCATTTCCCGCAGTAGCGCCATGCCGCCCATTTCAGGCATCTGCAGATCGGTAAGAACCAGGTCGAACTGATGGGTTTGCAGAATATCTAACGCTTCACGCCCGTTGAACGCTGTCCTGACCGTGTATCCTTTCATCTGCAGCAATCGTGCGCAGAAACTGCTGACCATCGGATCATCTTCGACGACGAGCACACGAACGGGGGCAATATACGTTGAAGGAGCGTGACTCATGGCTGCCTCGCTTGCATATGTCGTAGCCCGAATCGTATTATAGCGCGAGGGCATTTCTTGTAACGAACCAGAGTCGCACATGGCTTGCGTGGATGCCGCTTACTTAAAAGACCGTGCTGATGCACGGTCTTTGGCGGGAGAGGGATCGCCTAAAAGACTAACATGGCGTAGGGGGGCGATGGCGATTGCGGAAGTAGGAATGGACCCGCCGTTCGAGCTCTTCAAAGTCAAATGGTTTGGCTAGGTAATCGTTGGCGCCGAGGCGCATCGCCTGCTTATACGTGTCTGGCGTACCAAACGCCGTGATCAGAATCACATAGATGTCACCAAAATCCTTTCGGATGGCTCGAATGAGATCCAGCCCGTCCATGCGTGGCATATTCATGTCAGTGATCACCAGGTCGCAACGATGACGCTGTAGCATTTCGACTGCCGCCAGACCATCTTCCGCTTCCAGAACAAGATAGCCGCTATTCGACAACAGAAACTTGTAGAGACGCCGGGTTGCCGCATCATCTTCGACGATCAGGATGGTACTGGTGTTACCGTTGGGTGACAGTTCCGTCGTCTTAGACATACATACGCCTCCACTCTTCTGCAAACCCCAGTGCAACCGGTGATCACCTTACCCTGCGAGGGGGCCCAGTTGGCGTGATTTCCTTCCCTGTGGGGCGTCTCAGAACTCGCCGTTTATCGTAGATCGTCAGGATGACCAGTGATGATGCCGCTATTCTACCATATCTTTACGTTCTCCCTGTAACCCACGAGCGACCGTAATCACCTTGTAATGCGGTCGCCTTTTCCGACTTTTCCAGCGATGCACGGCGCCACGCTTCAGGCCACTGTGCAAGCGGTTGACGTGACTGGGCGGGAGACCTACTGTTATCTCGCCCCTAGAAGTCATCTGAACGCCGCGTGCGTCGGCTTCCTGCAGTGCTCGAACTGCAGCGGTATTGTATTGTGGTTGGCGACGGCAATGACGCGTAGACTGGCGCGCGCCGCTCCCGTTGTAAGTGTCTCCGGCGTCCATAGTGCGCGATTAGAGGTTGCGCTGGTTATGGACGTGCAGGTCGATCATGGCTGATGCAGCAGACGGTTGAGCAACTGCCTGTCCAGTGCGCGCAGTGCGTCGTTGCGTCCCATCTCAAACAGGATCCGATGATTATGCTCTTCGTAGTCGATAATCCACTCGAGCGGCATCAATCGTTGCGGCGCAACGACCAGCGGTTCGGTAATGATGCGCGGAATGCTCCCCTCTATCCGCAGTTCGGGGTTGCCAGTCTGTTGCGCGGCGCGTTCCAGTTTGTGCGCTGCTTCCGCCAGACGATTGTAGGCGCGTAACATTTTGACGGCGGTACGATACGATGCTAGCAAGGCCCAATCGAGCGTCAGTGACAATGCTTGGACTAGGTCCTGCGGAACGTCCTGTAACTGCTGGCGCATCGCTTCGGGCGTCATGTCCCACGGCGTCATTATAACGACCACGATCTCGACATCCTCGCCAGCAGCAAGGTCAATCACCGGTCCCAGCGGTGTATTCGCCAGCACCGCGCCGTCCCAGTATTTCCGTCCGTCGATCTCCGTCCATGGATAGATAGTCGGAATGCTCGACGATGCCATCAGATGGTCGATGGTGATTGTGTCGGCTGGCTGGTCGCGCAGCGGTCGGTTGCAGAAGACCCGCAGATCGCCCGATTGTAGATCGGTTGCAGTGAGTAGCAGGGCAGGAGCATCCGGCGAGTTAATCCGCTCGAAGTTCATCCAGCGGCTCAGCGTATGGCGCCAGGGGGCGGTGTCGAGCAGGCTGCGAAACGGTCGACTGCGAAAGACGTTGCTAATGCGCTTGAGCAATCCTTCGGCGCTCATGCTGCGCTCTTCTGGCGGCAGCGCGGCGGGCGATCCGCCATGCACGTCCGAGGTCAGTACGCTGTGCATGAGAAACCGAATGAAGGGCCGGCTGATCGCAGGCAGGTCGCTCGATAACCGATGCACATCCTCGGTGTGCATATCAAGCCAGCGCGCTTTTAGATCGGCGACCGTCAGGCCCGATGCTAGCGCTGCAGCGTTAATGGCGCCGATCGACGTGCCAGCGATAATATCGGGCCCCCTGCCGTCCTGCATCCAGTCGCGTTCCACCAGCGCCTCGATCACGCCGATATGATACGCGCCGCGGCCGCCGCCGCCTGAGAGCACTAACGCTTTCTTCATCGCCTCCTGACCTCCGTATGCGTGATGGTCGTCAACCGTAGCGCATGCGCCCCGGCGCGCGCCGGATCTGACGCAGCGCCGCCGCTGACGGGCAAACGTTCGCCGCTGCTGGCATCATACAATCCAATAACGATCTCGTACACTCCCGCCTGAAGGTCAGGCGGCAGCGGCAGCGGCAACGGTACAGCCACCTGCTGGCCTGCCTGCCACGCGCTGGTTGGCAGACCGCCGACGCCGGCCGGCGGAACGTCCACGCCAGCGACACGTTGTCCTTGTGCATCAATCATCTGAAGAAACACCGTGTAATCGCGCGCTGGAGATACGAGCGCCCCCCAAGACGGCGTCACGACCAACTGATCACGAGCTGACTCGATTGTGACCCCATGCAGCAGGATTTCGTCGCCAAACTGTGCATGGATCGGCTGCTGGTATGGACGCGGCAACTGATAGATCTTCGCATACTCGATCCCGTGAATAGTGATTGTGTGGATCGGCGTCATGGACTCAAACTGTCGGTAAATGTCGGGATGGGCGCCGCGCTGCACCGATTCCAGGTAGACGACGGCATAATTGATCGGTAGTTTTCCAAGGTCAGTAATGTCTCGCACATCGACCGGCACAAATGGTTGCAGTGTTGGCCTCAGCGCCGAGATGACCGGTCCATATCGGATATCGGGGCGCGCGCTCAACCATGCTCCCACTTGATCCATTCCTTCGCCCCAACCGATGAGGAACATCCGCTGCGCGACAGGCCCGCCTCCCAGGAGCGGATTGTAGTAACTCAGGTAGTACGGGTGATACCAGACAACTTGACCAACTTCGACAATCCCCAGCGCGAACAACGCTGCCAGCGGAATGCGGGCGAACCCCGCGCCGCTCCGTCGCATCGCCATTGCGCGGCTGGCGAACCACGCCTGCGCAGTGACATATGCGCGCGCAATCCCGGTTGCCGCCAGGACGAGCAGCGAGGGCCAGATCGGCAGCACGTACCGGTCAAACTTTTTTGGTCCCAGCGTCATAATCAGGGTCCAGAACGCGGCGAACGCGATCAGGACGGCGAGGATGCGATACCGGCTGTCGAACGGCGTATCGCAGCGCTTGCGGAAGCGCAAAGCATCGAAGGCGGCGAAGGCGCCAAACAAGATCAACCCAAACAGCATCACTGGCGTCGTGCGAAACAGACAGGAGACGGGGTAGAACCACACCCCGGGATCGCCGACTGCTTGGCCGTTGAAGAACTGCCCGTCACCGTTGGGACGTCCGCCGTTGAAAATGATCTCATTGATGTACGCCTGAATTGCCGCCTCCGGCGCCGCCCAGAGCGCAGGCCATCCCATAAATGCAACGCAAAGCGCAACTCCCAACCATGCGGCGTAGCGTATGCCTGCGTGCCGTAGGCGATGGACAATCTCTGAAGCAAGGCGTTGTACGCTGCTCCTGTGCCGGAGTGATGCAGCGTCTACGGGTGCAAGCGCGAACAGAAGAAAACCGATGAACGGCAAAAAAATGAGAGCAGGTCCTTTCGTCAGCAGCGCGAGTCCGGTCAGCGCCCCAGAGCCGAGCAAAGCCATCCATCCTCCTTTGCCGGTCTGTTGCTGCTGCCACGAAACCAGCATCAGGAGCAGGCCGGTCGTGATCAGGCCGGTCAGAAGCGCGTCGAGGTGGAGCACACGACCATGGGCGATCAAATAGGGCGACGTTGCCCATAGGAACGACGCGATCAGCGCGACCGTCGGGTCGATAAGGCGGCGCAGCAAGAGCCAGGTGGCAATGCCGAAGAGCACCTGCAGGATCACACCTGGCAGCCGAAGCCAGGCGAGATGCTCGACCATAGTGGGCGCTCCGATCCATCCTAGCGCACGCACTGTTCGCTCGAGCATCAGCCCAATGCGCCCCAACCAGAACATGGTGATGCCGGGATGCCCGACGTAGATGGTGTCTGCCCAGCGACCATCGGTGATCGCCGCGTCAAACCGCTCGGTGAAGCGAATCCAGTGATGCGCCTCGTCGGTCGTGAGAAAATCGGCGAGCCCAAACGCGCGTGGTGCGAGCATCAGCATGCTGAGCGCCAGGGCGATCATCAGCATTGTTCCAACTGCTGGCGCGGTGCGCTGCTTCAGGAGCGCATGCGCGCTGCGTGCTGCTTTCTGCTCGACTCTCTGCATCGAATTCCTCCTGATGCGTCCGTTCAATAGCGATTGGGGCAGGGATACAAGCAGAGCAAACCCCTACGACACACCAACGGGTACTGTTCAACATCAGGACTCATGGCGCGTTGCCGCTATTGGTTGTCAAACGGTATAATCATCCCCATGGAAATGACAATTTGTTAATCCAAGGCTTCACGAACCTGGATGCCGAGCATCCCTGTAACGATGCTGAAGCGGCAACGTCATGCGCATCCCTTCAAGGCAGGAGTACGAGAATGATTGATCCATCCCCCTCGCTGTCCAGTATGCTGACCGGTGCACAGGCGGCATCCCTCGATATGCACAAAAGCATCCATCGGCGGGCTGCGCTCCAGGCAATTATACGTCAGCTCAGCAAATCGCTAACGATGCTCGCTAGCGCTGTCGATATGATGGTCCAGGGGCGAACAGATGCCGTCGCCTCTCAGTCATTCTTCGTCTGGCTCCAACCTAATGCGCGTCAGGCAGAGAAGGCACTGCACCGTCTGCGCGAATATCGCCTGGCGGGATCGCCTGCAGCGACGGAACTCATTCAGTGTCTCACTGTGCTGGTGCTGGCAGCCGATATGATCGCTCAAGGGCAACTGAGAGGCAATGTCTCGGCTGAGATATATGATCTGCTCCGCCGCAACGTTAATCGGGCAATCAAGAGCCTGGAAGATCTGAAGAACGAGGTGCTGCCGGAGACGCACTAGTGCGTTTCGCAGCAAGGCTCATCCATCACCCGACTCAAACCCGTCTGAATCAGTACAAGGTCGCCAGTGTGCGTTACTTGCTGCCCTGCGGAGGATTTGCAGGCATTCTGCACGCAGTAGAATGGTGTTAGTCATCGAGACGCCCAAACGTTCCCTTCTCCCCTCGGAGGAGACAAGACGCGGCAAACTTTCATCGCGGTTCAAGAACTTCACACTGCCAGACCGATTGTCAGCCTGTTCAAGAAGCGCGTATGTCTCCTCCGCGTGAGGGAAACAATAGAGGAGGCATCACACGGAGCAGCTCGTCATAATCGGCGACGATCAGGTCGGGACCAGCGCTGCGCAGTTCGTCGGCTGTGTGAGTGGTTGCTAGTGCGACGCAGCGCATGCCAGCGGCGCGTGCGGCGGCAATACCTGCGTGTGAGTCTTCAAAGACCACGCAGCGGTCGGCAGGTTGCCCGAGGCGCCGCGCTGCTTCGAGAAAGATGTCGGGTGCTGGTTTGCCGCGCGGCACTTCATCGCCAAGAGTGATAGCGTCGAAACGGTCGGCGATGTCGAGCGCCGCGAGCGTTGGCGCAACATTCTCTCTGGGAGCGGATGTTGCCAGCCCGATGCGCACCCCTTGCTGTTTGAGCGTGTCGAGGAAGCGCAGCAGACCAGGAAGCGGCTTGACGCCCACTAGCATTTCACGGTAGAGGCGCCCAGCTTCTTGAGTGTAGCGTGCGATTTCTTCCGGCGTCAATGCACGCCCAAAGAGCGCCGGAAAAATATCGCTCTGTCGCTTGCCGATCAGTCGAACAGCTTCAGACGGCGGCGGTGGACGCAAGCCATGCCGCTCAAGGAACATCCGGAAAGCCCGATAATAGAGCGGCATATTGTTGAGCAGGGTGCCATCCATGTCAAAAATGGCGGCAGTGAAATCAGTCATCGATGGTATACTCCTTGCGTACCGCAGGTTCTGGCAGAAATCGACCCTGTGATGTTTACCCGGATCCGTGTTGCACTACAATCGCGCGATAGTATGCGTCGCGCGGTTGATTTCCTGATCGCCGCACTCCTGTTTCGCTGGCCTCCATCCCTGCGAGCAGCGCTGTTTCGCGGAAAGCGACACGAATGTCCCCTGTGCGGCGCCCATCTTTCACGCTTTCTTGTGCTGCACCGGCCATTCTTTCGCTGGTGTCCGGTCTGTCGATCGCTGCAACGTCACTGGATGAGCTGGCTGTACATCAGGCAGCATATCCTGCCTATGCACGCCATTCGACAAATGCTTCACATCGCGCCTGAAGAGGCGCTCAGGCAGGCGTTTTATCATTTGCCAGGAGTCACATACGTGTCGATGGACCTGGACGCAGCCAGCGTCCTGGTATGCGCAGACGCCAGGCGGTTGCCATTCGCATCTCGTATGTTCGATTTCATATACTGTAGCCACGTGCTCGAGCATATTCCTGATGATCGCACTGCGATGCGAGAATTGCAACGAGTGCTGCGCCCCGGCGGCATGGCGATGATCCTCACGCCATTATGGGATAAGCCGACCTTCGAAGACCAGATGTGACCGATCCAGTTGAACGGGAGCGTTTGTTTGGACAGTTTGATCACGTGCGCTGGTACGGGTTTGACATCGTTGATCGTCTGTCGGACTCAGGCTTCTCTGTTCAGACAATACGTGCCAGCGATGTGGCGGATGCTGAAGCAATTGAGCGCTTCGGTCTCGATGCGACGGAGGTGATCTTCGTGTGCGTGAAGCCGGTGGAGTCATAGTATCGCGTCTGTTTGCGAACAATCATTCCCCCGCTAGACGTATTGGAGCGCACCGTTCACGCCGCCTGTGCAAGAACGCCGCGTCGATCCGGCGAGGCCGCGGAGCGGCGGCAGGTGAGGCAGGTTTGAGCCCCGTCCTTACGCCGTTATAGTCAACGATGCCGCATATCCCCTCGTGTTTGAGCAGGCTCTACGAACGATCAACCTCCTCAAGCCGGAGCGAGAGCACGCGGGATGCGCCGTCGTCGCCCATAGTGACGCCGTAAATTGCGTCAGCGACCTCAATGGTACCGCGATTGTGCGTGACGATAATAAACTGCGTCTTTCCGCTCAGTTCGGCGAGCACATCGCGGAAGCGCCCAACGTTCGCCTCATCGAGCGCGGCATCGACCTCATCGAGAACGCAGAACGGCGTTGGATTCGCCTTTAGGATGGCGAAGAGCAGCGCAGCGGCAGTCAATGCGCGTTCTCCGCCCGATAGCAACGCCAGGTGTTGCTGTCGCTTCCCCGGCGGACGGACAATCATGTCAACGCCGAGCGAAGCGATGCCTGATGGTCTGGCGCCGCTCTGGTCGTCGTTCTCGTCGTCGTGGTCCGTGATCAACACGAGGCGCGCTTCGCCGCCGCCGAATAACCGGGTGAAACTGCGCTCGAACTCGGCGGCGACCACGCGAAACGTTGTTTCGAAGCGGGTGCGGATGGCGTGGTCCAGTTCGGCAATCAATTCGTTGAGCGTCGCCGATGCGGTGCGAAGATCGTGCATCTGGTTGCTTAGGAACTCGTAGCGCGCGGCGGCTTCTTCATACTCTTCGAGCGCCAGCGGATTGATGACTCCCAACCGTGAAATGCGTTGTTTCAATTCGACAATGCGCTGATGCAGCGCGTCTAGGTCGCCGTCTGGCAAAGGTTCCGGATGAGAATGGGCGGCGGCTTCGATATCGATGCCGTCGCTAGCGGCACGCTCCCGCAGCGCGTCCAGGCGATCACGCGCACGTTGCGCCTCGACCGTTGCTCGGTTGTACGCTGATTCGGCTTCGATCAGGGCGCTGGTCAGATGCTGTGCGCGCGCTTCGTGCACTTCACGCTGCTGTTCCAGAGCGTTCAATTCCGCTTCGGCAGGATCGATGCGAGCGCGGATTGCGTCAATCTGTGCCAGGAGCGTCTGATGACGAGCGGCAATGTGCGGCAGTTCGAGCGCCAACGTGTCGCGTTCGCGGTGCAGACGCTCGATGCGCTCTGTCAGCGCCCGATAGTGCGCATCAATACGTTTCAGGGCCTGCGTGCTATGCTGCAGAACGGCGCGCAGGGCGCGCACTTCACCTTCGGCGTCGGCGCAGCGCGTGCGCAGACTCGCCAGCGCCTCGTCGGCAGCGGCGTCTGCGGTGCGTTGCGCTTCTTCCTGGGCCTGTAACTGATCGACATGCGCACGCGCTGCGGCTTCGCGCCGCGTCAGCTCATCTCGTTCAGCGATGACGGATCCGAGGCGGTCCTGGAGCGCAGTGAGATCGGCATCGATCTGATCGATGCGCTGCTGCCGGATCAGACACTCCGTCTCGGCGCGATCAACAGCGCGCTGCGCCTGGACCGCAGCAACTCGCGCCTGGTCGAGGTTGCGCTGGACCTGGCGTCGGTGACATTCCGCCTCGTGCGCTGCCCGTTCGGCAGCGGCATACGCTTCGCTGGCAGCAACGAACTGTGCATGCGCCTGTTCGACAGCGCGGGTCGCCGCGTCCAGCAGTTCAGGAAGTTCGCGGAGTTCGCGTTCGCGCCGCAGGGTTCCGCTTTCCTTCACGGCCGCGCCGCCGGTGACGGCGCCAGCGGCGCTGACCTGCTCCCCAGCCAGGGTTACAATGGTCCATCCGCTGCTAATACACCGAAGTTCGCGCCGGGCGATCGCTAGCGTGCGCACTACCAGGGTGCGGCCAAGGAGCAGGTGAGCGACCGGACGATAGCGTTCGTCGACCTCGATCAGGTCGGCCGCTATGCCCAGCACGCCATCGTTCAGGTCGACTGCTATGCGCGCCCGCCCGCCATTGCCGCCGCGTATGCGAAGAGTATCGAGCGGGAGGAAGGTGGCGCGCCCTTCGCCGCTCCGCTTGAGCGCCTCAATGGCTGCCTCGGCATCTTCCCAGTGATCGACCACAATGTTGTGGAGGCGCGAGCCGAGCGCCGCTTCAATTGCCGCCTCGAATTCTGGCGGGACGCGCAGCAGGGAGGCAACCAGTGCAAATCCGGTCCGCCCCTGTGCTTCCGCCCACTGCATGGCGGCGCGCACGCCAGCAAACGTTCCGGCATAACTGCGATGGAGACGGCGCAGCGTCTCCAGGCGCGTTTCCAAGTCCATCTGCTGCCGTCGTGCTGCTTCAAACGTCTCGGCGGCGGCGGCGCGCTGGCGGCGACAATGTTCGACAGTGCTGATTGCCTGTTCGACGCGAAGCGATACGCTCATCAGCTCCTGCTCCAGCGCCGCGACCTGCGCTTCCGCCTGGACGCTTGCGGTGCGACAAGCTGCCAGCGCATTCTGCGCAGCAGCCAGTGACGCTTCGGCGGTCGCGCGCTCACGCGCCAGACGTTCGCATTGATCGCTGATCTGCAGTATCTGATGCTGTGTGGCGCCAAGCGCCGCCTGAGTCTCTATCAAGGTGCGACGCGCCTTGTCAAGCGCCTGGCGCGCTGCGGCATACCTAGTGGCTCGTTCAGCGCGGCGCGCTTCGTGGGCGGCATATTCCTGCTGCAATTCTTCGAGACGCCGTTCAGCGCCAGCGAGTTGTGCAACAATGGCTTCGTGTTCCGACTGTTGGAGCGCGCGCTGTTGGTCGATGTCGCGCAGAGCGCGCTCCTGATCCTCGATCTGGCGCGTCAGCGCTATGAGTCGCTCGTGACCGACTGCCAGCGTGCGTTGCACCGACTCCGCCTCAGCGTGCAAGGCGTTAATTTCAGCGTGCAGCGCGCCGAGGTGGTTGCGAAGCGCCTGAATCTGTTCGCGGATGCGTTGGAGCGCGGCAGATGCGGCGGCGGCTTCCGTCTGGCGTGCAGTAAGCGCTTCTGCCAGCGACCGAGCGGATTGTTCGGCGACGGCGCACTCCTCCTGCGCTATACGCTGCTGGCGAACATAGTATGCCTTGAGCACTGCGTGCAATTCGGCAGTCAGATCACGATGCGATCGGGCAAGCGTCGCCTGTCGCTTCAGAGAGCGAAGGCGTGGTTCGAGTTCCGCTAGAATATCGGCACAGCGCGCAACATTGGCATGCGTCTCGCGCAGACGACGTTCCGCATCGGCGCGGCGTTGCTCGTAGACGCTAATGGATGCCGCATCCTCGAACAGACGGCGGCGCTCCAACGGGCGAAGGTTAAGCGCGGCATCAACCATCCCCTGATTGATAATCGCATACGCGCCGTTAATTGGTTGCACGACTTCCTGGACATCACGGAGCCGAACGCGCTGACGATTGATAAAGTACTCATTGTCGCCGGATCGCGTTGCCCGGCGGGTAATGGTCACTTCGCTATATGGCGCAGGCAGCAGGCGATCGCTGTTATCGATCGTCAGCGAGACTTCGGCGAAACCCGCAGGAGCGCGCCGCCCGCCGCCACTGAAAATCAGGTCTTCAGTGCGTTTGCAACGCAGGATGCCAGGGTGCTGCTCACCAAGCACCCAGCGGATGGCATCGACGAGATTCGACTTCCCGCTGCCGTTAGGGCCGATGACGGCAGTGATGCCAGGCTGAAACTCGAACAGCGTGTGCCTGGCGAACGTCTTGAATCCCTGGATTTCGAGGCGACGCAGGTACATTGGCGTAACACGATCGCAAAATTGGTGCGATATTATGCCATTATGACCCTTGACAATCTATTCATCTTGACAGAAGATGTACCTACAGAGTAATATAGCATGTACCCACACACGTTAGCGCATGTTTGAGCCCGTAGCCACAGCCCGGCAGTGGGCTGTAGCATGCTGCACCTTTACAATTGAGCAGGAGGACGTTGTGCAATGGCTCGTATGGGCCTTGCCTGTGCTGATCGTTGGACTTGCCATTGGCGCAGGCATAGGCATTCTTCTCTACAGAAACAGCGTGCAGAGCCAGATTCGGCGGATCGAGGCGGAAGCCCGACTGCAACTGGAAGCAACGCGATCTGAGCAAAAGGATCTTATTCTCCGCGCGACCGATGAAGCGCTCCGGCTGCGCGCCGAAGCAGAGGCGCAGATACGCGAAGCGCGTGCGGCGCTGGCGAAACAGGAGGAACGGCTGCAACGGAAAGAGGAGAATCTCGAGCGCAAAATCGAGGGGCTTGAACGACGTGAGCGCCAGTTGCAGCAACGCGAGCGTCAGATAGAGCAACTCTACCAGGAGGCCGAGCAACTGCGTCAGCAGCAGCGCGCGGAGCTTGAGCGCATTTCTGCACTGAGCCAGGAAGAAGCCCGCGCCATTATTCTGAAGCGCGTCGAAGACGAGACGCGCGATGAAGCGGCGCGCCGCATTCGCGAGATCGAAAAGAACATGCGCGAAGAAGCGGACAAAATGGCGCGGAAAGTGATCAGCATGGCCATTCAGCGATGTGCCTCGGAGTATGTCGCTGAAGTGACTGTTTCGACAGTTGCGCTCCCAAGCGAGGAGCTAAAAGGGCGGATTATTGGTCGTGAAGGACGTAACATTCGCGCATTTGAGCAACTAACTGGCGTTGACATTATTGTCGATGATACCCCGGAGGCGGTCACGCTATCGTGCCATGATCCGGTGCGGCGGGAAGTGGCGCGCCTAGCGCTGATCAAGTTGCTCAAGGACGGGCGTATCCACCCGACAAGGATCGAAGAGGTCGTCCTCAAAACCCAGCAGGAGGTCGAACAGATTATGCGTGAGGAAGGCGAGCGGGTCGCCTATGAAGCGAACGTGCAGGGTCTGCACCCTGATCTGATCAAACTGCTGGGGCGTCTGAAATATCGGACGAGTTACGGGCAGAACGTACTGCAGCATTCGCTGGAGTGCGCGCTGCTTGCGGCGCACATGGCTGCTGAGATCGGCGCAAACATCAATGTGGCGAAAACTGCCGCGTTGCTGCACGATATCGGGAAAGCAGTCGACCATGAGGTGCAGGGGCCACATGCGCTGATCGGCGCTGAGATCGCGCGTCGCCTAGGAAAATCGCCGGCAATCGTTCATGCGATTGCTGCCCATCATAACGATGAGGAACCGCAAACCGTCGAAGCCTGGCTGGTCCAGGCAGTCGATGCTATCTCCGGCGGGCGCCCCGGAGCGCGCCGCGAGACGCTCGATCTGTACATCAAGCGCCTCGAAGCGCTTGAAACAGTGGCGACGTCGTTCTCTGGCGTTCAACGCGCCTTTGCTGTTCAGGCCGGACGCGAGGTTCGGGTGCTGGTGCAACCCGACGCTATCGATGACCTCGGCAGCATTTATCTCGCTCGGAATGTTGCCAAAAAGATCGAGGAGAGTTTGCAGTATCCCGGTCAGATCAAGGTGACGGTCATTCGCGAGACGCGCGCGGTTGATTACGCGCGCTGATCAGAGGAGCAAAGGCGTAAGACGCCTTACGGCAGGAGCGGCCCCGACTGCCGACCTCGCCGCACGGTCTCTCCGTAGCTGTGGCGAGGCGCCGCTGTCCGGCGTGCGTCTCGCACTGCGACAATTCTGGTGATGTCATCGCAAGTTACCAGCCGGCGCATCGGGCCGGCGCCCAACCCATTCGGAGGAGGCACGTATGGCAAGCAATCTTTCGCACTCCACGCCCGCCACTCGCGCCGTCGGCGCAAACAGCGCCGACGTGGTTGAACGACAAGGCGCTGAGGTTCTGAAGGTCTCGACTCGCTCACGGCCCAGCGCCGTCGCTGGCGCGATTGCTGGCGTCATTCGCGACAGCG
Organism: Roseiflexus sp.; assembly: GCA_025062325.1. Taxonomy (GTDB): domain Bacteria; phylum Chloroflexota; class Chloroflexia; order Chloroflexales; family Roseiflexaceae; genus Roseiflexus. The sequence goes on from JANXAL010000124.1 coordinate 23,211, forward strand.
GTGTGGCAGAGGTGCAGTCGATTGGGGCAGGTGCAACCAATCAGGCGATCAAAGCGGTGGCGATTGCGCGCAGTTATCTCAGTGAAGAAGGTATTGACATTGTTTGCATTCCTTCCTTCATTGATGTCTCCATCGATGATGAAGAGCGCACAGCGATCCGCCTGCTAGTAGAACGGCGGTAGAAATGGGAGCGCGCAGCGGGAGGGCGGTCGTGATTGCTCCACGACCGCCCTGTTTGTTTTTATCAATGCCGTGGCACGCTGTAGAGACAGCCATTGCAACGTCGCTACAGCGTGCCACGACGTGCCAGGCGCTCTTGTGGCAACAGCGTATGGTAAATGAAGGCATGGAGCGGCGTTGGCGCGCCTGCCGCCGCGCCCAGGCGTACAACGGCGCCATTTTGTGCTTCTAGTTCCGATGGACGACCTGCCATGATGTCGCGTTGCATGGAGGTGGTTGTCTCATAGGGTAGGCTGTCGAGTTGCGCCAGCGCAGCAGTGACAGCGCTTTCGTCCAGGGCGATGCCACGCGCCTGCGCCACAGCGACGATTTCGCGCATGCCCTGAATGAGAAGTGAGCGTGTTTCCGGGAGTTCGCGCAACAATCCCATTGGCGCTCTGGTGACTGCTCCTAATCCGCTGGTCGTCGCTCCAAAAACAAATTTGCGCCAGACTTCTGCATCGATGTTCGTCGGGATCGTGACCTGCACCCCTGCGCGTTCCAGCCAGTCGCGCAGCGCTTCAACACGCGCAGTGCGGCGATTGTCGCGTTCGCCGAAGATGATGCGCGGGTGTCCTCCAGAATGCCGCACGATGCCCGGTGCAACACGCGCCACGAAAATGTAGCAGATGCCATTCAAGGCGTGCGCTTCCCCTAGCGCCTGCGCCAACCGATCCGAGGCTTCGACGCCGTTGAGCAATGGCACGACGCCGGTTGTCGGTCCGATAAGCGGACGTATCTGCTCAATCGCGTCGTCGAGTTGCCAGGCTTTGGTTGCGACCAGTACCATATCGACCGGTCCCACAGTCGAGGGGTCATCGGTCGCCTGTACTGGTGCAATCCAGGCATCACCGATGATGCTTTCGATCCGCAGTCCGCGTTCGCGCAATGCTGTCAGGTTGTCGCCGCGTGCAATAAAGGTCACGTCTGCGCCAGCCTGCGCCAGCCGCCCGCCGAAATATCCGCCTACTCCGCCTACACCGACAATTGCGATGCGCATGGTGTGCTCCTGGAAAACCGAGAACCAAGAACCGAGAATCGAGAGCCAAGAACTGAGGAAGGGTCAAGGATTGGATCGGGAAAACATTCCTACCCGCTGCCTGTAATCTTTCCGCCCTCCGACGCTAGGGGGCGCGCCCTGGCGCTGGGGGGCGCACCAGTGGCGCGGCTCGCGTTCAATGTGCACGATGCGCCGTGCGATGACCACGTTCAATGTTCAACCTTCCCGCCTGTGACCTCTCGCCTCTCGCCTTCCCGCACAGCGCGCTCCAGCAGCGCCTGCATGCGGTTATAGTGCGACCCCTGCCAGTAGATTTTGCCGCATACCGGGCAGCGGCGGAATGTGTCGAAATACTGGCGGGTCTTTGGTTCGAGCAGATGGTCGATCTCCACTTTGCTGACCGGTGCTGTTAGACTGTTGCAACGCATGCAACGTTGAAAGACCGTTGGCGCTGGCGCAAGGTTGAACCGTCGCATCACCTCAACAATCTGACGCGTTGGAATAACCTCTCGCACGAATGCGCCATAGATGACCGTGCTGCGCTTGAGCAATCCCAGGTCACGAGTCAGCAAGATTCGCTGCTCATCGTGCGCCAGTCGCGCCAGTTCGGCGTCGTGCGCATCGTTCCGGTAAAGGCAGTCGTAGCCGAGCATGCGGAGGTAGGCAGCCAGTCGCCCCAGGTGGGTATCGAGCACGAAGCGCGTGTCGATCAGCGGCGGACGCAGGGGGATGTGCGGTTCCGGCGCTGCTGCAATCGGAAAGGCTTCGATAGCGTCGCCTGGTTGTACCAGTTCGTCGAAATCAACCGGACGGCCATTGATGAACAGCGCGCCGATCTCAGGATGCGGCACGCCACACGTTTCAATCAAATTCTTGACCGTTTCGCATCCTCGGCACGGGCGCGCAAACCACGTCTCGCGCATACGGAGCGGCAGAAAGTCGTTCAGGTCGCCGTACACGCGGATTAGCGCCTGACCGGCTGGCGGCGCTGTCACAGGCGGTGTAGTCCGGATGTTGGATGAGTTCGTTTCCACCAGAGTGCCACGATGATCATAGCCAGACCGACGACCTGTGCCACGCGCACGCCGCCAGTAGCGACCAGCGAATCAACGCGCAGCGCTTCCAGTAGAAGGAGGGCGCTACCCTGCAACGCCAGGTACGCCACAGCAAGCATTCCTGGCTGTGAGGAGCGACGGACGACCCACATCAGCGCTCCCCAGGTCGCCAGCGCTGCCAGAAGATAGTAGAGCGCGACTGGATGCCGCGGTGCGCCAAACAGTGGCGCTGCCCATGGCAGGTCTGTCGGTGCGCCGAGAGCCTCGCCACTGAGCAACAGCCCGAACGATGCAATCATTTGCGCCGGGGGAAGCGCCAGTGCAGCGGCGTCTGCCAGTGACACACCAGCATCGTCCATGCGCCGCACTCGCAGATACGCATATCCAGCGAGAGCGCCGCCGATCAGTGCGCCGGGCCACGCCAGGTCTCCCGCACGGAGCATCAGAAAGAGCTCTGGTGACTGGCTGTACATATCCCAGTTGAACAGTCCATACCACAAACGCGCACCAATGGCGGCGCCCACCAGAGCGAACGGCGCGCAACGGCCAGCGCGGTGTGCAAGGAGTTCGCCGCCGCGCCGCCGCGCCACTCGTTCAAATCGCACATGTCCGACGAAAACGGCAATGACCAGCAGCAGCGCGCCGCTGCCCAGGTTCACGGGACCCAGTTCGATGATCGGATACATCCTACGGCGTTTCAGCAATCAGTTGCTCGATTGCGCCTTCAATCATACCACGCGACATAGGTCCGCGGTAGACGGCGCGAATGATCCCCCGGCGATCCACGAAGAAACTGGAGGGAAGGACACGCGCCTGATAGTCGGTGCTGACCCGGGCATCGCTGTCGAGCAGCGCCGGAAATGTCAGGCGCTGCTCGCTCATGTACTTCGCCACGCTCGCAGCGTCTTCCTGTTGGTTGACCGCCAGCACGAGAAAGCCCTGGTCACGGAAGCGGTCGTAGGCCTGCTGGATCGCAGGCATTTCGGCGCGACACGGCGGGCACCAGGTCGCCCAGAAATTGATCAGCACGACCTGCCCGCGTAGATCGCTGAGAGCGACCTGCGAACCATTGACAGCCGTGAGAGCAAACTCTGGCGCCGGATGACCGATGCGCGGAGCAGGTTGCGCGACTGCTGACTGGGGAGCAGGGGTTGTCGCAGCCGCGTTAGGTGTTATGCGCGTCGTCCAGATGAAGACGCTGCCGAACAGCAGTGTTGCGACCAGCAACAGATCCCAAATGTGTCGAGAGAATGTCACAGAAACGCTCCCTCTTCCGCCTGCTCTCGCTTGCACATCGCAGGTGTCGCGTGCTACAATACCACACAGTGTGGTGGCATGATACGCCTTTTTTTGCATGTCTGCTCCATCCGTTATCACGATCGATGGTCCTGCGGGCGCCGGCAAGAGCACGCTTGGCGCGTTGCTCGCCCGGCGATTGGGGTATCTCTTCTTCGACACAGGCGTCATGTACCGTGCGCTGGCGTGGGCGGTTCTGCGTAGCGCGATTGACCCGGAGAACAGCGAAGCGGTCGCGGCGCTGGCGCGTGATCTCGATATTCAGGTGTTGCCGCCTGGCAGTGCGACCGATGGACGACCGTACACAGTATTGGTCGATGGCGTCGATGTCACCTGGGAGTTGCGACGACCTGACGTTGAGCAGATTGTATCAATCGCTGCGCGTCATCCTGCAGCGCGGGCTGTGATGCGTGAGCGGCAACGCGCCATCGGGCGCCGTGGGCGAGTCGTGATGGTCGGGCGCGACATTGGAAGCATTGTGATGCCAGATGCCCCGCTCAAAATCTACCTGGACGCATCGATTGATGAGCGCGCCCGCCGTCGCACCCGCGAGATTCAGCAGCGCGGGGGCAGCGCCGATCTCCAGCATATCCGTGATGATATCATCCGCCGTGATAGCCTGGACCGGCACGTGAGCGCGCCAGCCGCTGATGCATGCATCATTTTCAGTGATGGACTGTCACCTGAGCAGGTGGTCGATATCGTGATCGCCCGCATCGATGAGAGCGGGGGAGACTCGCAGGATACACGCGCGTATGAGCGAGCCAAAAATCCCGATTCCGCTGGAACTTGAGCCTGATGAGCAGCTCGTCCTCGTCGGAAAGCGACACTGGATCGAACTGTTGCAATCCAGTTTCGTTTTCCTGGTCATCGGCGCCATTGCTGCAGCGCTGGCTCTGATCCGCGCAGTCGGCGTTGAGTTTTTTTACCTGCGAGAAGGTGTTACTCGCCCGCTGACTGATCCAATCAATATTGCCCTCTCCGCGTTGCTGCTTGTCCTCGTTGCGCTCTGGGCGCGCGGCGAGGCGAAGAAGGAACGGCGCAAGCCCACTCCCTGGCGTAACCCGGATATCTTCTACGCGATTGCCATCTTTGCTCTTGGCGTGGCACTCTGGTTCCGCTTCAGCGGCGGTGAATTGATCGTCGTCGATCCGACCTACGCGCGTCCCGGCGATGCCATCAATATCGTGCTGATTGTCACGGCGCTGGTGATGCTGCTTGCAGTGGCATATTTGTACAACGACTGGCGTAACGACGTACTGATTGTGACCAATAAGCGCGTCATTTACGACGAAGAGACGACGTTCATTCGCCACGTGCGGCAGCAAATCCTAATTGAGGACATTCAGCAGGTTAATGTGCGCGCCGACACGTATCAGGCGACGATATTCAAGTACGGCAAAATCATTATTCGTTCGCTGAGTCTGCGCACGATCGAGTTCGACTTTGCGGCAAAGCCGCGGGAGATCGAAAAAGCGATTATGGATCAGGTGCGCAACCTGCGCCGTCGCCAGGAACCCGATCTGCTGCGTACTCTGATCGAGGATCAGGTGTATGGCAATAAGCAACCGCAGCCGTCGGCGCCTTCCATCCAGGTTCGCACGCAACGCTTTCCCATTCCGGCGCTCTATCCGCCGAACCCCGAAATCTTTCCTGATCGGATCGTCTGGCGTCCGTCCTGGGTGTACGTCATGATTCAATTGTTGCGCCCGTTAGGTGGGTTCGCCGTGACGATGTTCGTGCTCGCCGTTCTGGTTCAATTCAATCTGATCAATGGCGTAGCCCTCGCGCTGCTCGTCTCTGCCGCGCTCCTCTTTTTTGGCGGTTGGGGCTGGTGGATCCGTGAGGCGCTGATCCACGACAACTACATCCTGACCCGCACCGATATCATCGATGTTGATCGTCGGCCTCTGGGACCCGAAAATATGCGCCGCGCGCAGCTCTCCGCTATTCAGAATATTTCGTTCGATGTCAGTTTTGTCGAACGTCTCCTGGGGCTGGGGACGGTTGTCATCGAGACCGGCGGCGCGGCGGGAGGAAAGTTCACCTTCGATCACGTGCCAGATCCGCGCGGCGTGCAAGCGACGATTAATGACTACCTGACCGATTTCCGCAAGCACGAGAAAGAGCGTCAGTTGCAGGACGCAATCGCATTACTGAAACAGTACGATCTTGTCCAGCGTGAGCACGGTGAGAAAATGGACCGCGTCATGTTCGAGAAAGCGGTCGAGGAGTTGATCGGACGCTCCCTCAGTAAGCAATCATCTGACCGCTCCAGGCCAATGTCGCCCAATGGCGCCGTGTATGCCGGGACCGAGGTCAGGACTCATCTGCGGTGGATGGCGCGCCAGGCGCGTCGGCGTGCAGCAATCCGCGCATTGCGCGAACGCATGCGCCGCAATAACCACCAACATTCGTAACCATTGGCAAGTAAGGATACAGAATGTCGCGTGCGCGCGCTGCGATGATTGCTCTGATCTGCGCCTTGCTGGCATGGCCAGTCGTTGCGCAGGAACAGGGCTTCGGGTTGACGTTGACGCTGCGTCCGGGGTATGCTAGCGCCTATCGTCTGGGTGAATGGTTCCCGGTGATCGTTGAGGTTGCCAATGATGGGCGCGATCTGCGCGGCGTGCTGGAGTGGAGTTTCCCCGGAGCGCCGGGCCAGCCGGTGTTTCGGCGCGAGATCGATCTGCCGCGCGGCTCGCGAAAGCGCGTCACGCTCGATGTTTTTGCCCAGGGGTTTGCGCGCAACGGTTTGATCCGTCTGCTCGAAGACGGCAATGTCGTGCTTGAACAGAGCGTTAGGATCGAAGCGATCGAGATGGACCGCTTCCTGGTGGTCGTGGTCGGTTCTGATCCGACTCTGCTGACCAGCCTGAGCGCAATGTCGATCAGCGGCGCGAGCGGGACCGTTGTGCGCCACATAGCCCCCGACGACCTTCCCTCCCACCCGCTCGTTCTGCGCGGCGTCAATGCCATGTTCATTCACGATGTGAATACTGCCGCTCTTTCGACGGATCAGCGCACTGCGCTCCGCGATTGGGTCCTTCTCGGCGGGCAACTCATCGTCGGCGGCGGAATCAACGGCGAGCGCGCTGCAGCTGGTCTCGCCGACATTCTGCCGGTTGAAGTGACACGCACACTTAATCAGGGCGATCTCTCATCGCTTGAGCAGTTCGCCGGTTCCCCGCCAACGCCGTCAAGCGGTCCGTTGCTTGAGGTACGCCCGCGCCCCGGAGCAGAAGCGCTACCGCCTGCCGCGCCGCTGATCTATCGCAGTCGCCTTGGCAATGGCATCGTGGTGTTCAGCGCCTTTGACCTGGCGCTGTTGCGCGGTTGGTCGGCAGAACCGGATCTCTGGTCGCGCGTGCTCCAACCCGTGCCGCTCTTCATTCCGGGATACGATGCGCGGGTGAATCAGATCAACCTGATGCAGGACGCGCTTCAGCTTCCGGCAATCCAGTTGCCGCCCGCATCGGCGCTGGCAGCGTTCCTGATTGCATATATCCTGATGGTGGGACCGGTAAACTATCTGGTGCTGCGTCGGCTGCGTCGCCTTGAATGGGCATGGCTAACCATTCCCGCAACTGTGGTCGTGTTCACTGGTGGCGTATTTCTGGTCGGTATTGGCTTGCGCGGCGGGCAGGCGCAACTCCTTCAGGTGGCTGTCGTCCAGGGCGCGGAAGGCGAACCACGTGGCGCAGCGACGGCGTATCTTGCCCTGTTTTCGCCAATTCGGGGCAGTTATACGCTGCGGTTTCCCGCCGATCATCTGGTCAGTGAAACGCGCAGCTTCGACGACTTTACCGCCCGTCCTATGCTCGCCACCAGTAATGATCACGGCGTCACCGTGCCGGATCTGCTGGTCGATGTCGCTTCGGTGCGCACACTCATCGCTGAGGCGCTGATACCGATGCCGGTGCAGGTGCAGAGCACGGTTCAGTTCAATGGCGATGAACCCCTGGGTGAAGTGCGGAATGTTGGGTCGACGGCGCTCGAGCAGGCGATTGTCGTTTATCAGGGAAGCTTTCAGAACCTTGGCGATCTGGCGCCTGGCGCCCGCGCCACCTTTGCGTTCGGTGGTTCGCAGGGCGGTTTTCCGTTCGGCATTTCCATCGCCAGCGATCGCATGTTTGATCGGCGCCAGATCCTGTTTCGCCTCTTCAATGCTTCTTCCCGCATCGCACCGCTGTCTGGAGGATCGCCACTGGATGATGAGGGCGTCTATGTGATTGGCTGGAACCGATCATCGACGCTGCCGGTTGAGATGAATGGACGGACTGCACCGCAAGAGGGGTTGACGCTGTTTGTCATCCGTCTGCGCACAACGTGAAGTGATCGCGGCATGTCCTCACTTGTCGCTAGTGTGCGTGCAACGATCCTCCGCCATCGGATGGTGGCGCCCGGCGCTCCTGTGGTCGTTGCCGTCTCCGGCGGACCAGACTCGCTCTGCCTGCTGGATGCGCTTGTGCAACTGCGCGCCGATCTTGCGTGCGATCTGCACGTGGTTCACCTCGATCATCGGTTGCGCGGCGCCGAGTCGGCCTCAGAAGCGGCGTTTGTAGCGGAGACTGCAGCGCGCCTGAACCTGCCCTGCACCGTCGAAGCGGTCGATGTGCGCGCGCTGGCGCTGGAGCGCAAACTCAATCTGCATGCTGCCGGGCGTCTGGCGCGCTACCGCCTGCTGGCGCACGTGGCGCTGACAATTGGCGCTCAGGCGGTCGCAACCGCACATCATGCCGATGATCAGGCGGAAACTGTGCTGATGCATCTGGTGCGCGGCGCAGGCGTCGAAGGTCTGCGCGGCATACGTCCGGTCGTTGCCTGGGAGGAGTGGAGCGCTTTTGCTGCCGATCCGACTCTCATCCCGCGCGCGGGTGATTGGCGGCCACGTCTCATTCGTCCGTTGCTCGATGTGTCACGCGCTGAGATTGAGGCATACTGCGTCGAACGCAGTCTTATGCCGCGCCGTGATCCTTCTAATGCTGACAGACGCTACCTGCGGACGCGCATTCGGCAGAATGCGCTTCCGGCGCTTGCAACGCTGAACCCGCAGATCGTGGCGGCGCTCGGTCGAACTGCGGCGGATTGCGCTGAAGTCGCTGATTTTCTCAATCAGGAACTGGATCAGGCGTGGAAGACGCTGGTCGTTGTGCAGGCGAACCGCGTAGCGTTCAATGGTCGCCGCTGGCGTGACCTGCATCCTGCATTGCAGCACGCGGCGCTGCGCCGCGCGTACACGCTCATCGGCGGGAGCGACACGCTAGGGCGCGATGATGTCGTGCGCGCCTGCGACGCCGTCGGACGCGGCGTGGGAAAACGCATCGAACTGCCCGGCGGCGTCGCGCTGGTGACCGACTACCATGGTGGATTTGCTCTCGTGCGCGGCGCAGCGCCGTCGCATGATGAAGGAGTGCGTTTGCCAATCCCGGAAACAACCCTGGCGGTTCCTGGTCGCGTTGAATTGAGCAATGAGCGTGCGCTCTGCGCTGATTACCACCCGGCAGTCGCGTCATCGAGCCGATGGGAAGTCTTCCTCGACGCCGCTGCCTGTGCCATGCCGCTGATCGTGCGCTGGCGTCGTCCTGGCGACCGTATGCGACCGGAGGGGGGGCGCGGCACGCGCCGTTTGCAAGACATTATGGTCGATGTGCGGATGCCACGCGCGTTGCGCGACACATGGCCAATTGTTGTTTCGGGTGGGCGCATCGTCTGGGTTCCTGGCGTCTGTGTTGCGGAGGGGATCAGAGCAGCAATTGGGCAACCGGCGCTTCATCTGTGGATTGAAGGAGCAACCGACGTGGATACAGCGATGGGTGCTGAGAAGGAGCATTCCATGCATGATGATATGGCGAAAATTCTGATCACAGCAGAGCGGATCCAGGAGCGTGTGCGCGCTCTAGGCGCACAGATCACCGCCGATTATCGTCCACTCGGCGATCTCTTGCTGGTGGGGGTGCTGAAAGGGTGCGCCATGTTTATGGTCGATCTGGCGCGCGCCATCGATATGCCGCTGGCGATGGACTTCATTGCCACCTCGAGTTATGGCAAAACGACCGAGTCGAGCGGCGTCGTGCGCTTGCTGAAGGACCTGGATACCGACATCGCTGGACGACATGTGTTGCTCGTCGAAGACATCATTGATAGCGGTCTGACGCTGGCATATCTTCGCGGACATCTGCTGCGCCGCAATCCAGCGAGTTTGCGCATTTGCGCACTTCTCAACAAACCTGAACGACGGCGCGCCGATATTCCGATCGACTACCTAGGGTTTGACATCCCTAATGAGTTCGTAGTCGGCTATGGTCTCGATTTCGACGAGAAGTACCGCAATCTGCCATACATTGGCGTTCTGCATGAGCGCATTTACCATACAACGACATGACCATATCGCAAGGAGGCGCATTCATGACTCATCCAACCCCGCAGACGATGGGGCAACAATTCGGCAGGCGCTCATGGGCGGAACCATGGAAGATCAAGATGGTCGAGCCGTTACGGGTTACCACCCGAGAAGAACGCGAGCGCGCATTGACGGAAGCCGGGTACAACACCTTTCTTCTCCGCTCTGAGGATGTCTACATTGACCTGCTCACCGACAGCGGCACCAATGCGATGAGCGACCGTCAGTGGGCTGCAATCATGCTCGGAGACGAGGCATATGCTGGCAGCCGCAGCTTTTACCGGCTTGAAGCGACGATTCAGCAGTACTATGGTTACCGCTACATTGTGCCGACCCATCAGGGACGCGGCGCCGAGCATCTGATCAGTCGCGCCGCCATCCGCCCTGGGCAGTACGTTCCCGGCAATATGTACTTCACCACCACGCGCCTGCACCAGGAGCTGGCAGGCGGCATCTTTGTCGATGTAATCATCGATGAAGCGCACGATCCGCAATCGATGCACCCGTTCAAGGGGAATGTCGATCTTGACAAACTGGAGGCGCTGATTCGACGGGCAGGCGCGCAGAATATTGCCTATGTCAGTCTGGCGGGCACAGTGAACATGGCTGGCGGGCAGCCGGTAAGCATGGCGAATGTACGCGCGCTGCGTGCGCTGTGCGACCGGTACGGCGTGCGCATTTTCCTCGATGCGACGCGCATGGTTGAAAATGCGTTCTTCATTCAGGAGCGTGAGGAGGGGTATGCGCAGAAATCGATCGCCGAGATTCTGAAAGAGTTCTGCTCCTACACCGATGGCGCGTGGATGAGCGCTAAGAAGGATGCGCTGGTCAACATCGGCGGCTGGCTGGCGGTCAATGACGCTGATCTGTTCGATGAACTGCGCAACCTGGTCGTGGTGTATGAAGGGTTGCACACCTACGGCGGGCTGGCGGGGCGCGACATGGAAGCGATGGCCGTCGGCATCGAAGAATCGGTCCAGGACGACTACATACGCGCACGGATTGGGCAGGTGCGATATCTGGGTGAACTGCTCACCGACTGGGGCATCCCAATCGTGCAGCCAGTCGGCGGACACGCGATTTTCCTGGATGCACGCCGTTTCTACCCGCACATTCCACAGCACGAATTTCCGGCGCAGACTCTAGCGGCTGAGTTGTACCTCGACTCCGGTATTCGAGCGATGGAACGGGGGATTGTTAGTGCCGGACGGGACCCGAAGACCGGCGATCACTACTATCCGAAACTCGAACTCACACGGCTGACCATCCCGCGTCGCGTCTATACCCAGGCCCACATGGACGTTGTCGCAGAAGCGGTGAAAGCCGTGTATGACGCACGGGCACAGACCCGTGGACTGCGTATGGTGTACGAACCGAAGTACTTGCGCTTCTTCCAGGCGCGGTTCGAGCGGGTGAAATAGGATCAAGGCAGGGGCAGGTCTCAGACCTGCCCCTGCCCTGATCCCTATCCCGCCCCTTTGACCTGCTGCACTACCACATTGATCGCATCACTCCGACAACGCGCCCCTGAATGTGAACTTTTGCCGCATCGACATAGATCGGCTCCATAGTTACATTGGCGGGTTGCAGGCGCACCTTATCGCCTTCGCGGTAAAAGCGCTTGAGCGTCACTGCGTTGTCGTCCTCAATGCGGACGGCGACCATCTGGCCGTTCTCAGCCGTCTCCTGGTAGCGCATGAGTACGATGTCGCCGTCATCGATGAGCGCATCAATCATCGAGTGACCGCGCACCTTCAGAGCATAGACGTCCCGCAATTTCTCAGGCGGCGCTATGTCGGGCGGCACGTCGATCATTTCGACCGCAGCCGTGCTGGTATCTTCCGGGTTGGGCAGCGGCTGACCGGCAGTGATGACGCCGAGGAGCGGCACTCTCCCGCCCCGCGCCTGGCTGAGCGCGACCGGCAGCATATTCTTAAGCTTGATACCGCGTGATACTCTGCCGTCGCGGTCGATCAGCCCTTTGCTCTCTAGAGCGCGAAGGTTGTAGGCGACGACCGACGTTGAGGAAATGCGCAGACCATCCTGAATCTCACGGATGGACGGCGGGTATCCATGCTCCTGGGTAAACTCCTCGATGAACGCAAGAATATCGCGCTGCCGAGGCGAGAGTTGATCTGACGATCTCATGCGTGCTGCCCTTTCTCTGGCGCTGTTTCTTAGAACCGCAAGCCTGTTCGATAGAACTTTTGTGGTAAATCCATTATGACATAACACGCTTGTTCTTGTCAAGCCCATATTTTCTACTTTTGCGCCAGCGCTTGCATCTTGCCGCGCGGTATAGTACAATGCCCGGTCTGGAGCCGCCGGGCAACGCCCCTGGCTGGCGCTGAGGCATTTGCAGAACAAGGAGACGTGATTCCACCATGTCAGAAAAGTACACGTTGTCGCTTGAGCCTCGTTCCATTCTGGGCAAGAAGGTCAAACGACTGCGGCGCAGCGGAATCCTGCCCGCAACCGTGTATGGCAAGGGTGTCGAGCCGATTGCCGTTCAGGTTGACATGCGCAGTTTCAGTCAGGTTTACCGCCGCGCCGGGCGCACGTCGTTGATCGAATTGCAAATTGCTGGTCGCCAACCGCTGGCGGCGTTCATTCACGCGCTGCAGCGCCATCCGGTGACGCGCGAAATTATTCACGCCGATTTTCGAGCCGTCGATCTGAGCCAGGAAGTGGAAGTGGCAGTGCCGCTGCATATCGAGGGCGTATCACCGCTGGTCGAAAGCGGCGAAGCGGTGCTGAACCAGGTGTTGAATGCGGTGGAGATCCGTGCGCTGCCCGCCAACATTCCAGCGCATATTCCTGTTGATATCAGCGGTCTCGATGCGTTCGACAAGAGCATCCATGTCCGCGATCTGACGCTGCCGCCAGGTGTGACGCTGATTACCCCTGGCGATGAACTGGTTGTCAGTCTTGCGCATACGCGTATCGCGGAGGAGGAAGAGGCAGCGGCAGAAGAGGCGACGGTTGAGCCAGAACTGGTACGCGAGCGCCGTGAGCCGAAGGAGGAGGAAAAAGAAGAGGAATAGCCTCGCTTCCTGTGCGGAATCAAAAAACCCTCGCCTCAGCGAGGGCTTTTTGTTTTTCTCCGGGCATCACCGTGGGTGCGCTTAGTACGTCACCTCAGCGGTGATGCCCTGACGCTTATTACTCATGGGCATCACCTCCTTTACGCCTGAGCGGCGATTTCAAAGAATTGACACCAAGAATATATCGAAAATCATCGCACCTGTCAAGCGCCTTCTGGCAATTCTTCACGGGGTGGCCAGCGTCGGCGTAGCTGGTGTCGCCTCTGCTGGCCCCGAAGTGATGGTCGGCGAGGCGCGTATCGATGGTGATGCATCGACCAGTGACGGAATAATGAGCGGTTGCCCGACCTGAAGCGAATCGGGATCGGTCAGTCCATTGGCGGCCATGATGTCGGCAATAGTGACGCCAAACATGATCGCCAATTCGCTGAGGGTATCGCCAGGCTGAACAATGTACAGTCCGGCTGGCGTTGGCGAGGACGCTGGCTGGCTGGCATATGCCGTCGCCGTTGCATCGATATCCAGCGTCGGCGCAGGGGTGATTTCAAGAATGACCGGCGCCGTTGGGCGTGGAGTCGTCGGTTGTGGCGGCGCTGGCAGTGTACAGGCTGTTGCCCCTGTGATCAGGCTGATCATGAGCAGAGAGCGGAATACACGATGCGTTACGCACAGGGTGGTCTTTGCATAATAGGATGCAACCATCGGTCGTGAAATCTTGACGGTTGTCGGGGAGCGTGCTATCCTCAGCATCGTGCCAGAGGCAGAGCAAGACAGGTCAGGCAGGCGTCCCTATCTTCCGCACAAGCCGGAACCTATCAACCACAGCAACTACTTCTTCCCGGCGCTCTTCTTCGCCGCTGCCTGCTTTTTCTGCTTGCTGATATTCTTCGGGCTTTTGTCTCCCATACCTGGCTTCCTTTCATACGCTACTGCCGGTAGTTCTACTATTATATCATGAGGTTGCGGATGAATGCTCCTTTGAATCTGCAGCTATGCCGTGTGTCTGTTATCATGCGCGGCGATCCTAAGAACTCCGACGAAGTCCTGGGCGTGCTCAATCCTGCAGCGGCGCGGTCGCCGGATGGAACGCTCTATCTCTTCCCGCGCGTCGTGGCAGCCAACAACTATTCGCGTATCGGGATTGCCCGCGTGATCTTCGATAACCATGGCAATCCGGTTGCAGTCGAGCGAATCGGATACGTCCTTGAGCCGACCGAGACATATGAACGGAATGCGCGCACTGCTGGCTGTGAAGACCCGCGCATTACGTATGTCGGAGCCATTGGGCGCTATGTGATGGCGTATACAGCGTATGGTCCGCTGGGACCGCGCATTGCGCTCGCGCTATCGACCGATCTGCTGCACTGGGAGCGGCTTGGCCCGGTCATGTTCGCCTTCGAGCCGCATCTGCGGGTCGATTTCAATCTGTACGACAACAAGGATGCGTTCCTCTTCCCTGAGCCGGTGCGTGATCCGCAGGGGCGTCCGGCGCTGGCGCTGATCCATCGCCCGGCGCACGTACAGGGTGGTATGCCGGTTGTTCCCGCTGGCGTTACCGAACAGCGCGCCAGTATCTGGATATCGTACTGCCCGCTCGACCGGGTGCAGGCGGATCTGGCGGAACTGCTGATCTGGCGCAGCCATTCGTTTGTCGCCGGTCCGCAGGCGCCGTGGGAGGAGGTGAAGATCGGCGGCGGCGCACCGCCGATCCGCACGCGGTATGGGTGGATGATGATCTACCACGGGGTTGCGGGACGGATTGTTGAGCAGGTGGATCACCAACCGTTTGTGCGCTATTGTGCAGGTATCATGATCCTTGATGCCGAAGATCCCCGGAAGGTGGTGTACCGCTCGCCGATGCCGATCCTGGCGCCGGAAACGGAGGAAGAGCGCAGCGGCGTTGTGCCGAATGTCGTCTTCCCGACGGCTGTCGATCCGCGCGAGGACGGCACGTTCGACTTATACTACGGCATGGCCGACGCCGCCATTGGCGTGGCGCGGCTGACGCTGGAGTAGGGGGTTAGGGGTTGGGGGTTATGAGACCCTATGAATATTGCGCTCGACCTGCGCTTCGTCGATGATCATTTTCCGGGGATTGGACGCTATGCCTTCAACCTGGCATCGGCGTTCGCTACGCTCGACGCGCCGCACAGGTTCATCTTCATTGTCACGCCTGATGCTTCAGTCCGTCGCCTGGCGCTGAATACGCGCTACAATCTGACGAGTCTGCAGCGTTCACCGCAGGTGCAGGCGCTCACAGCGCCTTCCCCGTTCAGCATAGCCGGTCAGATCGCCCTGCCCGCCCTGCTGCGCCTGGCGCGCGTCGATGTATATCACTCGCCATACTATGTCTTTCCCTACCTCAGTCTTCCTTGCCCTGCTGTCGTGACGCTCTATGACATCATTCCGCGTCTCTTTCCACGTGAGTCGTCGCTTCGCGCGCGCCTGTTCTTTGACCTAGCGGTGCGCCTGGCGCTTCGCTCGGCGCAGCGGATTGTTACAGTGTCGTACTGTTCACGTGACGATATTATGCGCGTGTACCGCGTGCCTGCCTCGCGGATCGATGTGGTGTACGGCGCTGCGGACGGACGCTTCCGTCCCGCTGAACCGGAAATCGTAGCGAGCGTGCGAGCGCGGTATCAATTGCCCGCGAAGTTTGCTCTCTGCGTGACATCCGATAAGCCGCACAAGAACGTTGGTACTCTGGTGAAGGCGTGGCGCCTGATGGCGATCAGGTCGCAAAAAGATGCTCCCTGGCTGGTCCTGGCTGGTCACCGCAAGCGCGGGTTGCTGACATTTGACCACCCGCGGATCCGCGACCTGGGGCCAGTTGCTGAAGCTGATCTGCCTGCACTTTACAGCAGCGCCACCCTCTTCGTGTACCCCTCGCGCTACGAGGGGTTCGGATTGCCGCCGCTGGAGGCGATGGCGTGCGGTGTGCCGGTGATCTGCAGCCGTGCTGGAAGCCTGCCTGAGGTCGTCGGTAACGCGGCTTTGCTGATCGACCCGGACGATCCGCAGGCGATGGCAGCAGCCATTGATCAGGCATTTGCCGATCCTGCATTGCGCGCCGCGCTGCGCACAGCTGGTCTCGAACGCGCGGCATCCTTCTCCTGGCAGCGTGCAGCGCAGGAGACCGTGGCGGTGTATGAGCGGGTAGGCAGGTAAGAGGCGAGAGGCGAGGGGTATCCGAAGATAGCGATGTTGCATAGCAACGTCGCCCGTTGCCCGTGGAACGGGGAGGGGCGCGCCGCTGACGCGCTCGTAGACATTGCATTCTGAACGAGGTGTCGAACAATATGTCGATTGCCGATCTGCGAAAAGAATACACCCGGCACGGTTTGAGCGAGTCCGATATTGATCCTGATCCGCTGGTTCAGTTTCAGCGTTGGTTCGACCAGGCTGTCGAGTCGGGATTAATTGAACCCAACGCTATGACCCTGGCAACCGCCACGCCTGACGGCAGGCCCTCGGCGCGGATGGTGCTGCTCAAAGGAGTGGATAACGGCGGATTCGTCTTTTTCACCAACTATGAGAGCCGGAAAGGCGTAGAACTGACGATGAACCCATGGGCGGCGCTGGTATTCTATTGGCCCGAACTGGAGCGCCAAGTTCGTGTCGAAGGGCGCGTTGAGCGTATCTCTCCTGAGGAATCTGACGCCTACTTCGCTTCACGACCGAACGGCAGTCGCATTGGAGCATGGGCATCGCGTCAGAGCAGCGTCATCGGCAGCCGCGCCGAACTGGAACAGCGCGTCGCTGAACTGGAGCGGCTGTATGCCAACCGTGAGATCCCCCGTCCACCGTTCTGGGGCGGATTCCGCGTCATCCCCGACGCTATCGAGTTCTGGCAGGGACGCCCGAATCGCCTTCATGATCGCCTACGCTACCGGCGTGATGCTGGTCGCTGGATCATCGAACGTCTGTCGCCATAGCAACCGAGCGACCTACGAACCCTATTGCGCCGGTGATCGAGAAGTCATCTTTGCTCTGTCTCTGCAGAACTAAACCCAAACACCACGTGCGGCGCGGTCGACTCGTAACACCCGCTAGTTGCAAAAAGCGCGCGCTGCGGGTATTGTTATTTCGCCCGCGCACGGCTGTTACTGACGGTTTCTTCGCCTTCATCGAACATCCCCTACACGAGCGCACGTCAATCGGGTGTCGGGCGGTCATTGCGGTTGCGCGGCGCTGAGATGCGCTTCATCCGCCCGCGGACGTAGCCGCCGCGAAATGCCAGCGCCACAAGAAACGCTACCAGGATGAGAATAATGAGCGCCTCAGTCCAGCCAATGGTCATGGTACCTGCTTTCTAGGGTCAGGGGTTACGAGAACCGAGCACCAAGAACCATTTTGCTCTGCCTCTCACACCCTATCGCCTCTTGTCCCTTGCCTCTGGATCCGGTTTCGCTCGCCCGCGGGCAACGAGGGACACACAGCGATTGCCTGGGCGCGCCGCAGGCGTGCCTCTACCTTTCCATACCTGAAACCTGTCGCCTCTTGCCTCTTGTTTATGGGCGGACGGCGTACTTTTCCATCAACTCAATCGACTCCGGCGCGCGCCAGCAGGCAACGAAATGTCCATCGCCGTAGTCCTTGAACGGCGGCTCTTCGACCTTGCAGCGGTCAATGGCAATTGGGCAGCGGGTGTGGAAGTGACACCCTGGCGGCGGATTGAGCGGGCTCGGTACGTCGCCTTCCAGAATGATGCGCCGCCGCTTCCGCTCGATAGACGGATCGGGAATGGGCGCAGCGGACAGGAGCGCCTGGGTGTAGGGATGCATCGGCATCGAATAGAGTTTCTTCCCCTCCGCTAGTTCCACCACCTTCCCCAGATACATCACCGCCACCCGGTCGCTGATGTGCTTTACCACCGCCAGACCATGCGCAATGAACAGGTAGGTCAGCCCCAGGCGATGCTGGAGGTCTTCGAGCAGATTGAGCACCTGCGCCTGGATCGATACATCGAGCGCCGACACCGGCTCGTCGCACACTACGAATTCCGGCTCGACTGCTAACGCGCGTGCGATGCCAATGCGCTGGCGTTGCCCGCCTGAGAATTCGTGAGGGTATCGATTAATGAAATATGGGTTGAGACCGACAAGTTCGAGCAGTTCCTGAACGCGCTCGCGGATGGCGGCTTTCCCCTGGCGCAGATGATGCACCGCGATCGGTTCGCCAATGATGTCGCCGACCGTCATGCGCGGGTTGAGCGACGCATAGGGGTCTTGAAAAATCATCTGCACCTTGCGGCGCATGCGTCGCAACTCTTCGCCCTTCAGTCGGGTCAGATCGATCCCCTGGAATAGCACTTCGCCCGCAGTTGGCTTGTAGAGTTGCAGAATGGCGCGTCCTGTGGTGGATTTGCCGCAACCGCTTTCGCCGACAAGCCCCAGGGTCTCGCCACGCTTGATCGAGAACGTCACGCCGTCAACCGCTTTGATGTACCCGACGGTGCGCTTGAGAATCGTGCCCTTCGTGACCGGGAAGTACATCTTCAGGTTGCGCACCTGGATCAGATCAGTCGAAGCATCGCTCATCGCACTCGTCCCCCATCGCTGTACAGTTACGCTGGCGCCTCGTCGCTGGTGACGGGAAGCGGCGTTTCGAGGGTAATGTCGAACAGACAGGCGGCCTTGTGACCGGGAACGACCTCACGCAGCGGCGGGACCTGCTGGTCGCACTTGCCGGGGATGAAATAATCGCAGCGCGGGCTGAACGGGCAGATCTGCGGCAGATTGATCAGGTCTGGCGGCAGACCGCGAATCGGCGTCAACTTGCGTCCTTCTTCCTCGTCGAGGCGCGGGATCGAGCGCAGCAGCCCGATAGTGTATGGCATGCGCGGGCGGGCGAAAATCTCTTCGGTGGGACCCTCTTCCACAATCCGTCCGGCGTACATAACGATCACCCGGTCGGCCATCCCAGCGACCACCCCCAGGTCGTGGGTGATGATGATGACGGCGGTGCCGAGCTCGTGCTGCAACCGTTGAATGAGTTCCAGGATCTGCGCCTGAATGGTCACATCGAGCGCGGTCGTCGGCTCATCGGCGATCAAAAGTTCCGGGTTGCATGCCAGCGCCATCGCAATCATCACCCGCTGCCGCATACCGCCAGAGAACTGGTGCGGGTAGTCATCAATACGACGGGCAGCGCCGGGGATGCCAACCATCTGTAACAGCTCGATAGCCCGCTTGCGCGCTTCTCTGGGAGTCAGTTTCATATGAAGTTCGAGCGACTCGGTGATCTGGCGTCCGATCGTCAGCACCGGATTGAGCGAGGTCATCGGGTCCTGGAAGATCATCGCAATCCGGTTGCCGCGAATGTGGCGCATTTCTTCTTCGGTATAGTCGAGCAGGTTCTCGCCGTCGAAGATAATCTGCCCGCCGACGATCTTCCCCGGCGGATTGGGAATCAGGCGCATAATCGAAAGCGAAGTGACGCTCTTCCCCGAACCGCTCTCGCCGACGATGCCGAGAGTCTCACCGCGATCCACGTGGAAAGAGATATTATTGACAGCTTTGACGATGCCATCCGGGGTTTTGAAATGAGTCTCAAGGTTTTTGACGACGAGCAGCGGCTGTGACATAGGCGCTCTCTCCATCAAGGCGAAACTTCATGGGCGAAATGGCAGGCCGACCAGTGGCCGGACGTTTTCTCCTCGAATGCCGGTTCAACCTCGCGGCAGATCTCGCGCGCCATCCAGCAGCGCGGATGGAAGCGACACCCCTTCGGCGGGTTGATCGGGCTAGGCACATCCCCCTGCAGGATGATCCGTTCGCGCCGGATGTTCGGGTTAGGGATGGGAATGGCGGAAATCAGCGCTTTGGTGTACGGATGGAGCGGACGGCGGAAGAGTTCGGTGCGATCCGCCAGTTCAACTATCTTCCCCAGGTACATCACGCCGACACGGTTGCTGATATGCTCGACGACGCTGAGGTTGTGCGCGATGAACAGATACGTCAGCCCGAACTCTTGTTGCAGATTACGCAGCAGATTGAGCACCTGCGACTGAATCGACACATCAAGCGCCGACACTGGCTCGTCGCACACGATCAGCTTGGGGTTCATCACCAGCGCGCGCGCGATGCCGATGCGCTGCCGCTGCCCGCCGGAGAATTCGTGCGGGAAGCGTTCCATGTGGCTCGGATGCATACCCACCTTCGCCAGCACCTCACGCACCCGCTCACGACGTTCAGCTTTGCTGCCGATGCCATGAATGGTCAACCCTTCCGCCACGCTCTCGCCAATCGTCATACGCGGGTCGAGCGAGGCATACGGGTCCTGAAACACGATCTGCATGTCACGGCGGAGCGCCTTCAACTGACTGCCAGAGGCGGCGAGCACGTCTTTGCCCTCGAAGATCACCTCGCCATCGGTCGCCTTTTCGAGGCGCAGGATCGTGCGTCCGGTCGTGGTCTTGCCGCACCCGCTCTCGCCAACCAGTCCGAGCGTTTCGCCGCGTTTGATCGTGAAACTGACGCCGTCGACCGCCCGGACAATTGCGACCGTGCGGCGCAGGATTCCGCCTTTGATCGGAAAATGCTTGACCAGGTTATTGACTTCCAGCAGCGTATCGCTCGATACGCTGCGCTGTGCTCCAGCAGCCATAGAATCACGTTCCTTGTCAGGGTTGCGCTTCAGGGGCATATAGCCAGCAGCGCACTTGCCGCCCATCATCTAGGGTAAACATGGGCGGCGGCTCATCGCAGCGCGCAAAGCGTTTCGCACAGCGGTCGGCAAAGCGGCAACCGGCTGGCGGATTGATCAGGCTTGGCACCGTACCGGGGATGGTCGCCAGTTCATCGACGATTTCACCAAGGACTGGGATTGACGCCAGCAGCCCCTGCGTGTAGGGATGTTTCGGCTGATTGAAGAGGCTGCGCACATCGGCATATTCAACGATCTGACCGGCGTACATGACCGCGACGGTATCCACCATTTCGGCAACCACCCCCATATCGTGAGTGATCAGGATGATTGCTGTATTGATCTTCTCGCGCAATTCGCGCATCAGGTCGAGAATCTGGGCCTGAATCGTCACGTCGAGCGCCGTTGTCGGCTCGTCGGCGATCAGGAGTTCCGGGTTGCACGCCAGCGCCATCGCAATCATGACCCGCTGCGCCTGCCCGCCCGACAATTCGTGCGGATACTGATTGATGCGCCGTTCCGGGTCGGGCAGGCCGACGAGCGAGAAGAGTTCAATGGCGCGTTTGCGCGCCTCTGCGCCGCGCAACCCCTGGTGAATCTCCAGCGCCTCGATGACCTGATCACCAACCCTGAACACCGGGTTGAGACACGTCGTCGGCTGCTGGAAGATCATCGAGATGCGGTTGCCGCGGATGTGGCGCATATCCTCTTCGCTGAGCGAGCGAATATTCACGCCATCGAAAATGATGTCGCCTTCAACAATCTTTCCTGGCGGGTCCTGGATCAGGCGCAGGATCGAGAGCGATGTGACGCTCTTGCCGCAGCCGCTTTCGCCGACAATGCCGAGCGCCTCACCGCGGCGCACTGTTAGGTCGACGCCGTCGACGGCGCGCACCACGCCAGCCTCGGTAAAGAAGTAGGTCTTCAATCCTCGCACTTCGAGGAGAACATCGCCATTGGCAGCCGTTTGTTGCGGAGCGACTGCTGGCACAGGAACGGATGAGGTTGTCACGTCTCGTGACATTCTCTTACAGTTTCAGGCGCGGATCGAGCGCATCGCGCAACCCATCGCCAATAAAGTTGAACGCCAGCGAACAGAGAAAGATCGGCAGACCGGGGATGAGCGGCATCCACGGGTGATTGAACATATAACTGGTGGCGAAGCCCATCATATTGCCCCAGGTCGGCGTTGGGTCCTGCACGCCGAAGCCAAGGAAACTGATCGCCACCTCACTCACCAGCGCGCTGTTGAGACCGAGCGTAAACGCCACGATCAGCGGCGGGAAAGCGTTCGGAAAGACGTGCTTGATCAAGATCCAGGCATTCGATCCGCCAAGCGCGCGCGCCGACTCGATATACTGCATTTCGCGCACCTGGAGCGCCATGCCGCGCATCAGGCGCGCCACGCCGACCCAACCGAGCGACGCAAGCACCAGGATCAGCAGCGCCACCTGGGTCGCCTCGCGGTTAGGCACTGCCATAATCCAGGCAACCGGCCCAATGATCCAGGTCGGCAGCACGATCAGATCAGCGTTCTGGATCATAATCGCGCTGAGAATCAGCAGGATTGGCAGATCCGGGATCGTCGCCACGAACTCCATAATCCGGCTGATGGTATTATCGACCCAACCGCCGAAGAACCCCGACAGCAAACCCAGGATGGAGCCAATAATCGCCACCAGCGTCGTGACCGAAATCGCCACCATAAGCGATACGCGCGCCGCATAGATCACGCGGGTGAAGAAGTCGCGTCCCAAGTGGTCGGTGCCGAGGATGTGGAGTCGTCCCGTTGCCGGATCGACGCTCATCGGCGGCAGGCGGGTGCGGTTCAGCCCGATATCGTCACGCGGAAAGGGCGCAATCCATGGCGCCAGGATCGATGCACCAAAGATGATGATCAGAATAGCGAGGCTGGCCATCGCCAGGCGGTGGCGGCGAAACCGGCGAAAGACAACCGCCCACTGTCCTTCGGATCGGGGTTGCAATCGCTCGATAGCGCCAGGCGCCGCTGGCGTCGATGTCGTGGTAGCCATGGGTTATGCTCCTCACGTGAGCCGGATGCGCGGATCGACGACGGTGTAGAGAATATCAGAGACCAGGTATCCAATCAGCACCAGAACAGTGCTGATAAACAGGATCGCCATCGCCACCGTATAATCGCTGTTACCCAGCGCATCAACCAGCAACCGCCCCATGCCGGGCCAGTTGAACACCGATTCGGTCACCGCCGCGCCCGCCACCAGCGTCGGCAGCACGCCCGCAAGCAAGGTCACAAACGGGATCAGCGCATTCCGCAGTGCATGCTTCATAATCACCGCGCGCTCCCGCACGCCCTTGGCGCGTGCCGTGCGCACATAATCCTGCCGCAGCACCTCAAGCATACTGGAGCGGATGAAGCGGCTCCAGGACGCGATATTGAAGAAGGTCAGCACTGCACACGGCATAATGAAGCGCAGCGTGCGATCCAGCGCTGAACCGGCCTGCACCGTGCCAATCCAGGGGATCGTATAATCGCGAATGCCCTGCACGCCGCCCGACGGCAGGTATGGCAACCCGGCGTCCTTTGCCAGCACCGAAAAGACCAGGATCGCCATCACGCCCATGAAGAGGGTCGGCAGCGATGAGCCGACGAACGTGATGCCAGTCATTGCATAGTCAAACCGCGAATACTGGCGCACTGCCGAGTAGATGCCGATTGGCACGCCAATCAGAATAGCCAACAGTGTCGAAACCCCCATCAACTGGATCGTATAAGGCAGTCGGCTCATCAGCAGATCGCTGATTGGGCGGTCGCGCGCAATCTGCTGCGACAACCCAAAGTCGCCGAACAGAATGCCGCGGCTGGTGCGGCGTTCCGCCAGATCCGCCAGGGTAACGGCGCGCACGCACCCCTCCTCCCGGATCTCGACCGTGCCGTCCGGGTAGCGCAGACGCACCTGACCGGGAATCGCGCATCCCACAACGGTATCCGGCGGAATCAGGTTCACGCCGCCGATGTGAATAGGACCGGCAGGGAAGCCTGCCAGCCAGCGGGTAAAGCGGATAGGCAGATAGAGGTCAAGTTCATACCGCGCTTTCAAACGCACGATGTCTTCTTCCGTCACTCGGCGCTGCCCGGTATTCTGCATCTGCTGCAAAAACAACAACGGCCCGCCCGGCGCAAGGTACAACAATGAATAGCCGAGCATTGCCGAAAGGATGGTGACAATCACCATCTGGATCAAGCGCCGAACGAGATATGTCGTCATTCCGTCGTTCCCGAATGCAACTTCGAATTAGGTTTAATTATAGTACGAAATGCGCGTGCAAGGGACCAACCCTGCACGCGCACTCCGCTCACAGACCAGTTACCGGACGAACAGGTTGAAGTCCATGTGCTCCCAGGTCGGGCTGGCGTCGGTCTTGACGTTGATCTTGCCTTCCTGCGCCGCCTTGATCACCGTCTCCACCTCCGGGCCGGCGCCGAGCGTCGCCTTCTCCAGAATGTCGACTTCGCCTGTCAGCAGCGCCGCTACAGCAGCATTAGTGTCGGCGAAGAACTGGATGACGACGTTCTTGACCTTCGGCGCGCCGAGGACAAAGTTCGGGTTCGCCTCGAACCGCATGAACTCTTTCTTCTTCCACTCTTTCAGGATGTAGGGACCGTATCCCATCGGCAGCTCGGCGATCTCTGGCAGCGTCGACCACTCTTTGGCAGGCACATCCGCCAGTTTCCGCCCGTCCGAAATGGTGCGGTGCGAGGGGTAGCCGCCGTAGGGAGCGAGGAAGTAGGTTGGCCACTGCACGCCGGGCAGGAACTTGATCGTGTAGCTGGTGTCGCTGTTGAAGGTCACGCCGTTGAGATTATCGTGCGACTCGCAGAAGGTGAAGCTAGTCGCACCCGACTCACGATCACAGTTGATCTTCACTGCCAGTTCCAGGTCGGCCTTCTTCAGCGGCTCGCCGTCCGACCACTTAATGCCCTTGATCAGGTCGTAGGTGACGGTGAGCTGCTTCATCTTCACCGTGCCGCTCTCATACTTGATCGTCTCGCCGTCGGAGTTGACGATCTCCACGCCTGGCTTGAGCTCGACAGCAGCGCCTTCTGTATTCCACACCTTGTCGCCCTCTTTGACTTCGACGACTTCATTCTTCGCCTTGCCGCTCTCGATCGTCGAGAGACCATCTTGCAACACCGGCTGGAAGTCGTAGCTGTACTGCGTGGACAACACACCGAAAACAAGCTGCGCTGCCTGAACCTGCACTGCTGCGCTCTCGACTAGCGAGAACATCGAGGCTGGCTCCTGGGTGAAGCCCAGAATAATGGTGTCGCCATTGTCGGTGCGCCCCCACTCATGGGCATTAGCAGTGATATATTCGGTCGGGTCAGGCTTCAAGCCGGTCAGCGCCTTGTTCCAGGCATACGCCTCCAGGCGCTGGAACAGCGGCAGGCTCACCATGTCCTTGGTGAACTCGACCTGGAACGCTTTGTAATGCTTGATGCGCTCCTCGCGGTTCAGCGTGTTGTTGGCAGCCACAATCGCCCGGCTGGCAGTCTCGTTGCACCAGCCCATGTAGTTCTGGCCCTCCCAGTTGTTGTCCGGCAGCGGAATCTGGTCGCAGGCATAGAGCGAACGGCCGCCCGGATCCGCCTCACCGACCCACGCAAACGCGCCGAGCTCGAAGTCGCGCCGGCGCAGACCGGAGGCGCCGCCGAACCACCAGGATGCCGGGGCATGCTTGCGAATGATCTGGATGCCGCAGTTATCGAGCAACTGTTTCTCCAGCACGGTTGCCCAGGTGATGCGGAACTGCGCATTAGTTGTGGTGAATTCAAGCGCCAGCGGCACACCGTCCTTCGTGCGAACCCGCTGACCTTCCGCCAGTTTCCAGCCCGCCTCTTCGAGCAGCGCCTTTCCCTTCTCCGGGTCGAACGGATAGGTCACGATGCCGTCCGCCTCGGTGGCCACTGCCCAGTGCGTTTTTGGCAGGAAGGTATCCATCAGCAGTTGTTGCTGCTGCTCCGGTGTCAGGAAGCTATAGACCGACTGAATCAGTTCGAGTCGGTTGGTGCAGTAGGCGATCGCCTGGCGCACGCGCACATCGCTGAGGATCGGGTGCGGCGTTCTGAAGGCGCCAGTTGGCGTCGGCGCAGCTTCCGGAACCGCTGTCACGACGACCGTAACCGGCGGCGCCGTGACGACGACCGTTTCGCGGACCGGCGCCTGCGCCGGCGCTGCACAGGCCGCAAGGATCGGCGCAATAAGCGCAAACAGCATCGCAAGCGCGATTTTCCTGTCGAGAATCTTCATGGAGAGACGCTCCTTTCTGCAGTCTTCCGCTAGAGAACAGCAGAATCTTCAGCCGGGAATCTGTGAGCAGCCCATTAAGCGCCGTTTCAACGCGATAGACCACCTCCTCTCCTGATAACGGAAAGTCTCAGAGATCGCGCCGGATCATCGGCAGAGACAGTATGCATCAAGGCAGGGGCGCCTGGCCAGCGAGAGTCCATATGAGGACATCAAAAAGCAGGGCTTTTGCTGTGAAGGAGGAATCGCCGATTGTGAGCCAATTGCCACATCTGCCTGGACGCACTCGGGAGCACACCGGTTGCTTTTGGTTAAAACATCACGATTGCTCGAAATGGTAACACGCTGCTCCATTGATGTCAAGCAAAAACCGTGAAAATGATTGACAATGCCCATCCAAGCGCTACAATACTCTCTGGAGAGGTTCTCGGAAGGGCCGACGCAAAGGCGCGAAGACGCAACATATCAGGTTGCGAGACTGTGCGCCCTTGCATTTTGTGTCAACCGTTTCGAGAAACGCTGTAAAGGCGCACTGTTCAAAACCATGCACTTGCCGACCCCTACGACATTCGCTCTTCCCCTGGTTTTGAATGCTTCACGTCTGCTGGCTGGCGATCAGGCGTTGACTGTGCGTCTGCTCGGCTTATTCGACATGTTGCGTCGAGCGATCGCGTTTCACGACGGTCGGATGACCTGGTGGCAGTGCGAACCGATCACAGCAGCCACAGGCGAACGATGCTACGCTCCGACCAGTTGGAACATTCCCTGGAGCGATGATGTCCTGCGCGAGGTCATCGAGCGGGGCCAACCGTGCCGGAATGCTTCCCGCAACGCTATTGTCCACTATGGTGCACCGATTGTCTGGAATGGTCGGTTATGGGGCGTGCTCGAACTGCGCGGCGATAACCGGATGATCATCGGCGCTGAGGAGCAGGCGCTGATTGACGCCCTGGCGCCGTTGCTAGCAGCGGCTATTGCGTCTGATCAGGGAACGACCGAAGCGTTGACTCTAACGGCGCGGCAGCAGCAGTTGCTCGAGACGCTCCGTGCTGAACTTGAAGCGCCGCTCGACTTGGGTGGGCTGCTGACCTTTCTGCTGCGCTGGGCGCTCGATGCAACCGGCGCCGAGGCAGGCGCCATCGCCCTGGTCGACCGCGAGCGCAAGGAACTGGTGCTCCAGGCATACGAAGGGTATGGACGTGATCCGCTTAGCCGCGACGCCTTTGGCGAGGCGCGGCGACGCTGGAGTTGGGAGGTTGGCGTCGCTGGCAAGGTCGCGCGCACGGGCCGCGCTGCGATCCTGCGCGATGTATCGCGCGATCCGGATTACCGCCCGCTCAACCCGGAGGTGCGCGCTGAACTGGTCGTGCCCATTGGCGCTGAATCGCCGCTTGCGGTGCTCATTCTCGATAGTCCGCGTTCGGCGGCGTTCGGTGACAGCGAGGTGGCGTTCGTCAATGCACTGTGTGATCTGGCGGTTAATCCGCTGCGTCGTGCGCTCCACTATCAGCGGGCGTTTGAAACCAGCGCGCATTTGGGACAGGTCTTCGCCAGCATGCCGAATGGCCTGGTGCTGATGGATCAGCAGGGGCGCGTGTTGCGTCACAACCCGGCATGGCTGACGATCTGGGGGTTGCCGCCTGACTCCATGAGCGATCCCTTCTATATTCCGCTTGACCTTGTGCCGCTCTTGCTGCCCCGCCTGCGCAATCCGCTAGCGCTGACGGAACTGTGTGAAGAAGGACAACGCTCGCCCACAGAGATTCAATCGCTGCTGGTGTGCCTGAACAATCCGCACCAGGAATTGATGCTCCTCTCGGCGCCGACGCGCGACAGTTTCGGATCGCTGACCGGCAGACTCTGGATCGTGAGCGACGTGACGCGCGAACGCGAGGCGGATCGCCTGAAGAGCGAATTTCTGTCGATCGTGTCGCATGAACTGCGCACGCCGCTCACGTCAATCATGGGATACACTGAACTGCTGCTAGCGCGCGATTTCACTCCGGGCGAACAGCGTGAATTCATCAAAACGGTGTACGATGAGGCGAACCATCTCTATCAGATCGTTGAAGACCTGCTGGGAGCGACGCGCCTGGAAGCCGGCAATGTGCGTCTCGACCGATGGGCGGTATCGCTGCGCCAGATCATCAGCGACCTAGTGTCGCACCTCAACAATCAGATTGGCGGTAAGCACACGATGCTGATCGACATCCCGCCTCACCTGCCGCCAGTCTACGCTGATCGTGACAAAGTCCGGCAGGTGCTGGTCAATCTGATCACGAACGCGGTGAAGTACTCGCCAAATGGCGGCGAGATCCGGCTCACTGTCACCGGGCATGCAGAGCTTCCACCCGACCATCCGAAGGGAGAGTTTGTGCGGATTGCCGTCAGCGACCAGGGGATCGGCATTGCGCCGGAGGACCTGCCGCGCATCTGGGAGCGCTTCTACCGTGTCGATAACGGCAACACTCGTCGCATTGGCGGCACGGGGCTGGGGCTGTCCATCGCCAAGGCGCTTGTCGAACTGCATGGTGGGCGCATCTGGGCGGAGAGCAAGCTCAACAAGGGAAGCACCTTCTATTTCACCCTGCCGGTGGCGACGGATTTGGTGCGGAGATAGGATGAGAAGGTTGAAGAACTAATAACCCTCAACCTTCTCACCTTCAACGTTCAACGACGACCACCCCCAGGTCAATTGGTCCCGCATCGTTGATCGGCGTCATGGTTGCGGCGTCGTACATGCCCGTCAGCAGGCGGTATGTTCCAGGAGGAACAGTTTCAGGAACCAAGAGGTCTTGGTCGTCGCGCACCAGGTCGCCAGGCGCCCACCGACTGGTCGGGCGGCGACCTTCAAGCGGCGGCACGTCACGCTGTGTGACTTTGTTGCCCGCCTCATCGACCAGGTGCACATACACGGTATAATCCAGTGGCAGCGGGCGCATCGCCTGCCAGAAGAGCGCCAGCGGCAACACGCTGCCAGCCTGCACGCGCCCCGGATGGCGGTATCCCTCCAGTACAATCGCGCCCGCGCCAAGCGTCGCGCCTGATGGCGTGCGCGGCTCGGCAGCAGGATCCGGCACGCCGGTATCGAAAATTGCCAGGTCGGGTCCATGCCGTTCACCGGCGCGCAGAAACCGCGCTGCTGGCTCGCCGAAGGCCGCCAGCGCCGCCGCGCCCGTCTCGCGGTCGAGATGCACCACCACGAAGCGAATTCCCCGCTCACGGTACCAGGCAAGGTTGTGGCGCGCTGCCGGTTCACCGCCAATTGCGCGCAAACGCGGTGAAAGGATGAGCGTATTATCCTCCAACCAGATGCGCTCACCGTCTGTCGCGCGCGCCTCCAGCCAATCTCCTGCTAGCATGCGCGTCGTCGGGCGGGAACGCAGCAGTTCGTCGTGAACCGCCTGCGCCAGCGGTTCTGCTGTTAGCACGACCGTCGCCGCCAGCAGCAGCGTCGTGCGATTGCCTGCCAGCCGCTGCACAAATGCAACATGCGACTGCCTGCCAGCCGGTCGATCCGTCGCCTCGTTGGATCGCACAGTTACCCATTCGACCGCAACGACAACGAGCGCTGCCGCCAGGATGCAGAGAAATGGCAGCAGCGGCATGGCATTGCGAAAGAACACCACCTTCACGCTGGTCAGTTGCAGTACTGCGGGGACCACGACAGCGAGGACGAGTATATCGGCGGATCTGCGGCGCAGGAACGCCAGCGCCACGCCGCCCAGGCATGCCCATGCCAGCAGCGTCCCTTCGCGGGTTAGCGCCCACCAGTAGAACAGCGCCGGTTGATCCGATTCTGCGCCAGGATGGCCCTCGAAGCGGTAATGTGCAATAATCCCGGCAAGATCGGTCAGAATGCGCGGCAGATCACGCAACCAGAACGGCACGCCAAGCGTGAAACCCAACAGAATGCCGAGAAGGGCGGCAGTGAGGACATTGAACGTCGCCCGTCGCCCGTAGCGACGTTGCATCGCAACGTCGCCGCCATGCATCGCAACGTCGCCGCCATGCACCGCAACGTCGCTGCCACGCACCGCACAAACGATGGCGACCAGCAGCGCAACGACAAGCGAGCCAGCATTCCATTTGGTCGCCGTCGCCAGACCGACGCCAAAGCCAGCCAGGAATGCCAGCGCGAGGACGTTCCAGGGAGAGGCAGTGAAGGGCATGTCCTTCAACGCCGTGCGCTCTGAGGCAACGCCGCCGAGGCGTGCGATGGCGAGAAACGCCAGCAGCGTAAAAAACATCGCTGGCGTATCGGTCGTCACATAATGTGAGTCGCCAGTGACTGCGGGCATGACGGCGATCAAGGCGGCTGCCAGCAGACCGGCGGCATTACCGTAGAGCATCCGCCCCGCCAGGAACGTCAGCGCCACGGCGCCTACGCCGAGCATCGCCGTCAGTGCGCGCGCCCAGACATAGAACCGTACCGGGTCGATGTCGGCGGGGGTGCGGTAGAGACCGGCGCCCGCACCCCACATGAAGTGTGCGGCTGCCACGCCGACCTGCATATAGGTGTAGAGCGTCGGGTAGGTATACGAAAAGGGGGTGTAGTCACCGGTGCGCAGCATGCGCAGCGCATCTTCCGCGATCGCCCATTCGTCGGGGTGCTCGAAGTACGGCAACCCGAAGCGCAGACCCCAGACGCGCAGAAACAGCGCCACGGTCAGAATGCCCGCCAGCGCCACGGCGGTTTGCGTGATGCGCAAACGCGACAGCACTCCCGGCTGCGCGACAATCGACGCCAGCAGCGCCAGCGCCAGCGCACCCTGTAGCGGCGCCGCAGCCGCGCCGAGCACGCCGTGCCCCAGCGCCAGCGCCAGAAACAATGTCAGCGCCAGCGCCCCAGGCGCAAACCGCAGCCAGCGCGACCTTCCCCACCGCGATTGCGCTGCAGCTCGTGGTTCGACTGGAACATTCGTCACGCTCGGAATTATATCATCGTTATGCCAGTCTGGCTTCTTGTCACCAGCACGGCGTAAGCGCTCTTCGTTCCTCTACCCGCACCCCGACCTCACGCCCTCTCAAGTGTAAATTTTTTCAGCACGGCCTTCCGTTGCATTGCCCGTTTGGAGCGTTGGGACGCGCGCACGCCCCCTTCTCCCACGAGGGGAGAAGGGGGCAAGGGGGATGAGGGGAAAACGGGCGTCAGGACGCGGCAAACATCCATCGCATCCCGAAAACTCGACACTTGTGAGAGCGAGGCTCCCTGGCAGCACAAACCGCTCGCCTGACGGACGTCCGTCAGGCGAGCGACGTAAGTTAGCAGGCCACTATGCATTGTGCGAGGAGCGTTACCAGCACTCCATCAGCGCCGGTCTCAACGGGCCGCAGCCAGGATCAGCGCAACCCCGTCACCGCGTGACGAGCGGCAGCATCACCTGGAAGCGCACCCGTACCGTCGCGGCATTCGATGCGCCACCGCCGGGCGCCGGGTTGAAGACTGTAACGCTTCCATCGCCTGCGACGCTGCGTTGCGCTGCCGGGAGAGTCGCACGCAACTCCGTCGCGCTGACGAACGTCGTTGTGAGCGGTGTTCCATTCCAGCGCACAACCGAATTCGCGACGAAATTGCTGCCAGTGACCGTC
>JANXAL010000133.1 GCA_025062325.1 Roseiflexus sp.
TTCCGCAGATAGTCTGAGTAGAAGGCGCAGCACAGATGACCGTTGCCCGGGGGATTCACGGGGGCAGGTTTTTTGAGATGCGAAGCGAATGCGTTGTGTCCTGACGCCTTGTAGCGCTCATCCTCCGGCCTCTCAAGGGTAGGCTTTTTGGGATGCGAAGCGAATTTGCTGCGTCCCGACGTCCTTATTCCCCCTCATCCCCCCTTCCCCCTTCTCCCACCAGGGGAGAAGGGGGAGTTAGGGCGTCCTGATGCCCAGAGTGGGCGATACGACGTGAGGGCTTGCCGACAAAATCTACACTTATGAGCAGCCCCCTTTCCTGTGTGCGGGAGAAAGGTTAAGTTTGGGCATCCTAATGTCGGAAACGGGCGGCGCGTGGCGCAGGCTTGCCAGAAAAACCTACACCTGAGAGCGGCGCAGATTATCGTTACTGAGGGATAGTCCCCGCTGCCGCCTGCCGCAGGTGATCAACAGTCAGCGTGTAAGCGCGCGCAAAGCCGCCAACATACCGCGCACTACTGGCAGTGAAACGGTAGAGGTTGAAATCGGCGAAGTCGAAGAGCATCGCTGCTGCTGGATGCCGCGCCAAGTACCGTTCGCGTCCGGTCGTATACTCTGGCGAGTTCTTCCCCACCTGCGCGACTGTGCCGCTCAACGTGATGCGCGCCAGGGTCTGCACATCTTCGACCTCAGCGGTCTCCGGTTCGGCAATCAGCAAAGCAGCGCGCGGGTCGGCGCGCAGGTGGCGGGTGTGCGGCGAGAGGTCGCTCAGGTGGAGCAGATAGCTGCACAGGTCATCTTCCACGACGTAGGCGACGAGTGAAACAAAGGGCACGCCATCGGCGAGCGTACCCAGTGAGGCGACACGCTGACTGCGCAGGAGACGGGCGACCAGCGGAAGTTCGTCCTGGAGCATGATAATTCCCTCACCAATTTTCAGGTATGATACAGCCATTGAACTCGAGAGCGGACAGCGCTACAGAAAGTTTGGCGCAAAGGCGCAAAAGTATTTGATGGCGGTCGGGCAATACGCTCAGATCCACCGCCCGATTCTGGCGCTGTGTGCCTCCGTGCCTTTGTGTGAGGTTCTTGAACCCCGATCAGGAGACGCTGATGACACAATCCATAAGCGAGTCTATCATATCCACCGAAGCTGCGTACACGTCCGGCGTTTACCCCAAGCGGCAGGTCGCCATTGTGCGCGGCGAGGGGGCGTTGCTCTGGGACGCCGATGGCCGGGTGTACATCGACTGCGTCGGCGGGCAGGGCGCCGCGAATCTGGGACACGCCCACCCTGCAGTCGTGGCAGCCATTCGGGAGCAGGCGGAGCGCCTGATCAGTTGCCCGGAGATTTTCTACAACGACCAGCGCGCCGCCTATCTCGCCGAACTCGCTGCTGCACTTCCTTTCTCTGCGCGAATCTTCCTGTGTAATTCCGGTGCAGAAGCCATTGAAGGGGCGATCAAAATTGCGCGGCTGAAGACCGGGCGAACCGGGATTATTGCGGCAGTGCGCGGGTTCCACGGTCGCACGATGGGCGCGCTCTCCGCCACGTTCGAGCCGAAGTACCGCGAGCCGTTCATGCCGCTTGTGCCCGACTTCACGCACGTGCCGTACAACAATATCGCGGCGCTTGATGCAGCCGTCACCGACCGCACCGCAGCCGTCATCCTGGAGCCAGTGCAGGGCGAAGGCGGCGTGCTTCCCGCCGCTCCTGGGTATCTTGCAGATGTTGAGCGGATCTGCCGTGAACGCGGGGCGCTCCTGATCATCGACGAGGTACAGACCGGTTTCGGACGAACCGGAACGCTGTTTGCCATCGAGCGTCACGGTATCGCCCCGGCGCTGCTCTGCCTGGCAAAATCAATTGCTGGCGGGTTGCCGATGGGCGCCATCGCTATCAACGCCACCCTCGGTCCGTTGCCGCCAGCCAGCCACGGCACAACCTTCGGCGGGTCGCCGCTGGTCTGCGCCGCTGCCCGCGCTGCGCTGCGCGTGATGCGCGACGAGGATCTGCCACGTCAGGCAGCCGAAAAGGGCGCTTATGCACTCGAACGCCTGACAGCGCTGCGTCTCCCCCGCATCCGCGCGGTTCGTGGACAGGGATTGCTGATCGGCGTTGAACTGAAGGAGCGGGTGCAACCGTTCCTGGTCGCGCTGATGGAGCGTGGCGTGCTGGCATTACCCGCCGGACCGAACGTGCTCCGGTTGCTGCCGCCGCTTGTGATCACGTATGAGCAGATCGATGCGGTGATCGCCGCAATTGCCGAGGTGCTGGCATGACCCTCGATCCTGTTGCGCTGCTGATCCGCATGCTGGAGATTCCGTCCGTCTCCATGCACGAAGCCGAGCTAGCGCATTTTCTAGCGGCGGAAATGGCGCGCCTGGGGTTCGAGAGTTTCGTCGACGAAGCTGGGAATGCCATCGGCATCATCGGCGCCGGTCCCGACGTGGCGCTCCTGGGGCATATCGACACTGTTCCAGGCGAGATACCGGTGCGCATCGAGAATGGCAACCTCTACGGTCGCGGCGCGGTCGATGCCAAAGGACCATTCGCTGCGTTCATCTGCGCTGCGGCGCGCCTGGCGGCATCGAAGGAGCGCCTGCCGTTCCGTCTCGTGCTGATCGGCGCTGTGGAAGAAGAAGCCGCCTCGTCGAAGGGCGCGCGTTATGCCGCCGAACGCTACCATCCCATTGCCTGCGTCATCGGCGAACCGAGCGGCTGGGACCGGATCACCCTCGGCTATAAAGGTCGTCTGCTGGTCGATGGGGTCTGGGAACAGCCGATGAGCCACAGCGCCGGACGCGAGGCGTCGGTTGCGGAGCGCGCCGTTGCCTTCTGGAACGAGGTTGCAGCCCATTGCGAGGCACACAACCAGGGGCGCGAGCGCCTGTTTGACCAGTTGCTCCCCTCGTTGCGCTCCATCTGCACCCGGAGCGACGGACTGACCGATCGGGCGGAACTGACAATTGGCGTGCGCCTGCCGCCCGATATCCCGCCCGAAACGCTGGCATCCACACTTGCAGAGCATTCCCACGGCGGCGTGTTGCGCTTCCGCGACCTCTGCCCGGCGTATCAGGCGGAGAAGAACACCCCGCTGGCGCGCGCCTTCCTCCGCGGCATTCGCGCGGCTGGCGGAACGCCAGGCTTCCTGCTGAAAACCGGCACTTCCGACATGAACATTGTCGGACCGGTCTGGCGCTGCCCGATCCTCGCCTACGGACCGGGCGATTCGAGCCTGGACCACGCTCCGAACGAGCACATTGTCATCGAGGAGTACCTGCGCGCCATCGAGGTGCTGGAGCATGCGCTGCGGCATTTAGGTTCGATACCTTTCAAATAAGCGCACACAAAGGCACAAAGGCGCAAAGATCCGCGCTCAGGGGCAAGCAATGTGAGAAAGACCGGGTTACAACGTCGTGTCCGGTGCGCTGGCGAAGAGTCCCGCCCTATCAAGCGTCTTGCGCTCGGCGCGGGCTGATCCTGTCGAAGCCCGCGCTCAGGGGCAAGCAATGGTGAGAAAGACCGGAGAGGCGGGCAGGAAGCGACAACGCTACAATGTCGTATCCGGCGCACCAGCGAAGAGCGCCGCCACCGGCAGCGGCAGGTCGGGAAGGCAGGACAGGCGCAGGGTGCTGGTGGCGTCGTACACGACGGGCGCGCCATAGACGCCTTCCTCAAGGCGATACAGGGTCGCCGTGCGCTGCGCCGGGTCGATTTCCACATACTCCGCGACGCCAGCGCGTGCGTAGACGGCGCGTTTCTGCGCCATCGCCTCGGCGCTGTTGCCTGGCGAGAGCACTTCGATGATCAGGTCGGGCGCGCCGTGGATGCGGCGCTCGCGCACCAGAGCGGCGACCCGTTCAGCGCGGATGAAGAGAAAATCGGGCTGCACTGCGTCGTGCGGCGACAGAATGACGCCGATGGGTGCGGTAAACCAGATGCCGAGACCGCGCGCCCGCGCAGGGATGCCCAGCAACTCGATGCACATGCTGACGATCCACTGATGGAATGCGCTTGGAGCGGTTGTCATACCCAGGGTCCCTTCGATGATCTCGTAGCGGTTGCCGTCGTCGGGCAGGCGCTCCCACCAGTCGACCGTCCAGCGTCCCTGCGGCGGTCCTGGCAGCGCGTGGTCGAGCAGCAGCGGCGCGACGGTGGTGATTTCGAGGGTCATGCGCTTCCTCCATTCTGCGTAGCGCTCATCACATTATACTGTATGTCCTGTCACTCGAAAATCGAAAAATCTCGAAAGTACTTGACAAAACTCGAAAATCACAGTACACTTGCCTCATCATTCCGCGCGACACGTTTCCGGCTCACGAGCGTATGACCGATCATAGCGCCGACGCGCTTCCGCCCGAAGTGCGGCGCGACCAGATCATGGCGCTGCTCCAGCGTCACGGGCAGATCTCCGTCAAGTGGTGCGCCGAGCAACTCGGCGTTTCCGAGGTGACGATTCGCAACGACTTTGCGCTGCTCGAACGGGAGGGCATGCTGCGGCGCATCTGGGGCGGCGCGGTGCTCGACCGGCCCCTGTGGCCCGAGGGGAGCTTCGCTTCTCGATTGAAGAAGCAGGCGGAGGAAAAGGAACGCATTGCGCGCGCAGCGGCGCGCCTGATCAACGACGGCGATACGATTATGCTTGACGCCAGCACGACCGCTTACGCCATCGCCCGTCAGATCACCGACCGACGCAACCTCACCGTTATCACCAACGGTATGCACCTTGCCCTGTCGCTCGGCGCCTATCCTGCGATCACCACGATCGTCATTGGCGGGCAGGTGCGCGGCGACACTGGCTCACTGACCGGCACGCTGGCAGAGGAAATGTTGCAGCGCCTGCACGCTGACAAGGGATTCTTCTCGGCACGCGGATTGACTCTGGCGAAGGGACTGACCGAAAGTTCCATCCCGGAAGGATTGCTCAAGGCGGCGATGGTGCGTCACGTTGATCAGGTGATTGCGGTGCTCGACAGCACGAAGCTAGGTGTCAGCTCGCTGACGAGTTTCTGCCCGGTCGAGGCGATCCACCTCCTGATCACTGCTGGACCGGACGCCGCCGAGCGAAGCGCCCCGTTTGTTGAGTGTTTTCCGGTGACTGTTGCCTAACGAGGCGGCCATGCACGGCGCACCTGTTCTGGAAATGCGCGACATTTCGCGCCGGTTCGGCAATACTCAGGCGCTCGACGGGGTGAGCCTCCGTCTGTATCCAGGCGAGATTCACGCATTGCTCGGCGAAAACGGCGCCGGCAAATCGACCTTGATCAAAATCATGACTGGCGTGCATCAACCTGATAGCGGGCAGATCCTGCTCGATGGACGACCAGTGCACATCGGCAGCACACTGGAGGCGCAGCGCCTGGGCATTGCCGCCATCTATCAGGAACCGCTCATGTACCCCGATCTCAACGTCGCCGAAAACATCTTTATCGCTCACGCCAACCGTGGACCATGGGTCGATTGGCGGCGTATGTACCGCGACGCGGAGAACATCCTTTCCCAGCTCGACGTGCGGCTGGATGTCCGCCAGCCAGCGCGCGGTTTGAGCGTGGCTGCACAGCAAACTGTCGAGATCGCCAGGGCGCTGTCACTCCAGGTGCGCGTGCTGATCATGGACGAGCCAACCGCAGCGCTCTCGGCGCACGAGGTGGATCAACTATTTGCCATTGTGCAACGCCTGCGTGATCAGGGAGTGGCCATTCTCTTCATTTCACATAGGCTGGAAGAAGTCTTTCGCATTGCCGACCGGATCACCATTTTGCGAGATGGGCAGTTGATTTCGTCCGCCCCACGAGCAGATGTCACACCTGAGCGGGCGATTCGCGATATGGCCGGACGGGCAATTGAGCTACTCTTTCCGCGTCGTGACACCGTGCGCGATCGGGTGCTGGTGCAGGTGCGCGATCTCGGTCGCACCGGAGTGTTCAGCGGCATCTCGTTCGATGTCCGCGAAGGAGAAGTGCTGGGGTTCGCCGGGCTTGTCGGCGCGCGCCGCACTGATGTCGGTCTGGCGCTTTTTGGGATTGCGCCAGCGGATAGCGGAACGATCGTAATTGACGGGCACGCGGTGCGGATCACGAAGCCAGCGCAGGCGATGCGTTATGGCATCGCGTATGCCAGCGAGGATCGACGCGGCCTGGGTCTCTCGCTACCCATGTCGATTGCCGCCAACATCACGCTGCCAATGCTGCGCCGCTACCTGACGCCAATGGGTCTGTTGCGTCGCAACGCCGAAGCGTCTACCGCCGAGGAATACCGTCGCCGTCTGTCCATCCGCACCCCATCGGTCGAGGTTGAAGTAAGCCGATTATCGGGCGGCAACCAGCAGAAAGTCATGCTGAGCAAATGGCTGAACACTAAACCTCGTCTGCTGATTCTCGATGAACCGACGCGCGGGATCGACGTCGGCGCGAAAGCTGAGGTGCATCAGATGATCGACGATCTCGCCGCTGAAGGAGTGGCGATTATCCTGATCTCGTCCGATCTGCCGGAAGTGCTGGCGATGAGCGATCGGGTGCTGGTGATGCGCGAAGGCAGGCAGATGGGCATATTCAATCGGCGTGAAGCGACGCAGGAGCGCATTCTGGCAGCTGCGATGGGTCAGTCAGAAACGCTGACCTCATGAGCAACCGAACTGTCCGCATAAAGGTGAAGACCATGACCGCGTGGCGGCAACGAATCCGTCCCGAACAGCTTCGTGAATTAAGTCTGGTCGTGTTGATAGCGGCAGCGCTGCTGATCTTCGGCTGGCAGATCGAGAACTTCCTGTCGGCGCGCACCTTCAACCGTATTGCAACGAGCGTTGCAATTGTCGGCATGGTCGCCATTGGACAGACCCTTGTGGTGCTGACACGCAACATCGACCTCTCGGTGGGTTCGATTGTCGGCTTTACTGCGTACTTCGTCGGATCGCAACTGGCAGCGAACAATGCCATGGGAGCGCCGGTCGCCGTGGCGCTCGCCGTTGCTGTCGGCGGCTTAATGGGTCTGATCAATGGGCTGATCGTGGCGTATGGACGGGTGCCGGCTATCATTACAACCCTGGGTACGCTGGCGATTTACCGCATGCTGCTCATCAACTACGCCAACGCGCGCACGGTGACCGTTGACTCGCTACCGTCGTGGGTGGTCGATTTCAGCCGACAAACGCTGCTTTCAATCGGTGATTTTGCAGTGCGACCGCTAATGGTTGTCACACTGGCGACAGTGGTTGTATTTCAATTTGTGCTTGGTTACACCGTCTTTGGAAGGCGGCTTTACGCGATTGGCTCCAATCCAGAAGCTGCGCGCTTCGCCGGATTGCCTGCCCAACGCCTGGTGCTGATAGCCTTTACCCTCTGCGGTATGCTGGCGGGACTGGCAGGCTTCCTCTTTCTTGCGCGCTTCGGCACGATCACGGCGGTCGCCGGTCAGGGCATTGAACTGGAGTCGGTGGCGGCGGTGGTCGTTGGCGGTGTCAATACCTTCGGCGGTTCAGGCACGGCGCTCGGCGCACTCCTTGGCGCCTTTCTAATCGATCTGCTCGGACAGGGATTACTGCGCTGGCTGGGGATCAGCGAGTTCTGGCGCGATGCACTGCTTGGTCTGCTGATCCTGCTGGCAGTTGCTTCCGATGCGGTAATCCTCGGATGGCTGCGCCAGTTGTGGCAGAGAGGTGCGGAGGTGAACCATGGGCGCTAACCTGCGTCGCCTGGTCAGTTGGGAAGGATTTCTTCTGGGCATTCTCGTGCTGGTCATCATTGTGAATACGAGCCGCGCACCGGCGTACCTGAGCCTGACCAACCAGATCAACCTGTTCCAGCTTTCGATTGAGAAGATCATCGTGGCGCTGGTGATGACCTTTGTGATCATCAACGGTGAAATCGATCTGTCTGTCGCCTCAGTAATGGGGCTGGCCGCCTGCATGATTGCGGTTCTGTTCGAGAGCGGCGTCCCTCTGCCTCTGGCAATCCTGGCAGCGCTCATCGCTGGCGTATGCTGCGGCGCCTTCAACGGCCTGTGGGTGGCATATGTCGGATTGCCATCATTGGCGGTGACCCTGGCGGGCATGATCGGGTATCGGGGCGTCGCGCGCATTCTGATCGAAGATCGCTCGATTGGCGGTTTTCCTGCCTGGTTCACCGCCCTGGGGCAACAACCGCTCCTCGGTCCGTTTCCCCTCAGTCTCATCCTCTTTGCCGTACTGTTCGCGCTGGCGATCATCATCCTGCAATTCTCTGGCATTGGTCGCATAATCTATGTGATCGGCAATAACGCTGCCGTCGCCCGCTACTCCGGCATCGACACGCCGCGACTGAAACTTGGCGTTTTTGTGGCATCCGGGCTGATCGCCGCGATGGCTGGCGTCCTGCTGGCGGCGCGGCTCGGCGCAGTGCGTGGGAACACTGCCGAAGGCTTCGAACTCGACATCATTACGATGGTGCTGCTCGGCGGAGTCAGCATTTTTGGCGGCGTCGGCAATCTGGTCGGCGTTGGTCTGGCGATCCTGGTGATTCTCAACCTGCGCAATGGGATGTCGCTGCTTAACGTCACCGGCAATGTGCAGACCGGCGTCATCGGCGTGCTGCTCATCCTGTCGGTGCTCCTGCCCAATCTGGTTCAGATGGCGCGTGAACGACTGCAACGACGCACGACGCAACGAAAGGAGGTGCAGGTCGAAACGGAAACATCGGCATCCTCGTGAATGTCGCCCTTTGAACGCCGCAGTTCGTGAGAGAACTCATTGTCGAAGGAGTATGCCATGATGGCGATCAGACGAAACCTGCTTATCAGCATCAGTATCATCGCGCTGCTCCTGGCAGCGTGTGGAGCGCCACAGTCTCAAACGCCTACAGCCGCGCCAGCGCCGACGAGTGCACCGACCAGTGCGCCAGCGCCGACCACCGCTCCCAGCGGGGCAGTTGTTTCGGCGACGCCTGGCCTGAACATCGACATGATCCTGCTGCCAAAATTTCTGGGCATCGCTGTGTTCGATCAGGCGCATGAAGGCGCGAAGGAAGCTCACGCCGAATTACGCAACCAGGGCAAGCTGATCTTCACCGGTCCAACCGCCGAGAACTCGGTCGCCGGGCAGATCGAAACCCTCACCAACGCCGCCACCCAGGGCGTCAAGGCGGTGATGCTCTCAAACAACGCGGGCGATCAGATCGCTGCCGCCGCGCAGGCAGCACAGGCTGCAGGCGTAACCGTCGTCACCTGGGACTCCCCCATCCCCTCTGCACAGGGCGAGACCGTCTTCGTCGCACAGGTTGACTTCAACGAAACCGGGCGGGTGATGGCAGATATGGCGCTCTCCATCCTTGGTCCCGAGGGCGGCGAGTTCGCCATTCTCTCCGCCTCGCCCGACGCTGCCAATCAGAATGCCTGGATTGCCGCGATGAAGGAGGTCCTGAAAGAACCGAAGTACGCCAATCTCAAACTTGTCGATATCGTCTACGGCAACGACCAGTCCGAGGAAAGTTACAAACAGGCGCTGGCGCTGGTCGATAAGCATCCCAACCTGAAGCTGATTATGGCACCGACGACGGTTGGGATTGCGGCGGCGGCCAAGGCGATGACCGACGAAGGGTTGTGCGACCGTGTCAAGGTTTCCGGACTGGGTCTGCCCGCTGAGATGGCCAGCTACACCCTGAGCGGATGCGCGCCGCAGTTCGCCCTCTGGAGCTTCAAGGACCTTGGCTACCTGACCTACCATCTAACTTATCTTATTGCTTCTGGCGCCTTGAAGGGGGTCGAAGGCGAGCGCTTCACCGCCGGACGAATGGGCACGTACACGATTGAGAAAGACCCGACGCGCCCGAAGGGTCTGCGGGTGCTGATGGGTCCCTTCACGGTCTACACGGCGGAGAACGTCAACAAGTAACAAGCCATTGCGCGGCGCGGCAGGGTCGTATCATCGCTCCTGTCGCGCTGCCGCGTACCAGGAGCTGCATGATGAAACGGGTCGGGTTCACCCTCAAAGTCAAGCCGGAACTCATCGACGAATACAAAGCCCATCACGCGAATGTCTGGCCCGAGATGCTCGACGCGCTGCGGCGACATGGCTGGCATAACTACACTCTCTTCATGCGCGATGACGGGCTGCTTTTCGGCTATGTGGAAGTCCCGGAGAGTTTTGAAAAGGCGCTAGCTGGCATGGCGACGGAAGAGGTGAATGCGCGCTGGCAGGCGATGATGGCGCCGTACTTCGAGAACCTCAGTGGCGCCTACGCCGACCAGAGCATGGTCGAACTGGAAGAGGTCTTTCACCTGGATTAGAGGGATTCTCAGAAAGGCTGACGCAGAGGCGCGAAGGCGCAAAGGTTCGTTGTTATCAGGTTCAAGATGTTGCGACTTTGCGCCTTCGCGTCACTCCTTTCGAGAAACGCCGTAAGTCCGCCCTTCATCAAGGAGACATCCATGACATTCACCGCACCGACTCCCGCGCAGATCGAAGCCGCCTACGCTGTCGCGCGCGAGCGCTATGCCGCGCTTGGCATCGATACCGAAGCGGCAATGGCGACTCTGGCGACGGTCAGCATCAGCCTGCACTGCTGGCAGGGGGACGATGTCGGCGGCTTCGAGAACCCCGGCGCTCCGCTCGAAGGCGGGATTGCCGCCACCGGCAACTACCCGGGCAAAGCGCGCAATGCCGACGAACTGCGCAGCGATCTCGATATGGTCTACCGGCTGCTGCCCGGTCGCCACCGGCTCAACCTCCACGCGATCTATGCCGAAACCGGCGGCGCGAAGGTCGGGCGCGACGAATTGGGTCCCGAACACTTTGCCGCGTGGCTTGACTGGGCGAAGGCAGGCGGGCATGGGATTGACTTTAACCCGACCTGCTTCTCTCACCCGCTGGCAGCCGACGGATTGACCCTCGCGCACCCTGATCCGGCAATCCGACGCTTCTGGATCGATCACTGCATCGCCTGCCGACGCATCGGCGCGCATTTTGGTCAGGCGCTGGGCACGCCGTGCATCACGAACATCTGGATCCCAGACGGTATGAAAGATACCCCGGTTGACCGGCTGGGACCGCGCCAGCGCCTGCGCGAGTCGCTCGACGCGATCCTGGCGGAGCCGCTTGACCCGGCGCACAACCGCGATGCAGTGGAAGCCAAACTCTTTGGCATCGGCTCGGAAAGCTACGTCGTCGGATCGCACGAGTTCTACCTGGGGTACGCCATCAGCCGACCGGGATTGATTCTCTGCCTGGATACCGGTCACTTCCATCCAACCGAACTGGTCTCCGACAAAATCTCGTCGGTTTTGCTGTATGTCAACGACATCCTGTTGCACGTTAGCCGCGGCGTGCGCTGGGACAGCGATCACGTTGTGACGTTGAACGACGAGACGCAAGCGATCATGCAGGAAGTGGTGCGCGGCGGCTTCCTGGCGCGCACCCACATTGGGCTCGATTTCTTCGACGCCAGCATCAACCGGATCGCTGCCTGGACCATCGGCGCCCGCAATGCGCTGCGCGCCCTGCTGCTGGCGCTCCTTGAACCAACCGACCGGCTGCGTGAACTCGAACTGGTCGGCGATACGACGGCGCGCCTCGCTCTGCTTGAAGAGTTGAAGGGCATGCCGTGGGGTGCGGTCTGGGATATGTACTGTTACCGTCACGATGTGCCAGTCGGCGCCAGCTTCCTGAACGAGGTGCGCCGCTACGAAGCCGACGTGCTTGCGGTGCGGCGCAGTTGACTGAACGACCTATACAAAGACGCAGAGGCATCAAAGCCTTAATTTTGCACCGTGGCGTTTACGCCAAATGGCTGCCACGTCTTGAGCGAGAGCTGATGAGGATCAGGAAAATAGTCCGGCATTCCTGGGCGCTGCGGGCTGAAGCCCTTGCTGAGATCATAAAAGCCCCTTCGGGGCTGCCACGTCCTGAGCAAGGGCTGATGAAGATTGAGAAAATGGTCCGGCATCCCTGGGCGCTGCGGGCTGATGGAGTTTGAGAAAATAATCCGGTATCGCCCGGTCTAGCCTGCGCAGGCGGGCTTCGCAACCGCAGCCCGCGACCTCAGGCACCGGGCGAGCGGGCAGATAGCGGAAAAATTTTTCAAAAACCACAAGCCCTGGCTGAGATGGTCCGGCATCCCTGGGCGCTGCGGGCTGATGGAGTTTGAGAAAATAATCCGGTATCGCCCGGTCCAGCCTGCGCAGGCGGGCTTCGCAACCGTAGCCCGCGACTTCAGGCGCCGGGCGGACGAGCGGATAGCAGAATAATTATTCAGAAACCATCAACCGCCGGGCGCAGCACGAATGCCGGATTATTCGGTGAATGCTCGTTAGCCCGCAGCTCAAGCGTTGGCTTCGACAGGCTCAGCCAACGCTCACCTACGACGAGAACCGATATAATCCGTCAGAATCCGTTTCAATCCGTCTGGATCCGTGTCCCACTACAACTCGCGCCCAAATGATTGACACTCCCAGGAGCAGGAGATGACAACGACCCCCAATCCATCGCGCTTCCGCCACGTCCATTACGGCTGGGACGAAGCCTACGCCGCCACGCTCGACCCAGTCGGGCGGCTGGTCTACCGTTCCAACCTGCTGGGCAGCGATCAGCGCATCACCAATACTGGCGGCGGCAATACATCGGCGAAGATCACGGAGCGCGACCCGCTGACCGGCGATCCGGTCGAGGTGTTGTGGGTCAAGGGGTCTGGCGGCGATCTACGCACGAGCACGCGAGCGAATTTCGCCTCGCTGGAGCTGAACAAACTCCTTAAGCTGCGCTCGATCTACCTGCATG
The DNA here is from genome assembly GCA_025062325.1 of Roseiflexus sp. Classification (GTDB taxonomy): domain Bacteria; phylum Chloroflexota; class Chloroflexia; order Chloroflexales; family Roseiflexaceae; genus Roseiflexus. Next base: position 12,747 of record JANXAL010000133.1, read on the forward strand.
ATCCGGCGCGTGGACCGAAGAGCGCCGCTGAAGATGCAATGGTCAACCTCTACCCGCACTGCACCTTCAACCTGAATCCGCGCGCTTCCTCGATTGATACGCCGCTCCACGCCTTCATCCCTTATCGTCACGTCGATCATACGCACCCGAATGCGGTGATCGCAATTGCCGCCGCGCGCAACGGCGAACGCCTGACCCGCGCTATCTATGGTGATGAGGTGATCTGGACGCCCTGGCAGCGCCCCGGTTTCGATCTCGGATTGAAGCTTGAACGTATCTGCCGCGAGCACCCGCAAGCAAAGGGAGTGATTCTGGGAGGGCACGGGTTGATCAACTGGGCTGACGATGACCAGGAGTGCTACGAGCGCACCCTCGATCTGATCGAGCGAGCCGCCAGTTACATCGAAGCGCACGATCGCGGCGACGCGACGTTTGGCGGGCAAAAGTATGAAGCATTGCCGCTCAACCGGCGCCGCGCTGCACTGGCGGACATCCTGCCGTGGCTGCGCGGTCAGATCAGCAGGGAGCGCCGCTTCATCGCCACGATCCAGGACGATGACGCCACTCTGCGTTTCGTCAACAGCGTCGATGCGCCCCGGCTGGCAGAACTGGGAACCAGTTGCCCCGATCACTTTCTGCGCACCAAGATCAAGCCGCTGTACGTCGACTGGCATCCGCACAACGAAACGCTTGACGATCTGAAACGCAAACTGGCTGACGGGCTGGAACAGTACCGCGCCGATTACACCCGCTATTACGAAACGTTTCGTCGGAGCGACTCGCCGCCGATGCGCGATCCCAATCCGACGGTCATCCTGATCCCTGGATTGGGCATGATCGCCTGGGGCAAGGACAAGAGCGAGTCGCGGGTGACGGCGGAGTTCTACACCGCTGCCATCGAGGTGATGCGCGGGGCTGAGGCGATTGACGAGTACACTGCGCTGCCGCTGCAAGAGGCGTTCGACATCGAATACTGGCGCCTTGAAGAGGCAAAACTGCGCCGGATGCCGCCGGAAAAAGAACTAGCGCGGCAGGTAATCGCGGTTATCGGTAGCGGCAGCGGCATCGGGCGGGAGGTCGCGCTGCGGCTGGCAGACGAAGGCGCCCACGTGGTCTGCGTTGACAAGGACGAAGCCGCCGCCAGTGCAACTGCGCAAATGATTACTGAGCGGCACGGCGTGGGCATTGGCGTGGCAGGCAGCGATATTTCCGCCTGTGGACCGGCGATCAGCCTGGCTGCCGACATTACCGATCGCGCCAGCGTGCGCCAGATGTTTCAGAACCTGATCCTCGCCTATGGCGGGCTCGATGCGGTTGCGGTCACGGCTGGCATCTTCGTGGCGCCTGATATGGAAGGGCGCATTCGTGATGACCAGTGGGCGCTGACCTTCGCCATCAATGTCACTGGGCAGTACATCGTCGCCGATGAAGCTGCGGCGATCTGGCGCGCACAGGGATTGCCCGCCAGCCTGGTGTTGACTACCTCGGTCAATGCGGTAGTGGCGAAGAAGGGATCGCTGGCATACGACACGAGCAAAGCCGCCGCCAACCACCTCGTCCGCGAACTGGCAATCGAGCTCGCCCCGCTGATACGGGTCAACGGCGTCGCTCCGGCGACCGTTGTACAGGGGAGCAGCATGTTCCCCCGCGATCGGGTGATTGCGTCGCTCGCCAAATACGGCATCCCCTTCGCGCCGGACGAGCCGACCGAGGCGCTGACGGCGAAACTGGCGCAGTTCTACGCTGAACGATCCCTGCTCAAACGACCGGTGACACCGACCGATCAGGCGGAAGCTTTCTTCCTGCTGCTCAGTCAGCGGCTGCGACAGACGACCGGGCAGATCATCACGGTGGACGGCGGACTGCACGAGGCTTTTCTACGTTGATGAGGCACGGCTATGAGCGACCTGGCGCATTTTCTAGCGGTCGATATTGGTGCATCCAGCGGCAGGGTGATGCTCGGACGCTGGGACGGCAGCCACATCGCACTGGAAGAAATTCATCGCTTTGCCAATGGCATGGTGGAGCGAGAAGGTCACCTGTTCTGGGATGTCCACCGGCTCTGGCGCGAGATTCAGACAGGAATGCAGCGTTACGCGACGCAGGAGAACCAGGCGCTGCTCGCCAGCATCGGCATCGACACGTGGGCTGTCGATTACGCGCTGCTCGACGAACACGGCGGACTGCTTGGCGATCCCTACGCCTACCGCGACCCGCGCAACGAGGGGATGGCAGAACTGGTTGATGCCATCATTCCGCCGGAAGAACTGTACGAACGAACCGGATTGCAGCGCCTGCCGTTCAATACGCTCTACCAGTTGTACGCCGAGCGGAACGGACCCCGGCTGGCGGCGGCGGCGACATTGCTGCTCATGCCCGACCTCTTTCACTACTGGCTCACCGGAGCACGGGTGGCAGAGTACACCAACGCCACCACAACCATGTTCCTCGACGCTCGCCAGCGCATATGGGCAACTGATCTACTCGAGCGCCTGGGATTGCCGACGCGCATGCTGCCTCCACTGGTCGTGCCCGGAACGCGCCTGGGTCCGCTATTGCCGGAAGTCCAGAGCGCTACTGGTCTGCACCGTCAAGTTGAGGTCATTGCTGTTGGAACCCACGACACTGCCAGTGCTGTGGCAGCCATTCCGGGTCTCGATGCGCACAGCGTCTACATTAGCAGCGGCACGTGGAGTCTGGTCGGCGTCGAACGCACCGAGCCGCTCATCAGCGCCGAAGCGCGTCAATTGAATGTCACGAATGAGGGCGGCGTCTACGGAACCATTCGCCTGCTAAAGAACGTAAGCGGGTTGTGGCTGCTGCAAGAATGTCAGCGGCGCTGGCATGAGGAGGGACGCCATCTGACCTGGGACGAGATTATTGCACAGGCTGAGGCGGCGCCGCCGTTGCGTTCCCTGATCGATCCGGACGCGCCGGAGTTCCTGGCGGTCGGCGACATGCCCGCGCGCATCCGCGACTACTGCCGCCGCACCGGTCAGCCCATTCCCGAAACAGTCGGTGAAATTGCGCGGTGTTGTCTGGAGAGCCTGGCGCTGCGCTACCGCCAGGTGATCGAGGCGCTGGAGCGGCTCACCGGTCAGCCAATCACGACCGTGCGGATCGTCGGCGGGGGCAGCCAGAACACGCTGCTCTGCCAGTTGACTGCCGATGCCTGCCGCCGCACTGTCGTCGCCGGTCCGACCGAGAGCACGGCGCTGGGAAACATCCTGGTGCAGGCAATTTCGACGGGGTATCTGCCCAACCTTGCCACAGCGCGTCGGGCTATAGCGGCATCCGTTCCGCAGCGGGTATACACACCGTGCGATGTGGTGAATTGGGAAGCAGTGTCGCTGCCAGGTTTTCCCGGCAACTGACGTGGCGACGACATCTTCACGCCCAGCATCGGATGAATAACGATTCGCCGGATGCGTCCTTAGCAATTGTGTCAAGTTGTTACTCGAACGCTCCAGGAGATCCATTAGTGGCCAACCTGGCGCTGTTTCGATAAGATGAAACATCGTCCAGGCCGATCTATAGCATTCGTCATACTGTCCTTCCTACCAGTCACTCACAATCGGCTCGACGACTGACCAGAGCACGCTGCCAAGTGCGCCGAGCGGATCGGTCGCCAGCGCCTCGAGCAGCGCGCCGTGTGTCCGCCGCGTCTTGGCATCGCCCGCAATCCGTTCGACCAGATCAATCCCCGGCGTGACCAGCCCGACCAGGGTGTCCGTCATCCCCTCGAAGACGCTGATGAGAACCCCGGCGAGCTGTGCACCAGTCCACCGGAGCGCCGCGCCCGCCCGATCAACCTACGCCCTGGGCAGGAGCAGCGGCATCTGCGGCAGCAGCGCGCACCCGGCGACAACGCCCGCCAGTAAACTGCTTGCGACGCCGATGACCCGCACCACCCACGGTGCGGCGTCTGCCGTCCGCCCCGCCAGCTGCGGCAGGCTCACCGTCGCGTGGGGCGGCGTTTCATCTGCGGTGTAGCGACGCGGTCGCAGAAGACCAGGCTGAGGACGGCCTGCAGCGCTAAAACTATGGTAATGAGCGACCAGCGGCTCGACAGCTTCCGCTCCTGGCCCTGATATCCGAACCCTGAACATCTGCGGCGCTTCGCTGCTACGCCCTAACGCTGCCGCTGCTGGCTTCAATGAACACGCCATCATGGGGGAGTGACAGAACACTCAAATCATCGTGACATATCGTTGCCGTCTTCAATGATGGTTTTCAGAGCCGCTCCACCAAGAATGGTCAATCTGTATGTCCTGCTGGTTATCGTGCTCTCCTCACTGTATCTGATGTCACTCATCGCACTGATCACATAAGCTGATATGCCAGCAAGCCAGAGCCTGGAAACCAACCGGATGGACGATCACAGCCGGACGTTGCAGAAGGCAGGCATTTCGCACACGCTGAGGCAGTCGCAGACGACCTTGGCAGTCTCTCTTTTTTCACCGGTAACCTTCAGCTTTCACACTGTCTGCCTCTCGCCTCTCACCTTCCACCTCGCGTCTCTCACTTTCCGTCGCCTGCCTCTGGCGCATCCGCCACGTCAGCGCGGCTCCCAACGCCATTGTCTCCAGCGCTGAGGTGAGGGCAAATGCTGCCGGAATCGCTGCCACACCCCACGGTTCAAGCCACATCCAGATCAACGCTCCACGCCCCGCCAGTTGCGCACAGTTTGTCACCAGCGGCGTTTGTGTGTCGTGCAACGCAATCAGCCCGCGCGTCAGCACTTCAGTCGCAACATAGACCGGCAGACCCGCCAGATACACCACGAACAGCAGCGTCGTCAGATCGCCCGCAGCCGCGTCGAAACGGCCGCGTTCAAACAGGAGACGGACAAGCATTCGACCGATGAGTGCGAGTGTAAGCGCAGTCGCAATAGCTATGCTCATGCTGAACGCCAGGGCCGCCACCACCGTGTGACGCATACGCGTCCAGTCGCCACGCGCTGCATAGGCAGCGATGCGCGGAAATGCCGCCTGCGCCAGTGCGACACCGATCAGTCGGAGTGGTACACCCATCAGTAAACCGGCGTTGAAAAGCGCTGGCAGCGCCCCCGGCTCCCGTGCCAGCGACGCAAATGCCGTATCGACAATGCTGCCAGCATAGTTGACCCCGGACGACAGGCCGTTTGGCGCCAGTAGGCGCAGCATTCGACGCAGTCGTGCATCGCGCAGATCCCATGCCGGACGCACGCGAAAATGGTTGGCGCGCAGTCCGGGCCAGAGAATGACCAGTTGCAAGATCGCATCGCCGACGACGCCGAATGTCGGACCATAGATGCCAACGCCGGGAATGAAACGCGCTGCCAGGATACCGCCAATCATGGTCACGTTGTGCGTCACTATTGAGATTGCTGTCAATAAGAACTGATTGCGCGCGTTGAGTACGGCAATCGCCACGCTCGCCAGCACAACCAGCGCCAGTTGCGCCAGCATAATCCGGGTCAGCGCCACGGTCAGCGCCGCAGTTTCGGCGTCGAAGCCGGGGGCAAGCACAAAACGCACGAAGAAAGGGGCGAAGATGATACAGATCAGCACTACCAGCGAGACAGCGACGGTCAGCGTAGTCGCCGCCAGGTTCACCAGTCGCCGCTCGGCGACGTCGCCGGATTCGTAGCGCGCGCCGAGCAGCACCGGTATCATCGCATTCGATAGCGCGCCGCCGCTGATCAGGCTGGCAATCGTGTCGGGCAGGCGAAAGGCGGCATAGTAGGCGCTTGCTTCCATCCCCGCGCCAAATTCGGCGTTGAACAGCGCCTGACGAACAACGCCCAGTCCAGCCGAGAGAACATATGCGGAGATGAACAGAAATGTTCCTTCTGCAATGCTGAATTCGCGCCGGATCATGGACCCACGACAGACCGCAACGCTCGAATGTTACCCCATGGCGCTGTCGTCGGCATAACGCAGCCGGTCGAAAGGCACACGCGCCGTCCATTCATCGCCTCGATCGCCTGGCGCGCTAGCGACTGCACAACGGCTGGCGAACTTTCGACAATGTCGCGCTGGCTCAACCCGCCGACGACCATGCCCGGAAAGCGGCGCGCGCCTTCGGCGAGGTCAGGTCCAGTCTCGCGGTCGTGCCAGTTGAGCGCCTGCGCCGGATACTCCGCTGCGATGTCGAAGTAGGAATAGACGCCATGCAGGTGGAGCAAGATAAACGGCGGTTTTCCCCGTGCTGCACTGGCTGCGTGCGCCGCTTCGAGAATGCGCAGATCGAGCGGACGGCAAACCTCACGGTACTCGGCCTCGCTGATCACATCCGCCGTACAGCGCTGCATTGCATAGAAGATGCCGTCGGCGCCAGCGTCCAGCACGGCTTCAACAAATCGGATCGTCGTTTCAGTGATCGCCTCGAGCGCGTGCAGCAAGTCGGAGCGATGGCGTCGGAGATGCACGATGTCCATCCCATTGCCGATCAGGTTCTTCGCCTGACTGATTGGGCTGAAGACCGTCGCCAGCAGCGGAACGTCGGGATCGATCAAGTCGCGCGCACGTCGGACGGCGACCAGATGTGCGCCAAGCGCACCTGCGCGCGGGTCGAGCGGCTCGATGCGCCGCCAGTCGGCAGGAGCGTTGACCGGACGTGCGACATAGTCGCTGGTCCCTTCAGGATGCCCGCGATACGCGACGCGACATCCCCAATCCTCGACACAAAAACTGCTCGACGGCGTAAACTTGACGAAATCCCAGTCGTATTGCGCCTGAAACGCAGCAACGGACAACGCTAGTTGTTCGGGGTCCTGATCATCCACCGGAAAATGACGCCACAGCGCTACAGGCGGGCGGTCAACCGGTTCGCCGCGGAATGCTGCAGCGAGTCGTTCACGTCGGGTCATCGACATAGCGCACCTCTCATGGTCTTGTTCCAGCCCGATCAGAAAGCAGACGATCACCAGTAGAATGGTACCACGGTTCATCTGAAGGCGTTGCGCCGTTGCCGTCATGCTGCGCATGAACGCACGCCTGCGTGTCCAGCTTATAGAGTTTGAGAAAATAATCCGGTATCGCCGGATCTAGCCCGCGAAGGCAGGCTTCGCAACCGTAGCCTGCGACTCTATAGACGCCAGGCGGGTAGGCGGTTAGCGGAATAATTAAAACCACCAGCACGTGTATCCCTGCACCGGCAGGACGGCGCCTGCTAGCATCTCGCCGAAGCGTCGCCAGTTTTGCTTGCGGAGAGCAGCGGACATCCGCCCCTCCCTGGCTGTGCCCGGCTGTATGAGCAGAATGCTTGTATCTTTCGGTCAGGCTTTCGGGGATTATGCTGCACCAGTGTTCGCGATATAATTTCGGTTGAGTGTTTCGATTGAAGTTCATGTCCGCAGACCAATGCCAGAGTTGCCCGAGGTTCAACACGCCGCCGACAGTCTGGGAGTGCAGATCGTTGGCGCGCGAATTGCATGCGTCGAGCGGCTCGACTGGCCCCGTATGGTGGAAACTCCCTCGCCCGACGAGTTCATCAGGCTGCTCGCCGGTCGTCGGGTGCATGGGTGGGGACGCCGCGCCAAGTGGATTCTGCTCGATCTCGACAGCGGCTGGACGCTGGCGCTGCATCTGCGCATGTCCGGCAGTCTGACGGTGCACCCTGCCGATGCCGAGCCGGACAAACACACGCATCTGGTGATTCGCCTGGAAGACGGACGCCGGATTTTCTTCCACGATACGCGCAAGTTCGGGCGGGCGCGATTGCTAGACGCCGCCGGTCTTGCAGCGCTCGATGCTGCGCACGGCGATGAGCCGCTCTCAGAGGCATTCACGATCGAGCGTCTGGCAAACCTGCTGCGCAACCGCAAACGAGCGATCAAGCCGCTGCTGCTTGACCAATCAGTGATTGCCGGGATTGGGAACATCTATGCCGATGAAGCGCTCTGGCGCGCCCGCATCCATCCGCTCCGTCCAGCGGCCGACCTGAACGCCGACGAAGTTGCCGCGCTCCACGAAAGCATTCGCATGGTGCTGCAGCAAGCGCTTGCCAATGGCGGCAGCACGTTGCGCGACTACCGCAATTCCTACGGCGCGCGCGGCACGAACCAGGACCATTTCAACGCCTATGATCGCGAGGGGCAGCCATGTTCGCGCTGTGGTGCGACGATTGTCAAAACCGTTGTTGCGCAGCGGGGGACGCACTACTGCCCGGAATGCCAGACTATTCCGTGAGAAGCGACCATCCGCCGCGAATGAGCAATTCGGGCAGGTAGGTCAACACAATTGCCGCAATATATGGGCTCCACCAGAAGAGATTGAGCAAGCGCCCAATACTAGAGGGTTGCGCCGCGAGGGACGAGATGCCCAGGTAGGTCGTGTAGATGTCGATGCCGTGGGTGAGGATGAGCAGGACGAGCAGCGTGAAAAAGTGCGTTGGTCCGCTGCGAAAGTTCAACCGCACGCCAGACTCGACATACGAGAAGAGAAGTCCAACCGGAATGAGCAACAGATTCCACCAACCAGTTGGCGCAGGAACGCGGGCAGGCAACTCGAGGAATGTCGCCAGCGTATTGATGCCGATCACTATGCCGTCGAGCGTATATTTCGCGCCGAGCGCCCACAGCGGCAATCCGAAGAGGAGCATCAGAATACCAGCAGGAGCGCCAATTCCTGCGCGCGCTGGCGGCTCGACTATTGGGTGCGGCGCAGATGGTTTACGCTGCGCTGCAGCAGGGGAGCGCTGCTGGCGGATCGGATGCTGCGGTGAGGGACCAAGCGGTTTGCTACGCACTGCCACAGCACCCTCCTACCATCGCCTGCGCTCGCGCATACTGCGCGGCGAGGCTTCCTCGTGATCGGAGGCGCTGCTGCGCCGCGGCGCCTCCTCGCGCTCCTGCGTCGCCTCCTCCAGCACGCCAGCTTGCAACGTGTCGCCAATGTAATCGAGGATATCACGAATGTCCTCATTGTCATCGAGCATGCTGTCAAACGGCAGGGCGACGCCAGAGACGGTCTTGACCGTCTGCCCAATCTCCTTCAGCGTGCGGTCAATCCCGCTCACCAGCGCGTGCATCACCGCCGCCAGCTCCTCGCGCTCCTGCACCGTCAGATTGGCGAAC
>JANXAL010000011.1 GCA_025062325.1 Roseiflexus sp.
GCCAGCACCAGCGGGCGCTCACCAAGCAACGCCAGAGTGTAGGCGATGTTTCCCGCAACCCCGCCGCGCATACGACGCATGGTATCGACCAGAAAGCTAACTGTCAACTTATGAAGCATCTCTGGAACGAGGTGATCCAGAAACGATCCAGGAAACGCCATGATGTAGTCATAGGCAAGCGAACCAGTAACGATGATGCGACGCATAGGCACACCGTTCAGATCAGAGCGTATTCTTCACGAATCCGCTGTGAGACTTCTGCGAGCAATTGCAGTGCCCGTTCGGCGCTAGCAAGATCAAGATAGCCAAGCGACTGCGCCGGTGTAATCACCGTTCGTTGCAGCAACAAATCGCGCGCAACTCCCTGAGAGGTGATATCATCCAGAAATGCGGTAAATTCTCGAAACAGCGAATCGACCGACGTCGTCGCCAGACGCTCATTGCCAGACGGGACAATTCCGATGCCAACCATACCACCGCGCTCAAGGAAGGCGAGCAGGGCATCACACCCTGAAGCGCACAGATGTCGATACAAGGTACTCTCAGCAATCAACAACTCAACTGACGTTTGCATAAGACGCTGAAGATCGACGGCGCCGCATACGTACAGCGCCCGACATCCGCGGACTCCTGCCAGCACTTCATCGATCTGCGCTGCCACGCGATCCCAATCGTGGGGGAAGAATGGTAACCCAACCGCTTCAAGCAGCGGCTCATCGACGCAGATGATGGTGGCGGGCGAGATCTTACTCAACCACAACTCCTGCCATGCCACGCGCAGTCGCAACATTTGCGCAATCGCGTCAAACAACATGTCATCATAGATCAGGGGTTGCTCGCGCTCATCGGTCAGTTGCAACGCTACGCTGACCGGTCCTAGGATTTGCCCCTTGACCGCGCGCAGGTCGCGCCTCCCGCCACTGCGTATCAGTTCGGCGAGGCCAGCGGCATCATCAGCGCTGAGCGCCGCGTAGCCGATAGTGTGTTCCAGGTAGGCAAGCAACAATGAGTCGATCTGCCGTTCCGCCTCGTTACGATCGACGTACACCCGCAACGCCGCAGCATCAACAACTAGGCCCGGAAAGCCTATGATACTCTGCACCAGGCACTGTTCACGAAAACTGCGTTGCGGCAACTGTGGCCAGGCAAGCAGCGTTCCCGCGTACCGACGCGAAATATCGAGCGCCTGGACTGCACTGCGATGCGGCAGGGCGCCCAGCAACAATGGCAGACACGCCGGTTGAAAGGGCAGCGGCATATGTCCCTAGGATCCCACTACCAACTGCCGCAACTGATCGCCAAACGGCGGGTAAATCACACCCCGCTCGGTGATAAGAGCCGTCACCAGACGGGACGGCGTCACATCGAATGCCGGATGGGCCGCAGTCACTCCCTCTGGAGCGATTCGCCGACCGAAGCACGTCGTCACTTCATCAGGGCTGCGTTCTTCAATCGGGATGGCATCGCCATTGGGAAGCGAGATATCGATCGTTGATGATGGCGCGGCTACATAGAACGGAATGCCATGGGCGTGCGCTAGCACAGCCAGGCTATACGTGCCGATCTTGTTGGCGACATCGCCATTGGCGACGATACGGTCGGCGCCGACAATAACGCAATCGATCTCACCGCGCTTCATAAAATACCCTGCCATGTTATCGGTGATCAGGGTCAGGGGGATACGCTCCTGTTGCAACTCCCACGCAGTCAACCGTGCACCCTGGAGGAATGGGCGGGTTTCATCAACATAAACGTGGATCGGGCGGCCCTGTTCGTGGGCCTTGCGGATCGGCGCCAGTGCTGTGCCGTAGCCAGCCGTCGCAAGCCCGCCAGCGTTACAATGCGTCAGGACATGACCGCGCGGCGGAATCAACGTCACGCCATGACGTCCGATGGCGTGACACATCGCCAGGTCTTCCGCCAGAATGGCGTGCGCCTCTTCGAGCACTGTATGCGCAATCGCCTCGGGAGATGGGTTGATCAGTCGCCGAGCCGCCTCCAGGACGCGCTTCGTCGCCCAACTGAGGTTCACAGCAGTCGGACGTTGGGAGTCGAGGATCATCTTCGCCGCCGTCAGGTGATCGTACATGCGCTGCTGGTCGCCGTCAGTCGCTTCGCGTGCGGCGCGGTGCGCAGCAAGCGCCATTCCGTATGCTGCAGCGCAGCCAATGGCGGGCGCGCCGCGGATCTGCATCGTGCGGATGGCGTGCGCAACCTCTTCGACCGTTGTGCAACGCACCACAATCGCTTCGTCCGGCAGCAATCGCTGGTCGATCAGGCAGACCTGCCCCGCTTCCCACCAGACTGTTCGAAAGGCGCTGTTCATAGTCACGAACCGGACAATCCCCTAACTACATTATGCGAGTATAACACGCACATGATACACGTGCAAAAGCGATGTCGCCGTTGCTCAAAGCGTTGCTCTCTGGTAAAATGCAGGTATAAATGTCTCATGCTTCACCGTATACTGCTATGAACCACGCGCCGGCACTCGATATCAATGGCACTGACATCATACACCGGCTCAGCCTTGATCTGTCGCTGGCAACCAGTCTTGATGCGGGCGTCACACGTATTGTTGCTACGCTCGAGCGCACCTTCCTGCCGCGCGATTGCCAGGTTGCGCTGCTGATGGCAGGTGAGCCGCGTCTGGTGCACGGCGTCGGCGCTGTTCATATGCCCGATGACACCCACCTCGCTGCACTGCGCGCCGGAGATCCAGTCGTCACCACACGACCTGACACGGGCATGATCTGTTTTGCTCCACTGCGCGCGCGGCGCGCTCTGATTGGCTGGCTCTGTCTAATCGATCCGGCGTGGTCGCCTGATCTCGCATCGTTGCTGCAGGTCATCGCTGCGCAGTCGGGTCCTGCATTGGCGCTGTTGGGCAACCTCGGTCGGCGTGATGATCAGGCAGCGCAATTGCAAACGTTGAACGAAATCGGGCGGGTGCTCAGCGGCGCCTTTGACCGCACTCAACTGTTCGCTGCCATTCACGCTGCGGTGCAGCGCGTTGTCGAAGCGCCCACCTTTCTGATTGCGCTGTACGATGCCCAGACTAATGAACTGGAACCGGTCTATCTGGTGCACGACGGGCAACCGCGTCCGGCGGGCGAACGCTGGTCGATTGATATTGGACTGACTGGCGTGGTCATTAAAGAGCGGCAACCACTGTGCGTCAGCAACTATGCCGAAGAGTGCAAGCGACGCGGCATTCAGCCACGGATGCTGGATGGGCGCGTGCTGGGTCCGGCATGGCTTGGCGTGCCGTTGATTGCCAACGAGCGCCTGATCGGCGTGATGGCGCTAGCGAGCTCGCGTGAAGGGTACGTGTATCGCCAGGAACACGTCAATCTTCTGATGACGATTGCGTCACACGCCGCTGTAGCGCTTGACCGCGCCTGG
>JANXAL010000079.1 GCA_025062325.1 Roseiflexus sp.
ATTTGCAGACAGGCGCGGTGGTATGGCGCGAGCGCCGGATTGCTCAGGCTGTTGCCGTCTGACGTGAGCAGTGGCAGGGTAGGCACAATTGGCGTGACGCCCGGCGGGAAGATGAAGACATCAACGAAGAACGTTCCTTCCGGATTGCACCCCGGCTGCGAGGCGTGGCACACGTTCGCCGGTTGGGTCGGCGGTTCGATCAGGTTCTGGTTGCGCAGGCGCACCTCGACTCCGCGGGTGGTGCCGTCGGCGTTCTGGGTGACTGTCACGGCGTTGTCGGGCCAGTTGAGATCAGGGTTGCCGGGGACGATCAGTTCCATGCCGAGGCGCAGCAGCATCGGCGAGACGTTCTGCCCTGTGCCGCGCGTGAAGGTGGCGCGGTACTGGAAGCAGTTGCCCGGCGGCAGGCGTTGACCTTCGCCGTATTCCTGCGAATTATTCGCATAGGCGGCGCCAGGCGGGTTGAACTTCGAGAAGCGCCCGCTGCCCGCAGCGGGGTCGCGCACCTCCGTCCACCCGCCCGCCGGCGTGTCGTTGCAGTTGCCGCTCGATGGCGAGTAGACGCGGTACTCAAGCTTAATATCGCCGCCATTCGATGAGTCGATATTCGTCAACCAGGTCATCTTGCGCACAGTTGCCTCCTGCTCGTTGATCAGGTCGAGCATCGAGAACGGCTTCGAGTAGTAGTAGCCGGTCGTCGGGTAGAAGGTCTGGTCGGCGCCCGGACCGATGGTTGCGCGGAACACCTCCTGGCGAATGGCCGTCCCTTCTGCTCCGCCAATCAGGTAAGCGAAGGCGTAATTCGGATTGCTCGTCGGCACGAGCACGACGCCGGGATAACTCCGTCCGTTGCCAGCGGAGGGGGGCAGTGCGCCGAATTGGTCGTTGTAGAAGTTGATCGGACCGTCTCGGAAAATGCGCAGGTTGGTCGGATCGATATACGACGCATACCCCGCTTTGTCGATCGTGCTGCCGATGCGCCCGCCGATGATGTACACCGAGCCGTTGAACTCGACGGCGCCGTGCGCATTGCGGTTGGCAGGCAGCACTGCATTGCCGCCGCCCGCGCTGCTGTCCTCCCAAGTGATCGCGCCAGTGGTCGGGTTGATCACCCCTTTGCGGACAGTGCTGGTGTCCTGGTTCTCGATAAGGGCGCTCGTTCGCCCGCCGTAGACGAAGAACATGTCCTGGGTGAGAGTTCCATCGGCGCTGGTATAGCGCCCGGCGGTGACAGCGGCATCGCTCACGCTCATCCCTGGGGGAAATCCCGTCTGGTTCCAGGTGCGGTTGTCGGCGCCGAGCGCCAGGCTGCCGTCGGGGTTGATCTCGGCGTAGTAGACGAAAGTGGACATACTCGGTCCAGTGATGCCTGGGGGATCATTTCGTCCGCCAACGACATACAGGAAGGTTTTGCCTGCAGCAGTTGTATGCACGAACGCGCGCGCGCCTTCGAGTCTGACGCCGGACGGCAGCCGGTAAGAAGGGCTGCGCCAGGTCAGGTTGCCGTTCGCGTCAATATCGCCGACCAGCACCGAGTCGCTCGAGAAAGTCTCGCCTGTTGGCCGCACTGCGCCGCCGATGACGTAGAGATTGCCAGCGTTGCCGCTGGTGCGGCGCGCCGCGACGGCGGCGTTGGTGCGCGGCGCGCTGGCAGTTGGAATGCCAGAGTGTTGAACCGCAGGGAGCGGCGTCGATTCCGTCCAGGAAATCACGCCAGCGCCGGGCTGCCCGTAGTTCGTATTGACCGTGCCGCGATATACGGTGGCCACATAGCTGAAGCCCGTGCCCGTCCCTCCAATCACCCAGATATTATTGCCGATCACCGCCGCGCCGACTTCGGTGCGTGGCGCGGGCAGCGGGCTGGCAGGTTCATTTGCCCACCGGAGCGCGCGGACGGCGGCGAGCGCCAGCGCCCCCTGGTCGCCGGATTTGGCGCCAGCGTATGGTTCGGTGATCTGACCGGCGATCGGGTCGTTGCTGAGGGTCGAAGGCACCACCGACGTCAGGGTGCGCGCGCCGGCGCCGAACTCCGGCTGCGTATCATCGAGCGCGACGAATCTGATGACGCTGGCGGCTGCCGGGGCGGGCGGGATGAGCGCGAGCGCGGTCAGCAGCGCAACGATGAGCGTCAGCGTGCGCGCTGCGCCCGGCAGTCGGGTCGTGTGAGTCATGCGCAAACCTCCTCTGGTCCATAGTCGGGAAAACGAAGGGGCGCAGAGACGTTGCATGCAACGTCTTTGCGCCCCCCTTGTCTCCCTGCCATGCAACGTCTCTTCCGGATTGTCGAGGTTCGGTTCAAGCGCTACGGCGCCGGACAGACGTTATCGTTCAGGTCGAGTGTGATTGGCACGCCGATGACGCCGCCGAGGCTGCGTCCGGCGCTGACCTGCACCGTGATTTCGCGGGTCACATCGGGTCCGCGCACAATCAACTCGTACTTGTCGCGCGAGATGTTATCCTGCGGCGCGCGGTAGCCAAGCCAGGCGCGCAGCGTGTACTGACCCGGCGGGACGTTCGCGACCGTGTACGACAGTTTGCGCGTGATCGGATCGGCGGTAATCCAGGACTCAAACGTATTGTTGTTGGCATCGGTGAGCGTCACCTTGCCGACAATGCGATCTGTCAGTTCAGGACGCAGGTCAGTTGGCACCTCGGATGGCGCCATCGAGTCGCGCAGTTCACCCTGGGCAGGCGTGCAGTCGCCCTGGATCGCGGAGACCTGGATATCGTCGAAAATTTGCTGCAACTCTTCGGGCCGGTCGGCGCGCTTGACATAGTCCGGCTGGCTGGCGACCAGATTGAGTCCGGTCGTCTCAAATGTGGGGCTCAACGCCACCACATAGACTGCACCGTCACTGGGGCGGATGTACGCTTCCTTGAGCGCCTGCGCCTCCGCGACCATCGCATTGAGCGGTCGCAGGCTGCCGTCCGGCAGCGGATCGCCCATCTGGCAACCGACGTTCTCAGCGCCAAGTTCACAGCCGGGACCGTAGTTATTCTGCATCCCATTGCGCAACACGTTCGCCACGCCATCGGTCACGAAGATGACCACGCGGCGATACTTCATGCCGTTCGGCGCGCGTTCCGGCGCGTTGGCGAACACCTGGCTGGCGCGGGCGAAGGCGACGGCGCTCGGTGTGGCGCCTGCGGTCATATATTCATCGTCGTTCACCATGCCAGCATTTCTGATAGCTGCTTCCAGCGTCGCGCGGTCGTTCGTCCAGCCAGCAGGCAGCACCTCGGTCAGTTCGTTCAACGCACGGTTATTGTCGCCAACCGCACCGCTGCTGTTGACGAAATTGCCCAGGCGTCCGGTGAAAGTCACGAGTCGCACGGTGTCATACGGTCGGAGTCCGCTCCGTTTGTCCTGATCAATCTGAGCGACGAACTGACGCAGCACTTGCTTTGCGGTGTAGATACGGCGTTCCTGCGGATTGGGCCAGGCAGTCTCGATTGAAACACACGCCTGCTTCGGATTAGTGCAGTAGACGACCTGCCCGTTCTGCACGCCGCGCCCGTCGAACGTCCACGACATCGAACCGGAAACGTCGAGAATGAGCAAGAACTGCACCGGTCGGTTGAGATCCGGGTAGGTGCGGTACCGCGGCACATACGTCACGCCGCCGCCGACGGTAAAGTTATTGGTTGGCGGCGCGCCGGTCACCAGGTTGGCGCACTGCCCGCCTTCGCGGACGTAGGCCAGTTCCATCCAGGGTCCATCAGGCGCCCGGCCATCGTTGTCCACGTCGTAGTTGACCAGCAGGAAAGCGCCGAAGCCCTCGATGTAGTACGCCGGGTTGGAGAGATTGCCGTTATCGAAGCGGTACAGCGGCAGGGTCATCAGGGTGCGGTTACGCTTCAGCGTTTCGAGCTGATTGCGGACCTGCGTGCTGAAGGGGTTGCCGCTGAACACATTCCCATACACCCAGTCAGCCTTGTTGATAGCCTTCGGCTCGAATGGGTAGGAGTCGGGGCGGGTTGGACCGTCCGATCCGCTGGCAATTTCGGGCCACGGCGCTTCAGCATACCCGCGGCTATATGTGCCATCGCCAGTCAGCATCTCCGCCAGCGCGTTCGCGTCGCCAGCCGGGATGCCACTGTGCCAGCGCAGCAAGCTGAATCCGCCATTGGGATTGATATCAGTACGCAGGTAAAGGCGCTTATAGCGCAGTCGAGCATAGGTTTCGTCTTCGTAGAAGCCATCGTAGTCGGCGAACCCGTACTCGTCGAACATCGGCTGTCCGCCGACCGTCGTGCGCACACCAATAGGATAGTAGCCGGTGGCGCAGGCGCCGACGCTGGCGTAGGCGGTGGTGCCGACCGGCAAGGTGCTCTGCCCGAACAGGCGTGCGAAGTAGGTATCTACATTGCCGCTGAGGTTGATCTGAATGTACTTCACACCCTGCGGACGCTGCGAGCCGCACGCGCCGACGCGACTGCACGCGCCAGGAATGGGCTGCCCATCGCTTCCGAGGTAGATTGCCTCGAACGTGCGGTCGCCAGGTTGGGGCGACCCGTCAGGAGCTGTGACCTGGATGCCGTTCGAGCGGAGCGACTCATAGATTGCGCGGGCGACATCAACGTCGCGTCCGCCGCTGATCAGGCGGTTCATACCGGCCAGCGACGCTGCGTTGGCGCCGCGCACGATGTTGCGCTGTTCGGCGTAGGTCACGCCGAGGTCGACAGCCAGAGCAGCCATGCCAACCAGCAGCACGAGAATGCCGGCGAGCAGGATGACGTTCTGCCCCTCTGCCTTGTGGTAAATAAAACGTCGTTTCATACCGCCACCTCTCGTTCCTGTTTTGTCCCGATTATCGTTACGCCCATCGTGCACGCGGCGCCAGCGTCTGGCGCGCGGTCGGTAGTGGGTTTGTGCGCCCGGCGGAGCGAGAGAACTCCGCCAGGCAGGGTATGCTTACGTTCCAGTGTCCGGTGTCCGCGACGGCGTCAGCGTCGGCGTTCTAGTCGGCGTGTTCGTTGGTGTGTTCGTCGGCGTTGGCGTATACGTGCGCGTCGGCGTGAATGTCGGCGTACTGGTTGGCGTATGCGTCGGCGTGTTGCTCGGCGTCGGCGTATACGTGCGTGTCGGCGTGTTGGTGTGCGTCGGTGTGTTGCTCGGCGTCGGCGTGTTGGTGCGCGTCGGCGTGTTGCTCGGCGTCGGCGTCTTGGTGCGCGTCGGCGTATGGCTCGGCGTCGGCGTAGTGGTCGGCGTCGTCGTACTGGTGCGCGTATTTGTCGGCGTAGGCGTATTCGTGCGCGTCGGCGTTTTGCTCGGCGTCGGCGTAATGCTCGGCGTCAAGGTGTTGCTCGGCGTCGGCGTAATGCTCGGCGTCAAGGTGTTGCTCGGCGTCGGCGTATGGGTGCGCGTCGGCGTATTGGTATGCGTTGGCGTATGAGTGCGCGTATTGGTTGGCGTCGGCGTATGGGTGCGCGTCGGCGTATTGGTATGCGTTGGCGTATGAGTGCGCGTCGGCGTATTGGTTGGCGTGTTCGTCCACGTCGGCGACGGTGTGAATGTTGGCGTAGGCGTCGGTGTATTTGTCGCCGTTGGCGTAGGTGTGTTGGTTGGCGTATTGGTCGGCGTATTGGTCACCACCGTTGGCGAAAGCGTCGGTGCGCCCGGCGAGACGAAGCCAGCGCGCAGCGGCATGACGAAACGCGAGCTGAGCGGCACTTTCTCACCAAACGCAGGCGTGAAGGCAAAGACCGTGTTGTAATCGGACTTCACAATAACGAAGACATAGCACTGCCGGTTTGGATCGGCCAGGTTGGCGCAGGGCGTGGTATCGACATTGGGAACCAGGTCGTCGGCGCGGTTGCCGTTGGCGTCCTCCGGTCCGAGCGGGTTGCCGTCGAAGGACACATCCTCAATCGCCTGCACCAGGATGTAGCGGTCGATCAATTTCACATAGCCATCCGGCTGCTTTCCTTCCGGGATCAGACCGGTCACCGGGTCGCCAATGGCACGCCCGTCGCCGTTCTGGTCGAGGAAGTACTGGAAATGGTCGAGCCTGCCGTCGCCGTCCCGGTCTTCGGCATCGGGAATGGCGTCGCTGTTCAGGTCGTACATATTGACAAAATTGATGCCGCCGGTCGTGCCTGCCTCCTGGCGCACGCGCGTGCGGATCATGTCGTAGTCGAGATCAACCGCCCCGTTCGGAAGGACGACCAGATAGCGACTGCCGTAGGTGGCGCCCTCCTGCGCTGCGGTAGTCAGCCCCTGCATGTTGAAGAAAAGCAGGCCGATATCGACCGCAGCCGCCAGCAGCAGCAGGATAAGCGTCGAAGCGATTGCAAACTCGACGAGCGCCTGTCCGGGTTGAAATCGTCGTGCCATGGTGGTTCTCCCTCGCCTGTTGGTCTGGTGGCTACGGTTGCGGTTCCGTACAGGCAATGCCATTGGCAAAGTTTGGGTTGTTGCCCAAGCTTTCGATCGTGCGCTGCGCCGTCACTCGAATGCGCATCGTGCCGTTGTCGCCCAGCATCGTATTGATAAAACTGACGAGCGGCGTCAGCGGCTCGATGACATAGTCGATCTGCACTTCAATCGTTCCGCCAAGCCGTCGCGGATTAGGGTCGCTGGCGGCGTTCGGATAGCGGATCGTTATCTGCCCGGCGTTGACCGGAAAGAAACCGGTCGAGTCGTTCGTCACTTCCAGAATACGCTGCACGCAGG
Source organism: Roseiflexus sp. (assembly GCA_025062325.1). Lineage (GTDB taxonomy): Bacteria > Chloroflexota > Chloroflexia > Chloroflexales > Roseiflexaceae > Roseiflexus. Next base: position 6,677 of record JANXAL010000079.1, read on the forward strand.
GATCCTCGGCCCAGCGCGGATCGCCCCGACTGCGCAATTCCAGGCGCGATGGGTAAGGCGGCAATTGCGAAGCGACCTCCGCACCCGCGCGCGCGGCGCTGAAGAGCGTTGAGTAGCCCCAGATGTAGTAGCCGAGATCGATAATCGCAAACAGGAATGCGAACAGGATCGGCGCGATCAGCGCCATTTCAACCAGCGATTGACCTCGCGATCGCCTGGGCATGCTGCATTCCTTCCGGTCTCCATCCTCTACTGGCATTATAGAGAGCAGGGTATACGCGCTCAATAGTCCGTTAGTCCTGAGACAATCGAAGACTACAGTTTGATGACGGATGACTCCGGGTTGAAGGTCCTCATCCCTCTGCCTAGTAAGTGGAGGGTTTTTGGGGTGCGATGGATGCTTGCTGCGTTCTGACACCCTTGTTCCCCTCATCCCCCCTGCCTCCTTCTCCCCCAAGGGGAGAAGGGTGAGAAACGAGCGATGCAACATGAGGGTTTGCCAAAAAATCTACACTTGTGAGCATCCCCCCTGCTCCCTTCTCCCACAAGGGGAGCAGGGGGGTTAGGGCGGCCTGCTGCCTCAGGCAGGCAATACAACAGAGGGCGCGTTGGAAAAATCCACCCTTGTGAGCCCTACTTCCTTCTTCCCACAACTGAGCACCCTCTACTCTCCGATCCCTAATCTCACGATCTGAACCCCCAGGCGGCGCGGGTCGTGGCTCGCGGGATCATCGCGGGCAGGGATGAACGGCAGAGTCTGCACGCGCAATAGAACGTGCCCCGTTGGTGAGCGCGCCAGGGTGCGCGGGTCGGCGGTGAGCGCGACGGTGAGCGGTTCAGCGTCGGGAGTAAGGCAGACGGGTGTGGTAAATTCTGCCTGCGCCGCTTCATCGGCAGAGTAGCCGGGTTCGGCGGCGAGCGCCAGGCAGGTTTCGCCGGGGAGCGTCGCAGGTCGCGCGCCAGCGGCAAGTGTTACAGTGATGGTCAGCGGTTCAGCCCTCGGCAGCGGCAGACGGAAGAGCGCGTCACCATTGGTCCAGGCGATCAGGCGGTCGCCGATGCGCTCAGCGCGGTAGACGCCGCGCACCTGGTAGGCGTAGTCGTCGGGAGCGATGGTGAGCGGCAGTAGCGGCGGCGCTGCCTGTTCTTCCGGTAACAGACGATAGAGGGCAAAGTCGAGGATGAACCGCTGGACAGCAGAGGGTTTGCGATCGGCTGGCTGCTCATACTCTGGCAGATTGAGACGCAACTGTCCCGCTGGTGCAAGGCGCCATCCCGGAAGCGCAAACGCGCCGCTTGCGCTAATCGCCAGGTATACCGGTCGTCCCTGGTCGTGCCAGCGGCGAATGTAGCGCGCTAGCTGCGGTGCGTACCGTCCGGGATCGCGGCTTTTCAGCGTGAAAGCATCAACGCCGAAGGTAAAGGTAAGCGGCGTGGCGAGCAGGTCGGGAATGTCGCGCGCCTGCGCGAATGATGGCGCGCCGCCGCGCATGAGGACGACGGCGCCTGGATCAAAGCGGTTGGCCATTGCCCGGATCTGTTCCAGTGCGCCAGCGTATTCAGTATGGCGATAGATTGGTCGTCCGGTGACGACCAGGAAAAGGACGAGGGCGAGGATGAGAAAGATGCGGATGACCGCAGAGACGTTGCATTGCGACGTCCATACAGGGATGTGATGCGCCGTCGATCCGGAGTGCGGTGGCGGAGGGGCGGTGCAATGCGCCGTTTGTACCGGGGGTTGTATCCCCGTAAAGACATTGCATCGCAACGACTTTACGCAAGATCGCACGTTCAACGGCATATGGACGATGGCGTAGGCGATGCCGATGGCGAAGGCTGGGTAGACGTGCGGGACGTAGCGGCGCATGATGTAGATGTAGTGCTGGTCGCTGGTTCCATAGGTCAGTCGCAGAAACACCACCGACGCTATGGCAGCGATGACCAGGAACAGCCAGGAGGTCGAGTCGGCGCGAGAAACCATCAGCGCTATGCCGATAAGCGCAAGGGCGATGCCCAGCGGCGACAGATACCATCCCAGGCGCACCAGGTTTGCCTGCGCCGCGCCGAACAGGTCGCGCAGCACGTAGCGGTCGCAGGCGCGGAGAGTAGCAAGGGTCTCCGGCGCAACCTTTGCTGGATCGATCAACCCGTCGCGGATGACTTCCGGCATGGTGCGTCCATCGGCGGCTGGCGGCAGCGTCGCGCGGCGGAGCGCAATACACTCGTCCAGCGGCGGGACCGTGCGACTGCGCACAACGCCGATGGTGCGGTCGAGCCACGCGACGAGCGGATCGACGTAGGCTGGCGTTGCAATCGGCGCGCCGACATATCCCTGCAATGTCAGGCACGCGCCCTGCGGATTCGTCAGTTGCTCAGGGGAAAGGCACGCGGGGAGCGCAGCGATGACCGGCAGTGACAGGATCTGCGGGCGGATCAGATAGGCATACCCGCCAAGCCCGATGACAGCAAGGGCGGCAACCAGGCGCAGCGAACGACTCAGACGCGCCAGCGGCGGCGTGATGCGGGCAATCAGGTTCAGGCGACGAATCGTCACTAGGGCAACAACCATCGCCACGACGATCAGCGCCTCAATGCTGATGCGGGTCCAGTTCAGCGGCGCATCGACGGTCGGCGGCATCCCGGCGACTGGCGGGCAAGGCTGCAGCGTCAGGCGTGAGCAAGGGCGCAACAGGTAGACCTGGCGTAGCGTCGGGGTGAGAAATGGCAGCGCGAGCGCGGCGGTGAGCGCGAAATCCTGGAGGCGGGCAAAGAGCGTATCAAAGAAGTAGGCGCGCGCCAGGAAGGTGATCTGCAATCCGGCGTGCAGCAGCATCGTCCCTGTTCCAGCCAGCAGCGCCGTGTGCGGCGGCGTCCAGCGGCGCGCGAGCCAGGCATAGAGCAGGTAGAGCGCCACCGGACCCAGAACAAGGAAGAATTCAATGCGCGTCAGCGCAAGTTGCCCGAACGACAGGCCAGCGAGGAAGGCGAGAAGCGTTGAACGTTGGGCGTCGGACGTTACGTCCCTGGAGAGGCGTTGCAGTGCAACACCTGTATCGGAGTCGGCGCCGGACGGCGCGCCAGGATCAGGCGTTGACGGGTCGGTTCCGGGCGTTTTCGGTTGAATGTCGGGCGTTGTTGGTTGGGTTTTGGGCGTTTCGCGGTTCGCGTTGCATGTTGAAGGTTGAACATCGGACGTGGAACGACCGAAGGCGACCGCAAAAGCGTAGAGACCGGCGAAGATCAGGAATTGCGCCGTGGTTTCGGCGGTAGTGTAGCGGCTGAACCAGACCTGGACAGCGTTGAGCGCCAGGAAGAGCGCTGCCAGCAGACCGACCCACGGGCCAGCGATGCGACGGGCGAGCATAGCAACGCCCCAGACGCCGAGCAATCCGGTGACGGCAGGTGCGAGCAATCCGGCGTACAGCCCGAAGAACGCGGCGACCAGACCAATCCACGCAGAGAAAAGGTGCAATCCCTGCGGCACGACACGTCCACGCGCAAGATCCCCCTGGTCGATGAGGAACCCGGCGGCGCGCAGGCGGGTGGCAATGAAACGCTGCGGATTCTGCACGCCGAGGAAATTGGTTTCCGCCTGGTGCGCAGCATCGGCGAGCGCCGGGTCGGACGACTGCTGATCAGCGGCAATCTGCGCGACCAGCGGATCGGTGAAGGTCAGCGAACCGGTACGCGCCATGATAAACCCGGCATTGGCGTACACGCCAGCGTCGCGCACGCCGATGATCGTCTCGAAGGGGCGAGAAACGAGGAGGGCAAAAACGCAAAGGAGGGCGGCGAGGAAGAGGGATGGTAGAGGCGTTACAGGGCAACGCTTATACCGGGCAAGGCGCTGCTTCCATACATTTGGAGACAAAAGCGAGACGTCAGGTGCGTGGCGGCGCCCGATCAGCAGGGCAGCGATGCAAAGCGCAATGAGAATGGCAGTATGCAGCGGCGCGGAGAAGGCCCCGATCTGCGCCAGGGCGAACGCCAGCCATCCGTTCAGCAGTGCGCCGACTAGCGCATACTCGAAGAATCGTTCGAGATGGTCGTCGGCGCGACATGCGGCAGGCAGCGCGCGCGAGATGATCGCGCCTGTCAGAATGAGCGCCAGGATGGTGAGAAAGAGAACAATCGTCACGTGCTTGCGAACCGAGCAAGGACAGGTCTCAGACCTGCCCCTGTCACCCCCGCCAATGTCTAGCGCAGATCGACCGAGCGCCGCATTATAGCACGCGACGGGTGCGATCTTGACAAGCCGATCAGCAACCTCTATAGTGGCACGAGTGAGAGATTACGGGACGCACTCTTTCGCCACACTTTTGGAATAGTCATCTGGAACTGGACAGGATATGGGTGAAAAACTGGTGATTGTCGAGTCGCCAGCGAAGGCGCGCACCATTCAGAAGTACCTCGGTCCGGGGTATCGGGTTGAGGCGTCGATGGGGCATGTGCGCGATCTGCCGAAGAGCGACCTTGGCGTTGATCTGGACGCAGACTTTGCCCCGGTGTATGAAATTGCACCAGGCAAGGAGAAAATTGTCGCCAGTCTGCGCAAATCGATCCGCCAGGCGGACGCCGTCTATCTGGCGACCGACCCGGACCGCGAGGGTGAAGCGATCGCCTGGCACATCACCGAGGCGACGAAGATCCCACGCGACAAGCCAGTCTATCGGGTTGTCTTCACTGAAATCACGCCCAACGCCGTGCGCAGCGCCATGGCGTCGCCGCGCGACATTGATCGCCGCCTGGTCGATGCGCAGCAGGCGCGGCGCGTGCTGGATCGTCTGGTTGGCTACAAACTTTCGCCGCTGCTGTGGGAGAAGGTGCGGCGCGGGTTGTCGGCGGGGCGAGTGCAGTCGGTGGCAGTGCGCTTGATAGTCGAGCGCGAGCGCGAGATCGAGGCATTCGTTCCGCAAGAGTACTGGACTATCGAAGCCGATCTGCTGAAGCAGAACGCGAGTGATGCGCAGCGCGACTCCTTCCGCGCCATCCTGATCGAGCGCGCCGGAAAGAAACTCGAGAAGTTCGACATCGGTGCGAGCGACCAGGCGCAGGCGATCATCGCCGATCTGGAAGGCGCCGCGTATATCGTTCGCAAGGTAACGCGCCGCGATAAGCGGCGCAGCCCGCCGCCGCCGTTCACCACTAGCACATTGCAGCAGGAAGCCGGGCGTAAACTTGGCTTCTCCGCCAAACGCACAATGGCAGTGGCGCAACAACTGTACGAAGGCGTTGACATCGGCGGCGATGAAGGATTAGTCGGTCTCATCACCTACATGCGCACCGATAGCGTCAATGTAGCGCAGGAGGCGCAGGAAGAGGCGCGCGCAGTCATTCGTGAGCGGTTCGGAGACGCCTACTTGCCAGCAAAGCCGCCGGCGTACAAAACGAAGGCCAAGGGAGCGCAGGAGGCGCACGAAGCCATTCGCCCGACCCTCAGCCGCCGCACGCCCGAACAGGTGCAACCGTACCTGACAAGCGACCAATACCGTCTGTACGATCTGATCTGGAAGCGGTTCATCGCCAGCCAGATGGAGGCGGCTATCTTCGACAGCACAACGGTGGACATTGGCGCAGGGCGGGACATCGTACACAGCACGGGGAACGATCCATACATGTTCCGCGCCACCGGTTCAGTGCTCAAGTTTCCTGGCTTTCTCGCGGTCTACAACGTCAGTCTCGATGAAGGCGAGGAGGACGAGGACAGCGAGCGACGGTTGCCGTTGCTGGAGGAGGGGGAAGTTCTTGACCTTCTACAATTGCTGCCGGTGCAGCATTTCACCGAGCCGCCGCCGCGTTTCACCGAAGCCAGCCTGGTGAAAGAACTGGAACGGCTGGGCATTGGGCGTCCCTCGACCTATGCGCCGACGATCTCGACGATCATCGAGCGTGAATATGTCGAACTCGTTGATAAAAAACTCGTGCCGACCACACTCGGCAGGGTTGTGACCGATCTTCTGGTGGAGCACTTCCCGAGCATCGTCGATTACGGCTTCACCTCGGAGATGGAGCAGCAACTCGATGACATTGCCGAGGGAGAAAAGGAATGGACGCCGGTGTTGCGCGCCTTTTACGAGCCGTTCGAGCAAAAGCTAGCGGAAGCGCAACGCAGCATGCGCAACGTCAAGCGCGAAGAAATTCTGACCGATCTGACCTGTCCCCGGTGCAGCCAGGGTCAACTGGCGGTTAGGTTCGGCAGGAATGGCGAATTTCTGGCGTGCAACCGCTACCCGGAGTGCGATTTCACCAGCGATTTCCACCGCGACAGCGAGGGACGCATTGTGCTGGATGCGCCGTCGGCGCCAGAAATGAGCGATGTTGCCTGCGATGTTTGCGGGCGACCGATGGTGCTGAAGAAGAGCCGCTTCGGTCCATTCCTGGGGTGCAGCGGATACCCGGAGTGCAAGAACACGCGGCGTCTCGACAAACAGGGGAAACCAGTACCGCTGCCGAAATCGACCGGCGTCACATGCCCGAAGTGCGGTCAGGGCGAACTACTCGAACGGCGCGGCAAATTTGGGCGACCGTTCTTCGGATGCAACCGCTACCCGAAGTGCGATTACCTGGTCAATTCGCTGGACGAGGTTGCGCAGCAGACACCCGATGCCGATGGAGCATCGAAGCCGGAAGTGGAAGGGACAGCAGCAACAGACGCAAAGGCGACCGTTGGCAGAAAGCGGGCGAAGACGGATGTGAACGGTGCGGTTGCAACGGAGCAGGCAGCGGAAATGCCAGCGAGCGCTGATGAGAAACAGTCGAAGACCGGCGCCAATGGCGCGAATGCGGCGCCATCGAAAAAACGGGGGAGCAAGGCGTTGAGTTGAATGACTGGCATCGCAGAGGCGTTGCATTGCAACGTCCCTGCGACGCCGGTACAGAATCGGCGACAGCAACGGGACGCGGGCATCGGTCAGGCATGGGATGAAGGACGGCGCGCGCAGGTGACCAACAGGTCGTTGCACAGCAACGCGCTTTCGGGATAATGGGGTAAGGAAGGACGCATGCGCTGCGTCCTGGTGTGGTGATGGTTCTATCTCGGGAGCGCGAGTGTGGGATTATTCAACGAATTGATGCAGCGCAAGGCGCTGATCGCGGCAGCGTTGCTCTTCGCGCTTGGGGCGGGCGTCATTGGGCAGACGGCGCTGGAGCGCCTGACTCCGCAGGGGGCGCAATCAGGACACGACGAACCGACAGCCGGATTTATCGACGATACATTTGCGGAAGACGTCGCTGACCGAGATGCGTCGGAGCGCACGGCAACGCCAACGACGGTTGCGTTCATCGTTGCCTACGTGAGCGGCGCTGTGCGTGCACCGGATGTGTATCAGTTGCCGGTTGGGGCGCGCGTGAAGGATCTGGTGCTGGCGGCTGGCGGCCTAAGCGATGATGCCGATATTGAGCGGATCAACCTGGCTGCACCGATTGCTGACGGCCAGCATGTACGGGTGCCGTGGATCGGCGACGGAATGGCGGTTGCAGAGACGGCGCCTGACGAACGCGGCGCGGGCGCGAGTTCTGGAGGATTGCTCGATCTGAACCGCGCGACGACGGCGGAGCTTGATGCGCTGCCGGGCATCGGCAAAGTGCTGGCGAATCGGATTGTCGAATGGCGTGAACATGAGGGACCGTTCCAATCAGTCGATGATCTTGGCAAGGTGGAAGGCATCGGTCCGGCATTGCTGGCAAAACTGGCGCCGCTTGTGACCGTTGCTCCATAGGAGAGCAGGAGCATATGCGCCGCACAAAAATTGTCGCAACGATTGGACCGGCTAGCAGCAATCCTGAGGTGATCGAACAACTGCTGGCCGCCGGCATGGATGTTGCGCGCCTCAACTTTTCACACGGGACTCACGAAGAGCACGCTCAACGGATTCGGATGCTGCGCGAGATTGCAGCGCGCAAGGAGCGACCGCTGGCATTGCTCCAAGACCTCCAGGGACCGAAGATCCGCACCGGACCTCTGATTGACCGCAAGCCGGTGATGCTGCGCGCCGGCGACCGTTTCACGATCACGACGCGGAACGTCCCGGGCACAGCGAGTCTGGTCAGTACCACGTATGCAGCACTACCGCGCGATGTGCGCCCCGGCGATAGGATTCTGATCTCCGATGGGTTGATTGAAGCGCGAGTTGTGCGCGTTTCGAGTGATGAGGTCGAAACAGAAATCCTCGTTGGCGGCGAATTGCGGGAAAACCAGGGCATCAACCTGCCAGGGGTCGAGGTCAGCTCGCCCGCATTGACCGACAAAGACCGCAGCGATCTGTTGTTTGGTCTGACGCAGGGTGTCGATTACGTAGCGCTCTCATTCGTGCGTCGCGTGTCGGATTTGGTTGAGGTCAAGGCGCAGATTGCCGCTGCTGGCGCGCCTACGCTGGTAATTGCAAAGATCGAGAAGCCAGAGGCGTTGCGCGAATTTGAAGCGATTCTGGAAGCAGCAGATGGGATTATGGTGGCGCGTGGCGATTTAGGGGTCGAGATGCCAATAGAGCAGGTGCCGATTGTGCAGAAGCAGTTGATCGAAGCAGCAAACATGGCGGGCAAGCCAGTCATTACTGCAACTCAGATGCTTGACTCGATGATCCGCAGTCCGCGCCCGACGCGCGCCGAGGCGAGCGATGTCGCCAATGCCATCATCGACGGTACAGATGCTGTGATGCTTAGCGGCGAAACGGCAACTGGCGCCTACCCGGTCGAAGCGGTGCGCATGATGGCGCGCATCGCGGAAGTTGCTGAAGCGAGCGGACGTCGCGGCGACCACAGCCACGAGATCATCTGGCGTTTTCAAGAGCAACCGACGGTTGCAGCGGCAGTCAGCGCCGCAGCGCACGCGATTGTGCAGTCGCTTCCGGTAACTGCAATCGTGGCATTCACAATGAGCGGCAGTACGGCGCGCCTGATGGCGCGGCAGCGACCAAAAACGCCAATCTTTGCCTTTACTCCCTCCGAGGCGGTCTATCGGCAATTGAGTCTGGTGTGGGGCGTGACGCCTGTGCTCAGTCCTTATGTTGATCGGCTTGATGATCTGGAAGAAGCAGTGCGCAGCGCCCTCATTGGTCGGGGGTATGCGCGCCCTGGCGATCAGATCGTGGTAACTGGAGGCCATCCGATTGCCGCACGTGGCGTGACGAACTTCGTGAAGGTGACGCGGTTGTGAATTTCTCACCGGGTTTTCATCCTGCAGAGAGCGCATGAGCGGTATAGTGTCGGGAGTTTAGTCGCTGATGATGGGAAGCGCTTTTGTGCTGGAAACAGGATTGCCCGGATTATTGATCGTGTTGGCGCTGGCAATTATTCTGTGCGGTCCAGCGCCGCTGATACGCGTATGGAGATGGCTTCGACATAGCGTGCAGGTTGGTATGCGTTCTGTGCGTTCGAAGCTGTGGCAGAAAGAATGACCCGTTATGCACCAGGTTTGGGCATTGCGATGTTGGACGATCAGCGTGCTTATTGCGGCGGTGCTGCTGGGTATAGTGGCGGCATCGCCAGTTGCGCTGGCAGACGAACCATCGCCGACGCCCGCAGTTGCCGTCGTGCGTGAAGAGAACCTGGCGGGACCGCTCATTGGGCTGTCGCTGGTGGTGGCGTCGAGTGCGCTGGCAGTCGGGATTGCCCTGGGGCTACGGCGGCGCATCGATGAAATCGGCGACGAAGGCGATGGGGGCGGACGGGAATAGCGGACGTATGCGCCGTACAGCACGGTATGGACGCTTAATGCGCGGCGTGGGCCTCGTCCTGGCGATATGGCTGACAGCGGCTGAACCGATGCCAACGCCATCGGTTCCACCGGCAGCGGCGCAGGCGCCCTTGATGCCAGCGTCTGTTACAGTTCCGCCCGATCTGATGGGCATCGTCATTCGTGATCCCTGGTTCGATTTCGATACCAACCCTGCCTTTCCTGGCCAGCCGAACAGGACCTTTCAGGACCGCATGGGAGCGGTGCTAGCGCAAATGGGGGCGCGCTGGGTGCGCCTCGACTTCCGAATTGCAGCGCCGCTTGATGCGCAGTTGCCGCCGGATTTCATCGAACGCGAGATTGCGAAGAACGACTATTTCATCAACGAGGTTGCGCCCCGCTACGGCTTCAAGGTGCTGGGGTTGCTGAATTTCGACCTAATTCAGGGCACTGATGCGCATGTGCTCAACACTGGTCCATTCACCGACACAATCTATGGCGGCGGCGTGAACCGCTACATGGAAGAATGGCTGCGGCGCGCGCTGATGATCGCAGATCGCTACGGCGAACGGGTAGCAGCGTATCAGGTGCTGAATGAGCAGAACCGTTTGCCGCAGTACCTGCCCGGCGGACCAACGGGTGACGGCATCGAGCCGGTCGTTGTTGCGCGGATGGTGACGAAACTGTACCGCTTCTGTCGCAGCATTCCGCCGCTGCCGCGCCCGGAGCCATACCGATGCGCTCATGCACAAATCATTACCGGCGGGTTACATCCGCGCGGCACAACTGATGGATGGAGCGACGGAACGATCCTGACCGATGCTGACTATCTGAAGCAGATGTATGCGAGCGAGCCGTTCCAGGCCTTCAGGAACGCCTATGGTCGCTGGCCTGTCGATGGCATTGGGTATCATCCATACCCGGAGGAGATCCGTCTGTCGCCGAACGATGCGCTGGTCGACCGCGGTTTGAACCGGATGCGCGCAGCGCTCGCAGAGGCAGGCGATCCGAATGTGCCATTCTGGATTACCGAAATCGGGTACAATGTCGGGTTCGATGTGGATGGCCCACGCGGACCAATCCCGCCGCAGACTGAGGCGAGGCAGGCGGAGTTTCTGCGCGATGTCTATGTATCGCTAGCCGCGCGTAGCGATGTGGCGCGTATCTTCTGGTTCAAGTACGAAGATTTTCCGCCAGCGGACGGACCGAACGCGCAGCGATGGGGGCTAGTGCGCATCCCCTTTCGTGCGCCGCAGCCAGGTGAGAATTGCCCTGGCGGGGCATGCTACGCTATCGACGGAGAACCGGAGCGCTGGCGTCCTGCCTACTTGGTCTACCGGGAACTCGCCGGGTTGCCGGTGTACCGGTGGCATCTTCCAATCATCGCGCGGTGAGATTTGGAGCGCCTTGCTCGGGCCCAACGGTAAGGGTTGCATATTTCGTATCCGGGATCGAAGATTTACGCGCAGTTCAATGGCTTCTGTCTAGAGCATAGAAGAAGATGGACAAACATTCATTCGCTTGCCTTCCTGAAGCAACTCCTTGCCGCTCCCGGTCCCTCCGCGAAGAAGTCGCCGCCGGGCGCGTCTGGCGGCGCGCAGCCGAAACGTTTGCCGACCGGGTCTGTGCCGATGTGCGCGGCAGTTCATAGGCCATTCCCAAAGGAGGCGCGCCTAGCAGCGTTTAGTTTCGAGCCGCAGGCGGCGATTGCCGTGGATGTGACCTTCGCCGCCGATCATCCGAATGCGGAGCGCAAACAGTATGGCGATATACGACTGGGTGGCGGACCGATGCTGTCGCGCGGTTCTGCCAATAGCCCGGCAGTGTACGACATGCTCGTGGCAATCGCCGAGCGCGGGGCATTCCGTACGGTGTGCAGATCAACCCGCGCTACACCGGCGCCGACGCTGATGCCATTTATGTCTCGTCTTGCGCAGCAGCGTCGCTACTGGCGTCATTTCGACTCCAAACCGCTATATGCGCTTGCCGAATGAAATGATTGCCCTGAGCGATGCGAGCGTGCGGCGCGCCTGATCGCCGCCTTTGTGCGCAGCCTGAGACCGGAGGTGGATTTTATTCCACGCTGATGAGCCGCCCTGGTTATGTTCGGCGTGAAGATCGCTTCGCTGCTGCTTGCGATAACGCTGGTGCTGCATTCCTGGTCCCGCCCCATGCGCTGCACGCCTCTCTGCTGTCAGCGAATGGGAAAGCGAATAAGCGAATGAAACCGAATACAGATTACGCGGCAACAGTCATCTCACTGCGCGGCAGCGCCACCGAGACCGTCGTGCCGACGCCGACGGCGCTTGTCACGGTGATGCGTCCGTGCATCGCCTCGACCAGCCCTTTGGCAATGGACAGACCCAATCCCGCGTTGCCGTTTTCTCGTCCGCGCGCCGGATCAGCGCGGTAGAAGCGTTCAAAGATGTGCGGCAGGTGTTCCGGGGCGATGCCGCTGCCGGTGTCGGCAACGGTAATCTGAACCATCCGTCCCATCGGTTTCGCCGAAAGGACGATCTGTCCGCCGGACGGGGTGTAGCGCAGGGCATTGTCGAGTGCGATGAGCACGACCTGTTGCAGTCGTTCGGCGTCTGCCTGCACAACTCCACTGGCAGTCTCGAGCACGACGGAGATGCCGCGCTGTTCCCCCAGCCGTGCGACCTGGCGTTGCACCTTGCGCAGCAGGTCTGCCAGATCGACCGGCTCTATCGTTAGTTTGAGCTGCCCGCTGTCCAGGCGGGTAAGGGTCAGCAGGTCGTCGACCAGGCGGCGCATATGGTCGCTCTCCGCCAGAATGTCGCCCAGCAGGTCGCGCTGATCCGCCGCGTCGGGCGGCGTTTCGCGCAGGGCAACCTCGGCGCTGGCGCGAATGAGGGCGAGCGGCGCCCGCAGTTCGTGGCTAGCGCTGGCAATGAAGCGTTGCTGCCGCTCCCATGCTTCCTGTGCCGGACGCAATGCGCGACCTGCCAACCACCAGCTGGCTGTGCCGACCAGCGCCATACTCAACGCTCCCAGTCCGATCAGCCCCGCCGTCAACTGGTTCAACACCTGCTCCTGATCGCTTAATTCGCGCGCCAGTTGCAGCGCCGCCGGTCCGTCGGAGCGGGTGAGGCGATAGGTCAACAAGCGCGCCCGCCGCCCATCGTTCAGCGTGATGGTGCGCAGGTCGCTTCCTGTCGCCAGCGCCGCCTGAAACGCATTCTGATCAGGGTTGAGCGGCAGATTGAGATTGTTGGGATTGAAGAGCAATCGCCCCGAAGCGTCGAGCGGCAGAACCATGATCGCCGCCAGTTCCGCCGCATCGACCGGCGTCGTCAGTGCGCGCGGGCGCTCCTCTTCTTCCCGTTCGTCATTGCTCCGTGCAGTTTTCTCTTCGTCTTCTTTCCGTTCGTCGTCGCTGCGTCCGGGTTGCTCGTCATCTTCGCGCCGCTCGACCTGCGGATTGGGTTGAACGAAGGGAATCGGCGCGATTTCTCTGCGGAGCGTCGACCAGTCGCGGTCGGCATTCGCCAGATCGGGGGGCAGCGGCGCGCCGAGCGCGTGAAACTCGTGCGCCATTTTGTGGCGCAGCGCCAGGTCGGTGACGTTCGAGAAGTAGCGCGCCACCACCAGGTACGCGCCGCCGCCGATCAGCACAACGAGCACGAGCGCCGCCAGCGCGTACAGCAGCGACAGCCGCAACCGTAGCCCGCTAAACACGGCTCGCCTCCAGTCGGTACCCCACGCCGCGCACCGTCACAATCGGATCGCGCTCGCCAGGTGCGTTCAGTTTGCGCCGCAAATACGAAATGTAGACATCGACCATCTGCGGTTGAACGTCGTGCTCATAGGACCAGACGTAATCAAGGATCTGTTGCCGCGAGAGCGCCTGCCCTGCGTTGCGCATCAGGTATTCGAGCAGGTTCCACTCCGTCGGCGTGAGATCAAGCGGGCGCACGCCGCGCCGCGCCGTGTGATGCCGCAGGTCGAGCACCAGATCGCCAACGCGCAGTTCGTTGCGGTCGTCCGGTTGCAGCGTGAAGCGCCGTCCCAGCGCCCGCACCCGCGCCAGCAATTCCTCGAATGCGAACGGCTTGACCAGATAATCGTCGGCGCCGCTGTCGAAACCGATCATTTTGTCCTCAATCTGACCGCGCGCCGTCAGGATCAGCAGCGCCGTGGGCAATCGCGCCGCGCGCACGGCGCGACAGATCGACGGACCATCGCGCCCTGGCAGCATCCAGTCGATGATCGCCACCTCGTAGACGCCACGCAATGCATAATCCAATCCTGTGTCGCCGTCGTGGACGACATCGACCTGGTAGTGTTCGTCGTGCAACACCCGCGCAATCAGCCGCGCCAGCCGTTGATCGTCTTCTATCAGCAAGATTTTCATATCGCCTCCTCCACTGCGATCAGCATAGCGCAGAAAGATTGGAAAAAGATTGGAATGATCAGGGGGTGACTCCAAGATAGTTCACATCAACCGGAGCTATAACGCATGGTGCGATCGATGCGCACAGCCTGTGATGGACCACGGATACGCACGGATTGAGACGGATTCATACGGATTGGACCGGGCAAACAGGAACTGGTCACCCATGGATGTCACTATCTGAACCGCTCTACCGGTGCGATTGCCAGGCTTACGTCGATCACTCTCTCGGACATACAAAATGATAAGGGAGCATGAGGGTATGAAACAGTCCACCCTTCTCGGTATTGCAGCGGCATTGACCGCATTTGTTCTCGTGGTGATTGGCGCGCTGGCGGGACGATTGACGCAGACGAGCGCGGCTGCGACACCAACTGTCGTTGAAGCGACCACAGCGCCGACCGATGCCGTTGTAGCTCTCGACCCCACCGTGGAAGCGCTGATCCGCGAACGTGAGGCGGCCTACCAGCGGGCGCTGGCAGAGGCGAATCGGCAACTCGCTGAGGCGAACCGGCGGCTCGAAGAAGCCAGTCGCCAGGGTGCGCAGTCGCAAAGTTCCGCGTCGCTGGTGAGTCCGCAGAATACCCCAGCATACCCGATTTCAGCAGAGCAGGCGCAGACGATTGCGCTGAACCTGGCGCAGGGCGCTGCGCCAGTCAAACCGGCGGAACTGGTGATCTACCGGGGCGCGCCAGCCTATGAGGTCGTCTTTGCCGCTGGCGCCGTCTATGTCGATGCCCAGAATGGCGCGGTTCTCGCCAATACGCTGGCGCAGCCCGCCATGTCTCAACCGGTCAGCGCCGAACAGGCTGCGCAGATCGCCATCGCCTATCGCGGCGGCGGCCAGGTGCGTAAAGTCGAGCGCGAGAACGAGCGTGGCCTGGAGGTGTACGAAGTAAAGTTCACCGACGGCGCCGAAGTGTATGTCGCCGCCTCGGATGGCGCAGTGGTCTATGCGCGGCTGGACAAAGCGAAGGATGGCGAGGATGATGACCACGATGACTGAAGCGGCTCTCGCAGCGCTTGAGGCGCGCCTTGATCGCTGCATCATCGGTTGGGCTTCGACGGGCTCAACCCGCGTCAGCGACGGGGGCGCAAGCCAGGTCTGGCATGATGGAACGCGGACCGACACGGATGCAACGGATTGACGCGGATATACTGATTGAGGAAATCAATGAAATCACGCATAAATACGTCCCGTTTATCGACACAAACGCTCAAACTGGCGATCAGCGCCGCGTCGGTGGCTGCAACGCTGGCTGGATGGGCGCTGCTGGCGGCGCACGATACCCCGGCAACGATGCAGATCGAACCACCCGCAGGGGCGGCTGTGGTCGCGCCGCCACCCGCGTGGCTGGCGGAACCGCCAGTCATCCCGACGCTGCAACCGTTGATCGGCGTTGCGCAGCCAGCAGACGCAGCCGGGTTTCAGAGCGCCAATCCTCCGGCGCTGCGCGAGGTGACTGCGCCGGTGACGGTCAATCTGCCTGTCCAGGCGCAGCGACCGGCGCCGGTCGTCGTTACCCGGTCGTCGCGGTAGAGGAGGTTGTCGTGCAATCAATCGCCTTTCGCGCCATGGGATGTCAGATGCGCGCCTTACTCGACAGCGACACAGAAGCGGCGAAGATGGCGATCCACGCAGTTCCGCACTGGTTCGCTGAATGGGAGCGCTCGCTGAGCCGCTTTCGCCATGACAGTGAACTGTCGGCGCTCAACCGGCGCGCTGGCGAGGGATGGACGCCTGTCAGCCGCACGCTGTGGGACGTGATCAACGATGCGATCACGGCGGCGCGCCTCAGCGACGGACTCGTGACGCCGGGAGTGTTGACGGCGCTGGAGGCGGCTGGCTATGACCGGGATTTCGTGCAGGTCGCCGATGGCGCTCCGGCGAGGTCTCAGGCGACGCTTCCGCCCCCCGGCGACTGGCGCGCCGTCCGGCTCGATCCGCAGCGCCGCGCAGTGGCGTTGCCGCCGGGGATGCGCCTTGATCTGGGGGGCGTTGCCAAGGGATGGGCGGCGACCAGAGCGGTGCAGCGGCTGGCGGCGCACGGACCGGCGCTCGTCGATGCTGGCGGCGACATTGCCGTGCGCGGCGCACGCGCTGATGGAGAACCGTGGGCGGTTGGCATTGCCAATCCGTTTCAGCCGAATGAACTGCTCGATGTCGTGCTGCTAACGGACGGCGGGGTGGCGACATCGGGGCGCGATCTGCGGCGCTGGCGGCAGGGGGACATTGAACGGCATCACATCATCGATCCGCGCACCGGCGCGCCGGCAACGACCGACGTGCTTACGGCCACGGTTATTGCGCCTTCGCTCCTTGAAGCGGAAGTCGCCGCGAAAGTGGTCGTCATTTTGGGAAGCGAAGCCGGAATGGCGTGGCTGACCGTCCGCCCATGGCTCGCCGGTCTGATTGTCACCGAAACACAGAACGTTCTACGAACCGCAACGCTCGAACAGTTCCGCTGGCACGCGCCAGCAGTGAGGGAGGTTGTTTATGACTGATGAAAAAGCCGCACGGTTGGCCACCATCCGGGCTGCCAACGCTGCAAAACGCGAGTGGACGGCGCAACCGTCAGCGATGGCGGAAAGCGCTCCGGCACAGGCTGCGGGAATGCCCCATACGGCGCCTGCGACGTCTTCCGCCAGCAGAAGCGCGTCGTCTCAGCCGCAGCGCGCGCTCGACGCCGATGCATTCGCCGACATGCCGCCAGCCATGGCGTTCCAGACATTTCTCGGCATCATGCTTGCAGCGATCCTTGGCGCTTTTGCGGCGATCATGGCGCTGCCCACCTGGCTGCCTGGCTTGAGCGCGTCGCTCCTCGGCGCAGAACCGAAAGCCTACTGGTATCTGTCAAGGAGCAGCGCATTCGTAGCATATATTCTGTTGTGGCTTTCAATGGTCTTCGGGTTGCTGATGACGAACAGGCTGGCGCGCGTCTGGCCCGGCGGACCCACCGCCTTCGATCTGCATCAGCATGCCAGTCTGCTCGGTCTGGCATTCGCCCTCTTTCACGCCCTGATTCTGCTTGGCGACCGCTACATTCAGGCGACGCTCATCCAGGTGCTTGTCCCATTCCAGTACGCTGGTTACGAACCGTTGTGGGTGGGGCTTGGACAGGCAGGGTTCTACGGTCTGGCGATCGTCGGGTTGAGTTTCTACGTCAAAGACCGGATCGGGCGGCGTGCGTGGCGGTTGATCCACTTTCTCAGTTTTGTCGTGTTTGCACTCGCACTGCTGCATGGCATCTGGAGCGGCAGCGACAGCCAGAGCGACCTGGCGCGTGCCATCTACTGGGCAAGCGGCGGCAGCGTCCTGTTCCTGACCATCTACCGGGCGCTGATCACGTTATGTGTTGCACGTGCGAAGGTTGCAGGTGATGGTCTGTAGGGGCGTTGCACTGCAACGCCCAGGGTTGCAGGCAGGAAGGTCATCGTTGCATGTTGCACGTTGCACGTGAAACTCGGAAGCAAGGGAGACCGCGGTCGGGAAACGCAGGTGCAAGGAGCGCATCTGGCATTCCTCTGCGCCCTCTGTGTCTCTGCGGTTCAGCAGTCAGGCATAGTCCCTGGTTCTCGGTTCTCAGTTCTTGGTTCTCGGTTTCTCTAACCCTTAACTCCTAACCCTCCATAGAGGAGAACGCCAATGACAATCTCTGCTCAACACAAAACAGCGACGCTCAACGCACGACGAATCGCCATCGGCGCGCTGGCAGGCCTGATGGGTCTCTTGCTGCTCATCCAGTTCATTCCGTATGGGCGCGACCACACGAACCCGCCGGTCATCGCCGAACCGGCGTGGGACGGTCCGCAGACGCGCGCGCTCTTCTTCCGCGCCTGCGCCGATTGCCACAGCAACGAGACGAAATGGCCCTGGTACAGCACCATTGCTCCCGCGTCGTGGCTGATTACCCGCGATGTGATGCGGGGACGTGCAGCGTTCAACGTCTCCGAATGGGGACGGCCAGACAACGAAGGGGATGACGCTGCGAAGCTCGTGCAGAACGGCGAAATGCCGCCGTGGTTCTACCTGCCGCTCCATCCCGAAGCCAACCTCTCGCCAGTCGAACGGCAGCAACTGATCAATGGCCTGCTGGCGACGTTTGGCGGAGAAGCGGAGGACAATGGCGAGAAGTAATCCTCTTACCCAAACCGCAATTGCGTCTGCCCGACTTGCAGCACATCGCCGCGGCGCACCGGCGCTGGCTGGATGATGCGCACGCCGTTGAGATAAGTGCCGTGGCTGCTGCCCGCGTCTTCCACCGTCACCTGACGGCCATCATTGCGAATGATGGCGTGACGACGGGAAACGGTGCCATCGCCGATCAGCACAATCTGACACGCTTCGCTGCGCCCAACGACGAGTTCTGCGCCGCTCAGCGGGTAGACACGCGGTTGCGCCGCTCCCGCAATGACTGTGAGCGTTCCCCAGGCGCCGGCTGGCGTAGGTTGAGGCGTGGGAGTCGGCGGCGGAGCGGGTTGATACGGTTGCGGCGGCGTTGAGGGAGGCGGCGGCACATAAACCGGCACAGGAGCAGGCGCTGGCGCGGGGCTCGGCGCTCGCCGACGGCCCGCGCTAGCAAGGGTGAGAGTTGCGAGGAGGAGCGCCAGCACTAACCCGCATACACACACCGCTAGCAGCCCAAGCGCTGTCTCGTTGCGCGGCGCCGATGGGCGCGGCGCCGGTTGTACCTGCTCGGCAGGAGGACCGCCAAATGACTTGCAGGCGTCGATCCGCCCGGTTCCCAGTTCAAAGCGGGGATTCAGATCACGAATATCCTTCGCATTGGCGCGAATAGTCTCCGCGACCTGACGTGCGCTCCAGTCGGGGTTTGCCGAAAAGAGCAGCGCTGCCAACGCCGACACATACGGCGTCGCTTGCGATGTGCCGCTCATATAGTCGTAATTGCGGCGGAACCGTTCATCGCGCGGCAGTTCATCGCTCGTCAGAAACACCTCGTAGGTTGGCATGGTGGAGAGGATGTTGACCCCCGGCGCGCTGACAGCGACCCACGGACCGGAATTCGAGAAGGGCGCTTTGCGGTCGCGCTGATCGGTTGCGGCCACCACCAGCACATCAGGGTTGTCCACTGCAATCGCGTTGGGCAGCGGCACAGCGTCATTGCCAGCGGCAGCGACGATCAGCGCTCCCCGCTGCTGTGCATAGACAATCGCCTCGTTCACCAGCGCCGACGGCTCATCGGCGTTGAGGGTCAGGGTAGCGCCAAGGCTAAGGTTAATCACCTTCGCGCCGCGGTCGGCGGCGAAGCGAATGCCACGGGCGATAGCGCGGTCTGAACCTTTGCCGCGCGCATTCATGACCCGCACCGGCAGGATCGTCACATTGGGCGCCAGCCCGGCGATGCCTTCGTTGTTGTCGAGAATCGCAGCGATGATCCCGGCGACGTGGGTGCCGTGACCGTTTTCGTCACGCGGATCATCATCGTCATCAACGAAGTCGTACCCGTCGGTGCGCAGGCGCGCCGCCAGATCGGGATGGGTTGGGTCAACCCCGCTATCCACGACGGCGACAATAACTTCCGCGCTGCCGCGGGTGCGTTCCCAGGCGCACGTTGCGCCCACTTTGTACAATGCCCACTGTTCGTCGAAGCGCGGATCGTTCGGTGACGAAGAGGTTGCTACGAATGTGACGGCCAGAGCGAGCAGGAGGCGCAGCAACATCATCCTCTATTGCTGTTCCAGTTCCGGCAATTGCAGGCTGCGCAGGTACCACGCGCCTTCCAGCAGCACCAGTTCAAAGACCGCATCGAATGGACGTTCGCCCGAGGAGATCGAGCCATAATCGACGGTATAGCGCACAATGCCAGTCAATCGGACATGCGCAATAGAACCGTCGTTATCAACCAGCGTGTAGGTTTCATTGTCGAACCGCAGGTCGGTGATATATTCCATGTACGAGCGCAGTTCCGGGCCGATCTGCCGCTTGAGGTCGGTTGGCTCGATGTAGGAGAGCATCTGTGACACATCGCGCGCTTCAGTGGCGGCGACGAAGTTCTGCACTGTCTGCACCGGTCGCGGGTCGCTCATCGGGTCGGGAGGGCTAGTGAACTGCCAGAGCGCAATCCCGGCAATCGCCAGGGCTGCGACGCTGGCGCCAATTATCGTCCGGCGCGATGTGCGACGCGGCGCTGGCGGCGGCGCTGGCGGCAGCGGCAGCGGACCGGTATCAACTTTTTTCTGTTCCGGGGTTTGTTCCTGGGTCATAATGTCTGTGGCGAGTTGCGTCGGTGAGCGGTCAGCCAGGCGCCGCGTCGTTGAAATTCATACTCGCCGAGCGGCTCGAACCGTCTGCTCGTTTCGACATACCGGCGCTGGCTAATGTGAATACTCGCTTCTTCAATCGTCAGAACATTGTAGGCATTCTTGCCGCGTTCTCCTTCTCGAATGCGCCGCGATGCGCTAGTGCCGCTCTGGCAGACGACAAAGCCTTTCGCGTTGCCTGCGATGCCGACATATGACACATGGTGATGCCCGCAGAGCAGAACATCCACGCCGCTCTGCTCAAGCATTTGCGTCACTTCAGCGTCATTGCGAATGATGCTGCGCTTCTCGCACCCCGGCGGGCGCACGACGCCGTGGTGCAGCACTGCAATCTTGCAAAAAACATCGTCCGGGTAGCGGGCGAAGATCTGCGCCATGATGCGTTGCTGCTCGTCCGACACGTACCCGCCGTCGATTGTCAGCCCATGAGCGCTGTTGCCGCCGACGACGACCAGACCAGGGCGCTCGAACACTGGGTTGAGGTTAGTCGAGACATACCGCTGGTAGCGGTCGAGCGGTCGGGTGAATCGCTCCACGACATGAAACAGCGGTATATCGTGGTTGCCCGGCACAATCAGTTGCGGTTGGGGCAGTCGCTGGAGATATTGCATGATCGCTTCCCACTGCGACACAAAATCGGCGCGCTGCACAAGGTCGCCGGAAATAACCAGCAGATCCGGGCGCAGATCGTGCGCTTCACGGGCAAGTTGATCGGCGACTCGTGGGTGAAACGTGCGCCCCGCGTGCAGATCGGAGATGTGCATCAGGACAGAACGCACCGATGATTACTCCGCAGCAGGGGCGGACTTTGCGGCGCGCGCCTTTTCCAGCGCTACGCTGATGATCGCACGCGCAATCAACACTACTTCGACCGCCAGCGCCGCAATGAAGGTGTACTTCACAATGTAGACGAAGGTTTCCACAGGCGCCTCCCGCTTATTTGTCTCAGATCGCCTTTCTGCGATTGTAGCACAAAATCGGTGGTTTGTGCCGGTGGTATAATTGCGGCTTGATCGTTCCAGGTTGCTCCTCCCTAACTATTGAGAGATTGGGGTGCGTTGCGCGGCGCGTTGAGTCTACACGTGTGCTGTGAGGTTTGTGTATGACTATCAACTATACTGCCTGGCTACGCAGTTATGTCGGTCACCAGCGCCTGTTGCAACTGGCTGCGAGCGCGTTCATCCGTAATGAGCAGGGGCACGTGCTGCTTGGTCAGCGTTCCGACGTGATGCTGTGGGCGCCGCCGTCCGGCGTGGTGCAGTTGGGAGAAACGCCGGCGCGCACCCTGGTGCGTGAGGTGCTCGAGGAGACTGGTCTGCACGTCGTGGTTGAACGCCTGATCGGGCTGTACACCGGGCGCGACTTTGAGTGGACCTACCCGAACGGCGATCAGGCGCAGATCGTCAGCGCTTTCTTTGCCTGCCGCGTTATCGGCGGCGTTCTTCGACCCGACCACACTGAGTTTGTGTCGCTCGCCTATTATCCGCCCGACCGCCTGCCGCCGCTGATGCCGCGCTATGTGCGTATGCTGCGCGATGCGTTCGCCGGGCGCATTGAGGCAGCGTTTGACTAGCGATGAAACGTCTCGCCTACGCCTCGCCGGTCAATCCCGCCCCTTCGGGCATTTCGGACTACAGCGAGGAGCTGTTGCCATACCTCGGCATGTATGCCGACATCACCCTCTATGTTGAGGACGGGCTGCACCCGACGAATCCGCGCCTAGCGCAGCATTTCGAGATTCGCCCGGTTAGTCGACTGGAACGCGACCATCGCCGCCGTCCGTTCGATGCAATTATCTATCACATGGGCAATAGTCCGGCGCACCTGGGGATCTGGCGCGCCTTGCAGCGCACGCCCGGCATTGTGGTGCTGCACGACTTTGTGCTGCACCACTTTATGCTGCAGGAGATGGTGGCGATGCGCGGGCAGATTGATCGCTACCGCGCCGAGATGCGCCGCCGGTACGGCGACGAGGGTGCACACGTCGCGGAACTGATGCTGCGCGGACGCTTTCCCGAAGCCGCCTTTGATTTTCCGTTCTGCGAGGATGTCCTCGAATGCGCGACCGGCGTGCTGGCGCATAGCCGCTATGTGCTGGACCGGGTAACGGCGCTCAAGCCAGAACTGGCGACGGCGCTTGTGCCGATGGGCGTGCCGCTGCCGCCGCTCATTCCGCGCCACAAAGCGCGCGAGCGCCTCGGTCTGCCGCAGGATGCCCTGATTCTCGCGTCGTTTGGGCATATCAATCCATATAAGCGCTTGGAGCCAGCATTGCGCGCATTTCGTGATCTGCGCAGCGTTCGCTCCGATGCGCACTACTTGCTCGTCGGCAGCATCTCGCCGAACTACGATGCGCGCAGCGTTGTCGAGCGCCTAGGGTTGACTGAAGCTGTCACGATCACCGGATATGTGCCGCGCGCTGCGTTTGAGGATTACGTCGCCGCCGCCGACATCTGCCTGAATCTACGGCATCCAACGGCGGGCGAGACATCAGCGAGCCTGCTGCGGCTGCTCGGCGCTGGTCGTCCGACGCTGGTGACTGCCACTGGCGCATTTGCTGAACTGCCGCCGGGGGTGGCGGCGCAGGTCGATCCTGACGGATCGGAGAGTGACCTGATCCTGGCGTACTGCCGCCTGCTGGCGGATCGTCCCGACGTGGCGGCGGCGATGGGCGCCGCAGCGCGGGAATATGTCGCGCGCTACCACACGCTTGAAGGCGCCGCGCGCGCATACGTTAAGTTTCTGGCGCGCCACTGCGGCTGGGGCGACGTGCGACCGTTGCGGGAGACGCCACTGTGGAATGCCGAAGCCGAGACGACTATTGGCGTGTCTCCTCACACGGCGTTGTCAGCGCAGCTTGCCCATCAGAGCGCCGCACCTTGCGCGCCTGCGCCGCCGACGTCGCCGCTGGTGCAGACGGTCGCGGCGGCGCTGGTTGACCTGGGCATGACCGACGACGACCGCAATGTGCTGGAGGCGGTGGCGCGGGCGCTGGCGGAGGTGCAAGCGCCCGGCGGTTGATGGTTTCTGAATAATTATTCCGCGATCCCGCCTGCCCGCCCAGCGCCTAAAGTCGCGGGCTACGGGAAGCGAAGCCCGCCTGCGCGGGCTGCATCGGGCGATGCCGGATTATCTTCTCGAACATCATCAACCCGTTCATCATCTCTCACTCGCTCTCATGCTAGTTCCTCAGATCGGCGCTGGCTGAGTCGGTCGAAGCCAACGCCAATCATGCCTCCATAATGACAGCGTGCATGCCCAATCTGTCCAAATCCGTCTCGATCTGTGCGAATCCGTGTTCTATCACCAGCTACGCTTATGACAGAGACCAGCATTGTTCGGTTTCCGGTTGATCGCTTCAGAAAGCGTCAGATCGCACAATATTTGTGCTACACTATCGTTAGCCCACACCGGGCAGGCACAGGGGCCTGCCCCTACGTAGGCAGCGCTCGTCGTTGGGCGCCTCCCGTGGGCGCCCGGAGGGAATGACCATGACCGTAACGGCTGCCGTTCAACCGCTGCGGATCGCGATTGCGAACGAGATCACCGACATTGACCTCACGGCGCTCCAGGGAACGTGGAGCGTCGCGCAGTATCTTGCCCTGACCGCGCAGACGAACCGCCTGATCGAGTACACCGATGGCGTGATTGAGGTCCTGCCGATGCCCACCGAAAAGCACCAGGCTATCTCGTTGTTTTTGCTGCTCAGTTTCCTGGCGTTCGTGCGACCGCGCGGCGGTGTAGCGTTCTATGCGCCGCTGCGGCTCGAAATTCGTCCGGGGAAGTTCCGCGAGCCTGATCTGATGCTCCTTTTGCGCGGCGATGATCCGCGCCGGCAGAACGACTACTGGCGCGGCGCGGACCTGGTGGCGGAGATCGTCAGCCCCGACAATCCTACGCGCGACCTGGAGGAGAAACCGCGCGACTACGCCGAGGCGGGCATCCCGGAGTACTGGATCGTCAAT
>JANXAL010000032.1 GCA_025062325.1 Roseiflexus sp.
TACGATCCGCACACGCAACGCGAGGTGAGCATCGTGGCGTTGCAAGCGCGGATTACGGATCATGTGGCACTCACATCCAGATAATCGAAAGATTCGGTTGAAGCGCCGGTTTCCCGTTCAGGCTCTTCGCGCCGCGCCGCACCGCGCCATCATAGAGGCCGCGCTGGCGCTCACCTGCTATCTGGCGCTGGCGCTGCTCGTCACCTGGCCCCTGGCGCTGCGCTTCGGCGCCGAGCTGTTCGGCGGCATCGACCACGTTCCCGGTCGGTTCCGCTATGCCGGCGCGGAGGAAGCCGGGCTGCATCTGTGGCACCTGTGGTGGGTGAGCGAAGCCATCCGGCGCGGCGCCAATCCGTTCTGGACTGACCGGCTGTTTTACCCCGACGGTGTGCAGTTGTACGTGCAAACGCTCAGCGCGCCGAACGCCATCATCACCCTGCCGGTCTATCTGCTGGCGGGACCGGTCGCCGCCTTCAACGCGGTTATCGTGCTGGGATTTGCCCTCACTGGCTTCGGCGTCTTTCTGCTGGCGCGCCAGTATGCTGGCGGGTTCTGGGGTCCGCTCCTCTGCGGTACGCTCATCACGCTGGGACCGTTCCACCTCGGGCAGTTGCAGAACAGCCATAACCATCTGTTTAGCATGCAATGGATTCCGCTCTACATGCATGCCCTGACGTTGCTGGATGAGCGAGGAGGTCGCTGGCGCATCGGATATGCGTCGGGGACGGCAGCGCTGGTCGCGCTCTCCGACTGGTATTGGGCAACAGTGTGTGGCACGCTGACGATTGTGTGGATGATCACGCGATTGGCGCTGGCGCAGGAATGGCGGGCGCTCATGCGGCGCTATGCGTTCTTCGTCGCAGGCGCATTGCTGGCGCTCGCGCCGTTTGTTGCCGGAATGATCGCCATCTGGAGATTTCTGCCAATAGGACATCACGCGCGCGATATGGTCTGGGAAGCGTATGTGCGCTACTCATCCGCTGATCTGTTTGGTCTGCTCCTCCCTACCGTCTACAATCCCCTATGGGGGACGCAGGTTGAACAGATGCTGCGCCCGATCGCTGAACCATTCGCGCCAAGCGTCTGGTATGTGGCTGCTGGATGGACGTTGATGATACTGGCAATCACTGGCATCTGGCTGGCAGAAAACCGTGCTGTTCATCTCCTGATCATCGCCGGTTGTTTGTGGGTGCTGGCTCTGGGACCGACGCTCTGGGTGCTTGGTCGCGATAGCGGCATTCCAATGCCCTACGCCTGGCTCGACCGGCTCCCGCTGTTCGGCGCAGCGCGCAAACCTGGGCTGTTTATCGCGCCAGTGTTGGTGATCCTGAGCGTGCTGGCGGCGTTGGGGCTGGCGGCGCTGCAGCGGCGTCTGCCGTCTGCCTGGCGCGCAGCACCGGTGGCGGCGGCGGCGGTGCTGGGAGCTTTTGAACTCTGGTTGCCTTCGGGGCGCGTCTTTCTACCGCTGGAACGTCCGGCAGTGTACGAACAGATTGCAGCGCGTCCCGGCGCCGTCGCCGACCTGCCGCTCGATATACTCGAGACAAGTCGCACATTGCGCAACCAGATGATCCACGGGCAACCAATTATCGGCGGTTTCATCGCACGCCGACCAGCATACCAGTCGTTTGACATCCCGCTGTTGCGCGCGATTGGTTTAATGCAGGCGCTGCCAGATAACGACATCGTGCCGCTTCGCCGGGCTGACCTGATGGCGATGCAGTGCTTCGCGCCGGTGCGTCACGTGGTGATACGCACCGACCTGACCACGCAACGTGAGCAGAAGAACCTGGAACAGACGCTCGCCCGTCTCACCGGGCATCCGGTTGTGCCGGCATATGCCGATGCGCAGTATCGCTGGTACGAATTGCCTTTGTTTCCCGATGCCTGCCATCCCTTTGTGTATTTGGGAAAAGGCTGGCATGCCGTTGAGCGGAACGCCGAGATGACGCTCTATCGCTGGGCGGATGCAGAAAGTCAGGTGATCATCGCCAACCCGCATCCCGGATCGTCCCCTGCGCTGGTATCGTTCAGACTCGCCGCATACCAGACAACGCAGCACATCGAGGTCTGGCGCGACAGGAGCCGTCTTGGGTCCTGGGACGTGTCGCCGGCGCCTCGCACATACCGGCTGCTTCTGCCAATAGAGGCGAGGATCAACCAGTTCACGCTGCGCGCGCCAGCCGCGCCTGATCCGCAGAGTAACCGGATGATCAGCATTGTTGCGTTTCACGTGAGCGTTGAATATCTTGAACCACCGGAGAGAAAATGATTATGTCAGCGCCTGCCGCTTCATCTGAACTCGAACGTGCCATTGACCCCTGGCTGACCCACATGCGCTGGCGGCGCGACTTTGCGCGCTGGCGCGAGCGACGCATCAATCAGGAAGCGTATCAGAGCGAGCGGCTAGCGCGACTGGAGCAGATCGCTGGACGCCTCGATGGATTACGGGTGCTCGACCTAGGTGCGGGCATGGGCGGTTTCGCGGTCGCGGCAGCCTTGCGGGGCGCGCGAGTTGTCGCCTGCGAGTACAACCTGGCGTATTGCTGGATTACCACACTGCGCGCGGAACGCCATTGCCTGAGCCTGCCGGTGATCAACGCCGCTGGCGAGGCGCTGCCATTGCCCGACAGCGCTTTCGATGCGGTAGTATGCTGGGATGTTATCGAGCATGTGCAGTCCCCTGATGAGGTGCTGAACGAAATCGCGCGGGTGCTGCGACCCGGCGGTGTCGCGCTTATGACCGTCATCAACCGGCGCGCCTGGATCGATCCGCATTACCACATGCG
>JANXAL010000065.1 GCA_025062325.1 Roseiflexus sp.
GCCTTGCAGCGCGAGCACTTTGGTGATCGCGGCGGTCAGCGTTGTTTTGCCGTGGTCGACGTGGCCGATGGTGCCGACGTTGACGTGCGGCTTGGTGCGCTCAAACTTCTGCTTTGCCATTGCTTCTCGCTGCTCCTTGCACTGTCGGGCGCGGCGATGACCGCCGCTGTTCTGCTGGAGCCCATGACGGGACTCGAACCCGTGACCTCGTCTTTACCAAAGACGTGCTCTACCTGCTGAGCTACATGGGCGTATGAACATAAGAATGAGAATGTAGAATTGAGATATGCCGCCACCCCCTCTCAACTCTACATTCTCAGCCAAACTGGTGGGCCGGGCTGGATTCGAACCAGCGAAGGCGTTAAGCCAGCAGATTTACAGTCTGCCCCGGTTGGCCACTTCGGTACCGACCCAATACAACACCCCACCACGCACCGTGGCGAGTATGCATTATACGACAGCCCCGAGCGCCTGTCAAACCGAGAGGGCATCAATAGTCCTTAAGTCCCAGATTCTGCGTAGGAATTGACGCTCAGTGTACAATGCTCATTAGATAGAACATCACGGCAACGGCAACACTGCGCCGTCGCCGACGTGCGCATGTTGATGCGCACCGCCGAGTGGCATATATGTATGATAGTAGGGACGCTTTCTCATCAGTATGCGTGCGCTTGACCCCAGCAGCGAGCCCAGTAGTCGCAACCGTATGGCGCATGCGCTGTTGCCGCTGAAACTGGTTCCTCCGCCCCTGCGCGAGGGCGTCTCGCTCCGCCCCGATCTGCAGGCGTTGCTTGCGGAAGTGCGTCTGCAACCGCTGACCCTGGTGATTGCGCCAGCCGGGTATGGCAAAACCACACTCCTCGCGCAATGGGCGCAGGAGTTGGGACGCACCGGCGCACCGGTCTCATGGCTGACGCTTGATGTCGGCGAACGCGACCCGGCATTGTTTCTGGCATATCTGATCCGCGCGTTTCAGACGGCATATCCTGCTTTGGGGCAGGACGCGACGCGCGTGCTGTCGAGCGCAGCCAGTCCCGAGCGTGACTGGCCACTGGTTGCCGGCGCATTGTGCAGCGATCTGCAGCGTCACGTGCTATCGGCAACCTTTCTCTTCCTCGATGATCTGCACCAGGTGATTGATTCGGCGGTGATTGGGCAGATTCTCGGCTATCTGCTGCGCGCCGCGCCACCCGCCTTGCATATCGTGATCGCATCGCGGCGCGAGGTGAATATCTCGCCGCTAGCGCGCATGCGCACGGAAGGTCGCGTCGTTGAAGTGCATCAATCCGATCTCCATCTGACAGCCGAGCAGGCGCGACAACTGCTCGCTATTCAGGGAGTAACTCTTTCTGACGAGGAGCTGACGACGCTGCTGACGCGCACCGAAGGATGGGCGCTGAGTCTGCAGTTGGCCGCCCGTGCGCTCGCCGAACAGCCTGCAGAACGCCGCAGTAAGTTTGTAGCGGCGCTGGGCGGCGGAAGTGAACAACTGCTCGCGTATCTCGCAGCGGAGGTGCTCGCCGATCTCCCTGCAGACGTGCTTGAGTTTCTGCGCCTTGCCGCGCTCCCGCCGCATTTCGACGCCGATCTGTTGGCACATGCGCTCTTGCGTGAGGATGTGCCCTACCTGTTGCGCCGCATCCGTTCCCTTGGCCTGCCGCTGACGCCGCTCGACGCTAAGGGGGACCGTCTGCGCTTCCATCCGCTCTGGCGCGAATTGCTGCTGCGCGGCATTCATGAAATGGTGGACGATGAGACGCTTGCAGCGTTTCATCGTCGCTTCGGTCGGCAGTTCGAGATGCGCGGTGAGCTCGAGGAAGCGCTGGATCATTACGCTCGCGCCGACAGCATCGATGATCTCGAACGTGCGTTGCTCGAACACGCTTGGCCGTTGCTCAATTCGCCGCGCCGCGATACGGTGCGCCGCTGGATTGAGCAGATCCCGGCGGAGCGGCGCGATGCGAACCCCGAGCTGCTGTACATGTGGGGGTATAGCCAGGTTGTCGCTAATCCGTCGCTCGCTTCACAGCTTATCGAGCGCGCTGCCGACCTGTTTCGTCGTCGAGGGGCGCATGCGCGCGAGCTGCGCGCCTATTCCGATCTTGCGGCGCTCCTCTTCTGGCAGGCGCGCCCTACCGATTTCGCAGCGGTCTGTGTGCGCGCCATCCGCGCTGCCAATCAGGTGCGCGACGCCTGGTCCCGTGGTGCGGCGCTGACATGCGTCGCTGCAATGCTGTCGATCCGGGGGCGTCTCTCCGCTGCGCTGCGGGTCGCGCACCACGCAGCCGTTCATCCGCTGAGTCCGGCATGGCGCTGGCTGCTGGCGATGATCGTCGCCTCGATCCACAATCAGCTTGGGCGGCCTGCCGAGGCTCTGGCAGTGGTTGATGAAGCCCTGCAACTGATGCAGATCGACAGTAATGACCGTATGCGTCAGAATCTGCTGCGTCAGCGGGCCATGGCGCTCTATCTGCTTGGCCAGCATACGGAGGCGATCGCCCTGGCGCTGGAGACGCACCGCTATCTGCTCGACTACTATCGTGACGGCACGGCGGGGGTGAGTGCGGCGCAACTGGCGTTACTCCTCTCGTGGCAGGGACGTCTCGATGAAGCAGCGATCTACATTGCGCAGGCGCGCGCCGCCTTTCATGAGCTTGGTGCGCTGGCGCCGCTTGCGTCGCTCCAGGCTATCGAGCTGTACTGTATGCTGCGGCGCGGTCAGGCGGCGCGCGCCGCAGCCGCTGCAAGCGCCTTCGTGCGCCGCCTTGATGAGGTAGAAGGCGCTGCGCCCGATCTGCGCCTGCGTCTTTTGCTGGCAGTCGTGCTCGGCGAGGCGGGCGAGCATCAACAGGCGCTCGACCTGCTGAAGACGACGGTGCAGCAAATGCAGCACCGCGGCTATCGGGTGTTTTTGGCATCAGCCTGTCTCTACGGGGCGTACCTGGCAGGACGGTGCAACAACGCGGCGTTGCGCGACGCCTGGCTGCGCACTGGATGGGCTGTCGCAGAAGAGGAACGCTGCCGTTTTCTGCCCATGCTGCCCGTCGAAGCGCTGAAAGATGTGGCAGTCGCTGCGCTGCGCGCCGGGATCAAAGCAGAAGCGGTCGGACGCATCCTGCCGCGCCATCTCGATGAAGAGGCGGTGGAAATGTTTCAGGACGTCTTGAACGATCCATTGCCAGAAGTGCGGGCGCAGGCAGCGCGGTTGCTTGGCGATGTCGGTGCGGCGGTCGCCTATCCGGCATTGCGCACCTTGCTCAAGGATCGCAACGCGACGGTGCGCCAGATCGCTGAGGAGTCGCTCAATCGTCTGGTGTATCGTCCGCCATATACGCTGCGTATCCGGATGCTTGGCGCCTTTGCCGTCTGGCGCGGTGATCATGAGATCCGCGACCGTGAGTGGCGGAGCAGCAAAGCGCGTCAGTTGCTGCAGCTGTTGTTGACGGAACGGGGACGGGCGCTGCCGCGTGAACGGGTGGTCGAAGCGCTCTGGCCCGATATGGAGATTGACGCAGCAACCAATAATTTACGTGTCACCATCAACCGATTGAGCAAGGCGCTCGAACCAGATCGACCTGATGGCGCACCGTCCGCCTACTTGATCCAGCAGGGCGAAACGTATGCCTTCAACACCGCTAGCGACCACCAGATTGATGTTGTAGAGTTCATCGAAGCCATCAATGAAGGACGACGCGCAGATCAGCGCGGTCAGCGCGCTGCCGCGATCGCCGCCTACCGACGCGCCATTCAGTTGTACGGCGGTCCTTATCTCCCCGACAATATGTACGAAGACTGGACCGTCGTCGAGCGTGAACGGCTAGCGCTGGCGTTCATCGAGGCTGCGCTGCGGCTTGGGGCGCTGCTCCTCGATGAAGGCGCCATTCACGAAGCAATCGGTCTGGGATGGCGTGTGATCGAAATCGATCAGACGCAGGAAGAAGCATATCGCCTGCTCATGCGCGCGCATGCTGCGCTTGGCGAACGCAGCACGGCGCTACGACTGTATGCGCGGTGCGTCAATGTTTTGCAACAGGAATTGGGCATCGCGCCGTTGCCCGAAACCACCGCGCTGTACCACATGCTGCGCGACCTGCGGTAAGCCC
Organism: Roseiflexus sp.; assembly: GCA_025062325.1. Classification (GTDB taxonomy): domain Bacteria; phylum Chloroflexota; class Chloroflexia; order Chloroflexales; family Roseiflexaceae; genus Roseiflexus. The sequence goes on from JANXAL010000065.1 coordinate 4,104, forward strand.
CCCAGTGCGACGCATCGTCGCGTCCTTGGTCCCTCGCATCGGCACCCTGTGGTATGATAGCTGACCATGCATTCTTCCTGAAGCCGCCTCTGGATGCGTATGCACACATCGACGCCTTCGCCCCGTGTTGCGGCGCTGGCAGCGCTGCGCTACCGCGACTTTCGACTGCTCTGGGCTGGTCAGTTCGTGTCGATCACCGGCACGCAGATGCGCAACGTTGCGATCGCCTGGCAGGTTTATCAACTGGCGCAGGCGGAGAGCAATATTCGAGCTGAACTCGCTCTTGGCCTGATCGGACTGGCGCGCGTTATTCCGCTCGTTATCACAGCGCTCTTCGGTGGCCTGGCCGCCGACCGCATCGAGCGACGCAAAATCCTGATCCTGACGTCACTCGCAGCGCTGATATGTTCTGTGGTGCTGGCGTTCACTGCTCAGATGGAGCGCCCGCCGCTGCTGCTGATCTATGCGATGGTGGCGCTGGCATCAGTCGCAGGCGCATTTGAATTACCAGCGCGCCAGGCGATTATTCCCAACCTGGTTGCACCGCAGCATCTGTCGAATGCGCTAAGCCTGAACATCGTCGCCTGGCAACTTGCGACAGTCATTGGTCCAGCATTGTCCGGCGCGCTTATTGCCGCAGTTGGGATTGCACCAGTTTACTGGATCGACGCCGCCACCTTTCTGGCGGTCGTGGCAGCGGCGCTGTTAATGCACACGCGTAACTTTCCATCACGTCCCGAACCGGTGTCGCTCCAGGCGGCGCTCGCGGGGTTGCGCTTTGTGTTCTCGCATCGCCTGATTGCCACGACCATGCTGCTCGATTTCTTTGCTGCCTTCTTCGGCGCCACCGGCATGCTGCTGCCGATCCTTGCCGATCAAGTCTTGCGGGTCGGTCCTGCTGAGCTCGGTTGGATGTACGCCGCGCCATCGGCAGGAGCGCTGGTCGCCGCAACGCTACTGAGCAGCATACGTATCCCGCGCCAGGGGATGACCTTGCTTGGAGCAGTACTGGTGTTCGGCACATGCGTTGCGCTCGTCGGAATGTCGCGCTGGTTGCCGCTGACGCTGGCAGCGCTGGCGGGCATGGGGGCGGCGGATACGGTCAGTATGGTTATTCGTGGCGCCATCCGTCAGTTGCTCACCCCCGATGAGCTGCGCGGGCGAATGGTAGCGGTCAATATGGTCTTCTTTGCCGGCGGTCCGCAGCTTGGAGAAGCCAACGCCGGATTCATCGCCAGTCTCATCGGTGCGCCCGCAACAGCAACGCTCGGTGGCGTGATGTGCATTCTGCTGGTCATTGGGACAGCGCTCAGAGTGCGTGAATTGCGCGAGTATGAGGGACCATGATCGTTTGACGAGCGACTAGGCATGTCGCTATACTACAGATGTACAGGTCGTTTTCAAGCTTGAGGACACGAGAGTGGCTCGTAACGATAATCCACTGCGCGATATCGATCCTGCGACGATCGATCCCGCGTGGCTGTTGAACGAATTGAAGGAAGCGCATCAAACGATCCGCGCCCTGCTGCGCCAGCTCCGCAAAGAGCAGGATCGTCATGCTGAGATCGCGCGCGCCTACAACAAAACGGTTGCCAATCTGATTGAGATTACTCGTGAAAATGCCGCGCTCGAACGCGAACGCGATATGTGGAAGGCGCGCGCTGAGAGCGCTGCGCGCGAGCAGGCGTCTGTGAAGATCGGCAGCATTCCTTTTTCGCTGACCGCCGCCGAAATCAGCGCCATTCGCAAAGCAATGGCGCGTTTGCACCATCCCGACGCTGGCGGCGATGCCGAGCGCATGAAACTCTGGAATGCCGCTCTTGATCCGCTTGAGGAGCGGGCCTCTTCCTGATGCCGCTCTCCGCTTGCCTCTCCCTACTGCACAACAAACGACGCAACACCGGTTAGGCGACTCCGCGTGCCATGTGCAACGATCTGGTAGGTCCCCTGCGTCAGATCGGACGGTCGATACGTCAGCCACACCCGTCCCGATGGATCTGCCGTTGCTGCTACGTCGAGCGGCCTCACGCCGCGCGGCGTGTTGAGCCATGTGACCACATTTTCGCCTGGGACGAAGCGATCACTGAAGAAGGTGCGCGTGGCGCTCGTCGCTCCCCGAACCGGTTCGACGATCAGCCAGACGAAGGGTGTAGTATCGTTGCCGCCGCCAACTAGCACTGGCGCCCAGTTGCTACGCCCGCTGCCGCCACGATCCTCGTCTGACCAGCGGAAGGTCGAGCGCGTTTCGATGACCGTGTTGGTTGCGAGTGAGGTATTGACCCTGAAATCGATGAAGCCGCTGCGCATCTTGCTGCCGCCGAGGCGACCGAACGTAACGGTGAGCTGGGTTGGCGTCAGTTCGCTCACCCAATCGCCTGCGCCGCGGTCGAAGCGGCTGGCGATTGGCAGGATGTGGTTGCGGTTGTACGGTACAACGACGGTTGTGCTCCTGGCATCACCCGTGCCGTCGTTGTACACCCGGATCTCGTAGGTCAGAGTCATGCCGCGCCCGACGCGGATGCTCGGCTCGGGCCAAATGACGGCAGTCACGTCGGCGCCTGGCGGTGGCGGAGCAGGCGTGGGTTCTGGCGGAAGCATGATCCGCGGCGGCGGTCCGACGATCAGTGGCAGATAGACTGGCGGGATTGGCGTGGGAATGGCGCTCACGAACGGCGCATCCGCCGTGGCGATGCCTGGAAGGTCGCCAAACCGCTGGAGATATGCGTCAAGCGCAGGACGGATGGCTGCGTCGAAATCGACCACAATATCGCGGGTTGCGGGTCCGAGATCCTCCTCGTGAAGCGTGAGCATGTTGTCCGGCGTAACAACTGGCGGCAGATCGTCAATATGCTGGGCTGCACCCGGCGCGGTGAACGGCAGTATAGTCACTATCAGCGCTCCGATCAGCAGCGCTGACCACAGAAGGCGCGTGCGTCTCATAGCCCTCTCCTTTCGCGACTCTGGCTGGTTCGCCTTATCGGTTAGCACACAACCGTAAAAGCGTCCTTCTATAGAGTTGGACGCCGGACCGGGGGATATTGTTTCCCCGAAAATCTTCAAATGTGCGTATACATCGATTATTTGCGGTGCTGTGCTACGGTGTCGCGGATAGCGACGCGGACGCGGGCGCGCCAATGTTGCGCTCCTACGGTTCACGTCTCGAATGCCAGAGACGGATGCGGGGGCGGGAAAACCGACGGCCGTCGCGCCGAGACCCGGGGGCGCAGCGCCGCCGCGCCCCTGCGAGGCTTCTGGCGGTAATGGTCGCCTTTGTCCGGAGGCGATACGCCTTCTGTATTGAGGATCCTAGCGATCAGGACACGAAGCTGAGTTTGGCGGGCAGCGGGGAGCGTCCCTGGAGATCTCGATTATAATGTACTCAAACTGCCCTAGCACTAATCTCGGCACTCCCGCAGGTCTGTCGCCAGCGCATCAGGCATGTTAGACGCGTTGGCGAACACGTGTTGCACAAAGAAGGTTAGTTTAGCCTGACCCGAGACGTGAGACTGGCGCGTGATCAGAGCGGCTCATTCCTCACCCCCATTCTTCCAAAGCCAGTCTCGTTCTGTGACAAGGGAGAGGTATTATGAGCCGACAGCCCCCTTTCCGCGCACTGGCAGCAGCGTTTGCGTTCGTGCTGGCGTTTGTGTTCGTTGCGCCGACAACAGCGCAGGTCGCTCCTCCCCAGATCGATCTGACACGCATCGATCAGTTGCGCCTGGACACGCCAATCGAAGCCACAAGTCCACGTAGTGTACTGTCTCCCACCCTGCAAGGCGCGACGGGGCGGCGACAAGTCGTTATTCGCTTGCGCGAAAACCCAACGGCGATGGTCGAAGAAGGCGTTGCGCAGCTAGCGCAGGTTGATCGCGTGCGCGCACAGCAGGATCGGGTGCTGGCCCGCATTCGGGCAATCGATCCAACAGCGACGGAGTATGCGCGCCTGCGCATTGGTCTCAACGCCCTGATCCTCGAGGTCGATGCAGCAGCGCTGCCCGTGATCGCGCGTGATGCTGAAGTGACGCGCATCAATGCGGTAATCAACTACGAGCGCGACCTGGATGAAACGGTGCCCTACATTGGCGCCTCGCCTGCTGTGCAGGAGCTGGCGTTCAAGGGCAAAGACGTGCGCGTGGCAGTGCTCGACAGCGGCATTGACTACACCCACGCAAAACTCGGCGGCGTCGGCACGCTGGCAGCCTATCGGGCTGCTTACGGCGACAGCCCGGCCGATCCGCGCAATACAACGCTCGACGGTCTGTTCCCGACCGAGCGGGTGAAAGGCGGCTATGACTTCGTTGGCGAGGCGTGGCCCAATGGCCCGCTGGCGCCTGACCCCGACCCGATTGACTTCGAGGGTCACGGCACTCACGTCGCCGATATTATTGGCGGCAACCCTATTCCCGACCCAGAGCGGGCGCGAGTGCGAGCAGTCCACGCATCACCCGATGCACCGAACGTCGATATTCTGGTCAACGGCACGTTAGCATTCACCAACGTACCATTCCGTGCGGTGAGCAACTACGCGCTGCTGCCCCCCGGCACATACAACCTGAAAGTCGTCCCGTCAGGCGCGTCCGGACCGATCGCGATCAACGTAGACGTGACGGTTGAGGCAGGCAAGGACTACACAGTTGCCGCCACCGGTCTTTTGACAGAGATTACGCCGCTGGTGTTGGTGGACGACAATAGCGCTCCGGCAGCCGGGAACGCGCACGTGCGCTTTGTGCATCTCTCGCCGAATGCCCCGGCAGTCGATGTGGCGGTCGCTGGCGGCGGTCCAGTGATTTTCAGCAATATCTCCTTCCGCGAGGCTGGCGCATATACGCCAATACCTGCCGGAACATACAACCTGGAAATACGCCTGGCAGGGACGAATACTGTTGTGCTCTCCGTCCCTGGGGTCAACCTGAGGGCAGGCAAGGTCTACACTGCATATGCCTTTGGTCTAGTCGGCGGTACGGGGAATCAGGCGCTTGGCGCCGATTTAAGCGAGGATAACTTCACGGCAGGCGGCGGTGTTGCGCCAAAGGTCGATCTGTATGCCGTCAAGGTCTGCTCGGCAGTGTCTCCGGCGTGTAGCGGCATTGCGCTCCTGCAGGGTCTGGAGTTTGCAGCGGATCCGAACGGCGACGGGATGACCGACGACCACGTCCATATCGTCAACATGTCGCTTGGCGTGGCATATGGGCAGAATTACGATGATGATCTCTCTGTGATGGTCGATGCAATCACGCCGATTGGCATTCTGGTAGTCGCCTCAGCAGGCAACAATGCTGATCGTCCTTATATCAGCAGTGCGCCAGCGGTGGCGCGCAGCGCGCTTTCGGTAGCGCAGACGGCCGTGCCGCGCGATAAGGCGTTCCCAATCAGCGCTGGCGGCGCAACCGTCTACGGCATTGCGCAACCGTGGGCGCCGGAGCCGACGCGGCTGATCAGCGGGACGCTGCAATATGGCGATGGAACGGGTGGCAACCTGCTTGGATGTTCAGCGTTCCCGCCCGGCTCTCTCATTGGGAAGGTGCTCTTGGTAGACCGCGGGGTGTGCGCAGTGAGCATCAAGGGGAGCAATGGCGCTGCGGCAGGCGCTGTGGCGGTGCTCGTTGCAAACAACGTCGCCGGGGCGGTGCCGCCATCGTTCGGGTTCGGCGGCGGCAACCCGACTGTTCCGACGCTGTCAATCACACAGGCGGCTGGCAATATGCTCAAGGCGCGGGTCGGGAATGTCGCTGCTGTCGATGGCGCCAATCCACAGCGTTCGGTAGGCAGCGTGGTCGGGACGTCATCGCGCGGTCCGGCAATGGGCCAGATGTTCTACGGCAACCCGGTCATGTATGGCCAGATCATCAAGCCGGAGATCGGCGCACCTGGCGCTTCGATTTCGGCAGTGGCCGGCAGCGGCAGCGGCGTTGCACCATTCGGCGGCACATCCGGCTCAGCGCCGATGGTCGCCGGTGCAGCAGCGCTGCTGATGAACGCAACCGACTGGCAACTCTCGCCATGGGAACTGAAGGCGCGCCTGATGAACACGGCAGAGACCAACATTCTGAACGGTCCACGCGTCTTCGTTGGACCAGAGGGTCTCGCGCCGATTACGCGCATTGGCGGCGGCGAGGTGCGCGTTGATCGCGCAGTGGCGGCGCAGGCGAGCGCCTGGGAGAGCGTAAGCCGCGGGGGGGCGCTGTCGTTTGGCATGGTCGATCTCACGCGCGAGACGACGCTGCACCGTACAATTGTAGTGCACAATTATGGAGATACGCCGCTGACGTACTCCATCCGCCCGACCTTTCGGTTTGCCGATGATGCGGCGACCGGCGCAGTGATGCCAGTTGCACCGCCGATAATCATGGTACCGCCGCGCAGTCAGCGTTCCTTCCCGTTTGTGCTGCGAATCAACCCGACGAAACTACAGCCCTGGACGCTGAACTCTGGTCCGAACGGCGGCAACGGTGACGCACTAACGCTCGTCGAGTACGATGGGTACCTGGTGCTCGATGCGCCGGGGACGGCGAACGACCTGACGATGCCCTGGCAGGTGTTGCCGCGCGCAGCAGGCAATGTGCGTGCACCTATCAGCGTACGGTTGCAGGACGGCTCGGCGACGGCAACGCTCACTAACAGCAGCGTGAACCCGGTCGATGTTGAGACCTTCGCGCTGATCGGCGAGAACCCCTTCGTTACAGCATCGCCGGGTGCAGGGCAGCAGGCGCCGCCAATGGACCTGCGCTATGTTGGGGTGGCAACCTATAGCGTTCCTGCAACCTTCTGCACTTCATCCCTTTTGATCCGGTTCGCCATTAACACCCATCAGCGCATGACGCATTCGAACTATCCGGTAGAGATCGATCTCGCCTTCGATACCAATCGTGACGGAGTCCCTGATTACATTGGCTTTACATCGGAGGTGGGTCCTGCCTTTGCAGGAGATGGGCGGAATGCCTTCTTCGTCGGACGCGCCGGAGGAACGATTGCAACCGCTTACTTCCTCACCGAGCATCCGACGAATAGTGCAAATACGATCGTAACAATCTGTGGCGAGCAGATCGGCATTACGTCGCCGGGCCGACAGATCAACGTGGATGCGTATGTCTTCGACAACTATTTCACGGGGAATCTCCTAAGCTACATCGACGACATGAGCACGGTCATCGGCGAGCCACGATATGTCGACTCGATCAGTTTTGGCACAGTACCTGCCAGCGGCTCGCTGACGATAACTATTCTCAGCACCGGCTCGACAGCGACGACAACCGAGTCCGGCATCCTGCTCATGTTCTCCTACGGTCCAGTCGGAAATGAAGCGCGTGCAATCAAGGTGCGATAGCGCCGGCGTCGCGCATTTACCCCAATCGCGTATTGTTGGCGTGGTCGAGGTTCATGGAACAAATCAGGGAGATTCGGCGTTGAAAGAGCAGACACGCTGCCAATGGCGTCCCATGGCTGGTAGACTTTGATTCCACTATGCCCCTACCCGCCCGGCGACTGCTGAAGAATAGTCCGATATCGCCGGATTGCTGCGGGCTAAAACCTTCGCCGAGCACATGCCTGTGGAGCTTCTGCATCCGTAGCGAGGGCTAGAGCCCGCCACTCAGAGGATGCGCGACGCAACGGCATCGGTATACCGGCTATACTCACAAGCTGCAGGCTACAAGATGCGCAGCCTGCCTTCACAGGCTAGACCAGGCGATACCGACTGCTCAAAGACCACAAACGGCGCGCTATGGGCAGCGAAACCGGTTTGCATAGACTGGAACGGAACGATGTCGCAATACCTATGCTAATGATCGTACTACTCTATCTCTCAAGGTGAACGATGCGCATGCTTCTGCTCACAGGCAGCTTGATCCTGGCGCTCGCTGCGTGCAGCGCCCCCACCGCCACGCAGAGCGACACTCCGGTTCTCCCAACCGGTGAGCCGTCGCCGCCTTCGGTAACGCCGCTCCCTACCGGCGAGCCTGGGCAGATCCCGGAGGTCGAACCGTCAGCCTCTCCTGCTGCGGGAACGCCGACGGCGCCGTCAGTCGTCGCAGACATCATGCCGACAACTGCTGCCACGCTGGCTCCATCTCCTGCGCCGCAGTCAGCAGCTCCTACAGCGCCTATGCTCACGCTTCCCTCGCCACCGCCGCAGGTCACGGCGCTAGCGTTGCCGGTCCCGGAAGTGCAGCCGCCGGTGAATGTTGTGGAGCGGGCAATCCTCCCAGCGGACCTGCTCGCGCGGCTGGTCAGCGATCTGGCTGGGCGGAGCGGAAGCGATCCGTCCACAATCACGCTGATTAGCGCAGAAGCAGTGATCTGGAATGACGGATCGCTCGGTTGCCCGCAACCCGGCATGGTCTATCCACAGGTGCAGATCGAGGGATACCGCGTTGTTCTGCGGGTCGGCGACCGTAACTATGATTATCGCGTTGGAAAGGGCGGTTCATTTGTGCTGTGTGATCGTCCCATACGTCGCCCTTGACGCATTGACAATCAGACATCATGCGCGATACAATCGCTGGCTGTTGCGATTCCTGACAAGAGGCGCATGAACCCGCTCCCGTCACAGCGTCCAAGCATCCAGTTGATCCTGGCGGCGCTGGCGTTTCTTACCGGAGTGATCATTCTGGTTGCGCGTTTTGGCGGTTATCTGGCCGCTCCGCCAGCGATGGTTGGGCGTGCAATCGAGACCCCGCTGCCAGCGGTTCTGTCCACCACGCTACCGCTGATGCCCACTGATACGCTGACCGCAACGATTACGCCGGGGACGCTGGCGCCTGCTGCAGCGCAGGTATCGCCAGTCGCCACGCCAACGGCAATGCTAGCGCCGCCGGCTGCCATGCCCGCTGCAACGCTGTTCGCTGCAACTGCCGCGCCTGCTACAACGCCCGCCACTGTGGTCACTGGATTCACGCCTGCCGCTCCAGTCTCACAACCTGCCACTCCGACAGAGGTGGCGGTTACGCCCACTACAGCGCTGTCGCTATTGCCAACGTCCGTTCCATCGCCAGCGACCACGACGCCGACTACGTCGCCAACACCGACCCCCACGCCATCGCTCGTGCCGACGCCGACTATGTCGCCAACACCGACCCCTATGCTGTCGCCAGCGACTCCGACTGCAACGTCCACCGTGACTCCGGCGCGTCAGACTATGACCGCAACCCTGACAGCGACACCTGGCAGCGCCACCCCGCCATTGCCGACTCCAGGAACACGCACGCTGACTCTGCTTGTCGAAGGAACGCAATCCCAGGTCGAGATCTTTTATGAAATTGGCGATACCAGGATTGTGGTCGGCAATCAACTCCTCTTACCCTGGACGCTAATGATTCGGGTGGCATCTGATCTCGATGTGCGCCTGACAGCCCTGGGCAGGGAAGAGTTTGGCGATTTGCGGTGCCGGATCACCGGAGATGCCGTCCCAAGCCCCGGCATCGTTGATTATGACGCCAGTCCGTACCCGTCGGTCGAGTGCGCAGTCAGCGGCTTGTGATCGTGCTGTGTGCTAGAATTTAGGGACTAGAGGTTAGAGGCTAGAGGCTAGAGGTTAGAGGTTAGGGGTTAGGGATTAGGGGTTAGGGGTTAGGGCGATGAGATCAACGAACTTAACCCTTAACCCCTAATCCCTGACCCCAGGTTCTCAGTTCTCACTGATGCAAAGCATCAGCGACATTATTCAGGCAATTGCGCGGCAGCGTGCCCGGGGCGATTCGACGCCGCTGATCATGCTGCGTGTGCTAGACGCCATGCCTGGCGAGCGCGTCAGTCACCTGCCGATCGATCCGCAGCTGGCGCAGGCATGGCTCGCGTACACTGGCGAACCATTTCGCCCGCACCAGGCGCATGCGTTGGCGGCGCTGCGGCGTGGTGAGCCGGTGGCGCTGCGCGCATCATCCGTCAGCATCGTAGACACATTGCAACTGCTGGCGCGTGCGGCGCTCGCTGAATCGCAAAGCGCAACCGTGCTGGCGCTGACATTCGATGACAACCAGGCGTGCGCCCTGCATACAGCATTTGAGGATGCCAACCAGTCGCTTCCACGCCATCTTCATACATCGGTGACGATGACTGCGGCGCCGCACGTCGATCCCTCCGCGCGGCTGGTCATCGCAACGCCGGAAGCGCTGCATAGTCGGGTGCTGCGGCATCACGCACGCGCCTGGAGCGCCCTCTGGAGCGGATTGCGCTTGATCCTGGTCCCGGATGTGCACCGATTTACCGGCGTTGCTGGCGCTCATCTCGCCGATCTGTTCATGCGCGCATATCGGGTTGCGGCGGCGCACGGCGCCTCGCCAGGCTTTCTGGCATCGCTGATTCGCGTGAGCGATCCGTCTCCTGCGCTGAGCGCCCTGCTTGGCAGGTCCTGGCGCGTGGTCGACGCCGATGATGGACCACGCTCAGCGACGGTTGCGGCGATCTGGCAGGGAGGCAGCGTCTGGCTGCGCGAAACCGTCGAATTGGTGACCCAATTGCGGCGGCAGTCGTACCGGGTGCATGTGCTGTGCGATCCGCTCTTGCGCGTGGTGCTCGCGGCTGCCATTGGCGACTCAGCGGATGTCACTGTCGGTCCCGACCCGCAACCGGCGCAGGTGCTCGTCTGCGCCGGTTTTCCTGGTTCGATCAGCGCCTTCCGGCGTTTGCTGGCGTCTGGGCATCAGGCAGTAATCGTCGTGCTTGGCGAGTTGCCGCAGGAACAGGCGCTGGCGCGTCAGGCGTCTCTCACGCTTGAAGGACCGCTGACCACATGGGTTCCGCCGCCGACGAACGTCTACGTTCTGGCGCAGCACATCATGTGCGCCGCCAGTGAATTGCCGCTGACCGCTGCGGATGTTGACGCCTGGGGATGTGCAGAGATTGTAGCGCGGATGGTTGCGAATCAGCAGTTGATCGAGCTGCCCGACAGCGAGCCGCTCTGGATTCCAGCAGGCAAGCGTGACCCCTATGCAGAGTTCAGCGTGCTGGCAGCCAGTGGCGGCGCAATCGCCGTGCGCTCAGAGCAACCGCGCATCCGCGAACGTCTCGACCCGACCCTCTATGAACGCTGGGCATTTGCAGGCGCAGCGCTGCCGCCGGGTATCGGCGGGTTGCGCGTGGTGATGCGTGATGAGGAAGAGGGAAGCATCTCGTTACGTCTGGAAACCAGCGGACGGCGCACCTACCCCTTGCGCCGCGGGCAGGTCGCTATCCGCGAGATGCACGAAGAGCGGGTGCTGTTCCACAATCACCACGTGGCGCGAGGGCGCGTTGTGGCGCAGGAGACAATCTATGGCTGGCGCGAATTGTCACCCGGTGCATCTCCTGTTGATACGGCGCTTACTGCGCCGCTCGAAACTCGCTGGGTCGCACCCGCCTGCTGGTTTGACTTGCCGGTTGCGATCCAGGTTCAGGGTCAGTTCATTGGATGGTGCATCACGGCTGCGGTCACACTGCACGTCCTGGCTTCCTTCACCGATCTCGTGCCATTCTACGATCATGAACGGCGGCGGCTGTTCTTCATCGATGCGCAGCCAGGTGGAAATGGTCTGGCGCAGTGGCTCTACCAGCACGCCGAAGACGTGGTGCAGGTCGCCTATGACGTGGCGCTGGCATGCCGCGCCGATCCGCTGCTCGAACCACTGAGCCGCGTCGAGCAGGACTGGCTGCTTGCACTGCTCGGTCGGGCGTCAGTCGAAGCGCCGCGCCGCAGCGACCTATCGGATACGATTCCGCCAGTCTCGCTGCGCGAACACCGTCAGCCTGCCGGATCATCGAATGATGTCCAGTCGCCTGCATCTTCGGAGCCTCCGTCGGCGCGCATCGATCCGGCGCAGCCTTCTGGCGGAAAGCGTTTATCGCCACAACGTGAAGCGCCGCAACCCAACACGCCGTCTGTGCAGGAACCGACCAGACCGTCGAATACAACCGTTGCACAGAGCAATGAGCGTAGCGAAACACCCGACGCTGCGGCATTGATTGAGCGTCTGCGGCGACAACGTGAACAGCGCGAGCGAGCTAAAGAGCGTAGCGTGCGCGTGGCGCCTGCGCGTGAAACTCATGGACCACTGCGGTTTGCTGCGGGTGACCGCATTTTCTGCCTGCCCTACGGCGATGGCGAGGTGATTGACAGCCGTATCGAAGATGGGCGCGAGATGCTTACCGTTCGCTTTCCCGAGTATGGCGAACTGACGATTGATCCGGCACTCAGCCTGGTACGCAAACTCGAACCGCCGTCGGAAAACTGAGAACCGAGAACTGAGAGCTGGAGGTTAGGGGTTCATGAGGAGCGCTCCTCTCCAGCCTGCGCCCTTACCTCTCACCTTTCACCTCTCGCCTCACTCACATGGAGGCGCAGAAGCACAAGTTTAATCGTCATTCGTCACTCATCACTTGTCCCACCTCTTGCCTCTTGCCCCTCGCCTCAATCTCCTAACCATATCATAACCCCATCCTCTTGCTCTTGCCTAAGAGACATGCTACAATCTCACACAATCCGACTGAAATCTTGCGAGCTCTGCCTGATCAGCCGCGTCTGACTGTTTGGCTCGCCGAGACCTGTTTTACCGAACGATAACGCGCCGATCCAAGATTGGGGCTGTTATATCCCCGCAGTCTTGCAAACGGGGACGGTAGGAGAGTGACCACCACGATGCCATCTGAACGCATCGACTATTCAGAGTTGCTCCGTTCCATCGGGCAGTTTATCCAGCAGCAGCATCTCAATGAGGTCGCCATACTCGAGTTTGATCGCGGATGGATCATCTCGGGGGTTACGTATCAGAGCACAGCGCAAGGATTCGTTCGGGTCGCCGCTGATTTTGTGCTCTCACACGAAGAACTGCGTCACTTTATTCAGCAGATGCGAGATCAGCGCAGAACAGAGCCTCCGCCTAAGGGGAGGTGGCTGGGATGAAACTGTTCCGCGGACTGGCGAAAACCGATTATCAGGATGTGCTGCGCACGATTGGGCTGTTCATTGATGAACACGGCTATACGGACGTGCGGATTATCGAGATCGAGGACGGGTTGGTCTTGCAGGGCCGCGTGCGCGAGCAGAAGGGAATAGGAACATCGAGTTACGAGACGTTTCTGATTACCGACGACGATTTGAAGGAAATGGTGCGCACCGCAGCCAAACGGCGCGGGCAGAAGCCGCCAGCCTTTACGCAAGAATAGGATACCGAACCGTGCCTGTCTGTATAATCCGTATGACGCGTCGCCTCGGCGCTGCTCTGATTCTGGCTTGTGTCGCTGGTGCAGGCGCGCGCTACTTGGTCAATCGCGCTGCAAGCGGCATGCCGCGTCCACGCATGATCGACTGGCTTCAGGCGCGCAATGTCGGTGTGGCTGTGTCGCAGTCGTATCTGGCGCCGGTGATTGACCGAGCAGCGCGCCAAGAACAGTACCGTCGTATGGTTCAGCGCAGCGAGCCGCTGATCGCTGCCTACATGGGGGTAAAGCTACCCTGGCCGATTGATCGGATCTATGTGTTTGATCGGGCAGAGTGGATTGAAGCAAACCTCTCTGCATTTCAGTCGCTGTTCGCACCGCTAGAAGAACTGTACGACGAAGTGAGCGCACGGCAGGGGATAATCGGCATGCTGATCGGGCAACTGAACAGCCAGTTGATCGGCATGCAGATGGGAGCGCTGATTGGCTTTCTGGCGCGGCGCGTGCTTGGGCAGTACGATCTCGGCCTATTGTCGCCTGACCCGAACCTGCGCGGTGCGCTCTACTTTGTTGAACCAAATATTGCACGCATCTGCGCACAACTTGGCCTTGATGGCGACGACTTCCGCATGTGGATAGCGCTTCACGAAACCACGCACGTTTTCGAGTTTGAAGCGTTTCCGTGGGTGCGCGAGTATTTTCAGGACCTGCTGCGTCAGTTCATGAGTCGGGTGAACGATCAGGCAGCGATGCTTAGCGTCGGTATCGTGCGCTTGATCGAGCGTCTGCTGCAGGGGCAGCCAATTGATCGGCACTGGATTGAGCTGATGTTAACTCCTGAACAACAGGAGATTTTTTCTCGCATGCAGGCGCTTATGTCGGTAGTGGAAGGGTATTCCAATCACATCATGAATGTCATTGGCGCCCAGTTGCTTCCCAGTTATCATTACATTGAAGCACGTGTGCGCCAACGCCAGTTGCGTCGCCCATTGATTGAAGAGGCGTTCAACCGCCTCACTGGTATGGACTTGAAACTGGCGCAGTATCAGCAGGGCGAAGCGTTCATTAACGCGGTTGTCGCTGCACGCGGGTCGGCGTTTGTCAATCTTATCTGGGAGCGCCCTGAGAACCTGCCGACAATGGAAGAAATCCGCGCGCCGCACCTCTGGATTGCGCGCATCAGCGGGTGAGTCCGTTTATCTGCCTCGATTACTGTGCTGTGCTCCCTGGCTGGCAGCATCTTTCGCTGTGCACATGCTGCAAAAACTCAACACCTGAACCATTGCCCCGATCCCGCGCCGCACTGGACACACCCACATGTCACACTGCGTCATACGCGCTGCTTCACGGGAGATCGTCCTGATGCAGAATGTGATACCAGGACCCTGGCAAGCATGCCTTTCTGATATACCGCCTTTTCTGCATCAGGAAGCGATTGTCGGACCTGTGGCAATGCATAGCGCTGCAGGAGAGGGGGCGGCTCTCAGGGGAAGGTTCTTTGACCTGCACGGATGATTTGTGCATTGCTATGCTTTGGTCTACACTTATGAGTCGCCCCCTTCTCCCACGTGAGGGAGAAGGGGGCATTGGGGCGTTCCTGATGCCCGAAACAGGTGATACACGGCAGCGGCATACCGGGAAACTTACCCCCGTAATTGGACTCGGGGGTAAGGGAGGGTTAGCCTTAGTGCGCGCCAGCCGCCTGCTTGCCGCCTGCAATGCTGGTCATCAACTCATCATCGAGTTCCGGGCTGCGCAGGTGATCGACCAAGTCCTGCACCTCCTGCGACGGCGCCGCCGTCAGTTTGCTGACGATGTAGCAGAGCAGGAAGTTGACTGGCATGCCGAAGATGCCCGCTGCCAGGTGTGTGATGCCCAGCACGTTGAACGACGGATCGATATAGTTGTTATACATGTAGAAGAGCGTCACCGATAGACCGCCGATCATACCCGCGATCGCGCCAGGACCGTTGCAGCGCTTCCAGAAGATGCCAAGCAGGATGACTGGGAAGAACGACGATGCCGCCATCGAGAACGCCCACGCCACCATCTGCGCAATCAGCGCCAGACGTGGCAGCGCAAGCAGTGCGGCAATCACGGCAGCCACCACAAGCATCGTCTTGCCGAGCCAGATGCGGGTGTTCATGCTGGCTTTCGGGTTGACGATGCGGTAGTAGAAGTCATGCGCAATGGCGGACGAAATAACGACCAGCAGACCGTCGGCGGTGGAGAGCGCCGCCGCCATACCGCCAGCCGCGATCAACGCCGCAACGGTGTACGGCAAACCGGCGATTTCCGGCGTTGCCAGCACGATCGTATCCGGGTCGATGTTCAGTTCACCGAACTGCAGGATGCCATCGGTGCTGGTCTTGGTGATGACTGTGCCCGACAGTTCGCCGAACACGCCGATCTTCTTGCCATCGACCTCTTTCTCACTGAACGTCGCACCAGCCAGGTCGATCTTGCCGTTGCCATTGGCGTCGGTGATCACCAGCGCACCGCTCTTCACCTGAGGCGCAGCCCAGGACGGAAGCTTGTCAATCGGCTTTCCTTCGAGCGTCGTGTAGTCGCGCTGCGTGATCAGACCGAGGCGGCTCCAGTTCTGCGTCCACTCCGGCAACGAACTGATCTCTTTGCCGACCACGTTCTGCAGGATTTCCCAGCGCGCAAACGCCGCATAGGCAGGCGCCGTGAAGTAGAGCAGGAAGATGAAGAACAGTGCCCAACCGACGCTCAGGCGACTCTCGCGCACGCTCGGCACCGTGTAGAAGCGGATCAGAATATGCGGCAGACCGGCAGTGCCGACCATGAGACAGAAGGTGAGCGCCAGGAAATTCCACGGCGTCCCGCGCCAGTCGGTCTGGATGACATCCGCAGGCTTGCTGGTGTCAGGGATCGACTTCGCCGGCGGCGGGGTAATGTTGACGCCAAAGTAGGTGTTGATCTGATTGATCGCCGAGACTGCTGCGGCATTGCTCAGCCCTTCGTTGTACGCAGGAACATACCCGCTCTGAATGATGCGCCCTGAACCATCGCGCGCTGGCGCTTGAGCGGAGATCTTCAGCTCAGACTCCAAGCGAGTGATGTTTGCCAGCGCCTGCCCGTAGCTCAACTGCGGTATAGGGAAGCCGGTCAATTTAAGCGAGAGGAAGGTCACCGGGATCACATAGGCGATGATCAGAATGATGTACTGCGCCACCTGCGTCCAGGTCACCGCCTTCATCCCACCCAGGAACGAACAGACGAGCACGCCGGAAAGACCAATCACCACGCCCCACTCATACGGCACGCCGATGAAGCGCGACATGATGATGCCGACGCCCACCACCTGCGCCGTTACATACGTCAGACTGACGATGATGGCGCAGATGGCCGCCACCAGGCGGGGCCAGCGCCCGCCATAGCGGGTGCCAACAAAGTCGGGGATGGTGTACTGACCAAACTTACGGATGTAGGGCGCAAAAAGGAGCGCCAGCAGCACGTAGCCGCCCGTCCACCCCATGATATACGCCAGCCCGTCGTAGCCAAGCGCATAGAGCGTGCCAGCCATCGAAATGAACGACGCCGCGCTCATCCAGTCGGCGCCGGTCGCCATACCATTGAACACTGCGGGAACATTGCGCCCGGCGACGTAGTACTCGTCGAGGATCTTGGTGCGGCTCATGATGCCGATGAAGGCGTACAGGCCCATCGTCAGCATCAGGAATGTCCAGCCGATCCAGGCTTTCGGCATGCCCGCGCCAAGCTCCAGCACGCCCATGATTAGGCTGAACACAATCAGACCTATCGTGAACATGCCGTAGTACTGCGCCAGGCGGTTGTTGCGCAGTTTGATTGCTTCATTGACTGCCATAGTGGTCGCTCCCTCCGCTGTTACTTATCCCGGTCTTTCAGGTGATACTTCGCGTCCAGCTTGTTCATAGCATAGGCGTAGTAGAAGATGAGGATAACGAACACAACCAGCGAAAGCTGGCTGCCAAAGTAGTAGCCGAGCGGGAAGCCGAAAAACGAGATCTGGTTCAATTGATTGACGAACAGCGGCGGAATGTAGGCGACGGAGAACCAGATGATCAGCAGGATCGCAATCAACCGGTTGTTCTCTTTCCAGTATGCATTGATGCGTTCCTGACGGCTCATTCTTTCGATGTCAGACATATTGCCTCCTTGCTCTTCGCTCAGGCGTCGTTGCTCGATGGAATGGTCGATTATCGCCCTGGTTCCGATACAACCGACGTGCCAGTATGCCCGATCGTGCTCACCTCCTTTCGTGATGAGAAAACAGGGATCTGACAGCCGGGCAGTGCTGTACGGCAGCCTGACCAGTACAACACCAAACACTTCGCAGTCGGGGCGGTCGCCCGGCGGTCAATGATCGATTTGCTGCAAACAGACGCTGTTTGCGCAGCGGAGATCTTCCTCAGGCTTGGTCAGTTGGCGGTAGTTAGGAATGGTGTAAGCATAATACGCGGTCTTTTTCAGCGTATGATAAATCTAGTGTAAAGTTTCTGTAAAATATATGACTTCTTTATGGCTGCGCGTTGCTGCATCCGCACGGCCTCGTGCGCGGGTGCGAGTCGCTGCTGGCGCTGTGGCGAGCGCAGCTACCGGGAGACATCGGAGACCGATGGCGTCGAAGCACGATCGTTCGATGCCCAAAAAACTGAACGACCGGTCGGCGGCGCCGGGTGTTAGTCCACGTCAAGAGCATCCCAGATTTGCAGAGCATATGCGCAGCGCCATGTGCGCCGATGCGGCTTGTGGGCGCTGGCAGCGGGAGCGGAACCAGTCGCCCCGCCACGCGCAGTGCGGTCAACGCCAGATGTGAGCTTTCGGGCGCAATAGCGGGCGGAAGTGGGAGGGCAGTGATCAGCGGTTCGCTCTGGGAATGGTTCTGGCAGGTCTGGTCGTTGCAGAAGAACAGCAGCGCACCGCCGGCGCAGCAATTTGACCAACAGCGACAGCGTACTGCGGATCGGCGTCAGAAACGCGCCGGGCAGGCGGTCGTATTCTACACCACGCCAACTTCGGCATAGACGGCGCGCGCCCGTGCATAGACTCGCTCCCACGTCAGGTCGCGCAGGGTTTTTGCGCGTCCGGCAGCGCCCAACCGCTGCGCCAGCGGGCGGTCGTCCAGCAGAAGCCGGATCGTCTGCGCCAGGCCAGCGACATCGCCAAACCGCACCAGCAGACCGTCCTGCCCATCGATGATCACATCGGGGATACCGCCAGCGCGGGCGCCAATCACCGGCACGCCGTAGCACCAGGCTTCCAGAAATACGATGCCGAACGAGTCGGTGCGCGATGGGAGCGCAAAAACGTCCGCCGCCGCCAGCGCATCGCGCTTGATTGTTTCAGGAGCGTAGGGCAGCAGGCGGATGCGCGCCCGGTCTGCCGCTGGAAGGCGCGTATAGAATGCGTTGAAGTGCGCTAGCGGCGCGCCAATGAGCGCCAGTGTGGCCGTATACCCGTCGCGCCACAGGCGCTGCATCGCCCTGACGAGATGGATGGCGCCTTTGTCGTATGCCAGTGCGCCGATAAACAGCACGAGCGGTCCATCGATACAGTGATCGGCACGAAACCGGGCGCCGTCGCCTCCCTGAACTTCCTCTGGCGTTACTCCAACTCCGACCACGCGCAACCGTTCGCGCGGTACGCCGCGCGCTGCCAGGAAATCGCGCTCTAAGCCGGTCATCACAATGACCCGATCACTCCGGCAGAGCAGATCGATCTGATGGCGCATACTGTAGTAACGCACGATGGTCCGACTTCCCGGTTCTCCCAGATGCACAAACGGCGTACAGATGAAGGGAATCCTATGCTGTTGCGCATACGCGAATGCCGGCAGAATGGCGAAGTCGAGCGTAATGTTCGTTGCATGCACCAGGTCGAATGGTCCGTACTGCGCGAAGAACGTCTCGACGCCAGGCCACTGCGGCGTCCAGAGCGCGAGGCGGCGGAGCAGCGGCGCAGTGTTGGCAATGCGTGAGATCTCGGTCATCAGGCGACGCAGCGCCGGGTAGAAGATCGGCAGTCCGAGACGACGACGGATCGGCAGGCGCACGATCTGCACGCCGTTGAGCATTTCAAACGGCGTCTCGATACAGCGGCGTCCTGGCATCCAGATGTGCTCGAGGTCGCAGGCATCCGTAGCGAGGACGGTCACGCGATGCCCTTCCGCTGCCAGACGTTCGCCAATCTCGCGGAAGTAGCGCGCTGCGCCGCTCGCCACGGGATGATAGAGTTGAACAACATGGAGGATGCGCACTACTTCCCCCAACTCAGCCCGGAATCGGCATCGGCGCACAGCCCGATGCTCACCCGTCGTGGCGTGGATGCCTGGAGACTATCGCCAGCGATGCGAAGATCGGCGACCCACAGATCGAACCCAATTTCGCCAGGAGCAACAGCCAGGAATGCCAGCATCCGGCCATCGGGCGAGAAGGCGGGAGCGCGAGCTGTGCCGATGCTTGTCAGGCGCACCACAGTTCCTCCGGACGTCGGAACAGCAAAAATGTCGGTGCGGTCGCCGTCACGGCTGGCAAACGCCAGCCAGCGTCCATCAGGCGCAATCGCCGGATCATAGCTTTGCGGCGGGACGCCGGGAAGCGGCGTCGCCACGCCGGTTGCGCGGTCGTAGCGCAGAATCTGCGATGCACCGCTGGATGTTGCAGGTTCGAGCACGAATACAATCGCCGAACCGTCGGGGCTGTGCGTCACCCGCCCGACGTGTCCCATATCATTGGCGTAGATCAATCGGCGCAATCCGCCCGCCTGAATCGGCAGAGTGAACAGCGCCAGATGATACTCCGCTGCTGGCGATCCGGAAGGCGGACCATACTGTGACGCAAAAGCGATGGTTTGACCATCGGGCGCAAACGAGGGATAGAAGGCCCAGATGCTCTCACGGATGCGCTCAAAACTGTTGCGCGGCCTGCTGGACCCATTATTGGTCAGGCGCAGTGGCGCGCCGCCGCTCAGCGGCAGCAGCATCACGTCGCTAAAACTCTGATCGCGCTGTACAAAGACGATCTGCGCGCCGTCGGGCGACCAAGCGGGGTGCAGCGCTGTTCCACCATCGATCAACGGGTGAGCGATCTGATCCTGCCACATCCAGACATTTCCAGCGCGCACAAAGAGCAGGCGACCAGGCAACCGAGCGCCTGCAGCGATGATCGGAGGTTGGGGAGCGTCGGGTTGCGCCGATGGCGGCGCGATTGGCAGAAGCGCTGCGGGAGTTGGCGCAGCATCGGGCATCTGGGCCGTGCAGGCGGTCAGGACAACGAGCAACAGGCACGTTAGAACGAAGCGCGGGATCATACTGATGAGAAAGCGGCCAATGCGCCGGCCTGGAATCATCGGACGATGCAGCGCGGCGAACAATCGAGCCCATTGTGTCAGGCGATGCCGCATGGACGCTGGTAGGTCGGCGCGGCGCGCAGCAGGTCATCTGGCAGCGTGTCCGGCAGCAGCGCGTACAGCGCCCCTGGAGCGACCGTGAACGTCATCGGCGTAAAACCGGACTGATCGCCATCGACCTGCACCGGCAGCGCGCCGCGAGTGGTGATATGGATGATGCGCGCGCGATGATACTCGATGCGTGGATCGAGATTGTAGCGCTGACGCAGGATGGAGAGCAGGCGCAGCGGCGCTTCCGCCAGGCTGTCGCCCTTGATGATGCACACATCAAGCAACCCGTCGTTGATGCAGGCGCGCGGAGTGATTTTGAAGACGCCGCCATACAACTGGCTGTTGCCGATGACCACCAGAAGCACCCGCCCGCGAATCACGCGCCCGTCAAGCGCTATGCGCGCCCGACGTCCGCGGTAGCGCAGCGCCAGATCGAAGGCGCGCACCACGTAGGCCAGCGCTCCCAGGCGACGTTTTTCGTCGCTGCGCACCTCATTTACCACTGCAGCGTCGAAGCCAATGCCCGCCATAAGCAGGAAGTAGCGATCGCCAGCGCGCCCCAGATCGATGCGCCGTCGGCGCGCCAGGAGCAGCGCCTCAGCCGCCGCGCGCGGCTCGAGCGGCAAACCGAGTTCACGCACCCAGACATTGACTGTGCCGACCGGCAACGCTGCCAGCGCCGTGCGTGTTCCCGCCAGACCATTAATGACCTCGTTGATCGTGCCGTCGCCGCCAGCCGCTGCTACGACATCATACCCACGCCATGCCGCTTCGCGCGCCAGACGGATGCCATCGCCAGCCTGGTGGGTCGTTTCGATATCGACCGTCCATCCGTGGGCTTGCCAGACAGTACGCGCTGCTTCGATATTCTGCCGCAGTGCAGCAGCTTGCCCGGCGAAGGGATTCAGCACAATCAGCGCGCGCGGGTCCTGTGGCAGCGCCTCATTTGTATCGATGAGCGCTGATGCGGACGCTGTTGTCAGAGTGATCGGATCATGCATTCTTATCCTCCCTGGCATTGGATGCCGACGGCTCGCTGCGGGTCGTACCAGGCGCCTCGATCCAGCCGCGGCGCAGGGCGTAGAGCACTGCCTGCGTCCGATCATTCAGCGAGAGTTTGCGCAGGATCGACGAAATATGGTTTTTGACCGTTTGCGTGCTGATGTGCAGCGCTTCGGCGATCTCACGGTTGCTGCCGCCGGCGGCGATGCGTTCGAGCACTTCGATTTCGCGGTCGCTCAGCGGCGTAAAGAGCGGAAACTCTGCTCCTTGCAGGGTGGTCACATCGTGCGGGAGATTTCGGAACTGTGACAGAACTCGACCGGCGACTTTCGGGTCATCAAGCACAACGTCGTTGATAACGTACTCACCGCGTGCAACGCGGCGAAGAACGTCGGCGAGTTCGTCCGGATGCACATCTTTCGAGCGATATGCAGAAGCGCCGGCGCGGAGCGCGTTGAACGCCTGTTCGTCGCTTTCGTACACGCTCAGCACCACAATGCCGACGCCAGGATAGTTGAGACGCAGCTGGCGGGTCAGTTCCAGCCCGCTCATCCCCGGCAGGTTCAGATCGACTACCACCGCATTGGGTTCCTGATTGGGCGGAGCGGCATTCATCCACTCCAGCGCCTCCTCCCCGGATGACGCCTCGCCGACCACGACAATGTCGCGGTAGGTGGAGAGCGCCGCACGCACGCCCTGACGGAAGAGCGGATGGTCATCGACGATCAGCAGTTTTACGGCAGGGTTGGCGGACACGGCGGGATCTCCTTTCCCTGATCGAGCAGCCAGCGCCGATAGCCCTCGACCGGATCGCCCAATCCTCTGATGCCAGCAGCGCGGAGGAGGCGCCAGGTCTCGACCAGCGGCAGCCCGACGACACAGGTGAAACTACCAGCGACCGCGCGCACCAACCGACCTCCTAAGCCCTGAATGCCGTAAGCGCCAGCTTTGTCGAGCGGCTCGCCGGTAGCGACGTAAGCGTCGATATCGGCATCGCTGAGCACGGCAACTGTTACCCGACTAGCGACAAGATCGAAGAGCGGCGGCGCGCCTGTCTGTCGAGCATCGATGACTGCCAGACCAGTGTACACGGTATGCGTTTTTCCCGACAAACGACGCAGCATCCGGCGTGCATCGTCGGGATCGATTGGTTTATTCAGCACTTCCCCTTCCAGCGTTACAATCGTATCGGCGCCGATAATAACACTATCAGGCGCGGATGCGCAAGCGGCGCTAGCCTTACGCCAGGCGCGCAGCGTCGGATGATCGAACAATGGCAATGCCAGCGGCGGCAGCGCGGCGACAATCTCCGGCGGCGGCGGATGAGCGTGCTCTTCGGCATCTGTCGCAATGACCCTGAACGGCACGCCAAGGTACGCCAGCAATTCGCGTCGTCGCGGTGATGCCGATGCCAGCGCCAATGGAGGAGACGGGGGATTGTCTGTATCAGTGCTCATTGCGCTCTGCCTTGGTTCGGTGCGAAACATCTCTGGCGCAGCGTGCCATCGACATCAGACATTGCGATGACGGCGGCGACGGCGCGGGCGCTGCGGTGTGGCTGAAGCGGGAGAAGCGGGCGGTTGAGACGTTTCTTCGCCAAGAAACGCGGCCAGATCATCGGAGCGATCAGACGGTCGCTGCGACTGCGCTTCAGCGTCATCCGGCGAAGAGTGCGGCTGCGGCGTCTCATCGACCAGCAACGTGAGGTCTTCCTCATCAAGCATCTCGAGCGGTACGTCATCGATGCCTTCTTCAAGCCACGCCAGCGCTTCAAGCACATCGGGATTGTTGATCGATTCGCGCAGCAGTCGTTTTCCGCCCTGGCGTCCCTGACCCTGATCGGCGCGGCGTTCCTGGCGTTCGGAACGCATCCTGGCGACTGGCGTGATCCCTTCAGCATTGCGACTGCGCGCAATTTCGCCGACGTGCCGGGTGGCTTCCTGGATCTGCGTTGGCGAGAACTCTTCCTGCATACCAGTGCTGGCAAGCGCAACAATGACAGTCTCACGCAGAACATTGACGCCGACCACCTCACCCGGTCCATCAGGAGTCTGGACCCATGTGCCTTTACGCGGCATCCTGCTCTTAACACTCACATAATGTTCGTGTTCATAGGAGAGGCAGCACAGCAGGCGACCGCACACTCCGCTGATCTTGGCAGGGTTGAGCGGCAGGTCCTGGTCTTTTGCCATCTTGATCGAAACGCGCGCATAATCAGGGAGGAATGTCGCACAGCAGAGGAGACGGCCGCATGGCCCGATGCCGCCGAGGAGCTTGGCCTCGTCGCGCGGACCGATCTGACGCAGCTCGATACGGGTGCGGAAGGTGCGCGCCAGGTCGCGCACGAGAGCGCGGAAGTCCACGCGTTTTTCAGCGGTGAAGTAGAACGTCAACCGTGAGCCATCGAACGAATATTCCGCTTTCACCAGGCGCATCGGCAGACCATGCTCCTGGATCTTTTCGGCGCAACGCGCCAGGAGTTCATCCTGACGGCTGTTCAACTGGCGCAGGCGTTCGAAGTCAAGCGGTTCCGCTCGACGCAACACGGGCTTGAGCTCCCCGACGATCTCTTCAGGATCGACCAAACGCGGCGGATATGCGACCTTGGCCAGTTCCGGGCCGCGCACCGTTTCGACGATGACATATTCACCCTGCGCTAGCGCCTCGATGCCATTCGGATCAAAATAGTACGTCTTGCCTGAGTCTTTGAATCGAATCCCAACCACAAGCGGCATACAAACCTCATATCTAGAACCGTGCCAGGAGGTATCAGGGAGTGCGGAATGCCCCTGTCTCGCGGGTGCGATTCTGCGCACGCCCGATGACCTTGTAGGTAGGGACGAGTTTGGCTTTGCCTTTCAGTTGATAATTCCCCATTTCCTGCACGATGAACGCATCGCCAATAGCATTGCGCGTCGCTTCGGAGATCAGCACCGAATTGAGGTCGGCGCGGCTCTCAAGGCGCGCCGCAGTGTTGACGGTGTCGCCGATAACAGTGTACTCCAGACGCTGGCGTGTTCCGAAGAAGCCGGCATACACGGGGCCAGTGTTGATCCCGATGCGAAAATCGAACGCCTTGGATGGTTCGAGTTTTTCAATCAGGCGGCGATGCGCTTCGATCATATCAAGCGCAGCGTCGACCGCTTTAATGGCCGTAATGCGATAATCCTGATGTTCATGCACCTGCGGCGCGCCAAAGATCGCCATAATGCCATCGCCGATGTACTTATCAAGCGTGCCGTCGTGCCGGAAAATCACCTCTGTCATTTCGTGGAGATACTCGTTGAGCAGGTCCTGCACTTCACGCGGCGAGAGGCGCTCGGAGAGAGACGAGAACCCTTTCACATCGGCGAACAGGACGCTGACGACCAGTTCCTGCGGCTCGCGCAAACGACCATGTTCGGAAAAGTAACTTGCCACTTCACGCGCAACGCTCGGAGAGACAAAACGCTCGAACAACTGGCGGCTTGCCTCCTGTTTCCGCAATTCTTCGGTCAGGCGCGCACGCTCGATAGCAATCGCTGCCTGGCTGGCAATCGCCGCCAGCAGGTCGCGCTCACGGGGACCAAACCGGTCACGCCCTGGCGAGTCGAGGTAGATCAGCCCAATGGATCCGTGCTCGACGAGCAGCGGCGCGCAGAGCGCCGAGCGAATATTGGCGCTGATAATGCTGTGCGTGCCGCCGATTTCAGTGCGCGCGTCGCGCGTCAGCACTACTTCACCCGCCTCAAGCGCTTTGCGCGCGATGGTCGAACTGATAACCACCTCGTGCTGCGAGGGTGGATAGATCACGCGCGGCACCAGTTCGTTGTCGCGTTTCAGAAGCAGAAGTGCGCGCTGCGCCGGGATCAGGCGCAACACCTCTTCGATAATGGCATCGAGCAGCTCGTTCATGGCAATGATCAGGCTCAGACGCCGGGAGATGCGGAAGAACTCGCGCAGATCGATGGCCAGTTCGGGCACATCGCCGGTGGCGACGCCGCGCGCCTCAGCAGCGACCGGAAAGTAGCGACTGTCGTCAAGCACCACGTTCTGCGCCGCTCGTTCTTCAAAGCGAAGCTCAAACGGACCAATCTGAACGGTGTCGCCGTCGCGCAATGGTTCTTCCCGAATACGCAGCCGATTGACAAAAACGCCATTGCGACTGTTGGCATCGCGCACCCAGACATCGTGCCCCCTACGGACGATCTCAGCATGGTAACGCGAGACCGTTGGATGGTTGAGCACAATGTCGTTTTCAAGCGCCCGTCCGATGCGCAATCCGTGCGCCTCTATCGGGTAGGTCTTGCGTTCGCCGTTGATGTCAAGGGTGATCAACGCCATATGTGGAGTCTCCGGCGCCGCCTGCGACGCAGACGTCGCCTTCTAGTGCGTGCACTTCCGTTTAGTATAGCAGACGCCATTGTGCGCGGCAACCTGCGATGGCCTGTCCATTCCCCGTCAAAAGGGGTTTTTATGATATAATATGGCGAGAATCTATTCCGCTTTACAGCCTGTTACTGTGGCTGTGCTCCATCTCCGCGGCAATGATGCCGCCCGCCAATGTGTTCGGGTCGAAACATTGAGCTCAAAGCGCAGAGATGCTGCATAGATAGGTGGAAGCCGTTTCTCACATTCATGTGGTCATAGTAAGCATCTGTGTTGTTTGATGCCGTGCTTATCGTGAACCATGCAATCTGGGCATGCCATGAGCAACGGAATAGCGGTTGATCTGCGCAATGTTGTCAAACGTTTCGCAGATGTATGCGCCGTTGATCACGTCTCAATGCAGATTCGCGACGGCGAATTTTTCTCGATGCTTGGTCCCTCCGGTTGCGGCAAGACAACGACCTTACGCATGATTGCTGGGTTTGAGTTTCCCACTTCAGGCGAAATCTTCCTCCATGGCAAAGCGGTTGGAACCACCCCGCCGTTCCGACGCAATGTTAATACGGTATTCCAGTCCTATGCGCTCTTCCCGCATATGACCGTCGCCGAAAATGTCGCCTTCGGTCTGCGCATGAAGAAGACGCCGCCCGCCGAC
Organism: Roseiflexus sp.; assembly: GCA_025062325.1. GTDB lineage: Bacteria > Chloroflexota > Chloroflexia > Chloroflexales > Roseiflexaceae > Roseiflexus. The sequence continues at coordinate 30,664 of JANXAL010000065.1, forward strand.
ATCGCACGGCGGGTGACCGAAGCGCTCGAACTGGTGCGCTTGGGCGACTACGCGTCGCGCCGACCGCGTCAACTGTCTGGCGGTCAACAGCAGCGCGTGGCGCTGGCGCGTGCGCTTGTCAACCATCCTGAGGTGCTGCTGCTCGATGAGCCGCTTGGCGCCCTCGACCTGAAGTTGCGCAAAGAAATGCAGCTTGAGCTGAAAAGCCTCCAGGAGCGCGTCGGCATTACGTTCATCTACGTCACGCACGATCAGGAAGAGGCGCTGACGATGAGCGACCGTATTGCCGTCATGAATGCTGGAAAGGTCTTGCAGATCGGTACGCCGACCGAAATCTACGAACGTCCGGTCTGTCGTTTCGTAGCCGACTTTATTGGTGAAACCAATTTCATCGAAGGAAAGGTCGAGTCAGTGGAGCCGAGCGGCATTGCCACGATCACGTCAGACGATGGTTTGACCCTGCGTGGTCAAACCATCCGCCCTGTCGCCCCTGGAATGAACGTCACCCTTTCCATTCGCCCCGAGAAAGCGTTTCTGTCGGTGCAGGAGCCGCCGCCAGGAACGCCGAACTGTTATCAGGTGCGGGTGGAACGCATCGCCTATATCGGGAGCGATACCCGGATCGACGTTCGCCTGGGTGCACGGCTGTTCGACCTGTGGGAACAGAACAGCCGCTCGACTCTCGACCGCGACGCTTACTGGCAACCTGGCGAGACAGGGTATCTCTGGTGGCCCCCAGAGAACGCTATCATTCTGACAGAGTGAAGCTGAGGTGACGATGGCCACTGACACGCTTGCATCTGATTCTCAACCGCGTGAAGGTCAGATAGCCGCCCTGCTACGCCGTAACGAACGACTGCAGCTTGGCCTCCTCCTCTTCCCCGGTCTCTTCTGGTTGGTGACATTCTTCGCCCTGCCACTGGTCGTCGTTGTGCTCTACAGTTTTGCAACTAACGGACCTGGCGGACGTATCGAGTGGACCTTCACGCTCAACAACTATCGCACCCTGTTCACGGAAAGCCTGTATGTTAACGCCTACTGGCGCTCGATCTGGGCAGGCGTGTGGACAACCCTGGCGTGCCTGATCCTCGGTTATCCGCTGGCGTACTATATCATTCGTCGCCCACCGCGCTGGCGCACTATCCTGCTCTTTCTGATATTGATCCCGTTCTGGACGAACTTTCTGGTGCGTACCTACGCCTGGATGCTGATCCTATCGAACAACGGCATTATTAACAGCGCCATTCAGGCGCTGGGGCTGTCGCGCATCGCACTCTACCCTTCTGAGGGCGCAGTGCTGGTTGGGCTGATCTATGGCAGTCTGCCATTTATGGTGCTTCCGATCTACGCATCGCTCGCACGCTTCGATTTTACGCTGATGGAAGCGGCGGCTGATCTCGGCGCCAATCAGGTTCAGGCGTTTCTGCGCGTGATGCTGCCGTTGACGATGCCGGGCGTAGCTGCCGGGTCGGTGCTGGTATTCATTCCGACGGTGGGACAATTCGTCGTTTCCGACCTCCTTGGCGGCGCAAAAGTCGATTATCTGGGAAATCTGCTACAACGTCTGTTTACCCGCTCGAACCCGCCAAACTGGCCCCTCGGCTCGGCAATGGCGATTGTCTTTATGATTGTGCTGACAGTGGCGATTATCATTTATTTTCGGGTGACGACCGAAGAGGACCGTTGAACGGGTCAGGGCAGAGACGTTGTAATGCGATGTCTCTGCCCTGACCCATTCGCACATTTGTAATGCATTCGCTGATTCGCTCATGTTTCACTCATTCGTGACCCACATTCGTTGACCCATTCATGGTTTCGTTTGGGGGTTCCGAACCATGGTCGATATCCAGTTGCCGCAATCGGTGCGCGTCGCTGGGGGCGAGCGCCGTTATTCGCCTGGTTCGCTGGCGCTTGGAGCGCATGCCATACTGACGCTGGCATTCCTCTACGCACCAATCGTGGTGCTGGTGCTCTTCTCCTTCACCCGCGACAGCTTCGGCGTGCGGTGGACGGGGTTCACATTCGATTGGTATATACGGTTGCTTGCCGATCAGCGCCTGCTCACTGCGGCGATGAACACCCTCATCGTTGCATTCGTATCAACCGTCGTTTCGACCATTATCGGCACTATGACCGCGCTGGCGATGGAACGTTACCGCTTTCGCTGGCGCACTGGCCTTGATGCGCTCCTCTATTTGCCCATCGTTATCCCGGAAATCGTCATGGCGCTGGCGCTGCTGGCGTTCTTCGCTTTCTCCTTTGGACTGCTCGAAACCCTGTTTGGCATTCGCCTCCAGTTTGGCTTGGCGACGGTCACGATCTCGCACATTGCCTTTACCATCTCATTCGTGGTCGTCGTTGTACGCGCCAGCCTCAAGGGGTTCGATATGCGCCTGGAAGAAGCAGCGCAGGACCTTGGCGCGAATGAATGGCAGACGTTTCGCTATATTACGCTGCCGCTGATCATGCCAGGCGTCATTGGCGGTGCGCTGCTCGCCTTCACCCTGTCACTTGACGATTTTGTGATCACCTTTTTCACGACCGGCTCCGGCGTGTCGTTGTTGCCGGTCGAAGTGTACGGGCAGGTCAAACGCGCCATCACGCCGAAAATCAACGCTATCTCGACTCTGATGCTGCTAGTGTCGATCACGCTGGTGTTCCTCTCGCAATTTGTGCAGCGGCGGGAGGTGTAAATAAGGCGCAGGGCAAGAGGTACGAGGTGAGAGGGATGTTGAAGGTGGGAAGGTTGAAGGTGGGAAGGTCGAAGGCGCCCGTAGCGACGTTGCACCGCAACATCGACGCTCGAAGCGAGAAATCGAATATTGAACAGGACGCAGTGGGATGATACAACCACAGAGACACAGAGAACACCGAGCGAGATGATATTGCGAACTCGCTGACCCATTCGCGCATTCGTTTATTCGTGGTCCTATTCGTTGACCCATTCGCGCATTCGTTTATTCGCGGTCCTATTCGTTGACCCATTCGCATATTCGTTTATTCGCGGTCCTATTCGTTGACCCATTCGCGTATCTATTCGAGACCCATTCGTTGACCCATTCGCGTATTCGTTCTTCGAAAGAGGTTTTCGGAGTACACACGTCAGAAAGGGAACAAAGATGCCTCAGGGACACACCAGGTTCACTGCCTTGCTGCTTATCATTCTGCTGGCGCTCGCAGCATGCGGCGGGCAACCGACAGCCAGCCCTGGAACTGAATACGGCAGCGGCGCAACAGCCGAACCGACCGCGACGCCTCCGACGGCACAACCGTCTGCTGGCGATGAGCTGCAGGTGGATCGTTCGCGACTATCGAGGGAACTCAGGTTCTTCAACTGGTCAGACTATATCGATCCCTCCATCCTCGAAGACTTCGAGAAAGAGTATGGCGTCAAAGTGATTGTTGACCCGTTTGACAATAACGAAGACATGCTTGCAAAGGTGCGCGCTGGCCGCTCCGGGTACGATATCATCACTCCCTCCGACTACGCGGTCGAAATCATGTGGCGCGAAGGACTATTGGCGAAGCTCGACAAGTCGCTGCTGCCGAACCTGAAGAATATCGATCCCAACTTGCTCAACAAATATTTTGACCCGGGGAATGTCTACTCTGTGCCATACATGTATGGCACCACAGGCATTGCCTACAACCGACAATTTTTCCCCAACGGCGTCGATAGTTGGGCGGCGCTGTTCGATCCAGCGCAGATCGCACAATACCGCGGCAAGTTCAGCATGCTTGACGATGAGCGAGAAACGCCCGGAGCAGCGCTGAAATATCTGGGCTACTCGCTGAACGAGACTAGCCCGGAGGCGCTAAAGAAGGCGCAGGACCTGCTCATTGCGCAGAAACCGTTCCTAGCGGCGTACAACAGCAGCGACGTCAACCGGAAGCTAGCGAGCGGCGAATATGTCATCGCCCACTCCTGGAGCGGCACAGCATTGCAGGCGCGCAAAGGTTTAGGCGATGAGTTTTCCGGCAACCCAGACATTGCCTTCGTCATTCCCAAGGAAGGCGGCATGATCTGGATGGACAACATGGTCATCCTGGCCGAATCGCCGAATGCTTACACGGCACACGTGTTCATGAATTTCCTCATGCGTCCCGACATCGCTGCGCGCAATACCGAATACATTGGCTATCTGTCGCCGAATGCCGAAGCGATCAAGTTGCTGCCGCAGGAGATTATCGACCTGTATAACGAAGGGTTCGCCCCGAACGATGAGGTGTTGAAGCGACTGGAATGGGCGATCCGCAATGATCAGACCGCCGCCTTCACCGATCTGTGGACGGCGGTGAAGGGGGAGTAGGGGCGTGACGGCGCCATCTCCTTTTCTCGAGGGTGGCGCTTTTCGGGTGCAAGGGACGTTTTTGGCGTCCTGACTGCCCCCTTCTCCTACCCCCCTGCGCTCCCTGCGTGCGGGGAGGGTGGGGAGAGAAGGGGGAGACTCTCAAATGTAGCGTTTTTCAGACGCGAGGGATGTTTTCCGCGTCCCGAAGCCTTTTTCTTCCTCACCCCCCTGCCCCCTCTCCAGCGTCGCCGGAGAGGGGGAGTTGGGGCATTCTGGCACCCAAAAACGGGCGACTCAACATGAGGGTTTGCCAGAAAAATCTACACCTGAAAGACCCTCCTCCCCCCTCCCTCGCAAGGGAAGAAGGAGGATTTTGCACATTCTGACGCTCAAAACGGGCGATGCAACAGAGGGGCTGGCTGAAACATCTCCCCCTGTAAGGCTATGCGCTCGAGGTGTGTTGACCATCGAACGCGGGAAGTTCGCCTCAACAACCAAATCGCTTCCATTCCGCTACAAAATCGCCATGAACCCTCCCTTGTCCGTCTAAAGCATCACTGCTATAGTGACCTAGCAGAAGGTCCGTTTTCCGAGACGACGACGATGCTATGACGGATGCTTCCGCTGCCCGAAGCCAACCCTCTTCCCCGCAGGTGATTTCCGCTTCATACCGCACCGACATTCCAGCGCTCTACGGCGACTGGTTCATGGAACGCGTCCGTGAAGGATATGTGCGGTATTACAACCCCTATGGTCCGCAGGTTGTGTCTGTGTCGTTGCAGCCGCAGGATGTGCACGCGATTGTCTTCTGGTCCAAGAACTACGCGCCGTTTATGCGCCATCTCGATGAGCTGGAGCAGCGGAACCTCGATTTCTATTTCCATTTCTCGATCAATGGCTATACCGCCGATCCCGCTGTTCGCCCGCTTGAAGAGCGTGTGCCGCACCCGACACAGTCCATCAAGGTCTTTCGCGAACTGGCGACGCGCTATTCGCCCAAACATGTGCAATGGCGCTATGACCCGATTATCTACACGGATCGGACCGATGAACAGTGGCATATGCGCACTTTTGCGAAGCTTGCGCGGCAACTGGAAGGGTTGACCGAACGGTGCTATTTCAGCTTCCTCGACATCTACGACAAAGTTGCCCGCAATATGCGCGGCCTCGATCAAGCCCTTCGACTACGCGATCGCTCGGATGAGGAAAAGCGCCAGTTGGCGCTTGAGTTGGCGCGGATCGCTGAGAACCACGGCATCACCCTCTACACCTGCGCCGAAGATTTCGCTGCAATTGGACCGATTAAGCGAGGTGCGTGCGTGGATAAGGACATCCTGGACGCCTTCTGGCCCCACAAGGCGCGGGCAATGAAGCTGTGCAGCAACCGCGGCAAATGCGGTTGCTACGACAGCCGCGACATCGGCGCGTATGACACCTGTCCGCTCGGCTGCGTGTATTGCTACGCCGTGCTCAATCGTCCCCTGGCGCTCAAACGCTATCGTGAGCACGATCCGCACCATGACGCGCTGATTAAGCGCGGTCCGAAAGAACCGCCAGCGCATACATTAGCGCACAACGAGATCATTCAGCCAGAGTTGCCACTCAATGATGATAGCAATGACCGGTGAGGTCAATGTGACCTATTGACGGGAAGCATACCTATGCAGCACGCATCCGCTCCAGCTCTGCTTGCCACTCTGGAAACCATGATCGCCCCCGGAGGACGTGTGCGTGTGTCTCCGTATGTGGAGAGCGCGCAGTTCCAGGTGCTGTTTGGCGAACGACCGCGCCCTGATCGCCGGTATGAAAGCGGCCTGTCGCTGCTCAAACAACACGATGCCCGCATCAAACAACTGGCGCATGACTGGGTTCAGTTTTCCAATTACGGCAAATCATTCAACAGCGACTACTACGACTCGCCCGGTCAGCTTGACGCGTATCTGGCGTATTACTGCACCACGAATGTCGCCAAAGTTCAACTCTGTCTGCTCGATCTCCTGCGAGCTGGCGCGCTGCCGCAACCGCGCCTGCGGATTATCGACATCGGCGTCGGCACGGGGACGTCACTCCTGGGGGTCATGGATTTCCTGTTGACGTGGGCGACTGCGTGCGCGCTCTACGATGTCGAATTTCCGATTGAGGACGTGCAATTCATCGGTATTGATCGCAGCCGGAGCTGCCTTGACTATAGCAGTCGCGTGGCGCATGCCTGCGCCGATGCGGTTCAGGAGCGGCTTGATGCGCTGCGGGACGCCGATGCGCTCCCTGCGATCAGGAATGTTGAACGCTGGGCGCGCGCGGCGCGGTGGATGCCGCACGATCTCAACACAGCGTCCTTCGATGCCGACGAGCCAAACCTTCTTATTGCCTCGAATTCGTTCAACGAGCTCCAACCCATTGGTCGGCGTCACCTTGGATCGATGATCCTGAGTCTGTCAACGCAAGGCACTGCGATCATTATTGAGCCGGGGGACCGGAATAAATCCCAGACGCTGATGGACTGGCGTCTCCGGTTGGTGAAAGCCCATCCGCAGATCCGGGTCGTGGGACCGTGTGGGCACGCCAGGAGCAGTCCTTTGACCGAGGCGTGTTCGACATGCTGGAATGGACGCCGTGAGTCGTTGCACCAACCGCTGCTCTACAAACGGTTTCGCGAAGCGGCTGCGGAGTTGAAAGTGGATGATCGTCCATTTCATGATTTTGAGAACGAACTGCTCTCGTGGACATATACCCTCCTCCAGAAAAATGCAGAAGGAGGTCATTGCGCCCCGGAGCCGATACGCATCCGGGATGGCCAACCCTGGCCAGACGACATGCCGCTTATTTTTGTCGGTGCGTTCAGCGGCAAGAGACAGACGAGAGGCAGAAATGGCATTGATGATACTCAGGGCGATCAGTTAGTCGGTGTGCGTCAAGAGTTCGAATAATGCCGGGAATGGGGCGCACCAGTATTTCAAGTGTTGTCCTGGCATTGTCGAACAGGCGCAGACTCTGGTCTTACGACGAGATGCCGGGATTGAACTCCCGCCGCTCGCATATGGCGCTGAAATAATCGTCGAAGGGGCAAAAGTAAAAAAGGTATCTGAAACACATATCGAGATCGAACCCAATGCGGAGACCCGGATTCGGTTGTGTTCGCCAGAAAAGCGTACCATTGAAACATTTTCTGAGGAAACATCTCCCGAGAAAACATCCCCTCAGGAAACGTTTCTTGAGGAAACATTTCTTAAGGTCTACTCCGAACGCACCCGCATGGCGATTGACGAAATCGGATACCGGCTGTTCGGCTTCCCACAGATGCACGCCTTTCAGCATCGCATTCTCGCTCATGTGTTGACGGGACGGAGCATTCTGGGGATTGCCGCAACCGGCGGCGGCAAGAGCGAGTGCTATATCCTGCCAGCGATGCTCCTCCCCGGCATTACAATTGTCGTCTCCCCGCTCAAATCGCTCATGGCCGATCAGTACGAGCAGCGCATCTGCCAGCGTTACGGTCTGGGCAATTTGAGCACATTCATTAACGGCGATGTGCCGTTCCAGGAGCGGCAGAGACGCCTGCGACACATCGAACTGGGGCATTATAAACTGGTATATGTCACCCCGGAACAGCTTGAGCGCAGTTATGTGCTCAATAGTCTGAAACAGGCGCACAAGAATGTCGGAATCCGCTATCTCGCGCTTGATGAAGCGCACTGCATCAGCCAGTGGGGGCACGACTTCCGCCCCAGCTATCTCAATATCGTGCATCGCCTGCGCGCTCGAGGCTTGCACCCGGTACGCATCGCATTGACGGCGACTGCCAGCCCTGACGTTCGCCAGGACCTCTGTGAGGAGCTGGAACTGAACCCTGCTTCGCTCGATCAGGGCGGCGATGTGTATATTGAGTCCTCAAATCGCCCCGAACTCAACCTGATCGTGCGCGTCTGCCGCACCACCGCTGAGAAAGTTGACGCCATCCTCAGCGATCTCCGGCGTCTGCAAGAGATGAACCGGGACAATCCCGAACCCGGCGCGGCGATTGTGTTTCTCCCCTGGACTGGAGGGCGTCCAGGTGATGGCGCGTCGGAGCAACCCGCGCCGAAGTCTGCGCTGAACCAGAACGGGGAGCGGCAGGACGAGGACGCGGCGACACGGGAGTCACAATGCGGGCGATTCAGCGCGGGCGTAACCCGGTTCGCTTCGTATCTGGAGCGAACGCTCGGAGAACGTGTGGCAATTTACCACAGCAAGATGGACGGCGATGATCCAGCGGAGGAAGCAAACAGGGATGCGCCGGACAATCACCAAACCGGTGAGAACCGTCCGCTCGGCGACATGAGCGGACGCACCCGCAGCCAGCAACAGAACGCCTTCATCACCGGCAAATGCAACATCATGGTGGCAACCAAAGGTTTTGGCATGGGCATCGACAAGCCCAATGTCCGGCTGGTGATCCATCGAACGCCGCCAGCCAATCTTGAGGCGTATGCCCAGGAAGCGGGACGCGCCGGGCGTGATCGGCAACTGGCTGACGTGATTCTGTACTATAGCCCTGATGAGGCTGAGGATATCGAAGAGTCCGGCAAGACGACAAAAGTGCCATCCGACCGGCAGATCCAGGAACGCTTTCTCTCCGAGAAGCACATACGGCGTGAAGATGTCATCGTCATGCGGGCATTCCTGCGCAGCGTCACCCGCAGGGTTGCGGATCGGCTCTATTTCACCAATGATGAGGCGATCGAGTTCTTTGATAAGTGTGTTGATAATCCAATCGCGGAATTAGAGCAAGGCTATCGCTGGCCAACCTGGCCGGAGCGTGTTCCCAGCGGGTACGAGTCGCCCGAGCATCAAGCCATTCTGGATCGCGGCTATGAGTATCAAAAGAAAACAGACTATATCAAGCGTATCCTGGATGTGCTTTATCGGATCCGCCCCGCAACCGACGCGCACACGCGCGAAGCGCTGATTCTGGAGTTGCGTCAATGCGGCGGAACTATTATCAAACCACAAGTCTATAATGTGAATGCCATCTTTCGTTCAAATGCGTATTTTGGCGACGTGCTGCGGAAGAGCGGCATTACGCCTCAAGAGTTTACGCAATTGTACATGGCTGGCGATTTGGACAAGGATGGCGATTTGATCCCGCTCGCAGAGCGCCTCGCCATGCCGCTCAGCGATCTTGAACAGATGATCCACGACATCCGCCAGTTCGACAGAGTTAGGGATCAACAGACCGGTAAGTGGCGTCCGGCGCTTCTGGATGGCCAGGTGAAGGCGCCGTGGTACGGTCCGGCAGCCGGACGCACCTCTCTGAAAGCGTGGCGTGACTACGCGGGGGCGTGGAAGCGCGCGTCAGATGCATATGAGCGCGCTAAAAAGGCGAATCCCTCAAAGCCATCTATCGACGACTGGTTTGGATGGTCTGAGGTGTGCTCACGTTATGGCTGGGAGGTGCTGGGCGGACCGGCGCTCGAGCGCGAAGACGACTTTGCCGATTATCTCGAGCGATTCATGGAAGTGCATGAGAGGCGTCGGGCAAATGACTGGGCGTCCTATAACCGCCTCCTCACCGACTATGTCGGCGTTCGGGAAGACGGTTCGATTGGCGACGCAGCAGGAAAAGAGTGCCTGCGCGCCGTGCTGCTCGGCTATCTCAAGACCTACGAAGTGGTTGTGGGCGGCAACTGCTACAGTTGCAGCCGCTGCGTGCCCGACGGAAACTTCGCAGCGTTCGACATGGAACAACGGCGGCACGCCGTGGCACGCATGACCGAGGAGCTGGAACGGCTCTTCACGCAGGCGGAGAGTTTCAAGGACCGTCTGCCTGATGAACGCGCCATTGATCGCCTGTTTGACGCCATCCGTCAGGCGCAGGCTTCCGGATCATCGCTTGGCGCCTATCTCCAGGGTTGGACGGCGCGGCTCCTGCAGGATGCGCCGAACCATCAAGCGGCGCTTCTGATCCGTATTACGGCGATGCTGGAAGGCCTGTTCGAGCCGCAGCGACGCGACCTCCTGAACATGCTGCAAACGCTCGTCGATGTCGCAGCGGTTGAAGAGTCAGAACGCATTGACCGCTTGATGTCGCGCGCGCGCGAACATCTCTCCGACTCAGACGAATTCCATCGTCTGCGTGCGACCATCGCGCGCCGCCTGAACAATCCGCAAGAAGAGGTCAGGGCATGGACTGACGTGGTGCGCATTCTCGAACAATCAAAGCACACTCCTCGACGGAAGCTTTACGACGCGCATCGCGAACTGATGCGCCTCTACGCGCCGGAAAGCCCGCTCCACGATCATACGCGCTACAACGAACATGCCCGTCATGCTGCGCGGCGTAGCCCCAATATTCCAGGCGCTCGCGCCATTTACTCAAGCGTCGCGCCCCAATGGGAATGGCAGTTCATTGTTGACGAACTTGAGTATCTTACGAGTGACGCAGGAGACGATGCGCGCGCGCAGGCGTTGCTCCACTCCTGGCTTGCTGCGCGACCCGATGAGCGCGCTGCGGTCGTCGCAACCTGGTTGAGCGAGAAGCCATCGCTCTGGCAGACATGGCCAGTTGAAGCTATCGAACCCATCATCCGGTTGTTCCCTGAGTCGCTCCTCCGCGAGCATCCGCGCATCCCCCTGCATGTGGCGCAACAATCCGGCAACCTCGACGATATGGTTCAGTGGTCTCAGGTGATCGTCGAACGCAATGAGGCGCTGGCTGATGATGCGCTTGAAAGGATCGCCCTGGCTGCCGCCGATGGCCACGAACAGGCGCGCCGCCTCATCGACCAGTTGCGCAGCGATCCGGACAGAGCAGAGGCTACCTATCAGGTGATGAAACCTGTTATCATCACGAAAGGATGGAACCGCGCCGCGTGGTTTGTCGAGCGTTTCGCCGAACGGATTGCTGCTGACGAACCGGCGGCGCGTCTCGACATTCTTGAGCGCTGTATCAACAGTATTACGAATAATGTAGAACGGTCAGACGCTTTGCAGCGACTCGAGCAGATTGCGCAATCGCTCTTTGATTGTCCGGAGACAGCAGCGCAGGCGCGGTCCGTATGGCATCGCCTGTACATCGAGCAGCCGCAGGCCGCCATTTCATACTTGACTGAGTGTCAGAGCGATCAGCGTACCGCCAGCTACGCAATTGATTGCCTGCAAACCCTGCGAACGATGCACAAACCAACGGTTAACGCAATCTACGCACTTCTCAAACCTCGATTTGTGCAAAAGACAAGAACTTTACAGGGAATGATGTTATGGTGCGAATGGTTTGAAGCTGAAATTCTTGCAGACTCATCGGAAGACCGTCTTGACGTGTTCAAGCGCTCGCTTGCCCTGGCGTATCAGATGCCTGATCGAGCCAAGTTTTACAAAACCCTGGCGCCGATTGCGGTCAGTCTGTTGCTTGATCGGAACGTCCAATTCCGAGAGATTTATGGATTCCTGCGGAAGTGTGCAATTGACTATCCCGAAATATGTGATCAGATGTATGATCGCTTCAAGGCGCAACTGAGCGGGTGCACCTGGGAAACGGTTGAAGCCTGGCTGGCGATCTTTCAGGCAAGGATACTGCAAGAGAGTTCAGGTGATCTCATCAGTCTCCTCAGGCGCTGGCAAACGCTGCTCCCGCGAACACCAGCGCGGCGTGCAGCGCTCCGGCGGTTGCTGCCGCTGGTGCAGAAACTCTTGAGCGACGCCGCATATACCAGAAAAGCCAGCAAACTCTGGGGAGAAATCTGCAGCGACTATCCCATCTATGTGCCGGGTGATCGCGTCTGGCATCCATCGTTTGGTCTTGGGCGCGTGATTGCAACATCCGTGTTAGAAAGTACGCAGACTCCTCTCATCTCAGTGGAGTTTGATCAGGCAGGCACTATGGAATTTTCGCTGCACCGCGTCGGGATTGGGATCGTTGAATTGGCGCAAGAACCGACGCCTGTCACCTGATAGGAAGATCAACCAAACCCGGACGATCGAGCCAATTCTCACGGAGCGGACGGCGTTAGCTTTGACAAGCTCAACCAATGCCGCCTGCAAGGTGGTCAATCTGGGCGAGAGCGTTCAGTGTCTGATCGGCCGCTCTACAAGGATGCTGCTGGCGAGGTGTCATACGCGACATCATGCTCATTTGAGCATTTGTACGCGCTCGAGGGGCTGGCCAACCAAAGTGGGCCGTGCAAATGAACGTTCAGAAGTCAATCCGATAGACCTCCTGCCCTTTGAGCTGAAACCCTCGCTCAGGACGGGGAAACCCCGAAGGGGCTTTCACGAGCTCAGGCGAGGCTTCAGTCCGCAGCGCCGAGGAATGCCGGACTATTGTCTCATTGACGGCATCAAAAAAGCGACCGGTGTTGCTGTTTGGTCGCTTCTCATCGCATATGGCTGGGGGACAGGGACTCGAACCCCGACTACCTGATCCAGAGTCAGGCGTTCTACCGTTAAACTATCCCCCATCATTGAAGCAGGGGCGAAGTGTTCGCCCCTGCTGATGGTGCCGAAGGGGAGATTTGAACTCCCACGAGGTCTCCCTCACTACGCCCTGAACGTAGCGCGTCTGCCAGTTCCGCCACTTCGGCGTGTAGGCGCTGTGTTGCTGTCAGCAACTGGCATGATACATCAAGCAGGCTGATTTGTCAAACGGATTCAAGCGCGATCAGCATCAGCGCCCAGATTCACACAGGCTCAATGGACTCTGCCGGATGTCGGCGATAGAAGGCGATCACTCCCTCGATCCATGCTAATCCGCGTGCTCCCATCCGTCATGCTCATTGGAGCGTCCAAACGTCCTGCCGAATCTGGACCATGTCCAATCTCGGCCCTTAACCTTGACAATGTCATGCTCAAGTTCATATAATAGAACACGTGATCACAATCGAGCGCGGAGAACAGGGTCAATGGTATTCAAGGATTATTATGAAATATTAGGCGTCGACCGGAACGCGACGGAGGCAGAGATCAAGAAAGCCTACCGTAAACTTGCGCGTCAGTATCACCCCGATATCAATCCCGGCAACAAGGCTGCCGAAGCCCGCTTCAAGGAGATCAACGAGGCGTATGAGGTGCTATCCGATAAGGAGAAGCGCGCCAAGTACGATCGGTTCGGGCGCGACTGGCAACGCTATCAGAATATGCCCGATTTTGGCGGTTTTGCGGCAGGCGGCTTTGGCGCAGCCGACTTTGCCGATATCTTCGAGACCCTCTTCGGCGGCGGGCGCGGCGTGCGCAGCAATGTGACCTACCGCACAAAAGGTCAGGATATTGAACAGCCAGTGGACATCACCCTTGAAGAAGCCTTCAGCGGTACGCAGCGCACCCTGCAGGTGCAGTCGCCGAATGGCGCGATGCGCTCGATCACCGTCAAGATTCCGCCAGGCGTCGATACCGGATCGCGAGTGCGCATCGCCGGTGAGGGCGCTCCGGGAATGGGCGGCGGACCGCGCGGCGATCTGTACCTGGTGATCAACGTTCTGCCGCATGCGCGCTTTGAGCGGCGCGGCGATGATCTGTATGTTCGCGCTCCGGTCGATCTCTATACCATGCTTCTGGGCGGCGAGGTGAGAGTGCCAGCGATGGGAGGGAGAACGGTTACGCTTAAGGTGCCAGCCGGTTCGCAGAATGGGACGGTTATGCGTGTCAGCGGTCAGGGCATGCCGCGCCTGCGTGATTCGCAAACGCGCGGTGATATGTATGTAACGCTTGAAGTGTTGTTGCCAACCAGTCTTTCACCGCGCGAGCGCGAACTGGTCGAGCAGTTGCGCGCGCTCGCGCGATAGGAGACGCATATCCTATCTATGAAGCAGCGCTACTATACGATCAAATCGGCGGCTGCCCTGTGCGGGATGCATGAGCAGAGCCTACGCCTGTATGAGCGCCGCGGCCTTATTCGGCCGCAACGCACCCCTGGGAATATTCGCCGCTATACCGAGAGCGACATCGAACAGATCCGGTTTATCCGACGCCTGATTGACGACCTCGGCGTGAATCTGGCGGGCGTTGAAGTGATCCTGCACCTCCGTCAACAATTGATTGAGGCGCAGCGCGAACTCGAAGAGCTACGCCGCCGCCTGCCGGTTGATACGTCGTAACCCTTCCTTCGCAGCGTCTTCGTATGAGGATGGTTCAGAAAAGCTGAAGCAGCGGCACGGAGACACCAAGGAAGGTCCGTTGAGTGACTGACTCGACCGCTGCCGCGTCTTCGCGTCTGTGCGAGCAAGGCTGTAAACCAAAGCCGAGAATTGGGCCCTAGGCGCGACGTCATCGCTCCGGATAGGTTTCAAGAACCTCTTTGACCGCCGCCAGAAATGCATCGGCGGTGGCGCCGTCACAGGCGCGGTGGTCGAACGTCAGCGACAGGTAGCACATCGGACGAATGACGATGGCATCGTTGCCCTCGTGAGTGACTACGATGGGTCGTTTGACCACAGCGCCAACGCCGAGGATGCCGCTCTGTCCACGATTGAGGATCGGGGTCGCGAACAGACTGCCGCCAACGCCGTGGTTGGAGATCGTGAATGTTCCCCCTTCAGTGTCATCCGGTTGCAACCGGCGCGTGCGCGCCCGTTCGGTCAGGTCATTCAGCGCGCGCGCGATGCCAGCCAGGCTCTTCTCGTCGGCGTCGCGCAGCACTGGAACGATCAACCCGTCTTCCAGCGCGACTGCCACGCCGATGTTGATGCGCCGGTAGGTGATGATTCCCTCGTCGGTGAAGCGTGTGTTTAGCGCTGGCACGCGGCGCAGCGCAGTTGCAACTGCCTGTACAATATACGCTGTCAGAGTCAGACGTATCCCCTGCTGCTCGAAGGATGCGCGATACCGGTCGCGGTGCGCCAGCACGCGCCCCATATCAACCTCGAAGACTGTCGTCGCCTGGGGAGCGTCGCGCAACGAGCGCACCATATGATCGGCGATCACGCGCCGCATCGTTGTCAGCGGCGTGAGGGTTGCATCATCGGGCAATGGCTGTGCGACCGGTGCACGTGGCGCTGCCGGTGGAGCGGGCGGCGCTTCGGGAACAGACGCAGCAGGGGGCGCTGCACGCGCCGGAGCAGGCGGCGCTTCGGAAACGGGCGGAACGGGGGACGCTGCATGCGCCGGAGCGGGCGGCGGCGCTTCAGACGTCGGGGGCGGCGGAGCGACAGCCGCTTTTTGCATCTCAATGTAGCGCAACACGTCCTTCTTGCTGACGCGTCCGCCAGCGCCGGTACCGCGGATCTGGCTCAAATCAATGCCGTACTCAGCGGCAAGGCGCGCCACGACCGGCGTGATCGGCGGACCATCGCCACGGCGAGTGCGCACCGGCTCCGGTTCTGGCGCAGTTGTTGCTCCAGGCTGTGGCGTTTCCGGCGTTGCGCTCACATGGGCTTCGGTCGCTTCGCCGATACGCGCCAGCAATGCACCAACCGGCACGGTTGCACCTTCTGGGGCGATAATTTCGAGCAAAACGCCGCTGGTGATTGAAGTTACTTCGGTTGAGACTTTGTCGGTTTCTACCTCCACCAGCGCCTCAAAGCGTTCGACCCGGTCGCCGACGCGCTTGAGCCAGCGCCCGATGGTGGCTTCGGTCATACTCTCGCCAATCTGCGGGAGAACGATATCAACCGCCATGGTTGCATTCCCGGAGGTGACAGATGCGGATGCGGACGCGCAGAGTTGCGTGTGCGCACTATCTAAGAGCAATTATAGCAGAAGTGAAAAGTCCAAGGGTCAGATGCGCATTCTAATAGGGGTGTCAGTCACAGAGGCGGAACGACTCACCCTCTTGATGTCGAACCCAGCGATTGCCAGCAGGTGATATCGTTGAATAGTACGCAGGAGGTGTTGCTATGTTTCACGATTTTCAAACCATACGCATCAAAACACAAGGCGCCGAGATCCATCTGGTGCGCGGCGGGTCTGGTCCGCCGCTGCTGCTGCTCCATGGCTACCCGCAGACCCATCTGATGTGGCGGAAAGTCGCGCTGCGGCTGGCTGCCGAGTTCACCGTCGTCGCGGCGGATCTGCGCGGCTACGGCGACAGTAGCAAGCCCCCAGGCGGCGCCGATCACGCGGCGTATAGCAAACGCGCTATGGCACAGGATATGGTCGAGGTAATGAACGCGCTCGGCTTCTCACGCTTCATGGTCGCTGGTCACGACCGCGGCGCGCGTGTCGTCCATCGCCTCTGCCGCGATTATCCCGACGCTGTGATCCGTGCTGCAGTGCTCGACATTGCGCCAACCCTCTACATGTACACAACCGCCGACCGCACATTTGCTGAAGCGTACTACCACTGGTTCTTTCTCATTCAGCCCTACGACCTGCCAGAACGTCTGATCAGCGCCGATCCAGAGTATTACCTTCGCAAAAAACTCGCCCACTGGGGACGAACGCCATCCGCCTTCGAGCCGGAGGTGATCGCCGAGTATGTGCGCTGCTTCAGCGACCCGGCGACGATCCACGCGACTTGCGAGGACTATCGGGCGGCGGCAAGCATCGATCTGCGCCACGACGAGGCCGACCTGCATGTGCCGGTCGCCTGCCCGCTGCTGGTGCTGTGGGGGGCGGAAGGGTTTGTCGGGCGACGATACGATCTGCTGGCAGTCTGGCGGCAGCACGCGGTCGATGTGCGCGGGCACGCCATTCCAGGAGGGCACTTTCTCCCCGAAGAAGCGCCGGAGGAGACGTATGCGGCGCTGCGGGCGTTTTTTGCTGAGGCGTAGTGCAAGGCTGAAACCTGCTCTGCTTTGACCCTCTGGTTTCATAGTACGGTCCGTAATAGTCAACATAGTTCACGCGCAGCGTATTACTGGTAGTATACGTCGCCTGCGTACGTGGAACTGCCTGTGCCAGCGCCGGAGTGGCGCGTCCGACCGTCATGCTTGAAACGAGCAGCAGGATGATAACGAGCAGCTTTGTGAACAGATTTTTCGAGACGGATAAGCGAACGCTCCAGCGTAGCCACTATCGCACGATACTCATTTAACGTAGCCTGTGCATCGGATTGCATCACTTCAATTGAGGTGCATAGCGTTGCGAGAGGGGTTCGCAGTTCGTGTGCAACATTTGCCACGAATTCACTCTGGCGCTCAAAAGCTCACTCCAGGCGGTCAAGCATAGTATTAACTTATTTGCTGAACCTTTTGGCTGATCTGGCGTAACGGACGAAGCGCAATGCCTGCAACTACATAATCGCACTGCCTAAGAAACCGATGAAGACCAACCCTATCAGCGAAATCAACTGCACATCGCGCAATAAAGATTGAATACTTCCGCGTGCTGATTGGGTCATGACAGGGGCTATTGATGGAGGAGATAAAGATACAGGAACGGTACAAGCAGAAGTCAGCACAGACATAGAACCAGACGATTCTCAATCTGTTGCAGGAGTTGCTAGGAGCGCACTATCAATTGCTCTATCTGAAATAATTGCGACCGTCACATTGATAAACATGAGCAGCATGAAGCTGCAGATCACAACGAGTACGCCTGTGCCTATAGCAAGACGAAACTGTAATGTCCACCGTCGCCGCTGCCATGCTCCAGCATGTTCTGTACGTATCATACCTCGTTCTCCAGAGCATCTGCGTCTCCGAACCGATATCCAATCCCAACGACAGTCTCAATTAGTAACAGGCGCATAGAGCCCATCCTCCCCAATGCTGCTCCATTGTGTTCATCTGATACCCAGTATACCCCGCGCTCAAAATCTGCAAAGCACACATCGTCTTCTTCAGAACTGTACTTCTCTCTATGCTCGCGCTGAGCTGTTGTCAGATGCGCAGTGGGCATTGGCTTCGACAGGCTCAGCCAACGCTGCCGCGAATATGGCAACGCTCAGGAGCAAACCGAGAGAATGGAGTCCGCTCCCAATCCGTCAGAATCCGTCCCAATCCGTGCGCATCCGTGTTCTATTCCACGGAAACCCTCTACCGCCCCCTGCCAAACGCATCCGGCGTGGCGCCCTGCCCGGCGACTTCGATTTCGCTGAGCGCAGCAGGCGCTGGCGCGCCGCGCTGCGTGCCGCGCACGGCGGTGACGGTGAACTCGATACGGTCGGCAGCGATCGGTTGCGGCAGGCGAATAAGCGTCCCCCCGCGCGAGAGCGGCGCGACTGCTTCGACAGTTCTGGCGGTTCCGGCGATTTCCTGCCCGCGCAGGTAGAACCGTAATTCACCGCTCACCGCATAATCGGCGCTGCGCCCCTCCTGCCCCGGTTCCGCGCCGACCAGTCGCACTTCGAGTATCGCCATCGGCAATGGCCACTCCAGCCGGATCCACTGCCCAGCGCCGCCATTCGCCGTCCATGGCGGCGTCCGGTCAATGAGCGTTCCGTTGGGCGCAGTCACATATCCGCGCCGATCATTGATCCGTGGTGGTGCGCCGCTCTCGACCGAGGAGGACGCAGCAATGGCGGCTGCCGGGGCAATATTCGTCCAGCCGCGTGCGGCGAGCGACGGATTGACGATCGAACCGCTTGCGTGCCCCATGTGGCAGCCGATACAAAACATTGGTTGCCCAGGACGACCGGCTATGTTTCCCTGCGCGATACTGAGCGTATGGCGGTTGCCGCCGCGCACAATGCGTCCCTGTTTGTCGCGCAGCACGATGAACATCGGCACGTCGGCAGGCGCGGAGGCGAGGAACGACCCATCCGGGTTGACCGGCACGGTCAACCATTTGACCGCACGCGCTTGATCGTCGGGGTTGGGGGCGCGTGACGTAGCGCCGCCAAACTGATTGGCGTCGATGTAGATGTCGGCAAACGCCGCGCTCCCCGGCGGCGGCGAGTTGTTGATGAATGGAAACTCCAGCGGCGGATTAGCGTAGACATTGGCGTTCTGTACGGCGACCAGTGCGACGCTCTGGATGCTTCGGCGACTCCAGGTGTACGCCGGGTTGCCGAAGGTGTCGAGCAGACCGAACGGCACATTGCTTTCCAGCGGATCGTCGCTGACCGGCGGCGGCGCGCCGCGCGGCAGTCGCCACATGCCTGGTCCGTCGCCAACGGGACGCGCCACGATCGGCTTGGCTTCCACCGCGTCATAATCCGTTGACAGACCTTCAAGCGGCACAATCTCGTTCTGTGTGCCATCAGGATATATTGTGCGCAACTCGTAGCGCAACGACGATGATTGCAACCGTAGCGTGATCGTTCGTCCATTTCGAGTGTCCGTGTATGTGCTGGTGCGGGCAGGCACAGGTGCGGCAGCGGTCTGCGAGAAGATGATCCGGCCATCGGGCAATCCGGCTGGCGCCAGCGCATACGGCGGACGAAAACTGGTTCCCTGGTCCCAGCGGTACCCGGCGATCGACTCGGTAGTGTTCAGTGCCATGTTTTCGATGCCGGGGCGCGCCACGCGAATGCCGGTGTAGAGCGTCGAATGCGCCATGGTCTGATCCCGCTGCGTCGTGTATGCCACTAGCAGCTCGCCGCCGGACAGCACGACTGCCGGTTGTACTGCATTGTACGTATCGAGACCGCTATCGTTTGTGAGATCCGATTCGTAGCGCGGGGTCCACGCAAAGCGACGCATGCCGCTGCCGTCAGCTTCGATGGCCATGAGGTGCCAGGTGTTCGGCGCATCACGGATTGGGAAGCCGTCTGCCAGTCGCCCGCGCGCTGGCTTGAAGGTGGCGTTCGTGTTGGAATAGACCAGCGTTCCATCTGGCAGGCGATACCCCGTGACCGGCTGCTCGACGACGAGCATGCGCGTCGTGCCGCTCTGCAGCGCTGCCGTTGGCGTGGCGGTCGGGCGCGTGCGTGGCGTTGGCGTCAGCGGCGCGGGTGTTTTGGTCAGGCGAACGATGCCGCCGGTAGCGGGGTCGATTTTCTCTACAAACGACAAGGTTGGCGTGGGTGTCGGCATCGGCGGCGCGGTTGGTTGTGGCATCGTCTGAGGGAGCTGCGCCGTCTCGACGATTTGAATGCGCCGTTCGACGATGATCGGACGTCCGCTCTGATCACGGGCAATCTCCGTTCCAGCCCGGTTATCGATCCGATTGTAAATGCCCCGCTCGCTCGGCTGATTGAAATTAACCCACCAGCGGCTAAAGACAATGCTGCCATCGGGAAGCGGCGCCGGATGGAGCGCTGCCGTGCGCTCGGTGGTCAGGCGGCGCATATTGCTGCCATCGCCGTCGATCATGTAGAGATTGAACGCTCGCCGACCGTCGTAGGGCGAGCGCGCCGGATAGCGCGATGAACTGAACACGATCCGCCCATCAGCCAGGTATGCTGGAAAGAGGTCGTCGTAGAATGCATACGCCTCAGCGTTTCCTGGACCATCAGGGATAGTAATATCGCGGTCGGAATAGGTGAGCTGGCGTAGTCCGCGCCCATCGACGCCGATTTCGAACAGCCGCCACGAGTAGTACGGACGACCGTTCGGCTGATTGCGAAACGTTTCCGGTCCAAACGTTCCCGCAAAGACGATGCGACGCGCATCGAACGACACATTGGGCGACTGGACATCGCGCAATCCCAGCGGGTTGAGCGGATCGCCCGCCGGTCGCGCTGTGTCAATCAGAACACGCAGTTGACCTGACGGATCGCGAATGAGCAGTTTTGATCCGGGCGCGAATTTTGTCATCCCGGTGATCATATGCCCTGCCGGACCGAGGTCGCGCGGAAAGAGATAATCGCTAGTCGCCAGGCGGCTGCGCGCCACGAAGACCAGGGGCGGAAGTGAGGCTCGCGCCTGCGCCGGTGGAGCGATTGGCGCAGGCGCCAGAAATAGAAGCAGGCATACAAGCAGGGACGCCCTCAGTGCAGGTTGCAGCCGATGTTGCACTAGAAGAGACATGAGCAGGCGCTCAAACCAGTGATCGAGTCCGTACTAACAAACAGGCACATATCATTTCATTCTCTCGGCGGTCGTCGCCAGGGGGCGCGCCAGAAAATCACTACGCCCACGCCGATGATTGCCGCCACAAGCGCCGCCAGCAGCAGCGGCAGGCTGCTCGATGAGGCGCCCGGTGCAGGCGTGGGGGTCGGTTGGACAGGCTGTGAGGTTGGTTGCGCTGTCGGCTCAGCAATAGGAGTTGCCGTCGTAGCGGGCGTTGGCGAAAGTCCGGTTACAATCGCACGCCGATTGCCCAGCGTCACACGTTGCTGCGGGTCGACAATCGCCAGCGTACTGGTGAGGCGGCTGCGCTGGCGCGGATCGACGAGCATGAGCGCCGCCTGCTCAATACTGGCATCGTCGCTGCCGAGCGCGGCGACCACAACCCGTCCGGGATTCCAGGGCGCCGTAGCAAGCTGAAGATATGCCACGCTCGCATCAGGCGGCACGCGGTATACCACAGGCATATCAACCGATCGCGGCACATTGCTGCCGGGGTCGAACGGCGCTGGCAGAACGCTGCTGAGATCGGTCAGGATAGGCAGATCGCTGGGGCGACCAATGATCAACAGATCGCGCGTTGCGCGCACATCCGCTGGAACGTTGTCCGCAAATGCAGCGATAGGCTGAACAATGGCGTCGCGCGTCTGTCGCCCCATGTGGAACGCCAGCCAGGCTGCTGCTTTCCAGGCAACTGGTGCATTCTGTGGAACAACGAAAGCTGTGGTGGCAAGCGCGGGATCAAGCGTGAATGGCAGGGGATAACTGCTGAGATTGAACGTCCGTCGCGGCTCGGCTGTCGCTGGTTTCATTGGCAGGTGAAGCGCCGATTCAGGCCAGATGGTCGCCCACAGATCGACATTCCGTGTATCAGTGCAGAGCGAGAGAGGCGCAAGATTTGTCTGGATCGTTAGGATATTGGCGCCGGAACGCGCAGCGGATGGCGGGAGCGTGATGCGGTTGGTCGTCACGCGCGTAGTTTCGTCGCTGAGGCGCACACTGCCGATAGGTACGCCATTCAGGCCGACGGAGATGCTCGACTGACCGAAGTCGACCGTTGCAGCATGATTGAACACCAGATCGAGGTAGGCGCCATCATCCAGTTGCTGACCGGGAGGGAGGTTGAAGCGAAGATCGAAGGTTCCGACGCGATCGCGGATCACCCGCGGCTCCAGACCCAGATCGCTCAGACGCTGATCGATGGCTACTGGCGCTTCTGTGGGCGCGACGAGCAGATCACGCACAACTGCCACATCGGGACGATGATTGACCCGCACTGGAACCGAGCTCAACGCCCGGGCAGCCTTCACAACCCCCGCCTCTGTTCCGCCGCTCACCAGTAGCACGGCGCGCTCTGAATTCCATGGCGAAACGATCATCTGCAGGATGCCATCATCAGGAGTTGCGCCAGGGGCGTCGAATCCCTGCTCATTGAAGGCGGCAGGCAGCGCCAAGTTGCGCACCAGCGGCGCAAGGCCGGTATGTCTGCCGACCAGAATCAGATGGCGCCCGGTACGGCTTTGAGGAGCGAGACCCCGCACTGTGGTCAGATCAACCTGCAGCCGCCCTTCAGTCAACCGTCCAAAACTAGCAGCGACCGTCAGCGCAGCCTGAAGGTCAGTGATCGATGGCGTATCGGGCACAACAATGGTCGCCTGATCCGGCTCGAACGATCCCTGGAAGATCGGGCGAGGAAGATTGCGCAGGTCTGTATCAAGCGGTATGCGCGTATGAGGAAAGATAAAGTGAGATGTCGCGCGAATCACCACTGCCGTGCGTTCACTTGGCGCGACATCACAGCCAGCAGGATTATCCAGCGTCACGTCTAATTCGTGGCGTCCGTCGCCGCGCACTGGCGTGAGCGCCTGATCAGGAATATTGAATGTCACACGCCGTTCACCGGATCGGGTTAGCTCAACCGTGCCGATCAACACACGGTTGAAGCGCACTTCTAAAAAGCCGCCCAGACGCTGCTGCTCATTGCCGAGGGGAAAGAAAATGGTCATATCTAGTTGCACCTGCGCACCCGACTCCAGTTCCCAGTTTGCGGGTGTGCTGAACAGATAGCGTGTCCCATCAAATACACCGCTTAGACTCTGATCAGTCGCGCCCAGACGCGCAAATGAGATGATACTAGAGTCTGACACTGGCGACGATTGCGGCTCAGAGTTTTGAGCATGTGCCGCAAATGAGCATAAGGTTAGCGCTATTATAACTGCTGACCAGCAGCATACTCGCCAGAATCGCATCGCCGGATGCATGCAAAACTCCTTCCGCCTGACCAAGAGGTCATCTCTCATCCTCGATACGCTGCTTACCGCTGTCAATCATAGCACAGCAGACGCATGAGCGCTCCGATGCTCTCGACAGCGCTCGAAAGAAGAAATCGCTGATCGCCGGGAAAGGCGCGCAGCATTAGTATCATTCCTCTCGAAAAAGAGAACGATCCGGGCAGTGCACTTGACGAATGGCTCTTTTCTGCATGGTATAATGGCAGTGGCAATGCCGGTCTCTCGACAACCTGAGCACCGACGGGCCACGTATGCTTGATGCGGGGTTGTTGCGCGAACGCTTTCAGCAACGTTATGGCGTCTATCCGTCTCTGATCGTTCGCGCGCCGGGGCGCGTCAATCTGCTTGGCGAGCATACCGACTATAATGACGGTTTCGTTTTACCGGTCGCCATTGATCGCGCCACGTACATTGCAGCACGTTCGCGCGACGATCAAATGGTGCAGGTTGTATCTTCCGACCTCAACGAGGAGGACTCGTTCTCGCTCGATCACATTGAACGCAGTGGGCAACCCTGGCATAATTACGTCCGGGGTGTTGTGCTGGCGCTGCAGGTTGCAGGGTATTCGCTCATGGGCGCCGACCTGTTGATCGCCAGCGACGTCCCGCGCGGTTCCGGGCTTTCGTCGTCGGCTGCGCTTGAAATCGCCGTCGGGTATGCATTCCGGGAACTCAACTCTCTAAGCATTTCCGGCACAGAACTAGCGTTGCTAGCGCAGGGCGCCGAGAACAACTTCGTCGGCGTGCAGTGCGGTATTATGGACCAGTTGATCGCAGTGTTTGGTCGTGGTGACCACGCATTGTTGATCGACTGCCGTGATCTATCCCACCGCGTTGTCCCGCTGCCGTCATCAGTCGCCATTGTCGTGTGCGATAGCCGTCTTCCGCGCACGCTGGCGGCGTCGGCGTACAACCAGCGGCGCCAGGAGTGCAACACAGCGGTTCAGTTACTCCAGCAGTGGTATCCTGGCATTCGCGCATTGCGCGATGTCAGCGAGGATCAGTTCGCAGCACATTGTGAAAGGTTGCCTGAGCCAGTTCGCTCCCGCGCCCGGCATGTGGTGCGTGAGAATCGCCGCACCCTCGAGGGTGCGGAAGCGCTCGAGCGCGGTGATGTGGTCGCATTCGGGCAATTGATGAATGCGTCGCATGCCAGTCTGCGCGATGACTATCAGGTGAGCCTGCCAGACATTGACCTTCTCGTCGAAAGGGCGCAGCGTCTGGCAGGGTGTTACGGATCGCGATTGACCGGCGCCGGATTTGGGGGGTGTACGGTGAGCCTGGTTGAGCACAGCGAAGTAGAAACGTTCAGCCGCGACCTGTTACAGGCATACCACGATGCTACCGGTCGAACGGCGACTATTTACGTGTGTCGTGCCAGCGATGGCGTTGGTCGCGCCGTGGACGATGCAGGTCCACAGAAGTGAATGAGTGCGTAGCGTGTCACATGTCTGCAGGAGTGTATCGATCCTTGCCGAACGTCGACAGTTACGCCTAATGGAGCTGAACTGTGAGTGTTGACATGCATATGTCCACAATTCTGCTGGTCGAAGATGATCCCATTCTTTCGGAAACCTTGCGCTACAACCTGGAGCGCGAAGGATATGCAGTCATTAATGCCGCTGACGGAGTGGCAGGCCTTGAGCGGGCACGCCGCGATCAACCCGATATGGTCATCCTCGATGTCATGCTGCCGCGCCTGGACGGGTTTTCGGTATGCCGGATCCTGCGTCAGGAGAGCGAGGTGCCGATTCTGATCCTGACGGCGCGGCAGGATGAGATCGATCGGATCGCAGGACTAGAGTTAGGCGCCGACGATTATGTCGCCAAGCCCTTCAGTCTAGGCGAACTGCTGGCGCGAGTGCGAGCAATCATGCGCCGGTCGGAACGTCGGATTAACGTGACGCGCGAGGTGCTCGACGCTGGTCCGCTTCGGGTCGATACCGGATCGCGGCGCGCTTGGCGCGGTGACGTGGAACTGAACCTGTCCCAGAAAGAGTTCGATCTGCTGGCGTGCCTGATGCGCAATCGCGGTATGGCGTTGTCGCGCGACATGCTGCTTGAGCGGGTGTGGGGATACGATTTTCTCGGCGATAGCCGAACGGTTGATGTGCACATTCGCTGGCTGCGCGAAAAAGTCGAACCTGATCCCAGCAAGCCAATCTACATTCATACGGTGCGCGGCATCGGCTATCGCTTCGAGGCGCCGAACTGATATGCGGCGCCGATCAGCGTGAGCGCTGTGATGGAATGGATCATCATTGCCACGCTTCTGGCGGCGCTTGTCCTCTCCATTACCTGGGGATGGCGCCAGCGATCTCGCACGCAACAACCGCCAGCACCGCCCGCCCCCTCCGCTGATTCGTCGTTCTCCCTCTTCCACGCTGCCGCCGCCGCGTTTGATGATGGGTTGGTGCTGGTCGACGCTGATCGTCGGGTGCGCTATCTCAATGCGCAGGCGGAGGAATTGTTGAATCTCAACCGAGCGATGAGCGTCGGGGAGGGCTTGATTGCCCTGGCGCGCGATTACCAGGTGGACGCACTGGTCGAAGAGGCGATTGAGTCTGCTGAACCTCGTGAAAGCATCCTTCAGCCGTTGGGGCGGCAACGCACGCTGCGGATACGGGTCGTTCCGCTTGATCATGGAATGCATGGGGCGTTGCTGCTGGTGCGCGACGTTACCCAACTGAGTCTGCTGGAACGGTCACGGCGCGATCTGGTTGCTAACGTTTCGCACGAACTGCGCACCCCTCTGGCATCCATCAAGTTACTAGTAGAGACGCTGCAATCCGATCCGCCAGCACCGATAGCGCAGCGCATGTTGGGCCAGATCGCCCAGGAAGTCGATGCCATAACCCAGCTTGTTGAAGAGTTGCACGACCTCTCGCAGATTGAGTCGGGGCGGGTGGCGCTTCAACTGGCGCCAACGCCGCTGATGCCGCTGGTGACGCATACCATCGAACGCATTCGCCCGCAGATGGATCGAAAACATATTCGCGTCACTGCTTGCGTGCCTCACGATCTCCCGCCTGCTTTGATCGATGGCAGTCGCATTGGTCAGGTGCTGCTCAACCTGCTTCACAATGCCTCGAAGTTTACGCCCGAAGGCGGGCAGGTGACCATAGAAGCCTCGGTTATCACGGTTGGAGATGGATCACCATCGCCGCCCGGCATGCCCTCGTCGCATCTGCCAGGACAATGGTTGCTTGTGTCGGTTACCGATAATGGTATTGGCATTCCGGCAAACGATCTCTCGCGGATCTTCGAACGATTCTATAAAGTTGATCGCGCGCGAACGCGCAATGCAGGCGGTACGGGATTAGGGCTGGCAATCGCCAAACATCTGGTCGAGGGGCATGGCGGGCGCATCTGGGCAACCAGTGTTGAGGGCGAAGGAAGCACCTTCTACCTAACGCTGCCTATATCTTGAACTCTCTTGTCGTCGGAAGCAGGTTCACGTCTCGTTCCGCCGGAAAATCCAGCACCGTACACGCCAGAAACTGACAACTGCATCCGCCGGGCAATATGTTGTTTCTCGCGCCTCCTGAACAATCTGCTGCGCTCTTGCGCGCTATTTTTGAGGCGACTTCTGAAGCCATGCTGGTTACTGATGGCACAGGAGGCATTTTGCTGATCAACAAACAGTTCGAGGACCTCTGGCGACTGGCGCCGGGATGGCTAGAGACCGTTACCGCCCATGATCGGGTTCAGCAACTGGCGCATCTTGTCTGCGATCCCGATCAATTCCTCAGTCGCATCGAGGAGTCGTATGATCAGCCAGACCTTGAAATGATCGACTGGCTAACGTTGCGCGACGGTCGGATTATCGAGCGCTATACGCGGGCATTGCGCCTCGATGACCGCATCCTTGGTCGGATCTGGCTGTTTCGTGACATCACATCGCGTGAGCACGCGCAGCGCGAACTCAAAGTGATGAAGCGCGTCCTGGAGGCGCTCAATCGGATTGTCGAGCCGCAACGCCAGTTGCAGGCAGGCGTGCAGGCGCTGGCGCAGGAGTTGGGGGCGCGTGCGGCGTGGCTCTGGGGTGTGGAGGGAGGCGATTTCGCCCGTCTGCTCGCGCACTATAGCGCTAGTGAATTACGCATCGATCTCACGCC
>JANXAL010000083.1 GCA_025062325.1 Roseiflexus sp.
TGCTGGAGGCGCAGCTTGAGCTCATCAACGGTCTCCGTAATCGGTGGGATAGGATTGCGCATCGGGGAGGCTCCTTCCAGCATCAACGGCTGACCGGAGGATACCACACCTATGCACAATAATCAATCCGAATTGATATTACCTGGGCACGCTTGCGGCGTGCCCCCACGTGCCTGCTCGGGCACGCCTGCGGCATGCCCCTACGTGCCCGCGCGCCTGGGCACGCTTGCGGCGTGCCCCTATGTGCCCGCGCGCCTGGGCGCGCCTGCGGCGTGCCCCTATGTGCCTGCCTGGGTGCGCCTGCGGTGTGTCCCTACGTGCCCGCGCGCCCGGGCACGCCTGCGGCGTGCCCCTACCTTTTCTCGCCTCTCGCCTCACGTCTGGATCTGTTCTAGATCCGCCGCAATTGCGCTTAACAGATCTGGGGTGATCCGGTCTGGCGCAAACCTGGCCATCTGCGCCAGCGTTAGCCCCATCATGACGCCGACGCCAGCCTGTTCCACGAAACCGGGCATGTGGCGCTCCAGTACGGCGCGCGCGCCGTTATGTTCGATCAACGCTTTGACCGGCGAATCAATGCTCAGCTTCACCGGCGGCTTCGCTGGTCCGCCGAAGGCGATGGTGTCGCTTAGACGAAACATGGCGCGCACCCGAATGTCCTGAGATGAACTGCCTACCTGAACCTCAAACTCGCCCGCTTCGGCGACCCAAGCGTGCTGCAGGTCGTCCCAGTATGCCAGCGCCTCGCGATCCAGATGAAATGTGACGGTTTGTGTCTCACCTGGTTGCAGGGTGACTTTGGCGAACCCCTTCAACTCCTTCTCTGGTCGTGCGACACGCGCAGCAATGTCGCGCACGTACAGTTGCACCACCTCTTGCCCGGCAACCTGTCCGGTATTGGTGATGTCAACCTGTACGGTGAGCTGATCGTTAGGAGCAAGAACATCGGCGCTCAGGCGCAGATTGTCGTAGCGGAATGTCGTGTACGAAAGACCAAAGCCGAAGGGGAAGAGCGGCGCGACCTTTTTCTTCTCGTAATAGCGGTAGCCGACAAAGATGCCTTCGCCGTAGCGCACCCGCCCGTTTTCGCCGGGATAGTTGATGTACGCCGGGTTATCTTCCAGCCGTACCGGAAAGGTCTGCGGCAGTTTACCCGAAGGATTGACATCGCCAAACAGTACGGCGGCAATCGCGTTGCCGCACTCCTGCCCGGGGTACCATGCCTGAAGGACCGCTGCCACGCGATCCAGCCACGGCATGGTCACCGGCGAACCGGTTTGCAGCACCACTACCGTGCGGGGGTTGGCGGCGGCTACCCGCTCGACCAGCTCATTCTGCCTGCCGACCAGGTCCATGTGCGGGCGATCACGTCCCTCGCTCTCCCAGTCAGCGTTCAGTCCCACAAACACCAACGCGACGTCGGATTGCGTCGCCAGGGCTGCGGCGCGCTCGATGGCGTCTTCGGCGATTGGCGGTAGATAACCAAGCCGCACCGCAGCCAGCGTAGCGGTGCCCTGATTGCTGTATTCTAGACGAAGCGCATATGTTCGCCCGGCTTCTAGCAGGATTGGCGCCATCACTTCGGCGCTGCCCGCACCAAAGAACGCATCGCCGCGCGTTTGCATCGTCCAGTTGTCGATGAGCAGCGTATCGTCGACGAAGAGACGGCTCAGCCCGGCGCTGATCAGGCTGAACGTATGCGTGCCGCTTTCGGCAGGTGTAAAGCGCGCCGTGAGACGCGCCGAAAACTGACGCGGATCGACGCCGGGCGCCACCTCGCCAAGCCAGACCTGCTCGCTGCTTCCCGTCGTCGTCTGATAGACCGGCTCGCCGGTCAGGTCGTGGCTGTTGTAGTAGGCGACTGTAAAGCCACGCCCCTCGCTGCTGTCCGGCATTACCAGAGCGCTGTCGAGACGCGGGAGGTATCGGTGGTTCGTGCAGCCCAGCGCATACTTCAGGTTCACCTGATCGCCAACCCGCGCCGCAATGCCGTCATAGGGCGAGATGGCGTAGTGCGCATTGACCTGCGCGCTCCCGCCGCCC
This sequence comes from Roseiflexus sp., assembly GCA_025062325.1. Taxonomy (GTDB): domain Bacteria; phylum Chloroflexota; class Chloroflexia; order Chloroflexales; family Roseiflexaceae; genus Roseiflexus. The sequence goes on from JANXAL010000083.1 coordinate 2,044, forward strand.
ATAATCTGCGCTGTCTTCGCATTTGGTCCGATGATCGCAAGCGACGACAAGTTTGCCAGGTTGAGCGGCAGGATCCCGCCTTCGTTCTTGAGGAGCACGATGCCCTCAGCCGCCGCACGGCGGATGAGCGCGCGGTGCTCAGGACGGTCAATCGCCTGCTCAAAAGGAATCTCCGGGTTCTCGAACGCTCCAGTGCGCGCAATCGTGCGCAGCATCCGACGAACCGACTCATCGATAGCAGCCATACTTACCTGACCGTTCTCAACAGCAGCGATCAACTGCTCGCCGCGCCAGCGCGTCGGTCCGGGCATTTCGAGATCCAGCCCATTGGCGGCAGCCTCGGCAACGCTCTTCGTGCCGAACCAATCAGACATCACAATGCCGTCGAACCCCCATTCGCGCTTCAGGATATCGTTGAGCAACACGGGATGTTCGCTGGCATATACGCCATTGACGCGGTTGTACGCTGCCATGACCGCCCAGGTTTTCGCTTCCTGCACGGCAGCGCGGAAGGGTGGCAGATAGATCTCGCGCAGGGTGCGCTCATCAACCTCGGAACTGATTGTGTTGCGCTCGAACTCCGAGTCATTGCAGACATAATGTTTCACTGTTGCACCAACACCGCGCCGCTGCAACCCGGTAATGTAGGCGACTGCCATGCGCGCTGAGAGGAAGGGGTCCTCGGAATAGCACTCAAAGTTACGCCCGTTGAGTGGCGAACGATGGATATTGACCATCGGCGCCAGCAGCAGGCGCGCACCCTTCGATTGCGCCTCCTCCGCCAGCGCCTCGCCGACCTCTTCTACTAGGCTGGTGTTCCACGTGGCTGCCAGCGCAATACCGACAGGGAAACACGCTGCAGTGACCGCGCCGCCGACAAATCCGCCCGCGCCACGTGCGCCGTTCGGTCCGTCGGTGACCTTGATTGCGGGAATGCCCAACCGCTCGATAGGGGTGGTTGTCCACATGCTCGATCCTGCCAGAAGCGCGACCTTCTCCGCCAGTGTCATCTGCTGCAGCAACGAGTCGATGCGCGCTTCCACGTCCTTGTTGAGAGCGACTCCTGCGTCAGTCATGGCGGTTTTCTCCATCGAATGTGTTTCGAGGGCGACCGTTGTTGCGTATTCTACATTGTCACAAGTTGGATGCGTGCGCCTAATCCTCCTGCAAATGGGGTGCAAGCATGATGCGTCAGGAACCGCCCTATCGCTGCAGACTGAAGTTCTCGCTCAGGACGTGAAGGACCCTCCAGGGCGGCTCCGCGCATCGGACGCCGCGCCGGACGCCAAGGAAAGCCCGATCGAGGGATGAATTCATGCGGTCTCCGCACGCCGCCGATGGCTCTTGAGCGCATGGTAACAGGGGCTTGCCTGATCAGAGCAAGGGCTTGCACCTGCCGCGCCGGGCGCCGTTCGACCATTCATGCCTGGACCCTTCAAAGGCTAAGACAATTCTCATCTGATTGTTGCTCTTTTTCAAACAATCCGAAGATATCATACGTATGTCTTGCAGGGATAATCACCATACCGACGCTCTGCACGCCTTTTGAGTCACAGGTAAGGAGAGGCTTGACGCATGAAACGCAACTCCATATTTCTGGGCGCTGTTGCTGCGCTGGTCATCGTTGTCGCCGGGCTCTGGATCTTCAATAGCGTATTAGGCGAACCCCAGCCTGCCAGCGGTCCGATGACCGCCATCCCGGTTAATGTGCAGCCTACGAGCGCACCTGAACCAACGGTCGCCGCTAATCCAACGCCAGCGCCGTCTGTAGAAACCGCTGCTGCGGCGACGACTCCTGCGTCCATTGCGCCGACTGAGGCGCCGACTGCATCGCCCGCTGGCGCTGCGCCGAATAAGGTGATCCGCTACCAGATTGCAGCCGATGAGTCGAGGGTTAGTTTTCGGATAGCCGAAGACCTGCGCGGTCAGCGGGTCGAGGCGGTTGGCACGACGAACCAGGTTGCTGGTGAGTTCGCTGTCAATCCCAGCGATCTGACAACAGCGCAGATTGGCGTGATCCGGGTGAATGCCCGCACCTTTGCTACCGACAGTAGCAACCGTGATCGCGCGATCCGCAACTTTATTCTGAACACTGATCGGTATGAATTCATTACGTTCACGCCGACGCGCATCGAAGGCTTAAGCGGCAGCGGTGCGCTGGATCGGCCGTTTACGTTCACGATCAAGGGCGATCTGACAATCCGCGACATCACGCGGCCAGTAACCTTTGAGGCGACAGTGCGCGCCGAGTCTGCCGAACGGCTTGTCGGAGTAGCCACCACGACAGTGAAGCGGAGTGATTACAACCTCCAGATCCCGAGCGTACCCTTCGTGGCGAATGTTAGCGATGATGTCGTGCTGACTATCGAGTTCGTGGCGCTGGCGGTGACGCAGTAGGCGAAATGGACGCACCTCATCGTTCCTTACCTGCTTCTCTCGCCCCCCGCGCCCTCCGCACGCGGGGGGTTGGGAGAGCAGAGGCGGGGACATATTCTGACGCCCTTGTCCCCCTCATCCCCCTAACCCCTTTCTCCCACCAGGGGAGAAGGGGGAGTTTACACATCCTGACGCTCAAAACGGGCACGGAAGAGCTTACCGAAAAGTCTACACTTGTGAGCAGGGGAGAATGGGGAGTGCACGCATTCTGACGCTCAGAACGAGCGAGGCAATATAAGGGCTTGCCAAAAAATCTGCACTTATAAGGGCCCGCTCCTGCACCCCTCGCAGGGACGGGCTTTCTTGGACATGTGCGTTTGTTTTGCGTAGCAGGATGCGTTGTCCTCCAGGAAAATCCACTCTTGCGAGGATTTACTCGCCCGACGCTAGACGCTCGCGCCAGTAGGCCATCAACTCCTCGACCATCATCGGTACGGTGATCTGCGGTCGCCATCCCGTTGCCTGACACAGCTTCGTGTTATCCCCCACAAGCAGCGGTTCGTCGGAGGGACGGAGGCGCGCCGGGTCGACGCGCACCTCCGTCGGAACGCGCCCGTGCTGCCGCACCAGGTCAACAATGTCGCCGATGCGGGTTGCTACGCCAGAGCAGAGGTTGTAGATTTCACCCGATGCGCCATGCTCGAGGATCAGCCACAGGGCGCGCGCCACATCGCGGGTGTGCGTAAAATCCCGCCGCGCCTCCAGATTCCCGACGTAAATGACCGGTTCCTGGCGATCATACTCGATCAGCGCCATCTGGCGGCAGAATGTCTGAATCGCGCAGCGGTCTCCCTGGTGCGGTCCCACATGATTGAATGAGCGGGTGACGACTACGTGCATGCCGTAGTTAGCGGCGTACTGCAAACCGCTTAGTCCGGCGGCGACTTTGCTCACGCCATACGGGCTGAGCGGACGCGTGGGGTGCGTCTCGCGAATCGGCGTGTCCTCCGGCTGAACCCAGCCATACTCGGCGCTTGTGCCCGCAATGTGGACGCGCGCCCGCGGCGCGTGGCGCCGCACCGCCTCAAGCAGGTTGATCGTCCCCTCTACATTGGTGCGCATGGTGATGATTGGCGCATCCCACGACTCGCTGGGGTAACTCTGCGCTGCCAGATGGTAGACGCGATCGGGCGCCGCCCGCTCCACGGCGCGCATCACCGAATAAGGGTCCTCGATATCCCCTTCATGCAGTGTGATCCGCCCCGCAAGATGTGCAATCGGTCGAATATCGCTTCGCCAGCGCTTGAAGGCATGCACCTCGACGTCAGGAAGCGTGACCAGATAGTCCGCTAGAGCGCTGCCGACTGGACCGGTAATGCCGGTGATGAAAATGCGCACGAACTCTCCTCCGTATGTCCGACCGGTTTCCACTCATGAGCGTACCGCGACACGCGGCTTTTGTCTAACAGCGTTGCTATTCGCGGACAAGGACTCGCCGCTGATGCTCCGGCAGGATCGCCCACATCGCCGGGGAGCGCTCTGGTACACGCGGCAGCGCCGTCCCGCCCACAATCGTCGTTGTACATATCAGCCGCCGATTGCCGCAGCGCGCATTCATCTCAACGTCGAAAAAGGTGTACTCGCCTTCCTCCACGCGAAAGATGGCGACGTCGCCAGGGGCACCGGGGCTCAGCGTTCCGAGTTCCGGCTTGCCAATCGCCAGCGCCGGACGGCGCGTCGCCCGATCAATAACATCGGGCAGCGTCATGCCCAGATTGAGGAACTTCGAGAGGGTCGTCGGCAGATCGAACATCGGACCCTGGACGCTGAGCTGGTGAATATCGCTGCTGATGACATCCGGCAGCACTCCTTCTTGGAGTGCTGCTTCGGCGGCGCGATAACTGAACGATCCGGTACCGTGCCCTACGTCGAGCAGGACGCCGCGCTGCTGCAGCTCCCGCGCCACCGGGGAGAGGCGACCATCAGCAGTGAGCAGGCGATGCGTTCCTCCAGTGAAACAATGCGTCAGAATATCGCCAGGGCGCAGCAGCGCGACAATCTTCTCCAGCGGCGGCGGTCCGTTGCCAATGTGCACCATAAGCGGCAGCGCCACCCGGTCGGCAAGGGCGCGCGCCAGGTGCAGCGGGCGAATGCCGACGCCGCGCGTTGTGTTATGGTCGATGCGCGCCTTGATTCCCACAATGAGGTCACGATTCTCCTCGACTGTCCTGATCGCCAGATCAACGTCGCAATAGTCGAGATTGGCGAACTCCCAGGTTGGCGCGATCAGCCCGATTGCCGAGAGGTTGAGAAAAGCAAACGTGCGCACTCGGCTGGCGGCGCAGATGAACTGGCGAAACCCTGGAAAACTGTACGCCCCGGCGCTGCCCGCGTCCACCCAGGTGGTTACGCCGCTGCGCGCTGCAACCGGATCCGCTTCGATGCCCCAATAGGTGGCGCCCCAGTAGAAGTGGGTGTGCAGATCGACCAGTCCCGGGGTGACGATCTGCCCTGCGGCGTCGATCACCTCACGCGCCTGAGCCGGATCGAGCGACGGCGCCACGGCTACGATGCGCCCGTCGCGGATCGCAACATCGGCGATGGCGTTCAGACCGTTTGCCGGGTCAATGACGTGCCCGCCGCAAATGAGAAGGTCGTACATAGGCTGCTCGCTGTTCTACTGACTGAGATCGTGTGGCGATATTATCTACAGGGCGACAGCGGAACGCAACTTCATACACCGTATGACCTTTGTCATATCGCGGCATCCCCCCTCTCACACACCCTCACAATCTATCCTCCTGCACTTCAACAACCTCCTGTTTCGCGCTACGCTGATGGCGAACGAACAGGAGGCTGCTATGAGCGAACTTGCGATTGACGTGCGTAATGTGCGCATGCACTACGGTACAGGACAACGGCGCATCGAGGCGCTGAAAGGCGTTTCCCTGGACGTGCGGCGCGGCGAAATCTTTGGTCTGCTTGGTCCGAATGGCGCAGGCAAAACGACGCTCCTCTCGTGCATCGAGGGGTTATATCGCCCGGACACCGGCGCCATTTTTGTCGCCGGCATCGACGTGCTGCGCGACCCGCAGCACGCCCGGCGCAAACTGGGCATTCAACTGCAGAGCACGGCGCTGATCGACGGATTGACCGCGCTCGAACTCATCGAAGTCTACGCGGCGCTCTACGAGGTCTATCTGTCGCGCAGCCAGATACTGGACCTGCTGGAACGTTTCGGTCTTATCGATCAGGCGCACCGGCGCGCGAAGCAGATGTCGGGCGGGCAGCGGCAGCGCCTGGCGCTGGCTATCGCGCTTTCCACTGATCCAGAGATTGTCTTGCTCGACGAACCGACCGGAGCGCTCGATCCGGCGGCGCGCCGCGAGGTCTGGCGCATGATTCGCGCGTTAAAGGATCAGGGACGCACGATTGTGATCACGACGCACAGCATAGACGAAGCGGAGGCGTTGTGTGGACGGGTGGCGATCATCGACGAGGGGCGGATTGTGGCGTGCGACTCGCCACATCGGTTGATCGCCGCCAATGTGCAACCGGTGTTGAAAGCAACCGTCGAACTGCCGCTGGAGGCCCTGCCGTCACTGCCTGGCGCCACACAGATGCGCTACGTCGGCGAACACCTCGAAATCGAGACGGTGAGTCCTGAAGCCACGCTTCAGGCGCTGTACGCGGCGGCGCAGCAGCACGGGCGGCTGGTGCGCGACATTGCTGTGCGCCAGCCCAACCTGGAGGATGTCTATCTCAAATTGACCGGAAGGCGCCTGGAGCCGTCAGCGTAGGGGGCAGGTCTGCGACCTGCCCGGACCGAAAGGAGCCTGATCCTGCCATGAAACGCTTTGTTATCCTCTCGAAAGCATTGACCCTCTCATATGCCCGTGAGCCGATGGTAGTGTTCTGGAACCTGGTCTTTCCGGTGTTCCTGCTGGTCATCTATCGCTTCGTGTTCGGTGAGATGGCGGTCGATGGCGCAACATTCATGCAGTGGGTCGTACCGGGCGTCGTCGTGCTGAATATTCTGTCGTTCGGCATGCTCGGCGGATCAACGTTCATGACCGGCATGCGCACCACTGGCGTGTTGTGGCGCTTGAAGGCGACGCCAACCCCTGCCATATACCTGTTTGGCGCCTTCATGGTGGTCAATGTGCTGATGTGCCTGGCGCAGACGGCGCTAGTGCTGGGGTTTGCCGCCGTCGCTTTCGGCTGGAGCGTCTCTTCCAATGGGTTGATCCTGAGCCTGCCAATGATCCTGATGGCGGTCATCGTCTCGGTGGCGCTAGGGCAGTGCATCAGCAGCCTGTCGCCAAGCCAGAACGTGACGATTGTGGTTGGACAATTGCTGTACTTCGTCCAATTGTTCCTTGCCGGGCTAGTCATTCCTATGGAAAACATGCCGGAATGGCTGCAACAGGCGGCGCGGTTTCTGCCTGCCTACGCCATCGGTGATCTGGTGCGCGCGCCGCTGATCGCTGGCGACCTGGGCGCGGATGTGGCGCGCAACCTGGCGCTCACCATCGGCTACACCCTAGCGGCGGGCATCCTGGCGGCGCGCTTCTTCCGCTGGCAGGCGAGCAGGTAAGAGGCAAGAAGCGAGAGGCGCAGGGCAAGAGGTGAGAGGCGCAGGGCAAGAGGTGGGAGGCGCGGGGCAAGAGGTGAGCGGCAAGGGGCAAGAGGGTTGCCGATACGATAGGTGAGGGTAGGGGCGCACTGGTGGTGCGCCAAAGCGCGTGGTACGCGATAGTTGTAATGGCGCTGCTGCTGATCATCGTAGGTGCCCTGTTTGGACCGATTCCGTTTATTATTCTGGCGGCGACAATGGACGTGCGGGCAGCGACCGGTTGGCAGGTGGCGTTGTTTCTGATCGGCTTCGGGAATCATATTCGGGTCGTGGTCGCCTGGATGCGGCGCTGCCAGTTCACCTTCGCCGACCTGGGGTGGGGACCTCACATGCGTAGAGTTTTTGGGATGCGATGGATGTTTTCCGCGTCCTGACGCCCTTTTTCCTCTCATCTCCCCTGCTCCCTTCTCCCACCTCTCAAGTGTAGGCTTTTTAGGGTGCGAAGCAGGTTTGCCGCATCCTGACGCCCTTTTCCCCTCAACCCCCCTGCCCCCCTTCTCCCACAAGGGGAGAAGGGGGGAGTTTGCGCATCCCGACGCTCAAAACGGGCGATGCGACGGAAGGGCTTGCTGGAAAAATCTACACTTGCGAGCTTCTCCCACCCCCCCTCGCACCTCGCACGCGGGGAGTTGGGGAGAAGAGGGAGTTGGGGCGTCCTGATGCCTGAAACGGGCGATGCAACGGAAGGGCTTGCCGGAAACATTTACACTTGTGAGGGGTTGGGGACGCCCAGCGCCGTTGCTATTGATGACGCTGGGAGCGCTGGTAGGGCTACTGTGGGGTGTCTTTGGAATGTTCGGCTACCTCCAGTTCAACCCGGAAGCGAATTTCTTCGCGATCAACCTGTTGCGCCGGTTTATCGTGCTGGCAGGCGCTGGCGGCGCACTCCTGGAAGACCTGATCACGCGCGGGTTTGTGATGGGAGAGCTCGAACGGATGCAGACTCCTGCATGGGTTCGGATGATCGCTGTCGGCCTGCTCTTCGCATTGTATCACAGCGTGTGGGGGCTCAGCATCGTTAGTTGTGTGTTCAGCCTAGTGTACAGGTTGATCCTCGGCGGGCTGTTCCTGCTGAGGAAGCGCTGCCTGACGCCGGTAATCCTGGCGCACAGTCTGGCGCTCCTGATCGGTGAGCCATTCCCGACGCTCTCGCTAATGAAGACAATCAGGATGGGAGCGGGTTGACTCGAGTGCAAGCGGAATCTGGCATAAGGGGAACACGGATCCATCACGGATACAGCGGATTCCTACGAATCGGCTTGTATATGGAGAATCATGTGCAATCTGTCTCGATCTGTGAGGATTCGTGTGCTTCCGCGCATTGCACCTGCCAGAGCATTATTTCGCCAATGCCTGACTGAACCCAGATTATTTCCGGTTGTGGATAGGCTGAGAGTAGTGTAAGATTCTGAAGCGATGAGATCACTTCTTGCAAGGTTCAGTTCATCAATGTCATTTCAGGACGACCCTGATCTGCCACTGCCGGGACGCATTTTTGTGCCCTATGTCTGGTTCTGGCATATCGTCACGATCCTGATCTACCTGGCATTTGCAGCAGGAACCATCTGGCAGCAACGTGCGGCGCTTGACTGGCGCGTTGCAGCGGTCGCGGCGCTGCTGGCAGGACAATTAGGGGTGTACCTGCGGCTGTATGTCTTTGTACGGCGCTGGCCTCCGCCGCTCTGGCAACATGCGGTCTATTTCGGCGGGGGCATCCTCGCCTGGCTGATCCAGTCACACCTATTCGCGCACTTTTATGGTCTGATCTTCATGCTGCTGGGACAATCGTTCGGGCTGCTGCCGCCGCTGCCAGCTATTGCCAATGTTGTGACAATCCTGCTGCTGGCGACGCTGCAAGCGGCAGACTGGCGCATCCAGGGCATCGATCCAGGGCTGGCGGCTACAAACGCTGGCATTGGAGCCACCACTATCGGGATGTATCTGCTCGTGTACTATGCGATGCGCACCAGTAGCGAACGCGGTCGGCTGATCGCCGAGCTGAAAGCAGCGCGCCGTGAACTGGAGCGCAACCGCGATCAGGCTGTTGAACTGGCGAAACTGCGGGAACGCGAACGGATCGCGCGTGACCTCCACGACTACCTGGGACACACACTCTCGGCGTTGAGCGTACAACTGGAAGCGGCGCAGCGCCTCTACCGGGTCGATCCACAGCGTGCAGAGGCGCAGATGGATGTAATGAAGACCCAGGTGCGCGAGAGTATGGCAGCGCTTCGGCGCACCATCGCTGGTTTACGCACTCCAGGTCTGGGTAACCGCCCGTTGCGTCAGGCGCTGATGGAACAGTGCGTGGCGGTCAGTCAGCGCAGCGGAATAAACGTCGTGTGCCAGATTGATCCGGCAATTGACCAGATCCCGCCGGTTCTGGCTGAAACGTTGTGGATGGTGGCGCAGGAGGCGCTGACCAACATCGAGAAGCACGCCCAAGCTACGAATGTTGAGGTCGTGGCGACGGTTTCGCTGCAGGGCGTGCGCCTCTGCGTCTGTGATGACGGCGTGGGTCTGCCGGCGGACGCATTTGATCGCCCTGGTCACTACGGTTTGCGTGGCATGCGTGAACGGGTGGAAGGGATTGGCGGCGTCCTGGCAGTGACCTCAAACGGGCAGCATCCGTGGACGACGACTGTTGAAGCGTCGCTTCCGCTGATTGCGCCGGAATGTTGAGAGCGCTACCATGCAGCCATCGAATATTTCCATTCTCATTGTTGAAGACCAGACCCTCATGCGCCAGGGCTTGAAGACCATTCTTGACCTCGAACCCGGCATGCGCGTGGTTGGTGAGGCGAAGGATGGCGCTGAGGGGGTGCGTGAGGCGCTCAGGTTGCGTCCCGACGTTATCCTGATGGATGTGCAGATGCCAGTGATGAACGGCGTGGATGCCATCCGCGCGATTATCGGCGCATGGCCCCAGGCGCGCGTGATTGTGCTGACTACCTTCGACCGGGATGACTATGTGTTTCAGAGCATCCGCGCCGGTGCGATGGGCTATCTGCTCAAGGACGCTCCCGCCGACACGCTCATCCAGACGATCCGGCGCGTTCATGCCGGAGACGTCTTCATCCAGCCGGAGATCGCCTCGCGCACGCTACGCGAAGTGGCAACCGGCAGGCAGCGCGCTGAAGCACAGCCGTTCGATCTATCGGAGCGTGAGCGCGAGGTGCTGGTGTTGCTGGCGCAGGGGTTGAGCAACCGCGACATCGCCAGGCGGCTGCATATTACCGAGGGCACGGTCAAGAACCACGTCTCGAACATCCTCGCCAAACTCC
>JANXAL010000097.1 GCA_025062325.1 Roseiflexus sp.
GTTGATGGTGGGCGCGGCATTAGCGGCGGGGATGGCAGGGGCAGGGATGATATTGAAGGCGGAACATTGAAGGTGGGGAAGTGGGGGCCCCCCCCCCGCGGGCCCCCCCCCCAGGGGCGGGCGCCCCCCCGGGGGGGGCCCCCCGGGCGGGGCCCCCCCCCGGGCGGCCCCATCCGGGGGGGGGCCCCCCCCGTGGGGGGGGCCCGCGGGTGGGGTGCCCCCACTTCCCCACCTTCAATGTTCCGCCTTCAATATCATCCCTGCCCCTGCCATCCCCGCCGCTAATGCCGCGCCCACCATCAACGTCGCCACTGCCGCTGCACGGCGAGGACCAACTTCGCTCCGCAGCAGATACCCGATCCACAGATCGGTCGTGTGGCGGACAGTCGGGACAAAATACCATCCCCAGCGGTAGCGCGGACTCATCGGCGGTGGTTCAATGGCGGCATCAGCGAGGGACAAGCGAACGCCATGGTCATCGGTAGCGGCAACCTCATCCACCCGTAATCCCACCATCCGCTGCCGTTCCGTTCCCGGTATCGTCTGCATAAATGGCTGCGCCCGCAGAATAAGCGATTCACCCGGCGGAATCATGATCCGCACCACGCTTCCCTGACCCCCGCGCACTTCCACACGACGCCCGGCGATGTCGAGTGTTGGGTTGCCTGGCGGCACGCCGACCGGACGGTCGTCGTTGATGCGGATCGTGAGAAGCGTCGGTCTGTTGCTGCGACAGGCGATCATCCCCGATGCGCCGGTCATCCGCGGCAGCAGTGTGTCGGGCAACTCCGGGAAGTAGAACCCATCGCCGAGCACGCATTGCCCGGCGCCATACCGCGCCTGCCAGCGTTCCGCTGCAATCCGCCAGTGCGCCAGCAGCGGCGAATGCGCCGCGTCGAAGTAGATGAGATGACGGGGGATGCCCATATTGAGATAGATTGACGGATTGACGATAACGCCAGCCAGCGCATTGATCGCTCCAAACGCCAGGATCGCCCCAATCACCAGACGGATCACGAGGCTGCCGCCTGCGGTTGCCTTCTCGAACATTGGCGCCGCCAACACCGCCAGCAGCGGCACGACCGGCAGCAGCAGGCGCGGTCCCCAGACCCCGCCGCCATCCCAGGCGTGCCAGTGCGCATACAGGACCACATGAGCAATAACCAGACCAATCAGCAGCGCGGTCTCCAGTCGCCGGCGTTTCCAGAGGAGCGGCGCTCCTGCCAGCGCCAGCAGCGCTACTGGCGCGTACAGGAACAGACTCTTGCCAGGACTGAACAACAATCCGTTCAAGCCAGTCAGCAGCGGCGTGGTAAAGGCGCTTGACTCATCGCCATATCCGCTCGCCAGCGGCGTCCCGAATCGCGCTGTGTTGTAGCCGATCACCAGCGTTACACCGGGAATGAGTCCTAAACCCCAGAAACCCAGGCGCATCGCCGCAGCACGCAGCCATTCCGCCGTCCTACGATATATACCGCGCTGATGAGTGAAATGGTGCGACCACGCCGCCATTCCCACATACAGTGCCAGGAAGGGCAATAGAGTCGCTGCTGCGATGCGCGTTGCTATCAGCAGCCCTGCCGCAACCCCTGCCGCTAGCAGCGCACGCCAGTCATTCCGCATACGAGCGGCATACGCCCGTTCCACCGCGCACATCACCAGCAGACCGGTCAACGGCTCGGAGAAGAACGTGCGCGCATAGGGCCATGCCAGGCTTGCGACGCCAAACGCGATAGCAGCCAGCCACGCGGCGCGTCTGCCATACTCCAGCGCTACCACGAATGCGAACACAAGAGCGCCGGTTGCGGCAGTCACCATCGCATTCAACAGGCTAACGCTGAAACGGGTGAGATACTCATAAACCTCGACTGGCGCGCCGCTGGCAAGGAGTGCGCCCAATGCGAACAAAGGCAGCGCCGCCAGCGATGGCAGGATGCCATACGGCGATACTTTGCGTCCATCTCGTCCTTCGCGCAACGGCATCGGCACAAGATCGCCGTCCTCAATAGCGACATCGACGCGGGTCGCCAGCCCGCGCGTCACATAGTACATAGCTTCTTCGTCGGGGGAGTAGAAATGACCGCTTGCTGTCAGCAGGTACAGCGCAAGCAAAAAGAAAAAAGCGGCGAGCGGCGCGCGTATGGTCGTGATCCGGTAGAATGGTCGAGCATGCCGGTTAGCCCGGCGGATGGGAGCACACAGGTTCTCACGGCGAGACGGGTTCCCGCAGGTTGATCGATGGTTTTCCATCACAGCACATTCGTGTAAATCCGTTACGTCCACGCGAATCCCGTGGGCTCATCCTGATACGTTGTGCGCACCCGCTGCGCGCCGTGAAACCAGTCATGGTTGTCGGATTAGCTCACCCACGGCGGGCATTATACTCCAGGATGTACCGCTGGACCGCTCGGTATGCCGGGCGCGGCGTGTAGTCGGCGTTGATAATGCTGAACGACGCCTGCTCGTGCCAGGGTTCGCCATTGCGCGCGCGCAGCGGCGCAAAGTTCAGGTTCCACAGGAACATCGCATCAACCCACGGATACCGCTCCTCCGTCCACCGCATGGCGCCGACAATATACTGCGCCTGTTGTTCATACGATACTTGGTTCCCGAACTCGAATCCTGGCGTGTTATTGCGAGTCGCCCACCCGAATTCCGTAATCCACACCGGAATATCCGCCAGCCCGTACTCTTCCATCAAGCGGCGAATGCGCTCTACATTGCGGAAGTAGAACGTCGGATGGTCAGTCCATCCTTGCGCCGGACTTGGCGCATCGGGCCAGAAGGTCTCTGGCGGGTTCGCCGAACCGCCAGGGTGCACGCCGAGCGCATCGACGTAGTTGCGCATGACGCCGTTCTCGTGGGCGAACATGGCGCTGTAGTAGCGAATGTCAGAGATCGCAACGCTGGGATTATCGACGGCAGTCGACGCTGGCGCACCGCTGACCACAATGATCGTTGGATCAACTTCTTTGATTCGTCGGTACGCAACCTTGAGGATTTCGACGTAATGCCGGGCATCATTGGTCGAGACGTAGCCGCCATTCTCGTATGCCAGGTTCTGCTCATTCCAAATTTGAATGGCGTGAATGCGTCCCTTATACCGCTGCGCCAGCGCCGCGACAAAGTTTCCCAGCGTTTCGGGATGTTCCGGCAACCCGTCGCTGCCGCCGCGTCCATGGAAACGCGGCGAGCGGACAATTGAAATCATCAGTTTTAGGCCGCGCGCATGAACATCGGCGATCAGCGTATCGAGTTCAGCGCCCCAGGCGTAGAAACCGGGCGGACCCTCCTGATCCTTCCAGTGAATCTGCTGCCGGATCCAGCCAAAACCTGCATCCTTCGCCAGACGCAGCGGTGTGGCGCGGTCGGTCCAGAACAGATGGGCGTGCACACCGAACTGCAATCGGCGGACACGCAGCGGATGCGGCATGCCGCCGGGACCAAGCGGCTGCAGGGTCGGCGGGATCGGGGTGGGCAGCGGTGTAGGAATGGGTTGCAACGTCGGAGAGGGGGTCACATTCGCGTATGAGAAGGCTGGCATGCTGACAGGCGCCACCTGCACTGGAAATGGCGCCTGATCCCAGACTGCTGCAGTTGGGACGGAGACCTCAGTCAGCGGCGTAGTCACAACTGCTGGGGTAGCGATGCATGCCGCAAGCAACGACAGCGCCAGCGACGCTGCACAGGCTGCGATGATCATAAAGCGAGTAAACGAATCCATACGAACGCTCCCGCACAGGTGAGGTCATGCACTACTGATACTGTAGTCGATAGCGATTGCATCGACAATCCCTGTAGATAACGCTGGCATTACGCAAAAATGGCAGTCGCCTGAGAAGTGCGTGATACAATGACGCGCAACGGATTCCGTACTGATAGAGCAGAGGGACAAGTGTATGGAGCAGCGCGAACGGGTTGGCTTCATCGGTCTTGGCATCATGGGGCGCGGCATGGCGCGCAACATTTTGAAGGCAGGATTTCCGTTGCGGGTATGGAACCGCACTGCCAGCCGCATGGACGAACTGACGGCGGAAGGCGCCGAACCAGCCAGCAGTCCCAGCGACCTAGCATTCCACAGCGACATCATCATCACCTGCGTCAGCGATACGCCTGACGTCGAGCACGTCATTCTGGGTGACAGCGGCGTCATTCACGGTGCACGCCCGGGCTCGCTGGTGATCGATATGAGCACGATCAGCCCGCAGGCAACTCAGCGGATCGCTGCGCGCCTGGCGGAACGCCACGTCCACATGCTCGATGCACCGGTCAGCGGCGGCTCGGAGGGCGCCGCACGCGGCACACTCAGCATCATGGTCGGCGGCGACGCTACCCAGTTCGAGCGAGCATTGCCGGTCTTCCAGGCGATGGGCAAAACGATCACCCACCTGGGTCCTATTGGCGCCGGACAGACGACCAAACTGGTCAACCAGATCCTGGTAGTGGGGCATGCACTAGCGATGAGTGAGGCGCTCCTGTTTGCTCAGGCTAGCGGCGTCGACCTGCGCAAGGTGCTGGAGGCAGTCGCAAGCGGTGCGGCTGGCAGTTGGATGTTGAGCAACCGTGGACCACAGATTCTGGCACGCGACTGGCGCCCCGGTTTTACGATTGATCTCCAGCAAAAAGATCTCCGGTTGGTCCTGCAGGAAGCCGACCGGCTTGGCGTACCGTTGCCTGGAACGGCGTTGATCCATCAACTCTACCGCACCTTGCAGGCGCGCGGACTTGGACACGAAGGCAACCACGCGCTGATCAAGGCGCTAGAGAACCTGGCGGGGATTGAAGTGGGGGTGTGGGGCGAAGGATCGTGAACCGACGCCGCAGCCCCGCGCTACCCCGAACTCCCACGGAGAGCGCACGATGACTTTCAGAGCATCACATGGCGTAATACGACACGAATGACCACTGATGCGACGGATTCTACGCGGATGTGCCGATGATGGAACGCACCCGATCCGTGTGTATCCGTCTCAGCCCACGGTTCCAGTCATCCATGATCAGGCGGCATCTGATGCTGCGGGTTGAAGCCTTTGCTGAGATCACACAAACCCCCACAGGGCTTCCACGTTCTGAGCGAGGGCTCCAGCCCGCTGCTCAGACGATGCGCGACTGTGCTATACTGTATCGCACAAAGCAAGGATATCAAAGCGTGATATCACACCCTGTCATCGGGCGTGGAAAAGTTTATCGCCGTCCGCAAGCGAACGCGGAGTGCAGCATTTGCGCTACACGAAGCGACGACCGCCAAGAAGCGCATGGAACTCATCCGCGACGCGCAAACATCGCGTCGCGCCATGGAACTGATCCGACTCGGTTTGCGTCCCCATCTGCCTGGACAGCGCAAGCTGATTGGGCACGGGTTCGAGCGTCTGGGGCATGTGAGTTGCTACATCGTTAACGCGTCAACCAGTCAACAGGCGGAACAGGCGCGTGAGATCCTCGCCGACGACTATCTGATCATGCCGGACGTGTCGCTCTCATTGCCAGTCGCGCGTATCGGCGCCGAAACCAGGCTCCGTCGACCGCGCGCACCAGAGTGGCCTGCCGTCAGCGGCATTCAGGAGGCGCACGCGAAGGGCATTAGAGGGCAAAATGTCATCGTCGGCGTGCTGGATACCGGCTGCGACGCCGACCACAACGAGTTTCTCGGGAAGCGGATTGAGTTCCGTTATGTTCCATTCGTGCCCACGCCCGAAAGTATGCGAGCCGTCAGCGGCTTCGATACCCATGGTCATGGCACGCATGTCTGTGGTATTATCGCCGGGCGCAACGTCGGGGTCGCACCGGATGTCAATCTGCTGGTAGCGGCGGTGGTCGAGAGCGAGACGGTCAAAACCAGCCTGGAACGAATTGTGGTGGCGCTTGATTGGATGCTGTCGCGCTTCAGCCTGGCGGAGAATCAGGACAAACCGATGATCATCAGTATGTCCCTCGGTTTTCGCCCGGAATGGATCAGCGCTCCAGTGTTCAAGACTGTCACCGAAGGCATGCGGTTGCTGCTACGCACGCTGGTGGAGGATTTCGATGTGCTCCCGGTCGTCGCCATCGGCAACGATGGTCCCGGCGTGGTGCGCGCACCCGGTTCATACGCTGAGGCGCTGGGGGTTGGCGCCGTCGATTTCGAGCTTAACCCCTGGCCCAGCAGCAGCAGCGGAAAGACGCCTGACGGGCTATGCAAGCCCGATATTGTCGGGTTCGGAGTAAACATTATGTCAAGTCTTGAGCGCGACATTCAGCGCCGCAGTCTCTACACCCGGATGAGCGGCACGAGTATGGCAGCGCCCTATGTAGCAGGGATTGCTGCGCTGATTGCCTCAGCCCACTCCGGGCTGCAGGGCGCTGCCCTGCGTCAGCGGCTGCTGGAAACGGCGCTTCCGCTCTCGGCACCTGCTGAACGGGTTGGCGCCGGGCTGGCGAGGTTTGTCCTATGAGCAAGAAGCACAAGCAGGCGCCCGCATCACAACCGGATAATCGGTTGCAGTCCCTGATTCGTTCGGTCGTGACGCTTAGGCGCCCGCCTGCCGAGGAACTAGCGCGTTGCACGCGCGCCGAGAAATATCGTCGCCTGCGCGAACACAACGGACAGGCGCGCACTCGTCTCCTGCACTGGATCAATGAGCACGGTCTCAGCGACGAAGTGATCCAGGTGAGCGAACCGACTGTCTTCAACACCCTTTTTGTCATAGGCACCCGGCACGCGATCAACGAACTCTCCCACGCCCCCGATGTGCTCCACGTCGCCGAAGACAGCGACATCACCACCGATCTGCCGCGCATCGATGCGCGCGATGCCCAAACGTCTCAGCCTGTCGATCAGTCCCGCGAGAGCGAGGAAGAATGAGGTCCAGGCAGATGGTTTGAGGTGACGGATGGCGCAAGTAACGCTCATGGATGATTGTTGGGCGTCAACATAAGGTTGCGATGCCTGGCGCGTTCAAACCGCACTACCGGTTCTTGCTGAAATAATCATCTCGCCTGTTGAGTCGGAGCTGTACATGGCTCTAAAAAGCCATGAGCGAGGGAAGACGCTTATGTCTGCAAAACCCAATCTCATTCTCTCCACCTGCGGCACGAGCCTGCTCACCAATGGACGTTCCGAGGAAGAACGCCGTTTGGTGACAAAGCACTCAAACGTGAAACAACGTAACGATCTGGCGCCCAACATTGCACAACAGATCGACAATCTCATCAATAACGTGCGTCAGAGTACGGAGAACGCATCTCTGCACGATATAGCGCGCATGTCTGCTGAACTAAACGCACTGGTGCAACTGTACAACAATCAGCCTTTTCCCAAACAAGACGCTCACATTCTGCTCTGTACTGATACCTGGCTTGGTGAAGAGGCTGCGCGCATCGTAGAGCAGTACCTGCGACGCCAATCGATGACCTCGTACGTTATCTGAAAACAAAATATAACCCGAAATCGCTCGACTTCAAGCCATTGAAGGGCAATCCCCACCCGCCTTCCACACACGAATGCGATGCCTGGAGCGACCGTAACGCCTGGCGGATATTCGCGCACTTCGAAGGTGACAAACTCGTTCTTGATCGACTGGACAAAGGATTGCACTGAGATGTCCATCCCGCTTATGTTGCCTCGCCCGTTTCAGGCAATAAGACGCACCGACTCCTCTTCTCCCCTTGTTGGAAAAGGGAGTTGGGGGAAAGATGAGAATAAGGGCGTTAGGGCGCGGCAAACTTCCATCGCGCCCTAAAAACGCTCCGCTTGCAAGCGAGGAGGGATAAGGGAAAACAGGATGTCAAGACGCGGGAAACGCGCTGCGTATCTAGAAAACGTTACCCCTGCGAGGCTACTCCCCGCTCGCCGACGTTACATCACACACCGACACATACCCTGCCACTTCGCGTCCCACAGCGTGCTCAACATCATCCAACCGCACGGTCAACGGTCCGCCGAACGGCGCCACGGCAACGACGGTCACATCGACGCCGGGGCGTAATCCGAGTTCGGCAAAGTAGCGCAGCATCGCCGGGTCGTGGTCGCTCACCTCGGCGATTGTCGCCGACTGACCGCTTTGCAGGTCGCTCAGACGGGTGGTGTGGGGCGGCGGCAGCGTGCCGTCGCGCTTTGGGATCGGCGCGCCGTGCGGGTCGGTCGTCGGGTAGCCGAGCACGGCGTCGATCCGGTCCTCCAGGTCCTCCGACAACACATGTTCCCACTTTTCCGCTTCGGCATGCACCTGATCCCACGGCACGCCTAACGCCTCGGCGAGGTAGCGCTCGATCAGGCGATGGTGGCGGATGACTTCCAGCGCAATCTTTTCGCCTGCCGGGGTCAGCACTACGCCCTGGTACGGTTCGTACTCCACCAGATTGAGCGCGGCGAGCTTTTTGATCATGCCGGTTACTGAGGCTGGTGAATTGCCCAACCGCTCGGCAAGTACGGTGGTCGCCACACGTCCGCGCTCGCGCTGGATGTCGAAGATGGTTTTCAGATAGTCCTGAACAGACTCGGTATGTTCTGATAGGGGCATGGCTCCGGTATTATTTAGGCATTCCTAAAAGCAGTCCCATTATACCGATCCAGCAACCAGTGTGTCAAGGGAATGGTACAATATCAGGCATGGACAGGGACTTCACCATTCTGGCAATCGAGACGTCGTGCGACGAAACGGCAGCAGCGATCATTCGCGGCGGTCGTACAATCATCTCGAATGTGGTGGCGTCGCAGATCGATGAGCATCGCCGCTATGGCGGGATTGTTCCCGAGGTCGCGTCGCGCCAGCATATTCTGACGATCAATGCCGTGTTGCACGATGCGCTGCGCCCGCTCCCCGGCGGGTGGAACGACATCCACGCTGTCGCGGCGACGTATGGTCCCGGGCTGGCTGGCGCGCTGATGACCGGGTTGAATGTGGCCAAGGCCATTGCCTGGATTCGCGAACTGCCCTTTATTGGCGTCAATCATATTGAAGCGCATATCTACGCAAACTGGCTAGTGACTGAGGACCAGCCGGATGCGCCCGAACCGCAGTTCCCGGTTGTTGCGCTCGTCGTCAGTGGCGGGCACACGTTGCTGGCGCTGCTCGAAGGGCACGGTCGTTACCGCCTGCTCGGGCAGACCCGCGACGACGCGGCTGGCGAGGCGTTTGATAAAGTCGCAAGGTTGCTGGGCCTTGGCTTTCCCGGCGGACCTGCCATCCAAAAGGCGGCTGAAAACGCACCTGGCGGCGTCACCTTGCCACGTGCATGGTTGCGTGACAGTTACGATTTTTCGTTCAGCGGCTTGAAAACTGCGGTGCTGCACCAGATCCGCGAGTATCGGGCGCGCGAAGCGGCGCTTCAACCTGGCGCCGGAAAACGCAGCGCATCCGCAGCAGCCGAGTCGCCCCTTCCCCCGACCATTGTAGCGCGACTGGCGCGCGCATTCCAAGAATCGGTCGTGGATGTGCTGGTGACCAAAACGGTCGAGGCGGCGCGCGCCTTCGGCGCAACTGAAATCCTGCTGGCAGGCGGCGTGGCTGCCAATCTTCGCCTGCGCGAAGAGCTCCGTCGTCGTGCGCCGGTGCCGGTGCGCGTTCCGCCTATCGCTCTTTGCACCGACAATGCCGCTATGATTGGCGCAGCCGCCTTTTACCGCTTCGAGGCAGGCAAACAGGACGGCTGGGATCTCGATGTGCAGCCGAATCTGCCGTTGCAGGCAGAGTAGCGTGCTCACAGGAGTCATTCTTCTGGCACGCTCTTGGTTGCATCGCCCGTTTGACGCATTAAAACTTCCACAACCGGCAGATCCGTATCAATTCGTCGCATCAGCGTAAATCCGTGTTCCATTCGTACCAGGATCGTGCTCAGACCCGCCTGAAACTCAGGCACATTCATGTGGGACTCAGTGAGTCTTTCCCGGAAGCGCACAGGTACTCTTCCCTGTGCGACGAGCGTGTTCCTGGTCCATACTGTCTGTAATTTTATCGAAAGCGCAGGTCAACGATAATGACGAGCCTTCAAGCAAACAAACGTCAGTGGGAAGACCTTGGTCAGCTCGACCCGTTCTGGGGAATGACCGGCACGAACCGTTTCGGCAGGTGGAACGTTGAGGCGTTTCTGCAAACCGGATACGAACAGGTTGCCGACTTGCTTCAGCGAATTGCACCGTTCGAGCGGCCAAAGCAACGCTCAATCGTGCTCGATTTCGGTTGCGGCGTCGGGCGGCTCGCGCCTGCCTTCCGACTACACTTTCGTTATGTCGGCATCGATATCGCCGAGAGTCTGATCGTCAAAGCTCGTCGCCTTCACGCCGACCTCAGCCAGGCCCACTTCCTCGTCAGCGCCAGCGTGACGCTGCCGATAGCAGCAAACAGTTGCGACCTGGTCCATGCCTGGGGAGTGTTGCAGCATGTGCCCGATCAGACCAGCGCGCTTTGAAGTGCATCCTCTGCCAGGAGAGCGCGTAACTGCCCGGTTGAAAGCATCAGGGGCGCGTATCCTCGACATCCACGACGGATCGCCGCCGGATGCGCCACATCGCTGGCGAACGTACTATGTGACGAAATAAGCGCCTTTCTACGCTGCAGGCGCTTCGGCGCCAGGGGGAGCGCTACGACGGAACCAGCGGTTCCACTCGCGGTTCTCCCACACTACCAGCAACTGCGCAGCGTTGAAAATCGACGAGTAGGTGCCGCTGACCAGACCGATCAGCAGGATCAGCACCAGATTGCGAATGCTTTCGCCGCCGAAGAGAAGCAGCGCCACCAGGGTAAAGAAGGTGGTCAACTGCGTGTTGACCGAACGGGGCAGCGTTTGCACAATGCTATGATTGACAATCTCATCGAAGGTTTCGGTAGGACGTCGATTGATCAGGTTCTCGCGGATGCGGTCGAAGACCACAATCGTATCGTGCACCGAGAAACTGATGACAGTCAGGAGCGCCGTCAGGAACAGTGCGTCCACTTCCATTCCGATGACTACCCCCAGGATCGAGGCGACGCCCAGCACCAGCAGCACATCATGGATCATCGCCAGAATGGCGCAAACGCCATAGCGTATTGGATGCGGCGCCCGGCGAAAAGCGAGCGTCAGATAGATCAGAATAACCACACATGCTGCAATGACCGCAATGACCGCGCTACGAGTCGACTCGGCGCTCACCGTGGCGCCGACCGTCTGCAACGACTGTTGATTGACCTGACCATACTCTGCGCGAAGTGCATTGAGCACCTGTTGCCGCTGCGATTCCGGATCGGTTTCACTCAGGGCGCGGGTTCGCACTACTGCGCTGGCAACCGTGCGCCCATCGATCTGGGACTCGGTCAACTGCACCAGCGCTCCCTCAAACCCCTGCGCCGCAAAAATCGCGCGAATACGCTCAGTATCGAGTTGACCGGGTGCACGTTCGGCGAACTGCAGATCCCACAGCGCACCGCCGCTGAAATCGATGCTCAGGCGCAACCCGAAGAGCGCCAGTGACACGAGACCGGGGATGATGATCAGCAGCGACAGCGCAAACCACCAGTAGCGCAGTTTGACCAGTTTATCCATACGTTTCTCTTGAAGCCATCGGTCTATGCCGCCTCGCGGACGTGGCGCATTCCCGGCGCGTCCTTCAGTTCGTACAGCCATGGGTTCTGCGCGAATGGCAGCGGATTGACCATATGCAGGAAAGTGCGCGTCACGATCATTGAGGTGAACAGGCTAAGCAGAATACCCATTCCGAGGGTCAGGGCAAACCCTTTGATCAGGCTGACTCCAAAGGTATTGCCGAACATGAACAGGATAGTGCACGTAATCAACGTCGCCATGCTCGAGTCACGGATGGCGGGCCAGGCTTCGACAAAGGCGGCGTCAATCGACGCATTCAGCGACCTGCCGCGCCGCAACTCTTCTTTCAAGCGCGCAAAGATCAGCACATTCGCATCAACCGCCACGCCGATTGAGAGAATGAAGCCTGCAATACCTGGCAGCGTGAGCGTCACCGGTATCAACTGATAGAGCGCGAAGCTGATCAACGTGTAGAGCAGCAGCGCCACTGTCGCTAGCACACCGGGCAGCCGGTAGTACAGAATCATAAACAGCGCCACCGTCACCAGACCGACGACACCCGCCACAATACTGGCATCGACCGATCCCTGACCCAGCGACGCCGAGACTGTTCGGCTTGATTCAACCTGGAGCGGCACCGGTAATGCGCCATACTTGAGTTGCGTATAGATCTGCTCAGCGTCCTGGCGCGTGCTCGTAGTGATTTCGCCGCGCCCGCCCACCAGCGCCGCCTCAATGACCGGACAACTGAACACTCGATTGTCCAGCACGATGCACATCGGGCGCTGAATGTTGGCAGCGGTGAACTGCTCCAGGCGGCGCGCCGATTCACCGGTGAATGCAAAAGGCACAGCAAACTGGTTCTGCAGACTCTGACCTCTGAGCTGCGGCGGTTGCACCGAATTCAGGTCCAGGTCCTTTCCGTCGGTAATGCTCTCGTAGATCGGACCCTCCGGGACCGTTGGCGATATGGTCTCGGTTGAGGTGATCGTCTCTGTGCCGGTGACCGTCGCTGTGGGGCGCGGCGTGATCGGGTTAGGGCTGCCAGTGGTGCGCACAATAGTGCCAGGCGCCAGGAATTCGCCTTTGGTGTCGATGAACTCCAGTTTCCCGGTGCCGCGCAGCGTTTCAATCGCCTGTTCGGGATTGTCAATACCTGGTATCTCGACGATGATCCGATCATTCCCCGACAACTGCACGACCGACTCGGCCACGCCGAGCGCATTGATCCGGCGCTCAATAACCCCGGCTGCCGTCTGCATGACGCTGCGATCAACCGGCTCAGCAGCGCGGAGCAGCACCTGCGTGCCGCCGCGCAGGTCAAGCCCCAAGCGGATGCTGACGTTGCGATTGAATAGCCAGCGCCCTTCTGGCGCAAAGACGATCGAGAGGGCGACTCCGGCGATGATTAGAATGAAGATGAACAAGTAGATATCCCGGCTACGCACGATGCCATCTCTCTTTTTCGTGAACGATATTGGTGTGCAGATTACACGCCCCCGCAGACGCGGATCAGGCGTCAGGCCACGGCATTATAGCCATGCGGCGAAGGGATGTCAACGACCGCCGAGCGCCGCATCGACCGCTTGGCGCATACGGGCATAGATCTCCTCCACGCTACTCGCACCGGCGGTATTGACAAGTTGACCATTCACCGCAAACGAGGGGGTTCCCGGAATGCGCAACGCATCGCCCGCTGCCTTCGCCTGGTTGATAGCGTCGCGGAAGCGGTTGCTGGCGTAGCACTGCTCAAATGCAGCGGTGTCAAGACCGATCTGACGCGCATAGGCGACAAACTGCGCCCTGGGGTCCGACTGCGCGCTCCACTGACGCTGGTTGGTAAAGAGGTAATCGTGCATCGCCCAGTATTTATCGGCGCCCTGCTCACCCGCACAGCGCGCCGCGTATGCAGCAGGCGCGCCATTCGCGTGCCCGCTCAAGGGGTATTCGTGATACACGAACTTCACCTTGCCGGTCGCGATATACTCCTGTTCAAACTGCGACGACAGAACAGTCGCGTAGTAGGCGCACCCGGGGCACTGGTAGTCCGAGTATTCGGTCACAGTCACCGGCGCGTTGGCATTCCCCTTGAAGAAAAAGCCGTTTGCGTCCTTACCCACTGGAACATTCGTCGCCGGACGCGCTGGCTCGCGCCCAGGAGTCGCTGCCGTCTGCCGATTTTGCAGCGCGATCGTTGCGACAATCGCAACCGCCAGCAGAGCGACGGCACCCATCAAGAGTATGAGGGAAGCGCTGCTTTTCCTCGTCTGAACCGCTCGACCGCGCTGCGAACGTGTGCTCATAGGATGCTCCGTCTATGAGTGTCAGTAGATTGCCAGCTTTTGGCATGCCGCCAGATGCTGCCCGCAACGTTTGTCTGGTATTATACCATTACGGCGACAGGTCGCACGTTTGCGTGGTTCTGCGCCGGGTAAAAGTCCGCTGAGAAAGCGGGCGTGTTCTAATGCTCGTTTAGCATCGGACGCTCTTCCGGCCTTTCCATGTGTGCAAACAACGACGTCATGCGTCGGGTGTCCGCAGAGATGCGCTTGTGGTGATGGTGTCTTACAGCCGGAGTGATACGATAGCAGGTGTCAGCGCTCAGATGCGCAGTTCCAGGATCTAGGTGCAAAGGTTGCAGGTGGGCGAGCGTAACCCAGCGAAGGTGAAAGGCGCACAGGCTGAGGGTGTGAAGGCGGAACCTCACGCAATCTCTCGCCTTCAATCTCTCACCTTCAACCTTCCACGCGCACCAATCTTCCGCCCGCGACGGTCTTCAACGTTCAAACTTTCCTACCTCATCCTTCTCCTTCTGCTCCTTCTCCCAATCTCGATCCGCGCCGCGCCTGCGCGCCAGCCGACTGTGAAGGGGCTGACAATCGGCGCCTCGACGCAGGGGCGTCCAATCACTGCGCTGCGTGTCGGCGATGGGCCGATCAAGCTGGTGATCGTCGGCAATACGCACGGTGCGCCGGAAGCCAACACCTATGCGCTGGCGACCATGATCGCCGATCATTTCCGCGCCAACCCGCACGAGGTCCCGCCCGCTGTGCGCCTCTACATTATCCCCACGATCAACCCGGATGGACTGGCGCTCGGCACGCGGTTCAACGCACGCGGCGTCGATCTCAACCGCAATATGAACACTAATTTCGACGCCTGCCCCGACAACGACTGGCGCGTGCGAGTGTTCGGCGCGTATGGCGTCGTGTCCGACACCGGCGGACCCTACCCTGACTCGGAGGTCGAAAGCCGGGTGCTGCGCAGCTTCCTGATCGACGCCTGGGGCGCGATTTTCCTGCACTCGGCGGCTGGCAACGTGTTCCCCGCGTTCTGTGAGCACCCGCCATCCATCGCAATAGCGCAAACCTACGCTGCTGCCAGCGGCTACCGCTACACCCGCTTCTGGGAACAGTACGTCATCACCGGCGGCATGCACGACTGGTCAGCCAGCCTGGGGATCGCAGCCATCGTTCCCGAACTGGTCACCAGCACGGAACCGGAGTTCGATCAGAACCTGGCAGGCGTCCAGGCGGTGCTGGCGGCTGCGGAAGAACTGCTCCCCGCTCCACAAGACCGGATTGAGAACGGCATTCCCGTACCCGCAATCCTCTGGCGCTACTGGCGGATGCACGGCGGCAACGACCTGTTCGGTCCGCCGCTGGCGCCGGCAGTCGTCGAAAATGGCGTAACACGCCAGATATTCGAGCGCGCCGTACTGGAAATCCACCCTGAATGGGCGGACACGCCGTACGTGGTACAGGTCGCGCCGCTTGGACGCGCCTACGCGCCACCGTCGGGCGCATCGTCGCGCAACGACTGCGCGCCGCCTGCGTGCCGCCGTTTTGCCGAAACGCCCTACGCGATACGCGGCGCCTTCGCTGCGTACTGGGAGCGCCATGGAGGCCTGCCAGTTTTTGGCTTTCCGCTCAGCGATGAAATGACGGCATATGCCGCCGATGGCGAACGGCGCGTGCAGCAGGTCTTCGAGCGCGCCGTGTTCACCCTGAACGACGACGGCAGCGTGACGCTCGAACCGCTGGGGTGGGCATTCCTGGTGCGCGAACGGTCGCTCGCGCCGACCGCGGCGCATCAGGTGCGGTGAGAGGAAAGGCAAGAGGCAAGAGGCGAGAGGCGAGAGGAGGCGAGAGGCGAGAGGAGGCAAGAGGCGAGAGGGGAGAAGGCGCGAGGCGGAAGGCGCGAGGCGAGAGGAGGCAAGAGGCGAGAGGCAAGGGGCGAGAGGCGAGACGAGAGGAGGCGAGCGGCGAGGGGCAAGAGGCAAAAGGCGCGGGGCAAGGGGCGAGAGGAGAAGAGGCAAGAGGCGAGAGGCGAGGAGGCAAGGGGCGAGAGGCGAGGAGGCAAGAGGCGAGGGGCGAGAGGCGAGAGGCGAGGAGGCAAGGGGCGAGAGGCGAGAAGACAAGAGGCGAGAGGCGAGGGGCAAGAGGCAAATAGCCCAGGACAAAGGTCGAGAGGAGAAGAGGCAAGATGCGAAAGACGAGTAGTCAAGGGGCTAGAGGCAAAGGGCGCGGGGCCAGGGGCGAGTGGAGAAGAGGCACGAGGCGAGAGGCGTGGAGGCTAGGGGCGAGAGGCGAGGAGGCAAGAGGCGAGGGGCGAGAGGCGAGTGGCGAGGAGGCAAGGGGCGAGAG
>JANXAL010000028.1 GCA_025062325.1 Roseiflexus sp.
TGCGCACGCTAGTGCTCGAGCGTCGCCCAATCATCGGCGGCGCAGTCTGTACCGAAGAGGTGATCCCCGGCTACCGGATCGATGTCGGATCATCGGCGCACATCATGATCCATCTGACCCCCGTGATCCGCGATCTCGAACTCGAACGCTACGGTCTCGAATACTGCGACATGGATCCGTATGCGTTTTACCCCATCCCTGATGGCTCTGGCGCGATTGCGCTCTACCGCGATGTGGATAAAACCTGTGAGTCGATTGCGCGTGTGTCGCCGCGTGACGCCGAGGCGTACCGGCGCTTCCTCGCCTTCTGGCGCCCGATCAATGAGGCAGTGTTCGAGACATTCCTCAACCCGCCGACGGTCACTGGTCTACTTGGCAGCATGATCAAGGCGCAATTGAAGATTGGGCGGCAGAGCAGCCCACTCGAAACGGTGCGTCGCCTGTTCACGTCGTATGGGCAGTTGATAGTCGAGCAGTTTGAAAGCGAGCCGATGCGTGCGTTCATGGCATGGCTCGGGGCGCAGTCCGGTCCGCCGCCGGACGAGATCGGTTCTGGCGACCATTTCGGCTGGTACGCGATGATGCATCTCAGCGGCGCCAAGCATCCGAAGGGAGGCAGCGGGATGCTCACACAGGCAATGGCGCGTTCTCTGGTGGCGGCTGGCGGCGAGGTGCGCCTCGATGCGCCAGTGAAACGCATTCTGGTACAGGGCGGGCGCGTGCAGGGGGTCGAGTTACAGAGTGGTGACCGCATCAGCGCGCCGCTCGTGGTGTCGAATGCCCACGTCGTCACTACCATGCTCGATCTAGTTGGCGCCGACCAGCTGCCGCCGGGTCTGGCGCAGCGGGTGCGCAACATTCGCATCGGCAACGGGTTCGGGATGACAGTGCGCTGCGCTGCTGAAGAGTTGCCCAATTATCCTGGCGCACCGTCAGGCGGCAAGCCGCACTGGAGTCATCACGGGTTACAGATGCTCTGCCCATCGCTCCAGTACCTGCGCAACGCCTTCGCCGATTATCAGCGCGGGCTGCCATCGCGTGAGCCAGCAGTCATCAGCATGACCTTCTCCGCTATCGATCCGACGGTCGCGCCAGAGGGGAAGCATACTGTCTTTCTCTGGTCGCAATACTTTCCCTACGAACTTGCTGATGGGCGTCACTGGGACGATATTCGCGAGGAGGTGGCAGACCGCATTCTCGAAGTGCTCTATCGCCATGCGCCGAACATGCGCGGCAAGATCATTGATCGGTTCATTCAGTCTCCGCTCGATATTGAGCGCCGCCTGGGACTGCTGCGTGGCAACGTGATGCACGTTGAGATGTCGTTCGACCAGATGTTCTTTTTCCGCCCGCTGCCGGAACTGGCGAAGTACCGCACGCCGATCCGCGGGTTGTACCTCACAGGCGCGAGCATGCACCCCGGCGGCGGCGTCTTTGCTGCGAGCGGCTACAACACCGCGCGCGTGGTCCTTGGCGATCTGCGCCGCGAACGGAGGGTGTGGGCCGGCGCAGCGCTGGCTGCCGGGAGCGTCGGCTGGCTGGCTGCGCGTCGCTGGCGCTCATCGGCGCGAGCGTGATCGGAGCATAAGCCATCGCCGGCAGGAGCACTATTGGGTATAAGGGAGCACAAACCCGCGCGGATTCGACGGAGTGGCGCGGATCGGTTTGCGGCGAAAAACAATCCATCCGTGCGCATCCGTCTCGACTCGCGCCCATCCCTGTCCTTTCACTGCGCCAACCGACGCATCCAAACGTCTCGACCAATCACGACGGCGACCGCCATTACCCACAGATTGAAATGCCACTATGCCCGAATGTATCCTCTGGCAGAACGACGTCAGCCTGATCGTTTCTGATGGGCGTGCCCTTCTTGTATCGAATCTTGACCTCGCAAGATTGTCGGCGCTCCTGTCATCTGATGCGATGTGCGCTGCGCCTGTTCGATCCGTGTTCATCGCTGCGCGATGTGGACGTTTTGAACGTTGTTTATGCGTTATGGTCAGCGTGTATGCATGAGGTGTTCCATGACAGCGCCAGATCTTGAGCAGACGCGAGCGCAGATCGGTTACCATCTGCAGTTCCTGGGGTACGAGGTCAGCGTGGATGAGAAGACGGTTCTGGCGCGCCATCCAACCAAGCCGAACATTATTATTCAGATGTTCAACGAAGGGGTTCTGTTCGCTTCAATCTCCGGCTGCGGAGAAGCTGCATCACTTGACCGCACCGGCTTTCTCGAGTTTATCAATGCAGCGAATGGCCATGCGACCGTCTCGCGCTACTACGCGGGGACGAATAACAACTTCTTTTTGGAAGCCTGGCACTCTGGCGACTACCGGCAGGTCGATTTTGCACGCTTCGTAAGCCTGTGGGAAATGGACTTTGAGCGCCTCAAGCAGGTTCCAGGCATTTCGATGTATCCCACGCCACCGTCGACGCCGCTGTAGTGCATCGGCTGGCGCGCACATAGCTAGGCGCACGTGATAAGCGTGAGACGCGGCGCAAGACCAGTAGCATTGACTCCTGCACGGTAGGCTGGCGTGCAGCGCATAATCCGTCTAATCCATTCCGATTTGTGCGTATCCGTGTTCCGTGACGCGCTATGCTCACAGCAATGATCAGGCAGAGTGAGCGGACGTTAAGCCCCAGACTGTCTGATGCGCACGTTGAGGACGCTCTCAATCCCCTGTTCAAGCGTGCTGTATGTAGTCACACCGGCGAGCGCGTCACTGAGCGGCGCAAGCGCCTGAGCGACTTCCGGACGGATGCCGACCAGCACTGCGTGAGCGCCAAGTAACCGGAGGGCACGAACTATCTTCAGCAACCCGTGCGCAACTTCCTCGTCCACAACCGGTACGCCGGTAATATCAAAGAGAACGTGCTGGAAATGCTTGTCGGCGACCGATTGCAAGACCTGGTCGCTCAGAGCGGCGAGCCGCGCGCTATCGATAGCGCCGATCAACGGCACGACTGCCGATGTGCGGGTGAGTGGCAAGAGGGGAACACTCATGGCGCGAATAATTTCACGCTGCTCTTCGATAGTAGCGAGTTTCTCCTGGAGGTGCATTCGGGCTGTCTCCGCTTCAGCGCGCGCTGCTTCGGCAACGGCGACCTGCTCCTCCAGGCGCCGGGTCTGCTGAGCCAGCGCTTCGGTCATCTCATTGAACGCACGTTGCAAGCGTCCGATCTCGTCATGACTGGTAACTCGTAATGGCGCCGCGCTGCGTTGTTCGCTCATCGCTTGCGCTGCTGCCGCCAGCGCTTCGAGCGGTTGCACTACATGCCGGCGGAGCAGGAAGAGCGCTGTGGCGGTGGTGAGGATCAGAACAGCATTAGCGCCTCCCAGCGTCAGGTTTGCTGTACTGACTCGAAAGAGCAAAACCGTTTCCGCCTCGCGGAATTCTTTCAGTGCAAGAGCCGACGTAGCGTCAGCCAGTTGTCTGCTCCGCCCCAAGAGGGCCACGAGAGAGGCGGTGTGAGTGATAATAGCTTTCCTGTTATTCTCGAGAAGAGCGTTCTCGAGAGAGAGGAGCAGCGTTTCGGTTTCGTCGATGAGGCGGGTATAGTGTTGCCGGAGCATCGTTTCCTCGTGAAGGATCTCGGGTGTCAGGCTGTGGGTTTCTCGCTCCGACATCAGAGTCAGTTCGTGACTGGCAGCGGCAAGATACACGCGAGCAATGGCGATTTTGGCGCTGGAGCCGGACGTCGCAGCGGCGTGCGCTTCGGTGAGAGCGAGCGATAGGTAACTGCTCGCGGCGTTCGCACGTGCGACTCGTTCAGCGGTATGGTGCGTCAGATGTTCGATAGACTGATAGATGCTTGCAATAACCGATGACGTTCCTACAATCGCGCTGATGATCAACACCAGAATGATGAATGCTGCAAACGTCACCTTTCTGGTCAGTGAAGAGCGTATCACCCTCTCCTCCTCTCGATAACCGGAGCAACGCGAGTATGGTCGCTCCCTGGAAAGTCATATTAAGGGTCGCAGCGCCGTCTGGCATCACTGGCAGTTCGGCTTTCCAGAACTGACCAGCAATGTGAGTCCACCGCATAGCATTCTTGACAAACCTAAAGTAGAGGCTTCCCGCCGACGCTGAGCGCCTCGATGCAACGCCGGAGGGACGCACATCCGGATCCGCTGTGCGTCAACTTTTCAGAGAGATGTTGCAGGCGACGTGTTTGTGGAGAGCGTATCATCCCGCCATTTCTCTTAGCCTCGCGTCCCGTCGCGTATGTCTGGTCCGTAGCGGGCGCTGGTGCAGGCGCATGCATCATAGAGCGCAGCACATAGTCTATGCTAGCGGATGATGGAGGCATATGAGACATTAGTGGTGTAAGGCGATAGTACTCCTTACCATTTGTAGCAGGGCTTACTGCACAGCATGCTGCGCCGCTTCGATCAGCGATTGGTAGAGATTCTCCACCTGCCTGGCGACGACGCCAGGTGCAAAACGTTGTGCCGCCAAGCGACGCGCTCCGTCGCCGAGCGCGCGTCGTTCGGCGGGTCGCTCGATCAGTTCCGCCAGGCGACGTGCAAAACCAGAGACGGTTGCCGCCAGTGCGCCGCTTTCACCGTCAATGATGATGTCAGGCGTGCCGCCAGTAGGCATGGCCAGGATGGGAGCGCCGCAGGCGCACGCTTCGAGCAACACCCGGCTGAGCGGTTCGCCCCACGCTGAGGGGAAGAGCAACAGATCGCACCTTGCCATTAACCGTAACACCTCATCATGGTCGATCCAGTCGAGAAACCGGGCGCGCACCCGACACACGCATACTGCGTCTTCCAGTTCTGCCCGTAATGGGCCGCTGCCAGCGATAACGAGCGTGTGACAGCGGAGCGCGGCGCCTGCCTGACGCACAATCTCGCTCAATAGATGCGCT
Source organism: Roseiflexus sp. (assembly GCA_025062325.1). GTDB lineage: Bacteria > Chloroflexota > Chloroflexia > Chloroflexales > Roseiflexaceae > Roseiflexus. The sequence goes on from JANXAL010000028.1 coordinate 4,882, forward strand.
CCCTTGTTCCGTTCGAGTTTGCCGACATAGAGGATAAATCGCTCATCGGGCGGGATCAGATTTGATGGAATGGCGATCGCAACATCGATTGCCGTGAGATCGACGATGTTTGGGAGGATGTGCAACCGTTGAGGTTCAACCAGAGCGGCTAGGCGCTTGGCGATGTAGCGACTGCTGGCAATCACAGCGTTTGCCTGGCGCAGCGCAGCGCGACGACGCGCGAGGTGCGCCAGCATATATGGAATGGCAGGCAGCGCTGCTGCGCCGCGGAGAGGTCCCAGGCGAGCGGGCAAATCGGTCGCCAGTGATGCCCACGTCTGACGCGGGTAAGGTATGCGGTCGCCGTGCAACCCGGTTGCGAAGTAATCCCAGGGCCAGTGGTCGCGCACGCTGATGACCACCGGCGCGTTAAGGCGTCTTCCGGCTATGATGGCGGCTGGCGCAACCTGGACGTGTTGGGCGTGGATGATCGTCGCCTGAGAGCGGGGGGAGTGCGCTGCGCCCGTCTCGACTATCACCTGCGCCAGGCGGGGCCACAGCCGTTCGTTGCGTGCATAGTTGCGCACAAAGGGGATGCGCGGCGCGGAATAGCCGAAGGAAACCGTCGGAACGCCGAGCGTTTCACCCGTCGCACGATTGTGCTGCCCTTCACGCGGAACGATGGCGGTCACCGTATGACCGCGCGCGATCAACGCCAGCGCCAGTGCGTGGGCGCTCCAGCCAGCGCCGCCGCAGCGCGGAGGGAAGACGTCAGTTGGGAGGATGACGTGCATGCCGGGAGAGCCAAGAACTCAGAACTGAGAACTAAGTTAAGGGTTAGGGGTTGGGAGTTAGTGAGCTTGCGAGTGTCAACCTTCTCACCTTCCCGCCCGCTGCCTTCCCACCTTCAACGTGGATTATCTCCGTGCCTTCGCACCATTGAGCGCGTGCAAAGCGAAACGTGCAGCATGATGCTTCCCCGCCTTCAACCTCCGACCTTCACGCCTGCAATCCTTGCCCCTCGCCTCTTGTTCACCTTCCTATGTTCAACGCGTGACCCTCCCCGCAATCTCCCTCATTACTCGTTCCAGTTCCTCGCAATGCCGCGCCCATGAGAAGTGGGCCATGACGCGCTCACGCCCGCGTTCTCCCATCGCGCGCGCCTCGGCGGGATGGTCGAGCAGGTAGGCGATGGCTGCCGTCAGCGCGCCAGTGTCGCCTTCAGGGTAGAGCAACCCTTCGACGCCGTGGCGAACGATCTGATTGAGCGGCGGAATATCGATGGTCACCACCGGCAAAGCTGCCGCCATATACTCGAACACTTTCAATGGCGACCAGAAGAAGCCTGCAGCACGGAGGGCAGGATGTGCAGCCGTGTTGAACGGCGCGACTGCTACCGATGCCTGCGCCAGTAGCACAGGCACCTCATCGTATGGCACCGCACCGGTAAAGATGAACCGCGCGCGCCAGCGCGCCGCCAGTTGTTCCGCCGCTGCACGTTGCGGACCATCGCCAATAAACAGGAAGCGGCAGTCGCGCCCCTGTCCGACAAGTGCGCCGCCAGCGCGCACCGCGTCGAGCACGCCGTGCCAGGCGCGGAATGAACCGAGGAACACGACGGTCGGTTGCGTGTGCACAACGCCGATGGACTGCCGGTCAATACGGAAGTGCTCCACATTAGCGCCCCAGTGCAGTTCAACAATATGCGTGCGCGGAATATCGGGTGGAACCGTCGTGTGCAGCGGCGTCACGATCCGATCTGCCATGCGGCACTGTGCCGTCGCCCAGCGGCGCATTGGCCCGCCGAGCGCATCGTCAAGCCGTCGTTTCAGCACTGCTGGCGGGTCGACGATCAGTGCATTGACTTCGAGGATTGACGGGATACCAAACCGTCGGGCAGCCAGGATGCCCGCACCGGCGAAATTATAGTACCGCTCCATGATCACGTCGGGCTGCAAGGCGCGCACCAGGCGCATCATTACCGGAGCAGCGAGAAGACTCAGAGCTTTGGGAACATTGATGTGGTGCAGGCGCATGTTCCCGAAGCGAGACGACGCCGGGCGCACAAGCGAAGCGATCTCAACGGCGCCAGCCGGAGAGCGCGCGATGACATCGACTGTATGCCCGCGCCGTGCCAGCCCGCGTGCGACTTCAAGCACGTGTATCGAGCCGCCGAGCGTACCGGGAACAGGAATGCCGCTGGCAACATAGAGGATCTTCACAGGCGCTCGTAGCGTTCGAGATCCAGCGTGATCGAGAGCGTTCCAGGCGCTTTGCTGCGAACCAGATCCAGTGCGCGATCAACAGCGGCGTCTTCCACGCCGACCAGCAGCGTCGTTCTGCCTTTGCGAAGGAAACCGCCGGTCGATGCCAGTCGGGTCACGCGAAACCCTTGTTCGACCAGCGCATCGACGGTTGCATCCGCGACACTATCATCGGTCACGAAGATCAGCAGCTTCATGGGCGCTCCTTGAAGCTGAACACCAGCGCAGCGAGCATTATACCAGATCGATCCCTTGCTGAGTCATTGTGGCAAAGTGCGCAAACATTTGACAACTATAGCGCTCGTTGCTATACTCCTGCGTTGTTTTGCGGGCGCTGGCTCAGCCCGCATATCTGCGGTTATCTGTCGCAGCGCCAACGACGGTGCACGGCAGTCGGTTGCTCGAGCACATCCCTGCATCAGGAGGATCGCTTGAACCCCTTTGATGATATGAAAAAGCGAATTGCGCTGGTGTTTCCAGGGCAAGGTTCGCAATATGTCGGCATGGGCAAGGAGTTGTGCGAAGTATCGCCTGCTGCGCGTCGGGTTTTTGAAAAGGCGGATCAGGTGCTCGGCTTCGAGCTTTCTAAACTGTGCTTTGAGGGTCCGCAGGAGGAACTCGATGATACGATCAACGCTCAGCCAGCTATCCTGACGGTAAGCATCGCATGTCTTGAGGCGCTCAAAGAGCGCTTTGGTCCGCTCGGGTATCTGGGCGCTCCCTCGCTGGTCGCCGGTCATAGCCTCGGAGAATTTACTGCGCTCGTTGTGGCTGGCGTGCTTGATTTTGAGGACGCCCTCAAACTGGTGCGCGAACGCGGGCGGTTGATGAAGGAGAGCGGTGAGCAGCGTCCTGGCGGTATGGCGGCAGTCGTCGGGCTGGATGACAAGACCTTGGAAGAGGTTGTGCAGGAGGCGCAAGCAGAAGGGGTCGTCTCGGTCGCCAATGCGAACTCTCCGGGGCAAACAGTGATTTCCGGCGAACATCGAGCGTTGCAGCGCGCAATGGAGCTGGCGAAGGCGCGTGGCGCAAAACTCGTTCAGCGTCTGCAGGTCAGTATTGCCGCGCATTCACCGTTGATGCAGAGCGCCTCGGCGCGGTTCGATGAACTTCTCGACCGGTTTCAGTTGCGCCCGCCGAAAGTGCCGCTAATCGCCAATATCAGCGGTCGCGCGCTGACAACGGTGGAAGAACTGCGGCAGGAGTTGTCGCAGCAATTGACGCGCCCGGTGCAGTGGACTCGTTCGGTGCAGGAGATGGTGTCCCACGGTGTCGATACGATTATTGAAGTTGGCCCGCGTCAGGTGCTTTCGGGGTTGATCAAACGCATCACGCCGCACGCCAAGCCGGTGCCGCTGACGGATGCCGAGGTGGCCCGTATGGTGGCGCAAGCGGCGAGCGAAGAGGAAGGCTCTGGCATTTGATGAGTCAACCTTATGATAACCCCCTCTAAGCATACGACAGTAATGTGTTGGACGGGCTGTCGGGTTGCAGCCGCATGATTCGGAGAGGCTCCGCCATGAACGCTGGGCGGCGAGTTGTTATTACGGGTCTGGGCGCCGTGACGCCGTGTGGAAACACGGTTCCGGCGATGTGGGAGGCGCTCCTCGCCGGGCGCAGCGGGATTGGTCCAATCACCCGCTTCGACGCCTCTGGTTTTGCGATTCGGATCGCTGGCGAGGTGCGCGGTTTTTCGCTCGATCCTGCCGTCGATGCGCGGGAAGCGCGCCGGATGCCGCTGTATGTACGATATGCGCTCAATGCCGTGCTCGAGGCGGTGCGTGACGCACGCCTCGATATGACCCGCGAAGACCCGGAGCAGGTCGGTGTGGTCTTTGGCAGCGGCGCTGGCGGCCTTGATCTGATCTTCGACAATCACGACATTCTGCGTGAGCGCGGTCCCCGGCGCGTCTCTCCAACCATGATCGCCAATATGATTCCCGACTCGGCCAGCGGCTACATCGCAATCCAGTTGGGGGCGCAGGGTCCGAATATGGCGGTCGTCGCTGCGTGCTCTACCGGCGGGCACAATGTCGGCGAAGCCTATGAACTGATCCGTCGGGGTGACGCCGCTGTTGTGATTGCTGGCGGGAGCGAGGCGCCGATCTATCCGACGATTGTGGCATCATTCTCGAATATGCGCGGCCTGGCGGAAGATAATCTCAACCCCGAACGTGCCTGTAAGCCGTTTGATGCCCGCCGCGATGGGTTCATTCTTTCAGAAGGCGCTGCTGCGCTGGTGCTAGAAAGCCTTGATCACGCCTTAGCGCGCGGTGCGCCGATTGTGGCGGAAATCGTCGGCTACGGCAATAGTTGCGATGCCAGCGATATGATTGCTGCAGATGAGCAGGGGCGCGGCGCGGCGCGCGCGATGGCGATGGCATTGCGCAAATCCGGTCTTCCGCCGGAAGCAGTGAATTACATTAATGCTCACGGCACCGGTACACCGCTCAACGATCTCGCCGAAACACGCGCAATCAAGTCAGTATTTGGCGATCATGCGTATCGCCTGGCAGTCAGTTCCACCAAATCGATGCTTGGCCATATGATGGGTGCGGCAGGCGCGGTCGAGGCGCTGATCTGCGCGCTGGTCATTCGCGATGGGCGCATTCCGCCGACCATTAATCTCGAAGAACCTGACCCCGATTGCGACCTGGACTATGTGCCGAATGCGGCGCGCACCGCTGACGTCCGGGTGGCGCTGTCGAACTCAATCGGATTGGGCGGTCACAATTCCGCGTTGCTGCTGCGACGCTTCGAGGAATGAGCGCCTATTCCTTGTACTCTCACCTTACGAGGCGTGCCGGCGCCGGAGCGATCTTCGGTCGCACAGAGAGATTGCTTCGCTCGCAGTGATACCTAACCATTAAGTCTTCGGGCAAGCTCTCGATGTTGGATGCTCAACCATTCCCCAACGCCAGGTTATGCTCCGGGCACCAGCCGTCGTACCCGCCGACGCTCACGAAGCGCCAGCGCGTCCCCTCGGCATCGACTGGATCGCGATCAAGCAGCGTCACTTCCAGCCCTTCACTCAGCGGAATTGGCTGAGTCGGCGCGCGGAAGCTTGGCATTGTGCGCAACCATCCCGGTCCGCCAGGCGGAAGGTTGACAATTCGCGCTTTCTGTGGCGCGGGAGTGTTAGTGGGCGGCAGCGCAATCGATGCCGACAGACGTGTCGGCGGCGCGCTGGCAATTGAGGGAGGCGCGGGCGTCAGTTGCCGCATACTGATAACTGCCAGCGTGATTAGAAACAGCAATGCGACGGCTGCTAGCGCTATCCGGAACGATCCGCTCTCTGGAATCAACTCTGCCCGGCGCGCTTTTCGCTCCGCAGCGCGAGCGCGCAACCCGGATACCGTTGCTGCTGATGGTCGCGTTGCTGTAGTTGTGGTCGGACCAACCGCCGCGTGATGTGCGCCGGTCGGCGCCCGGCGCGCGGCAGTGTCACGCTCGACGCCGGATGATGTCAGACCACAGAGTTCAGCAACGAATTCGCCGTAGGCAGCCACGCTGCGAGCAGTGCCAGTGAAGCCTTCACCGTGGGCAAATCCGGTGCGCACCCGGTTGATCTCGAGCACGCGCTCACGCTGCTTCTCAGTCAGCAATCCGGCGCGCTGCGCTAGCATTGCGCGCGTCGCCCACGTTATCGTTCCTTCGTCTATTGCCTTGCGTTCTGCGTCGCTCAGCGACGGGCTGCGGCGCAGTTCAGCGTCCAGATAGTCCGATAACGCGCTGTGAAACGCCAGCAGCGCTGCACCGAGCAGATCGCTGTCATCGCCAGCGCGTCGTACCAGCTCGAAGCCGCGTCGCACTTTTTCTTCGATACGTGTCACTGCGCTCCTCCTGCCACTGGCAAGCTTCACACTTCCTGTTCGCCCTTCGTACCTGCTGGTTTCACCGCTGAGGCGCAGAGGGATCGACCTGCAACGTTCTCCACGCACTATCCGGACAGATGGGCACAGACGCTTCTCAGGGGTGGACTTTTTGCATATGCTCGTATATTTTGCGCATTGCGACCCCTTGTTTTTCCCTCGTCTCCTTGCCTTGCAAGTGTAGATTTTTTAAGTGCGACGAGGGTTTGCCGCGCCCTGACGCCTTTTTTCCCCCTCATTCCCCCGACTCACGAGGGTAGAGTTCTTGGTAGCGATGGATGTTGTCCGCATCCTGACGTCTGTTTTCCCCTCGTCCCCCCGCCCCCTTCTCCCACAAGGGGAGAAGGGGGAGCTGGGGTGTCCTGACGCCCAAAACGGGCAATGCAACAGAAGAGCTTGCCGAAAACATCTGCACTTGCGAGCATTCCCCTGCTTCCTTCTCCCGCCAGGGGGAAGGGGGAGTTTGCGCATCCCAACGCTCCAAATGTGCAATGCTACAGAAGGGCATGCTGGAAAAATCTGCACGTGTGAGCTTCTCCCATCCCCCCTGCGCCCCCCGTATGCGAGGGGTTGAGACGCAGATCGAATGCCGCTGTACCGCCGGTTCCCCGCACCCCCTCCTGTAGACGGAGGTGGAGGAGAAGGGGGAGTTGAGGCATTCCGATGCCTGAAATCAGCGATGCGACCGAACGGCTTGCAAAAAATCTATACACGTGCGCCGGCGGCGCTCCCGCACCCCCGGTCACCGACGACCCGCGTATACGCACGGTGCGACGCTTCATCTAACAAAGACCCTTGAGGTCAGGAAACGTGCGAGCTACGATCGGGGATCGTTCTCGCTAGCCAATTGTCTGGACCAGACATCGATCACCAGCGGGGACCCCGAGGGTGAGATGCGTCTTCGACCTTTTCGCCCGCACTGTGCGCCGTCTCAACAGGCGTACAGCCGTGCGTCCCTCTGCCTTCATGTCAAATAATAGCACACATGTTCTTATCTGGCAACGCGATCCTTAGGATCGTCGAATGACATCGATGCCGCCCATATACGGGCGCAGGACTTCGGGAACGACGATGCTGCCGTCGGCCTGCTGGTAGTTTTCCATGATAGCAATCAGGGTGCGCGGCAGGCCCAATCCCGATCCGTTCAGGGTATGGACATACTCCGGGCGCGCTCCCGGCGCCGGACGGTAGCGAATGTTCGCTGCTCGCGCCTGGAAGGCTTCAACATTCGAGCATGAGCTGACCTCAAGCCATTCGCCCTGCCCTGGCGCCCACACCTCAATATCGTAGGTGCGGGTAGCAGCGAATCCTAGGTCGCCGGCGCAGAGCTCCTTGGTGCGGAAGGTCAGTCCTAGCAAGCGACAGGTCTCTTCGGCATCGGCGCGCAGTTTTTCAAGTTCATCGTAGCTGGTCTCGGGGCGAACGAACATATACATTTCAACTTTGTCGAACTGATGCCCGCGCTTAATGCCGCGCACATCGCGCCCAGCGCTCATCTTTTCACGGCGGAAGCAGGGGGTATACGCGCAATAGCGCAGCGGCAACTGATCCGCCTCCAGTATCTCGTCGCGGTGCAGATTGGTCACTGGCACCTCGGCAGTCGGCACCAGCCACAGATCGTCCTCCACGTCGCGGTAGAGATTGTCGCGGAACTTGGGCAACTGACGCGCGCCCCACATGCACTGCTCCTTCACCACGAACGGCGGGTAGACCTCATAGTACCCTTGCCGAATGTGAAGATCGAGCATCCATTGGATAAGGGCGCGTTGCAGGCGCGCTCCCAGCCCTTTGAGGACGTAGAAGCGCGAGCCGGAGAGTTTGACGCCGCGCTCGAAATCGATGATGTCGAGCGCTTCGCCAAGTTCCCAGTGCGGCTTCGGCGTGAAATCAAAGGTGCGCGGTTCGCCTTCCTGCGCTACAACCACATTGTACGTCTCGTCTGGTCCGTCGGGAACCGAGGGATGCGGCAGGTTGCGCAATTCCATCAGCGCAGCGAGCTGCTGCTCCTCAACCGCTGCAAGTTCACGGTCCAGCGCGGCGATGCGATCACCGACGGCGCGCATCTCAGCGATCTTCGCTTCGCGGTCGGGAACATTGCCCATTTTGCCGATTTCTTTCGAGACCGCGTTGCGCAACGCTTTCAGTTGTTCCACTTCGCGCAGCAGGGCGCGGCGTCGTTCATCGTAAGCCAGCACAGCATCAACCTGCGCCGGGTCGACGCCAGCCCGCCCAAGCGCCGCTTTGACCATGTCGGGTTGCTCGCGGATCAATCGAATGTCTAGCATTGGCGATTCCTTTCAGAGCAGCACGTAGCTCCATGAAACCATCTTGCCGTTTTTGTATGGCGCGACGCCGAAGAAGGTTCGATGATCACGCGCGAAGACCATATCGATCCAGAGGCGGTCGCTGTCCCATAGATTCAGCTCGTGGAGGCGCGATAAGGGCACCCATTCCAGGTCTCCTTCCGGGTTTCTGGTGAAGGGTGTGCCGCTCCAGCGGTCGATGCGGAAGACGAAGGCGAACCAGTCCTCTTCATTTTTACCGAAGCCGGGCCAGTTAAGGGCGCCGCGCAGCACCATCTCTTCCACCTCGATGCCAGCTTCTTCGCGGATCTCGCGCTTCATGCCGCTTACCACATCTTCGTGCGCATGAAGCTTGCCTCCCAGACCATTGTATTTGCCGTAGTGCACATCGTCGGGGCGTGCATTGCGATGCACCATCAGCACCGATTGGCCGTCAGGCGACATCACATATCCGAGTGTTGCCAGGATAGGCGTATATGCAGGCATAAACGCTCCACTGGTTCTCAAGAGCAGGTTCTACCACAGCGCCGAAATCCCTGTAGCGCCAGCCAGGTATTCATCGATCCGGCGACGCGATCCGGGATCGATGCCGTCGGGCAAGTCGCTCAACGGAAAAAAACGCGCTTCTGCAATTTCAATCGAAGACGATGCTCCAGGTTCACCCTGCGCAGTGAACACAAAGACGATGATATAGTTGACATAATTGAAATGAAAGGCGTCATAGACGCCAAGCACGCGCTGAAACTCTGCCGGCACGCCGGATTCCTCGTACACCTCGCGGCGCGCTGCTTCTTCCAGACGTTCGTAAGGATTGATCGCACCGCCGGGCAATCCCCAGGGCGTTGCGCCGCCGCGATGACGCACCAGCAACACCTGATCGTCGCGCACGACCAGCGCACGCACCCCCAGGAGCGATGGACGGGCGATGTGCCAGAGCATGCCGCGCAGAGCGTGAGCCGCGCGGTAGATCAGCGCCAGTGCGCCGTTGACGATCTGTTGGTGCATGATACGGTCAATAAAAAATCTCCACGTCCCTGAAGGACGAGGAGCTTTCTCCCCATTGCGCCGCCTTCGTTCGTCGCGTCCAGCAAGCGCGGCCTCATTGTGCTGTCCGCTAACAGGCGCGTCCGGTGCTATTCGAGCGGATCAGGATAGCCGCGCCTTTCCTCTGCATCTCAGGGGGATGTAGCATTCACCTGGCAACCGCCTCGCCCTAGCTAGCGGCCCTCCGCGCGCTCATGAGCGCCTGCACCATCGCCGTCCTCATCGTTAGGGAACATTATAGCAGCCCTGCAGATGGCGTGCAATGCTTGGCGTGTGACTAATACGCCACAGCGCATCCGTCTTTGCGCGGATCGGAACCGGCATGACGCACGCCTGCTTCGTCAACGACGATGATCTGCCCGCCACCGAAGCCAAACATCCCCTGACGATCCACGACGCGATGACCGCGCGCCGCAAGCGCCGCCGCAACCTCTGGATCGTGCTCGAGCGCTACGGCATCCTGACCAAGATAGGGGTCGATCAGCTCGAAGCGCGGTGCATCAAGCGCCTCCTGCGGATTCATCCCGAAATCGATCATATTCACCAGCATCTGAACGTGCCCCTGGGGTTGCATGAACCCGCCCATCACGCCAAAACTGGCCCACAGCCGATCGCCGCGCGTGACGATGCACGGAATAATCGTATGGTAGGGACGTTTGCCAGGTGCAACGCAGTTGGGATGGTCCGGGTCAAGAACAAAACCGGCGCCGCGATTCTGCAGGCAGATGCCGGTGTCGCCCGCTACCACGCCTGACCCGAACGCCATGTACAGGCTGTTGATGAATGAGACCGCATTGCCATCGGCATCGACCGCCGTGACATACACTGTATCGTGGCCGCCGGGGAGCGCACTGGGGCGCACTGATGGCATAGCGCGCTGCGGGTCGATCTGCGCGCGACGTTCAGCAGCATGCGCTGCAGAGAGGAGCCAGTCGGTCGGCACGTGAACGTGCGCTGGATCGGCGACGTAGGCTGCGGCATCGGCAAATGCCAGTCGCAACGCTTCGATCTGAAGGTGCAACGCTTCCGGCGAAGCGGGCGTGAGCGCTGCCATATCGAAGCCTTCGAGGATGTTCAATGCTATCAGCGCTGTAATCCCTTGCCCATTCGGTGGACACTCGTAAACGGTGTACCCGCGATAGGTTGTGCTGATCGGCGTTTCCCAGGTCGAACGGTGCGCTGCCAGGTCTTCGAGGGTCAGCACGCCGCCGTCACGTGCGCTGGTTGCCGCAATCGCCGCTGCAATCGCACCGCGGTAGAATGCGTCGCGCCCGCCTTCTGCGATCAAGCGCAGCGAGCGCGCCAGGCCGGGCTGGCGGAACAGTTCGCCAGCGCGTGGGGCGCGTCCCTGCGGCAGGTAGGTGCGAGCCGTGTCGGGATGAGCAGCGAGTTTTGGCTCCGCCAGTTTCCAGCTACGCGCAATGATCTCGCTGACCGGGAAGCCGTGCTCGGCATACTCAATGGCTGGCGCGAGCACCTGGGCGAGCGGCAGGCGGCCATACGCCGCCAGCAGTTCGACCCACGCATCCACTGCGCCGGGAACCGTCACCGGCAGCATGCCGGTCGATGGGATGCTGGTCAGTCCGCGTGCAATGAATGTGTCGCGTGATAGTCCGGCTGGCGCGCGTCCGCTGCCGTTCAACGCCCGAACAGTGCGCAATTGAGCATCATAAATCAGGGCAAAGGCATCACCACCGATGCCGGTGCTCATCGGTTCGACAACATTGAGCGCAGCAGCAGCGGCAACGACTGCGTCAGCCGCGCTCCCGCCCGCCAACAACATGCGCAGTCCCGCCTGAGCCGCCAGCGGTTGACTCGTGGCCACCACGCCGCGGTTGGTCATCACTACCGAACGTCTCGAACGAAAACGCTCGCCGCTGACCGGTGGGAGATCGAGGTACGACATAGATGCTCCTCTGGGAGATGACAAAACCGAAACTTGACAGCCAAACGCGAACCTCTGCTATAATAGCTCGTAGACCCCGAAACAACAAGTTGCGCTCTCGTTTCAATTCATCGGTTCTGCCCCGCCAGCACCCGTGGAGGCAATGAGTATGAGTCGCACTAGTGTTCGTGTGGTCAGATCATCAGTGCGCGTGAAGCGTCCGGTCGGGGTGGCGATACTTGCCAGCGCTGGCGTCATCTTGGGCATCATACTGGCGCTGGTTTCGATGGCGCTGATTGCTTATAAGGTCATGCTCGGCATTCCGCTGGCGCTGCAGATGATCGATCTGGCGTTTGCAATTGTTGTTCCCTTCACGATAGTCTGGTTTTTCTGGGGGTTGTGGGAGGTGCTGCAGAGCGCTTGGTGGTCGCATATAATAGGCGGGCCGCTAGCTGTGGCAGGTCTGGGCGCGGCGTTTGTCTGGCGCGATACAATCATCGGATTACTAGTGCGAGGTCTGCCTGTCACGGTTCACCCGTGGGTCGGAACAGGATTTGTCTGGTCAGTGTGGGTCGTTTTGATCCTTGAGATGGTCACGGTAATATACCTGCTGACTGCCCGGAAAACCTTTGGCGTTGGCGCGCCGAAACCGTTGTGGCAGCAACGCCGTCTGCGATGATGGCGCGTGGATAATGGCCCACATCTTCATGGGATCTAGCGCGTTTTTGCATGCCCTGGTTTGCGGGCGACGATCTGCCCGGTCGTATGGCGACCAGTGACCAGCGCTGAATCGGGACTCTGGCGACGGAGAACAGCGGATCGGTCGCCGGAAGTCCAGCAGAAACTCCAGTCTGAGAATGCTCGTCGGATCTACCGTCTGCCCTCAGTTGCACGATCGCGTACTCTGTGATATCTTGCGCCTATGTGGGCGCATCTCAATCATTACCTTCCGGACGATCCCGCGTACTCTGATGCCATGCGCCGGGTGATGGCGCGCCTTGGCGATTATGCGGCAGCGATTGTCGAGCCGCTCAAGGCGCGCCCGATGAGCGCGACCCTTGTGTGTGCAACGAATCGGCGCATCGAGGTGCGCATTACAACTGCAACCACCCATCTATTGCTGGTCATTGCTCCCGACTCGAATCTGGCGCACGAAGTCTTCTTCTTGCGCATGCTCGCGGCGCACGACCTGCCAGCGCCACGCCTGATCACCCACGATCTGAGCTGCACCTCTGTTCCGTTCACGTATGCTCTTGAAACGTATCCTGGCAGCCTAACGCTCGCCTCGCTCAACGATGCGGCGCTTGTACGTGTGGCGGGGAGGAAGATAGGGCGAGTGCTGCGGCGGATTCATCGAATCGAGGCGCCTGGCTTCGGCGCGCCAACGTCGGCTGGTCGCTGGTCGGCATCAACGTGGCGTGAAGCGCTGGCGCACTGGCTTGAGCAACGGAACTTCGATGCCCAGGCGGAAGCTGTTCTGGGTTCGGACCTTGCAGTCGCGCTGCGCTCTGCAACGCTTGATCATCCGGCGCTTGCCTGCGCTCAACCACGAGTGGTACATGGCGCAATTGAGCCCTCACGCGTTGTGATTAGCGCAGGTGAGTCGGTGCAACTCGAAGGTCTGGTGCGACCTGAAGCGCCGGTCGGTGGCGATCCGTTATTTGATCTGGCATATGCGCTTTCTTCGTGTCAGTCGCCAGTCTTCCGCCGGAGTGTGCTGGAAGGGTACGAAGCCGGAGGAACGTTAACCGCCGAACATTACGCGCGCTTGGATCGTCTGCGGCTGCTGATAGATGTTGCATACGCCTTCGAGATGGGTGATCCGGCAGTGCTCGCCGGTTTGCCAGCGGCAGTGATGGCTCGGCTAGGGGAACTGTCATGAACCATGGATACAAGCGCAGGAAAGCGAACGTTTCCAGGCGATCTGGCGCTCGTGTTCGCCGGGCACGTATCATACCTGCGCCCTGCCGGTCGTTGTCCCGATGGTGAGGATCCGCTGCACGAAACGGGTGCATGTTCGATCATTCCTGTGCTGAACGTCCTGTACGCTCTGCACGAGCGCGATATGCGCCCATAGGTGTCACTGGCGTACTCGCCGGTATTGCTCGAACGACGGGCGGAGGCGAAGCGGAGGATCTGGTCGTCGAGATAGCGCGACGCTTTCCCGATGCCTGTGGCGACCGGGAGCGCGCGCTCAATCAAGCGGCGCACGGATTGTTGCTGGCGCGGTCAAGCGATTGGTTGCCGCTGCTTGGTCGGAATGATGCCAGCGAAGCGTGCCATCCGTGAGACTGCCTGGTGCGCTGTCCACAGATGTGGGCGCTGGTAGAGTGCGACTCGCCTGACGAAGCAGATCTGGTAACGCTTGCCGCTATCGAAGAGAGCGTCGCTCTCTTCCCTCATCCAAATTACCGTATTCTGGCGGCAGAGACTGCAGGATGACACGCGACATTCAGGTGACAATCGGCAGTCCCGCGCGCACCCATGCGATGATGCCGCCGCGCAGGTTGAGCACATTGCTGTACCCGGCGCGCCGGAGTATATCGGCGGCGATGCCGCTGCGATTGCCCGAACGACAGATGGCGATGATCGTGGCATCTTTAGGGATGCTGCTCAGTTTCCGCGACAACTGTCCCAGCGGAATGAGCACGCTGTCGGGGATATGCGCTTCGACATATTCTTCACGCTCGCGCACATCAAGCAGGTACAGGCGTTCACCGCGGGCAAGGCGCTGCTGCACCTCGACTGGCGTAATCTCGTCAGGTCTGGGTCGCAGTCGGAAGACATTAAACATTGCGCTCCTCTCCGCATTCTTCGTTCCAACCTTCACCAAGAATACGATGCGTCGATCAGTTGAGACGTTACAGGCTCGTGCATCATGGGAAGGATAAACAAGAAGCTTACTCCTTTGCACGGTTCGCTTTCGATGCCCACGGCGCCGCCTGGCGCCAGCATGCGCTGACGGGCAACGGCGAGCCTCTCGCAGGCTTTGGACCTGCGCGTGGGTTCTGCGCATTGCGATAGATTGTTTCCCCTCATCCCCTCTGCGCCCTCTTCTCCCACAAGAGGAGAAGGGGGCGTTGGAGCATCCTGTGGCCTGAAACGGGCAATGCAACGGAAGGGCTGGCCAAAAACTCTACACTTGTGAGAAGAAGGAGGGGTCAGGGTATCCTGATGCCTGAAACAGACAGTCAGCACGGGGGATCGCCAGAAAAATCTCCGCCTGTATCCCTCCGACACCCTTCTTCACACGGTAAGAAGGGGGAGATTGGGCGTCCCGACGCCTAATACATCCGCACTTCAATTGGTTAATGAAACGTTGCATTATGTGACTTCATGTGCTACACTAAATAACGATTTGAGGTCCAGTAGCTCAACGGACAGAGCACCAGTCTTCGGAACTGGGGGTTGGGGGTTCGAATCCCTCCTGGACCGCCACCTTTTACCCCTTTCCAACTGCCAGTCGCCGACAATCGGGCGTGCCTTGATACGTTGCATACTCACACGTGCACAGTACGGTCTACACCTGCGCCCGCTACTGTATGCCGCTTAGTCAGGAGACGATGTACTTTCTGATCCACGATAGAGTTGTCCAGTAGTACGCATTTGTAAGCAGCGGATATGAGACGTTATGAACGACAAGACACCGCTCAATGTGTTACTGGTTGCTCAAAGCGATGATGTTGCGGGCAGGCTCCGAGCTACGTTCGGCGATTTGGCGATCATTCTCGACCATGTTTCCCCTGACCAGGCATTATACACGTTGTCGGTCTCCCCTATCGACGTCGTGCTCCTTGATGTCAGTCCCTTCCCAGATGTACCTCTGGAGTTGATCGCATCGATCGTAACCGCTGCGCCGCACGTTCCAATCCTGGCGCTGGTAGTCGACGACGCCGACCCGCGCGCGTTGGCGGCGCTGGCAGCGGGCGCGCACGATTTTGTCAGTTCTAAAGCGGCAGCAAGTGCAATTGTCGCTCGTTTGCGCAGCGCCGCAGCGCATGGTCTGGCTGAGAAGAACGATCAACCAATGGCGCTGAAGGACCTTATCCTGCGCAGCAACGATGCGGTCCTCCTCATTGGCCGTGATGGCCGGGTCAATCAGGCAAATGCCGCTGCCGCCGCGCTTTTTGGCGTGTTAACCGAGCGATTGATCGGCGAGCCGTTTGGCACGCCCATCGTCTCAAATCTGGCGACAACGATTGACATTCCGCGACGGGATGGCGAGCCGATTGCTGCTGAGCTATTTCTGCTTCGCGTTCTGAGCAATCAGTCCGATGATGCGTACCTGGCAATTCTGCGCAGCATCTCGCGGTATCACCGTCTCGATGTCGATCTGCGCCTGATGATGGCGGCTATTTCCAGCACCAGCGACGGCATCGTGATCGCCGACCTTGATGGAGTTCCGCACTACCAGAACCCCGCATTTCAAAAAATGACCGGCTTGACCCTCGACGACTTACGGGTGGCTGGCGGTCTGCTGCGTCTCTATCGCGATGTCGGCGTAGCGCGCGCAGCACTGGCGGCAGTACGCAGCGGACAATCCTACCGCGGGGAATTGCGTCTGATCGACCGTCAAGGTCATTTGGTCAACGTGTTGCTGAATATCGATCCGGTGCTGGATGCATCAGGCCGAGTGATTGCGCTAGTTGCAGTGCATACCGATGTGACTCAGCGCAAGATGACCGAAGATCGTCTGGCGTACCTGGCATCGCACGATCCGCTGACCGGTCTGGCGAATCGGGCATGGATGCTTGATCGGTTGCAACTGGCGCTAGAGCGACGCAACCGGCATGGTGCGGCGCCGTGCGGCGTTGTGCTGCTTGACCTGGATCGCTTCAAACAGATCAACGAGAGCCTGGGGCATATGATCGGCGACGAAGTATTAATAGCCGTCGCTGGTCGCCTGAAACATATCACCCGTCCCGGTGACACGGTGGCGCGTCTTGGAGGTGATGAGTTCGCGGTAGTTGTCGACTCGGTCGGTTCACTGGAGGATATCTGGCGGATTGCGCTGCGTATCCAGCAGGCGCTGAGTCATCCCATCACGGTGCAGGATTATACGTTGACCGTTGGCGTTAGCCTTGGAATTGCAGTGGATAATGGGCAAACAACGGACGCAGCAGCACTGTTGCGCAACGCTGATACGGCGCTCCATCAGGCGAAGGCGCGCGGGCGGTCGCGCATTGTTCTGTTTGAGGAGGCGATGCATACCGCAGCGGCAATCCGGTTGCAGCTCGAACTCGAGTTGCGTCAAGCGTTGCAGCGCCAGATGCTTGTGTTGCACTATCAACCGATCGTGAGTCTCTCTAGCGGAGCGATCCATGGCTTTGAGGCGCTTATGCGCTGGTATCGTCCATTCAGTGATTTGGCGCTTCCCGACAGTTTTTTGTCAGTTGCTGAAGAAGCTGGCATGATCCCGGAGATAAGCGCCTGGAGCATTGATGAAGTCTGTCGTCAGGCGCGTCGCTGGCGCGACCAGTTTGGCGCCGCTGCGGAGATGCCCATCAGTCTCAATATTCATAGCCAGCAGTTTGAGCAGGCGGATCTGTCGCATCAGGTGCAGCAGGCGCTTCGTGCATTCAACCTGTCCGGTTCGGCGCTGATTATCGAAATCACTGAGAAAGTGGCATTGACCGATCTTGATCGGGCTGTGTCCCAGTTGCAACAACTCAAGAAATTGGGGGTCCGGGTGGTGCTGGACGATTTCGGCGCCGGATATTCGTCGCTCAGTTATCTTGCACGCCTGCCGGTCGACGGTGTTAAGATCGATCGGGTGTTTGTCCAATCAATGATGCACGATCCACTGGCTGCCACGATTGTGCGCGCTGTTATGACTCTTGCTAGAGAGCTCAAGCTGCACGTTGTGGCGGAAGGTGTTGAAACGGAAGAGCAACGCGCAGCGCTGTTGCGACTCGGGTGCACCTGCGCGCAAGGGTGGCTGTTTGGTCAGGCTGTTGACGCCGATGCAGCAGCGAAGTTGATCGAGAAGCAACTGGAACTGAGAACCGAGGACTGAGAACTAAAAACCGAGAACCAAAGCACTGAGAACCGAGAACTGGGTTGGAGGCTAGGAAGTCTTCCCGCGTTCTACCTGCCTATGATCAACGTCGGCATTCAACGCGCGACGACGACTTTCGATCTGCGACTTTCCTGCCTCTCACCTCGCGCCTCTCACCTCTTGCCTTACTTCACCTGCGTATCTTCACCTTCTCGCTGCTGATCCGCCACGCTCCTGGTAGAAACACACTGGCTCCAGGTAGCCCACAAACCCGGTGGGCGTTAGGTCCCGTTATCTGCAGATTGGCATGAGGTATGCTACCGTCGTCGCAGCAGGAGCGAGACGTAGTACAACATCTGGAGAAGTGCAGTGGCTGCGGCAGCGACATACGTCAGCGCCGCAGCATCGAGCACTGCTTTGACTCCTTCGGCTTCCTGGCGCGTCACTAGACCGTACCGTTCGAGCATAGCGCGAGCGCGGGCGCTGGCGTCGAACTCGACTGGCAGCGTCACCAGGCTGAAAATTGCACCGCCGCTCATCAGCAAGACGCCGATCCAGGCAAGCGTCAGCCATGTCTGCGAGAAGGCGCCGAGCACCAGCCCGACCATCAGCAGAATGCCGCCAAGTTGTGCGCCAACGTTGACGATACCGACGATACCAGAGCGCAACCGCAACCAGGCATATCCCTGCCGGTCTTGCAGTGCATGCCCCAACTCATGCGCAACGATCGCCATAGCTGCGACTGAGGGATGGGCGATTGAACCGGCGGAGAGACGCATCGCTTTCGCGCGCGGGTCGTAGTGATCGGTCAGTTCGCCGCCGATCTGTTCAATGCGCACAGAGTCGAGACCTTCATTGCGCATCAGGACGCGTGCCACGTCGAGGCCGGTCATGTTGCGCGCATTGCGCACCTGCGCATACCTCCTGTATGTTGACTGCACCTTCCACTGCGCCCATAGTGTGATGCCTGCGCCGAGCAGCATCACAATGAGATAGATAGGGCTGAAGAACATATTCGTTTCCTTTGCACCATGTCGGCGGGCGATATCCGGAACGGCTCGAAAGCGCCCCTCAAACGCTCGCGCACCAGCGTCGGTGCGCCGAGCGATGCCACCGTGTGCTGCACCAGCAACGCCGGAATGCTTGGTGCATAGTATACCACTGCCGAGTAAGCGCCGCTTGCCTGTCCGATGGACTCGGTGCGAATATGCTGAGAGCGTTGCTGCTTTGGCGACACAATCGTTTCCGGCGCAACGCTGACAAAAATGGCAATCTGCTGATCGAGCAGCAGCAATTCCTTCGGGTTGCGCAATTCTCTCGGTCCGCGCTCGAGATCGCCAGCAGCCAGGATGTTCTCCACTTCGTCGAGGGCGCGGATCGCGTCACCTGCACGCGCCTGCAGGTTTCAACATCATCGCTGCGACCGGCAAACAGCTTCGCAGGCGGAATGGCGTCGCGGAATTGAGCGAGCAGCGCACGCAAGGTGCGCAATTCCTGGCGAATGGCTTCCTGCTCAGCGCGGCTCACCTCACGTTCAAGTTCGGTCGGGCGATCAGCGCCAACCGCGATCCGCACGCCAATAGCGCGCCTGGCGTTCGGGTCTTCCAGGACATTGGCATGGCTTTCTTTCCATTGCACAGGATGCACGGAAGCATGGGTCGCGCTGTTGTCCGGCGATAGCGCTGCAATGCAAAGCGATCTGTCGGGGACATTGCGGTATAATACTCATGCGCGGGTGGCGGCAGAGCGTCGTCTTGGCAAAGTGGTGTGCATTCCCATTAGCGCGTTGTCAATCCAACCACGCCACCGGGGAATCCATCGTCAGGGAGCAATCACATGGCATGGGGCGACAAGCCAAGGCATGAGTGCGGCATTTTCGGCATCTACGCGCCGCACGAGGACGTGGCGCGCCTGACGTTTTTCGGTCTCTATGCGCTGCAACATCGCGGGCAGGAAAGCGCGGGCATCGCGGTGTCTGATGGACGACGCATCCATCTCCACAAGGATATGGGGCTGGTCGCTCAGGTGTTCAACGAAGAAAACCTGCGTCCGCTCAAAGGGCATATTGCGATTGGGCATACCCGCTACTCCACGACCGGCTCATCAAAATTGCAGAATGCGCAGCCGTTTGTCGTGGAAAGCGCCCTCGGTCCGCTGGCTGTCGGTCACAATGGCAATCTGACGAATGCGCCGCAACTGCGGCGCGAGTTGTTGCTGCGCGGCGTCGGCCTAACATCGTCGAGCGATAGTGAAGTGATCACCCAGATGCTCGCAGGCGGCGAGGGGCGCACCTGGGAGGAGAAACTGCGCGTCTTCATGATTCGCGCTCAAGGAGCGTACTGCCTGACGGTGCTAACGCGCGATACACTCTATGCGGTTCGCGATCCATGGGGACTGCACCCGCTCTGCTACGGGCATCTCGGCAACGGCGGCTGGGTCGTGGCATCGGAGAGTTGTGCGCTGGCGACCATTGGCGCAACCCTGGTGCGTGAACTGGAGCCAGGTGAAATCATGGCGTTCGATGAGCGCGGTCCTCGCACGATTGCGCACTCTCCGGCGTCACAGCGCGCCATGTGCCTGTTTGAGTACATCTATTTCGCGCGCCCTGACAGCATCGTAGATGGGCAGACGCTGCACGCGGCGCGAGTCGCTGCCGGGCGCGAACTGGCGCGTGAGGCGCCAGCCGACGCTGATATTGTCATTCCGGTGCCCGACAGTGCCGTTCCCGCCGCCATCGGCTACGCGCAGGAGTCGGGCATTCCCTATCAGGAAGGGTTGATTAAGAACCGGTATATCGGACGCACCTTCATTCAACCCGACGACCGCCTGCGCAAACTGGGCGTGCAGTTGAAGTTCAACCCGCTGAGCGACAGCCTGGCAGGCAAGCGCGTCGTCCTGGTGGACGACAGCATCGTGCGCGGCAATACGTCGGGTCCCATTGTGCGGCTGCTGCGCGATGCCGGCGCCGTCGAAGTGCATATGCGCGTCTCGTCGCCGCCGATCAAACACCCCTGCTTCCTCGGCGTCGATATGGCGACCTACCCGGAGCTGATTGCGCACCGGTTGACGCTGCCAGAGATCCGCGATTATCTGGGGGTTGATAGCCTGGCGTACCTCAGCCTGGAAGGTCTCATCCGCGCAACTGGCAATGCGAGCAAGGGGTTCTGCAACGGCTGCTTCACCGGCAGGTATCCGGTGGAAGTGCAGCTCGTCGAGAAGGAAGTGTTCGAGGCGTGAGGAAAGCGGCGTTTACCCTTTTTGCTTACGTTGTTGGAGCTGCCGCTCGAAAGATAGAGATGCACAACCGGCAAGCTCTAGAAGAGAGTTGGGGGTGTAAGGCGCAAAGGCGCAAATATATTTGTGGTGAGGCCGTTACGATAGCCTTAGATGTGTAAGGAGTAGCGTTGCCCACGACCTATTGGCAGCGTTCACATTAGGGCGCCTGTACGACAGCGTTGACCAGGTCTAGGGTGAGAGCAGTGCATGCCCCGTCAGGAAGGGAGGTGCGGAGGGTGGCACGTCCTCCGCGATAATCAACGGCAGTGGGAGAGTATCGGTAAAACGCCGCACCACGCTGCACCGCCAACTCTGGGGAGCTATTCGCCGCTCGCCGCCTATCGGTAAGGATGACACCGGAGCGCCCACAGGAACTCCCTACAGGTGTAGATTTTTTCTGGCAAGCCTACGCCTCGCATCGACCGTTTCAGGCATTAGAACGGTTCGACCCCCTTCCCCTTGTGGGAGAGGAGTGCAGCTCACAAGGGTAGGTTTTTTGGCAAACCCTCAAGCCGCAATGCCTGTTGTGCGCGTCAGGACGCGCACACTCCCCCTTCTCCCCTCGTGGGAGAAGGGGGCGGGAGGATGAGGGGAAAATAGGCGTTAGGACGCGTCAAATATTGCCCCCTAAAAACTCTGCGCGTGTAAGCGGGGGATGAGGGGAAAACGGGCGCTAGGATGCGGCAAACACTCGTGAGAGCAAAAATTGCTTCTCCCAAGTCATTTGTCTCGCCCCCCAGAAATGCGCTAGAATATCCGTGTTACTTGCTGAAGCGCCAGATGGCGAAGTGAGCATGCTGTGGCACACGACCGTCCGCTGCTATTGCTGATCGATGGCCATGCGCTGGCATATCGCGCCTTCCACGCGCTGGCGGAAGCCGGGTTGCGCTCCTCAACCGGCGAGCCGACGTATGCGGTCTACGGTTTCACCTCGGCGATGCTCAGCGCTATCGAGGAGTATCACCCCGAGTATGCGGCGGTGGCGTTCGATGTCGGCAAGACCTTCCGCGACGATCTGTACGCCGAATACAAGGCGAACCGCGCTGAGACCCCGGCGGAGTTTGAGCAACAACTCGAACGCATCAAACAAGTGCTGGCGGCGTTCGATATTCCGATCTACACGGCCGAAGGGTATGAAGCCGATGATGTGATTGGCACGCTGGCGCGCCAGGCGACCGAGCGCGGCGTCGATGTGCTGATTCTCACCGGCGATACCGATACGCTCCAGTTGGTCAACGAGCACGTGACCGTGCTCCTCCACAATCCGTACCACCGCGGACCGAGAACGATCACGCGCTATGGCGTCGCGGAAGTGGCGGAACGCTACAAAGGACTGCGCCCCGATCAACTCGCCGATCTGCGCGGCTTGAAGGGCGATCCGTCCGACAATATCCCCGGCGTCAAGGGCATCGGTGAAGCTGGCGCGATTGCGCTGCTCAATCAGTTCGGCACAATCGAGAACCTGTACGACCATCTCGACGAAGCGCCAAAGCGCTACCAGAAGCACCTCGAAGGGCAACGCGACATCGCGCTCTTCAGCAAGAAACTGGCGACGATCGTATGTGATGCGCCGGTGACGCTCAATCTTGCGGCCGCGACGCTTGCTGACTACGACCGTAGCCGGGTGATTGCGGTCTTTCAGGAACTCGAGTTTGGCGCGTCGCTTGTCAAACGCCTTCCTCCTATCATTAGCACAACTGCCGCGCAACCATTGCCAGCAGCGCCGCAGCCGTTGCTGTCCACGCCGCAAGCAGAGGCGCCAGCGCCGCTCCAGGCTGAGATGTTTGCGCCGGAAGCGACTCCTCCATCAGAGCCTTTCGCCGAACCGCAGCAGTTGACTCTGTTTGGCGACACAGAGGTTGCGCCGCCTCCTGGAGTGCGAGTCGAGGCGCCATCGCGCGCAGCGCCGGGCGAATACCATGCCGTCTGTACTGATGCCGAGCTGGAGACAGTAATTGCCGAGCTCGCTGCTGCGCCGCTGATTGCGTTCGATACCGAGACGAGCGGCATGAATCCGCTGCGCGATGACCTCGTCGGTCTTTCGCTGGCGACAGTCCCTGGTCGGGCATGGTACATTCCCGTTGGGCATACCACTAGCGAGGCGCAACTGCCGCGTGAGCGGGTGATCGCGGCGCTGCGCCCGTTCTTTGCCGATCCAGCGCGCCCCAAAATCGCTCATCATGCCAAGTTCGACATTGAAGTGCTGGAGCGCGCCGGAATTCCGGTTGAGGGTCTGTCGTTCGATACAATGCTGGCCGCCGGGTTGCTCGACAAACGCCGTAACCTGAAAGACCTGGCGTTTTACGAACTGGAACTCGCCGAGCCGCTAGACGTGATTGGCGACCTGATTGGCAAAGGGAAAAGCCAGGTCTCCTTCGCCGAGGTGCCGATCGCGCGCGCCACGCCGTATGCCGCTGCCGACGCCGATATGACGCTGCGCCTGAAACCAGTGCTCGAGGCGAAACTGCGTGCCGCTGGCAGCGTCGCCGATATTTTCTATCGCCTGGAAATGCCGCTCGTCCCGGTGCTGGTGCGGATGGAACAGGCAGGCATTCTGCTCGATGTTCCGTATATGCGGGCGCTTGGCGAGCGCATGGGGCAAGAACTTGCACAGATCGAGCAGCAGATCTTCGCCATTGCCGGGCAGCCGTTCAACATCAACTCCGGCGATCAGTTGAGCGAGGTGCTGTTTGGTCCCAAGATCAACCTGCCCACGACCGGTCTCGACCGCACGCGGACGGGGCGCTACTCGCTGACAGCGCAGGCGCTCGAGGAATTGCAGGCAAGTGATACCACTGGCATCGTCGAGTTGATCCTGCGTCACCGCCGCCTGAGCAAACTCAAATCAACCTATGTTGACGAGCTTCCGGCGCTCGTCAACCCGGAGACTGGCAGAGTCCACACCGATTTCAATCAGCTCGGCACGGCGACTGGACGGTTGAGCAGCAATTCGCCAAACCTGCAAAATATTCCGAGCCGCACCGAAGAAGGGCGCGAGGTGCGGCGCGGGTTCATTGCTGCGCCCGGTCACGTGTTGATTGCTGCTGATTATTCGCAGATTGAGTTGCGCGTGCTGGCGCATATCACCGGCGATCCAAACCTGATCCAGACGTTCATTGAAGGACGCGACATCCACGCTGCCACCGCCGCCCGTCTGTTCGGCGTCGGCTTCAATGCCGTGGATAAGAATCAGCGGCGGATTGCCAAAACCGTCGTCTTCGGCGTCATCTACGGCATCAGCCCGTTCGGGCTTGCGCAGCGCCTGGGCATTTCACGCGAACAGGCGCGCAACCTGATTGATAGTCTGTTCAATCAGTTTCCCCGCATCCGTGACTACATCGACCGCACGCTGGAAACCGGGCGGAACGAAGGGTATGTTCAGTCGCTCTTCGGGCGCCGCCGCCCCATGTTCGACCTGCGCACCTCCGGTCCACGGCGTCAGGCAGCCGAGCGCGAGGCGATCAACCATCCGATCCAGTCCACGGCGGCGGACATCATGAAACTGGCGATGATCGCGGTTGACGCCGAACTGCGCCGCCGTCGGTTGCGCACCCGTATGCTGCTCCAAGTTCACGATGAACTGATCTTCGAGGCGCCGGAAGCGGAAGTGGACGAGGTGGTGGCGCTGGTGCGCGAACAAATGGAGGGCGTGTTGAGTGACATGCAGCCGCCGTTCGCTGTCCCGTTGCGCGTCGAAATCGAAAAGGGACCGAACTGGGAAGAACTGACACCCGCATGACATGGTGCGGAGGCGGGAAGTAGGGGCGTGGCGCTGCCACGCCCGGCGCTGCCACGCCCGCAGACACCTGTGAAGGGGAGTGTTTCCATATGAAGGCGGGAAGGTCGAAAACATACCCGACCCTTAAGGTCTCTGCCAGTTGACCCCGTGTGCCGCGCGTCGCCCGTGATGGCTACATTATTGTCAAATGGTGACTGACCTCTCAGCGAGGCATCACTGCTCCATGCGTCACCGATCAACAGGAGGCTGGCGTCATTGCGGGCCGCCATTGCCACGCTGCGCTCACAGCAGGCGCTTCGCGTGCAGAAGGTTCTGCGAAAGCAACCTCTCCGCTGCGCAACGGACTGCTCTATGTACAACACTGCGCTCACTGCAAGCAGCGCTGGTTGCATTCGGAGCGACTTGTTGATGCAGCCTAGTTTAGCCTGCGCAAACACACTTTGCTGGTATAGGCTTTTTGGTGTGCAAAGCGGGTTTGCCGCATATTGATGCCCTTGGTCCCCTCATCTCCCTGGCTCCCTTCTCCTGCCCTTACCCATAGATGTTTGCCGCGTCCTGGACGCTTTTTCTCCTCATCCCCTCAACCCCCTTCTACCAGGGGAGAAGGGGGAGTTAGAGCGTCCTGATGCTTGGAACGGGCGATGCAACATCAGAACTTGCTAAAATCTACATTTGTGAGATTCCCCTTCTCCTGCTATGGGAGAAGGGAGAGTGTGCGCGTCCTGACGATCAAAATGGTGCAGTATACGGGCTGACCGAAAAATTCTACAACCTGTGAGGTCAGTCGCGGGAGGCGGTTCAGCCGGTAGCAGCGCGTGGATAACAAACACCACATCTAGGACGGCGCCCTGTATCATCCTCATGTCACGCCTGCGCGTCACAATCAGCATAGGCGTATGCTACAATGAAAGGGCGCAGCAATGAGCATAGGCGTACTGACCGGAAAGGAAACCTTCTCAGGAGATCACCCCTGTATGACCTTCGTTGAACCCGTGACGCAGGCACGTCCCCGCGACCAACGCCCGCGTGAGGCAGAGCGACCCACCTTTTCGATTGTCGCGCCCGTGTATAACGAAGAGGTGCTGTTGCCGGAGTTTTACCGTCGCGTCGTGGCAGCCATTGAGCCGCTCGGCGAACCGTTCGAGATTATTCTGGTGAATGATGGGTCGCGCGACCGATCGCTCCAGATCATGCTGGAATTGCACGAGCGTGATCCACGGGTCAAAGTCATCAACTTTTCACGCAACTTCGGGCATCAGATTGCCATCACCGCTGGCACTGACTATGCGCGCGGCAAGGCGGTCGTCGTCATCGACTCTGACCTTCAAGACCCGCCGGAAGTAATTGTGGACATGATCGCCCGCTGGCGCGAGGGGTATCAACTGGTCTACGGCGTGCGCTCCGAACGCGAGGGCGAGACAGTGTTCAAACTCGCTACTGCCTCTCTCTTCTACCGCCTCATTCGTAAAATCACCAGTGTCGATATTCCCGTCGACACCGGTGATTTCCGTCTGATGGATCGCAAGGTGGTCGATGCGCTCAAATCAATGCGTGAACATCATCGCTTCATGCGCGGATTGTCGGTGTGGGTCGGCTTCAAGCAAACCGGCATCACCTATAAGCGCGACGCGCGCAAGGCAGGGGTCACCAAGTATCCGCTGCGCAAGATGCTAAAGTTTGCAATGGACGGCATCACGGCCTTCTCATACCTGCCGCTGCAACTGGCGACCTATGTAGGGTTCAGCGTGGCGGCGCTTGGTTTACTTGGCATCATTGCGGTGATTTTCCTGCGTCTGCTCGGCAATGAGCTGCTAGGTCAGGCGACGACGCTGGTGGCAGTGCTGTTCATGGGAGGCGTGCAACTGGTCTTCCTCGGCATCATTGGCGAATACCTGGGCCGCATTTACGATGAGGTCAAGCAACGTCCCCTCTATATCGTCGCCGATGCAATCGGGTTTGATGAATAATCCCCTGCGGCGCGGTAAAAGACGTTGCATTGCAACGTCTTTACCGCGCTCTTATCACGGCACAGCCCGCAGCCATTCCTCTGTGCCGAATTTGGTTTCAACCAGCCGCTCGGCCGCCTGCCATTCCTCCGGTTTGATCGCGGAGTCGGTCAAGCCATGCTGCGCACGAAAGGTGTCGATCATGCGCTCGATGATCGCCTCACGCGGCAAACCGGTTTGGCGACGCAGCGGATCGACCCGTTTGGCGGCGCTGGCAATCCCTTTGTCGCTGAGTTTCTCGCGTCCGATTCGCAGCACCTCCACCATCTTAGCGCTATCGATATCATACGCCATGGTCACGTGGTGGAGCACCGCGCCGTTGCGCCGCGTTTGCGCTGCTCCGCCGATCTTCCCCGCTGCCGATGTAATATCGTTGATTGGTTGGTACCACGCCTCTACGCCGAGTGACGCCAGCGCATCGAGCACCCAACGGTCGAAGAAGGCGTAGGATTCGACCATGCTCATCCCCGCCACCAGTTCGACTGGCGCGTAGATTGAATAGGTAATCGTGTTTCCCGGTTCGATGAACATCGCACCGCCGCCAGTAATTCGGCGGACGACCTGCACCCCATGGCGCCGCGCGCCTTCCAGATCGACTTCGTTGCGCAGCGACTGGAAGCGACCAATTACGACAGCACTGGCAGCCCACTCCCAGATACGCAGCGTCGGCTTGCGCCGTCCGGCAGCGACCTCCTCCAGCAGCGCCTCATCAAGCGCCATGTGCATCACCGGAGCGATTGGCGCGTCCCGGATCAACTGCCAGTCATATGCGCGCCAGGAAGATGATGGTTGTGTGCTCATTGCGTACCTCCCTGAAGAGCGCGGCGCACCGCTTCAGCCACTCCTTCTGGCGTAATTCCAAGCAATTCGGCATGCGCAGCCGCTTCGCGCACCCGTTCGGCAATCGTCTCCACCGGCGTGTCTGCCGGGAGACCTTCGAGCGCTGCAGCCATCCATTCCAACGCTTCCGCCGGTTCGAGAAAAAAGTCGCCGCTTAGGACAACATCACGCAGTGCGCCGTCGGTCACGTTCAGATCGACAACGACCAGTTTGCCGCCAGGGATTTTGTATTCGCCATGCATGCCACTGCTCTTTCTCTTATGACTGCCGTCTGTCCTGGTGTTCAGCCTGAATGTCAGATGGTACAGTGCAGCATACCACTACGAGCATTCGATTGCAAGGATTTGATCGGCAACCTCTGCCATATCTGTGCCGATAATATCGGGGCGTGGAAAGAGCGGATCGAGCACCATGCCGGGACGGGCGACGAAGGCGGCGGCGCAACCGGCGTGCAACGCTCCAGCAATGTCCCAGGCGTGTGTGGCAACCATGCGGATCCGTCGGGTTGGAACATAGAGGCGGTTTGCGGCGTATTCATAGGGTTCCGGCGCGGGTTTCAGGCGTCGCACGATATCGGCGGAAAAAATGTTCTCAAAGAAGTGGGCGATGCCAGCATTTGTCAACTGCGTTATTGCCACTTCCTCAGTTGAGTTCGTCAATGCCGCCAGACGTAAACCGGCGGATTTCAGACGCTCGAGTGCAGCGGGGACGTCAGCATGAGGCGGCAGGTTGCGCATACCGTCAAGGATGGCTGCGCCATCGTCTGCTGAGAGAGAAGTTCCATAGCGTGCCGCAGTCATCTCCAGCGCTGTCGTCCAGATCTTTGTGAAGTTGACATACGCTCCGGTAATAATTGTAACGAACGCCGACTGAAGCACCTGGTTGAACCATGCCTGGCGCGCGTTGACGGCTCCGAACATCCGTGTGAAGAGCGGATCGAGCGCGCGCATGTCCAGTAGTGTCTCGTTCACATCGAAAACAATCACCCGCGGCATTGTCTCCTCCTGTCATTGTTCCACACCAGACGAGCCACTAGATGAGAAGCTGACGTTCACGCTTCGGGCTGAAGCCATGACTCAGGTCAGGCAAGCTCTTCCGAGGCTTTCATGCACTCAGCGAGAGTCTTAGGCCTGCAGCGATTGGTTGCGTTAATTCGCGGCGTCTGCCGCGAGCGAAGCGCGGCGGCGCGAAATGGCGCCTGGCACGCTGGTATCTCATGGGCTCAATGTCTGGTTTATCCTCCTGTAAGGTAACGTCGCACGCGCGCACAGACAGCGATGCAGCCTGAGCGTGTTCCACAGCGCTGTGAACTGGACGAATAGAAGGTGCGGAGAGTATGCAAACTTAACTGGCGGATACCTAGTCGGCAAGTGTCTCCGACCAGGCAATGAACCGCCGGAGATCGGCTTCGACCTGACCCCAGACAACCGGATAACGCGCAATCAGGCGTTCGATCCGCTCTTCGTCGAGCTCGCTCCTTACAACGTGGCGAAACGCCAGGAATTCGCGCAGACCATCGATGCTGTCGCCGGGCAGCGCTGTGGGACGGTCGCCCCAGGCTGCTCCCGTGCGCTCGAGCAATCGCCGCTGCCAGTCGAAGCCGCTCGGCTGAGCGCCATCCAGTTCTGCGGCTACCGTCTGAAAAATTCGCTCGCAACCGGTGTAGAGGTTATGTAGCTTGAGCGCAAGATTTTCGTAAAACAGCCTGGCATGCCCTGGATCGTGCGCGATTTCTGCGTGCGCAAATACAATATCTTCTGGCAGGCGTTGTAACCGCTCGAGTTCTCCGGAAAGATCGGCTGCCACGCCGCGTAAGCGTTCTGGTGACACTAGTTGCATAGTTACAGTTCTTCTCCAGTCGCCAGGACACGATCGCGCACATGCGGAAACAACCCGCCAAGCGGCTTCAGGTCCACCGGAAAGTCGGTCAGTTTTCCCGCTTCCGCTAGTGCAAAAATAGTCGGCGGGCGCAAGCCCGTCCATTGCCAGATCGATGTCGGAATCAGCAGCGAAGCGACCGGTGACCAGTGAACCGCAGAGGATGACGCGGGTTGCGCTCAATTTCCGGTGCAGCGTGGCTGCAATACGTTCGGCGTCGTAGCGCGCCTGGTGCGCTAGACGCCAGTTGCGCTCGCGTTCAATAGCTTGGCGGCGGCGCCAGCGTTCGACATATTCTTCAATCTGGCGATCCATGCCTGGAAGGTCGGCTATGGGACTCATCCGAATGCCTTGCTGCGCGGAGATCGACGCAGTGCCGCAAAATCATTTGAATAGGGCTGCGCCCCCCATATTACACCAGATTCAACTAAATCTCAAATGAGATTGAGAAGATAGTGCGGAGCTTCTACGTCCTGAGTGAGGGCTTGAGCCCGCAGCTCAGAGGGCGCGCGGCTCGGTAGCACGGGTTTAACTTCCTACCCTACTGGCAGAGCATTGACCCAGAACGCATCCATCTTCGTGCGCAAGAGGGCGTGTTCTGGTCGTTCAAGGTGCGGGTCGTCCGCCAGGATGGTGCGTGCTTCGTGGTGTGCTAACTTAAGCAGGCGCACATCAGTCAACTGCGCCACTTTGAGGTCGGGGGTGCCGCTCTGCCGCGTGCCGAAGAACTCACCAGGCCCGCGCAGTTGCAGGTCGATCTCCGCCAGGCGGAAACCATCGCTGATCGTCTCCATCGCCTCCATGCGGCGGCGCGTCACTTCGTTCTGCTCTTTGTCGCATACGAGGATGCAGTAGCTCTGATGCACCCCGCGCCCGACTCGCCCGCGGAACTGGTGTAACTGCGCCAGACCGAACCGTTCCGCCCCCTCGATCATAATCGTTGTTGCATTGGGCACATCGATGCCGACTTCGATCACGGCAGTGGCGACCAGGATATCGTATTCGTGGTTGCGGAAAGCGATCATGACGGCGTCCTTCTCGCGCGGCAGCATTTTGCCATGGATGAGCGCAACCCGCAGATCGGGAAAGACCTCGCGCGATAACATAGCGTGCATTTCTTCGGCGGAGGGCAGATCAACTTTCTCGCTCTCTTCGACCAGCGGGCAGATGATGAACGCCTGACGCCCTTTGGCGACTTCGCGCCTGATGTGCCGATAGGCTTTTTCACGCTCAGCAGTGGTAATCCAGCGCGTCTTGATCTCCTGTCGTCCTGGCGGTAATTCGTCGAGCACCGATACGTCCAGGTCGCCGTAGATGGTCAGCGTCAGCGTGCGCGGGATAGGGGTCGCTGTCATCACCAGCATATGCGGGTTGTACCCTTTGTTCTTCAGGCGCTGCCGCTGTTCGACGCCAAAGCGGTGCTGCTCATCGACGATCGCCAGCCCAAGCGCAGCGTACTGCACGCTTTCGGTGATCAGTGCGTGCGTGCCGACGATCAGGTCGATGTCGCCGCGCGCAATCCCTTCCAGCACCCGGCGGCGCTCTTTTGCGCTGAGGCTGCCGGTGAGCAGCGCCACCCGCACCCCGCGTCCGTCGAGGTCATCATCGCCGCTCATGCCCAGAATGCGTTTGATCTCTTCCAGACGCTCGCGTTGCTCCGGGTCGAGATCGTCGTTTTCTGGACCATGGCGGTGATCGCGAGGAACCGGCACGTGGCTCAAGAGCGCGCGCAGACTGCGATAGTGCTGCTCCGCCAGCAGCTCAGTCGGCGCCATGAGCGCCGCCTGATAGCCGGCCGCGATCACCTGGAGCGCCGCTGCCGCCGCGACGACCGTTTTGCCGCTGCCAACATCGCCCTGGAGGAGACGCGCCATTGGGATTGGGCGCTCCATGTCGGCAATAATTTCTTCGATAGCGCGTACCTGGGCATTGGTCAACTCGAATGGCAGCCGCTTGAGAAACGCTTCGTGCACCTCGTCGCAGCGGGTGATGGCGTATCCGTGTTGCGACTGCCAGAGTATTTTGCGCTGAAGGACTCCGAGCTGTATGAATAAAAACTCGTCGAACCCAAGGCGGCGACGCGCCTGTTCAAGCTTTTCGTGATTGTCAGGAAAGTGAATCTGTGCAATCGCCTCCGACAGTGGCATTAGCCCTGTTCGTTCGAGCACCGTCGGAGGCAGATGGTCTTCCAGCATTGGCGCGCAGCGATCCACCACTTGCTTGATCAACGCGCGCGCACTCCGTTCGACTAGCCCGCGGGTTAGAGGATGGACCGGCACCAGACGTCCAACGTGGATCAGATCGTCGTCGGTGAAGGGTTGCCATTCAGGCGACGCCATCTGACGCAATCCGTCGTAGACGCCGATCTTTCCGCTCAATACCACCTTTGTGCCGACCAGGAAGCGCTGCGCCAGCCAGGGTTGGCGGAAGAAGACCACCCTGAGCGTGCCAGTTTCATCACCGACCAGAATATCGAGCCGTGAGCCGCCGCTCTTCATTGGTAAGGTGCGCACATCGAGCACTTCGGCAATAATGGTCTCAACTGCGCCCGGTTGCAGTTCGGCGATCGTTTTGCGTGAGGTGAAATCATCGTAGCGATGGGGAAAGTGGTAGAGCAGATCGTGGACAGTGCGAATGCCGAGGCGTCGGAACGACTGTACCATCTGGCGTGTGATGCCCGGTATGTCATCGAGCGGCGAATCGGGAGTAAGCGAGCGCGCTGGGGGAGTGGAACGGGAAGAACGACGGATTGGCGCGCGCGTCGGCGTCGCTGATGCGGGCGCCGGCGCAGGCTGAGGGTCTGGTTGGGTGCGGAATAGGGAACGCAGGCCTTCGAGCGCAATGCCGACGCGCGCGCGGCGGGTCGGCTGATCGAGCGCGGCGTATCCGGCGAGTAGTTCGAGCACCCGCTGGACCGGCTCATAGCGCAGCGCAGCGCCAGCTTCCATCCGCCAGGCAGTCAGAAAGCGCTCCAGACCGCCAGCGACAGCGCTATCGTTGCAGCCACGACGCTCTTCCTCTGCCAGCAGCTTGCCCAGGCGAATGATCTGGTCTTTGCCATCCATAGGGTTCTGTTATGAAACCAGCCAACCGGTGATGCCGAGCGCCTCGGGTCCTAATGCACGACAAGTGCTGCGCCGATCGACACAGTGCGAATGCGGTCGCGCGCGAACAGCCCCGCATTGACTCAGGCATTCGCCAGCGACTCGGCGTCAGCGCGGTCGGTTGTGTAGACGACGCTCGATTCCTGGTATGCGCTGCGCGCTTGGAGCGACTCCGGCAACCGTGCCAGGACGCGCCGCCAGGTGCATAGCCGTTCGACCGATGGCATCTGCGAGTTGCACACTTCGGGATTCGGTTTCACGTTGAGCCGTAGCCGTACCAGCACACGGGTGCGGTTGATGCACCCGCTGCGCTGCAGGCAGCGCGCTGTCTGAAATGCCGCAGCAGTTTGATATCGATGTCATCGCGCAGCGCTTCTCCCTGCCGATGCAGCAGCGGCGGCGCAACGTAAAATGTGATCTGCAGCGCACCCATCAACCGGAATGTCTGCGGTCGAGTCGACCGCAATCTTGACCGACGGCATCAGTCGATACCCTCGAAAACCGCCACACCCATGGCGCCAGGTCCGAGGAATGCGCCGACGCTCGGACCAAACTGCGCGATCTGCACCCGGTCGCGCGGGAAGATCGGGTCGACCTTTTCCAGCAACTTCTCAACATCTTCTGGCGTCGTTGCATATAGCGCCGTCACCTCGCGGACGCGTGGAAAATCTTCGATAAAGGTATACAACCCTTCAATGGCTTTGGCGCGGGTGCGGGTGCGTTCATAAGGCACAATTTCGCCGTCGTCGAGCAAGAGCAGCGGCTTGATGCGCTGCATTGAGCCGAGCACCGTCGTTGCCAGCGCAAGCCGCCCGCTATGCTCGAGATACTCAATAGTATCGACGAAGAAGACCAGATGGCAGTGCTGGATCAGCAAGTTGATCAATTGCGCCACTTCTTTGGGAGTTGCACCATCGCGCACGGCACGCGCGGCGTGGACAACGACCATGCCGAGTGCCATCGAGATCAATTTGCTGTCGATAATGTCCACTCGGCTAGACGAGGCGGGCAAACGGTTGCGTGCCTGCTGCGCCACGCGATACCCCGGCACAAGACGGCTAGAAAGATGGATGGAAAAGATGTGGTCATACTCGAGCGTCAAGCGGCGGTACAGTTGCTCGAAGGTTGTCATCGGCGGCGGCTGCACTGCAATCTGCGCACGGTTCTCCTGCAGCACCTGATAGAACTGATCCGCCGTAATGTCGAGACCGGCGCGATAACTCTGAGCGCCGACGACTATCTGCAACGGCACGATCTCGATCCCTAATTCGTGCGCAACACTCAGCGGGATGTCACTGGAACTATCGGTGACGATTTTGATACTGGCCATATACGTTTCTCATTTCATCTGCACAAGGGTCACGGCATCTGACAGCATTTACCCAAGCGCAATGACGACATCGCTGCCAGGCTGTCCGCTGACGTGCATTTCAACACGCAGCTCAGGAAAGGCGATACGGATTGCCTCTGCCAGCATCTCTATCCGGGCATCACCAACCCTCATAGCTGGAGTAGAGCGCCGCGACCTTAGCCTCGCCTGCTCCGAGCCGATGCAGTGTATGGCACACATTATACGCATCTTGTGTCGCTTCTGCAGGCGTCTTGGATACGCTGACTTGCTGCCAGTTGAAGATGATCACCCGTACCTGTGCTGTCACCGCCGTCATCGACCGGAGATGAATCAGCCTAGAAGTTCAGCGCCAGCAGAGCGGCAATCCCCTGTGGCGGCGCGGATAACCGTCAGCGTTGCGCCCGCTTATCGACCTCCCACCCCCTGCACTCGGATGTTGACCGTCGGTTCGGGAAGGTCAAGCGCAAACGACAGCGCAGCGCGCACAGCGGATTGTGCGGCGCTTGCTACATCGGCAATCGGTCTGCCTGCCCGAACGATCAGGTACACATCGACCTCAAGATTGTTTTGATGCACATGCACCTCAATGCCGCGGCGCTCGTCGCCTGGTGGAAGGATGAGCGGCGGCCCCTGCGGATCGCTCAGACCGGCGACGCCGTCGGTTTGCAGCGCAGCAGCAGCGGCAATTGACGCAATGGCGCGTGGCGCGACGAAGACGCGCCCGGCGGGAGTCCTGTTAGTTGTGGCATGATTGTTCATGGTCGCGCTCCAGTTGCATCATGCGTCAGAACATGGTATAGTCTTCGGCTAGTATGTCAACAATGTCGCGATATTCCTGACAAAACGGGGGAGCAGGCTGACATGGCCAAGTGTATGATGTGTAACAAGAGCGTCAGTTTCGGGCGCAATATCCGACACAAGGCGTCGGGTGGCTGGGCGCGGCGTGCGCCAAAGACCAATCGTACCTTCAAACCGAATGTGCAAAAGACGACGATTCTGGTTGATGGTGAGAAAGTGCAAATCAAGGTGTGCACTCAATGCCTGCGCACGATGTATCGAGTGCGCTAAACTCATTCTGCTGATTGCTCGGGCTGGCGTTGCGTGGTGGCGCCAGCCTTTCTCATTCCCATGGCGGAATGAAAACGCCCGCCATTATAGCGGATATGGTCAGGACGTGCAATTCAGCACGTACCGCCGCAGCGCATAGGCGACGCCCGCCTCGGAGACCGGCGGCAGCACAGCGTGCGCGCGAGCGCGCACCGTCAGAGCCGCATTCCCCATTGCTAGACCAAGCCCTGCCCAGGTGATCATTGAGAGGTCGTTCTCCTGATCGCCTATTGCCATCACTGCCTCACGCGGCGTTCCCAGTGAGTGCGCCAGGGCAGCCAGCGCATTCCCTTTGCTGACGTGCGGTGCAGTCAGTTCACCAAAAATGGCATGCGAACGAACGATTGCCAGCGACTCGCCGAAGCGGGCGGTCAGGCGCGCCAGTTCGCGTTCGACCACTGGCGGATCGGCAACGAACAGCAGTTTGGTTGGCGGCACACGCGCCACCAGGCGATCCAGATCGGGAGCGACGGCGATCTCTGTTCCTTCGGGATGAAAGGCAAGGTAGGATTCGAGTTCTGGTCGATACGCTGCAATATGATGAACATCGTTCATGTAGGCGATCACGAAGATGTCAGCATCGAGAAGTTCGCGCACTGCCGCTGCTGCCAGATCGGCAGGCATTGCTGCGTGGTACAACATGGCGCCGGTGAGCGGATGGCGCACCATCGCTCCCTGGTAGCAGATAATCGGCGCGCGAATGTTAAGCTCACGGGCAAACGGCACGGCAGCGCCAAACACGCGCCCCGTCGCCAGCGTCACATGGATGCCGCGATCCTGCACAGCGGCGATCGTTTCGCGTACTTCGGGATGGATAACCAGATCGTGGTCGATAACGGTGCCGTCGAGATCGAGAGCGATTAACTGGAAGGGCATGAGTCACGTCCATCCGACAGGGTCGAGAAACGAGAACCGAGAACCAAGAACTGAGAACCGGGATCGGAAATTGGAAAGCTCACTCTTTGCGCTGTCATAAACGAACGAATGGGGGGACGAACGAGCGAACGGAAGCGAATACCGACTGCGCGCCAGAAATCAGAGAGTTTGCTCGTTGTACTATTGGTGAGTGCACGAATGCGGAAACGAATATGCGAATGGAAGCGAATGACTGCCAAGAACGAAAGCCTGCCGGGAACGAGTATCTGCTGGAGATGAATGAGTGCTAGAACACAAAGCGTTGAGCCCCTCCACCTTTCCACCTTCAACCGTCCGCCGTTTCAACCGTCACTACCCTGTCTCGCCCGGCGAGGTCGTGCACCACGCGCACTGCAGCGGTCGGGAATGCCTGGCGCGCCAGCGACATCACTGCCTCAGCCTGGGTTGCGCCGATTTCCAGCATCAGTGCGCCGCCTGGTCGCAACGCTCGTGGCGCTGCCGCCAGCAGGCGACGGTAGACGACGAGACCATCACTGCCGCCGTTGAGCGCCAGGTGCGGCTCGTGCAACCGCACGCCAGCGTCGATATCCTCGAGCACTGTATACGGTGGATTGCTGACCAGCAGATCAACCGGTTGCGGCAGCGGCGCCAGCAGATCGCCCCACAGAAGCGTCACACGATCAGCGACGCCGTGCAGTTCAATGTTCTGCCGCGCCACTGTCAGCGCATCGGCAGAAAGATCGGTTGCATAGATCAGGGCATTGGGGAGATGCACCGCCAGTGCGATGGCAATGCACCCGCTGCCAGTTCCAATATCGGCGATCAGAAGCGTATTGTGCGGAGACCGACGTTGTCGCGCCCATTCGAGTGCGGCATCAACCAGCGTCTCGGTTTCGGGGCGCGGCACGAGCACCCGTTGGTCGACAATGAACTCTAGCCCGTAGAACTCTTTGCGTCCAACCAGATAGGCAACCGGTTCACGCGCTGCGCGGCGCTGCACCAGTGTGCGAAACATCCGCAGCGTATCATCGGAGATCGTCTCGCGAACTCCGGCGAGCACACGGGCGCGCGACCAGCCAAGCGCATGCGCTAGCAAAATCTCTGCATCCAGGCGCGGCGTATCACTAATGTCACGCAACGTTTCGACAGCCCAGGCGAGCGCCTGATTGACAGTAGTATGCGAGTCGGGGAGCGTCACCTGCTACGCCTCGCAGGTCAGTGCACTTTCAAGCGCAGCAATCATGCGCCCAATCAGGGCGAAGGTCGCTGGGTATTCAATCCGCTCTCGCTCAATCATTCCCGGCGCCCAGCGATACCGGGCAATCGTCGCCGATGGTCGTCCGGTGCAACTTAGCACCACCTCCCAGTAGGTAATGTCGGAATCCTCGCGGTGGGGCGGGGACGAGCGCAACTGTGCAATGCCTTCGCTGTCCTCGAGCTCCCAGACGGCCAGCGGCTCTTCAAGAAAGCTCATTGCTCGGATTGTGGCAGCCGCGTGATGACTGAGCCAGGCGCGCACATCGTGCATGACGGGTTCGGTGTGGCATGTCACCGCGAGTTCGCGGATCGTCGCGCTGAAACGATCCAGGTCGGTCAGATCGATGCGAGCATCAGCGGCGGCGGATGGAACTGCAATCACCTTTGCGCCATCATCATTCCAGGAAAGTGCACTCACCGCCTGCGGACCCTCGCTCGCCAGGCGCTTCAATGTATCAACCGTCTGTTTTCCTAGCATTGTCATTCCTCCCCGGCAGACCTAATCCATCTTCCGTTCCGAGAAATCGCGTCCATCGAACGTGATCAACCGCCGCTTTTCGTCCACCACCGTTTCGAGATGCACCGGTCGCGTCCAGATGCGCTGGATATTGCGCAGCGTATCGCGTGCATAGTCCATCCTCAGCTCAACCCCCTCATAACGATGACGCAGATAGAGTTCGCCGCGATTGTTGTAATTCCCATCTTCGACGTAGATGAACGGTTGCCCGAAATTCGTCAGGCGGAACAGGAGTTTCTCCTTGATCTCCTTGAACTCGCGCGACGCGATCTCATACATATCTGTATCACGATTGTAGCGGAATGTAAAGAGCTTCTGCCGCATCACAAACTCAGGCGTCAGGAACTCGTCAATAAACGTAACATCATTGTAGAGACGGCGGATCTCGAACAGTTTCTGACGCCCCAGACCTAACTGCTTATCCCAGTTGAGTTTAGCGGCTAAGTCTTCGCATTCCTCGTACTCTTTGCCGAAACGCCCGGTATTCCAGCGGAACTCAATATCGCGCAGCAGTTCGAGTCCGAGTTTATACGGATTGAGGCGCCCGGGATGGACCGCGACTACGCTGGAGTGACGGTCGGCGAAGTCAATCAGTTCATTGTCACGCAGCGCCTTCTTGGTCATAATCTCCGAGTGCCAGTAGCTATTGTGGTTGATGAAGCCCTGCGCAGCGTAGCGGTGCGTTGCGCGCACCGAGATATCATACACATGAGCGCGTCCTCGCTCAATCGACACGATCTCGTCCGACCAGTCCTCGCGCCTGAACCAGCGTCGATCTTCGATATAGTGCGCCAGCGCCGCCTGCTTGCGCGCCAGACCGAAGCCGATCTCGGCGAAGAAAACGGCGGCTGAACGACCGGTGACATGCACGCGCCACGTACCATCCGCATTGGCGCGACGGCTGGCAAGGATGCCGAAGTTAAGCAGCAGTACTTGAACAGTTTTGCCCATCTCCTCGCTGGCAGTGGATAGAGTGACGCCAGCCGCGCTCGCATAGCCATCGCAGTCATACAGCGCACGCAGGAACGCCGCAACAACCGGCTTCGGCGAGCGCAGAATGACATCGGGCACGGTCTTCTCACGCGCCGCAACGCCGGTCTTGAGCCCAAGATAGGTCAGGAAATCATGGGCATCGCGCGACGAGAACGAGACGCCCCAGCGCTTCCCATCCCTGTGCCAGCGCGCCTCGATGCCGAACAGGGAGCGAACGAGATTGGCGAAGGCATGCGCCTGATCCTCATCGGCGGTCGTCAACCCGATAGTATGCTTGACCGCGCTGATATGTCCGTTGCTGCACAGATACCCCAGAAACGCTGCCAAACGCTCATCCACGACCTCTGGCGCGCGAATGGGAGTCTGTCGCCAGGTGGAGCCGTAGTCGGCAATCGCGGCGTCGTGCGCTGCAACGAGCGGCGCCAGCGTTGGTGCGTGAACGCCGCGCACACTCCGCTGAGAGCGAATGGCAGTCTCAATCTCGACCTCAGCGTCATCGGTGATCGGTGCGAGCATCATGCGGCGGACCGGTAACCAGTCGATAGCGACGTACTGTTGCGCCCACAGGTTCTGCCCGCCGCTAACCCTGACCCGGTCGCCGACCTGGAGTTCATCAAGGCGGCGCCAGTCGCCATTGGGCAGCATCACGCGATGGTTAATCGAGCCTTCGAGTTCCAGACCACGCCGTGTACGGATCTTGATTGTCTCGTAGTTCTCGAACGACGCCCAATCATAGACGGCTTGCGGCGTTTCACCATCGCTCACCCTCACTGCCTGTCGGCGGGCAACGATATCACCGAGGCGGAGTACTCCCTGATCGGTGAATACCAGCGTATCGTACCGGCAGCAGGCCCATCCCTCATTGAGTATCTTCGTCATCCCCTGGGGAGCGAAGTAGTACGCCTCATCGCGCACAATTTCGAGGATCGAATGCTGCCAGCGTTCTAGCGGCGCATAATTCATTAGGAAGAGAAGCACATCCTTCTGCGGATGCTCCGGGAATTTCTTCTGGCGCGCGCGTTCCTCCTCGAGGCGTTTTCGCTGTTGCTCGAGAAACTCCGGCGGGTTGATGTAGTCGCGCATGTAGCTGCGTTCAACCGGCAACCCCTCGACCACCAGTGGCTCTTCCTCGGCCGTAACCGATTGATGGGTCTGCGCTTCAGGGCGCTTAATATACGGCGCATGGTAATCGATCAGGTTTTCGAGTGAGAGGCAGATATCGATGAACTCTTCGACCGTCTCGTAGCCATAGCGGTCGATGAGGCGCTGCACGCGCGCAGCGTGATTCGCCATTTCATCGAGCATCTTGCGGTTCGTATGCGCGAACCACATGTTATTCTTGAAGAAGTCGACGTGCGCCGCGACATGCGCCATCACCATCTTCTGCGTGACCATGTCGTTGCCTTCGAGGAGATACGCATATGCGGGGTTGGTGTTGATGACCATCTCATAGATCGTCGAGCCAAGCCAGATGTGGCCCTTCATGAGCTGGTCATACTCCATGCCGAAGCGCCAGTGGGGGTAACGGATCGGAAATCCGCCAAGCGCTGCAGTTTCATAGAGGGTGCGATAATCGAGCACTTCATAAATGATAGGGAAGAAATCGAGCCCATACTCTCTGGCGTAGGCTTCGATTTCCTCCCACGCAGCCTGCAACTCGGGGGGAAGACGGGTGTTTTTCATATACTATACCACGTGTACGCGCTACCGGCCTTTGCCAAGAAAATCCTTAATCGCATCATAAATATCGTCGCGATCAGCTATCTCCGAGATCACCAGCGCCTCATGCTTGCCCAGATGCTCCTCGAGATCGTGCGCAAAGCGCCCGGATCCATAGAGCGAACGCACCTGACCGTAGCAGAACTGGTTGACCTTGGGCAGCAGTTGGGTGCGCAGCAGTTCGATACATTCGCGCGTATCGCCGCCACCCCAGTTGTCGCCGTCGGAAAAGTGGAACGGGTAGATATTCCATTCTTCAGCCGGGTAGCGCTCATCGATCAGTTTGTTGCACAATTTGTACGCCGAACTGATCTTGGTGCCGCCGCCTTCACGGATATGGTAGAACGTCTCCTGATCGACCTCTTTTGCGGCAGCGTCGTGCACAATGTAGCGAATATCAATCGACTTATACTGCGAGCGCAGCCAGGTTTCGATCCAGAACGCTGTAATGCGCACCAGCTCCTTCTGCTCTGCACCCATTGAACCGCTTACGTCCATCATGTAGATGATGACCGCATTCGACTCAGGTTGAAGCGTTTCTTTCCAGGAGCGATAGCGCATATCCTGGCGAATTGGCACGACAATCGGGTCGGCGATGTTGTATTCGCCTGAAGAAATCTGGCGTTTGAGCGCCTCGCGGTAGGTGCGCTTGAAATGCCGCAATGAGTCCGGCCCGACACGGCGGATGCCGGAGTAGCGATCCTTCTGTGAGATGATATTTTTCTTCCCCTTCGGCTTGATATTGGGCAGTTGCAATTCCTCGCCAAGGATCTGCGCCAGTTCTTCGAGGGTGACATCAACCTCGATGATGTGCTGCCCTGGTTCAGAGCCTGCCTCACCCTGCCCCGACTGCCCATCGCCCTGCCCGATCGGGTCGCCGACGTTGCCGTCGCCCTGCCCGACGCCACCGCTCTGGCGCAAGCCATAGCGGAACTGCGGCAGATCGATCTGCGGCAGCGGGATCGACACGTACTTGCGTCCCTGGCGGCCGATCATCTCACCCTGCGACATGTACTTGCGCAGGTCCTTCTTGATCTTGCCGCGTACAATCTGGCGAAAGCGGTTCAAATCGCGCTCAACGCGGTGGATTGACATAGTGATGCCTTTATTCGTGAGAGGCTGGAGGTGAGAGGCTATAGATGAGAAGCTGGAGGTAAGAGGCTAGAGGTGAGAGGCTATGAGGTGAGAGGCTGGAGGTGACCCTTCGCCTCTTGCCTCTCGCCGCTCGCCTCTTGCCTCTTGCCGCTCGCCTCTTGCCTGACTCAGTGCTTCATATCGCCGCGTGCGAAGATGCTGGCTACGTAGTTGAGCACATCGGTCGCGCTCTGTTCATTGTACCCGAAATCGCGGATCAGGCGCGCCTTGACCACATCGATCTTTTCTTGAGTATCTTTATCGATGACCCGCGAGACGAGCGACGTGAGTTTGATCGAGTCCTTCTGGTCCTCGAACAGTTTGAGTTCGAGCGCCTTGTGCAGTCGCTCGTTCGTCTTGTAATCGAACGTCTTGCCTTCGATCGCCAAGGCGCCGATATAGTTCATGATCTCGCGGCGGAAGTCGTCCTTGCGGCTTTCAGGAATGTCAATCTTCTCTTCAATCGACCGCATCAACCGCTCGTCTGGCTCTTCGAGCTGGCCAGTAAACTTGTTGCGAACGCGCTCGCGCTGGGTGTAGGCTTTGACGTTGTCGATGTAGTTGGCGCAGAGGCGCTTGATCGCTTCCTCGTCGGCGCTGATGGCGCGTTGCACTTCGTTCTTCACGATTTCGGTATACTCCTCTTTCACCACCGAGAGCAGGTCGCGGTAGCGCTTGCGATCCTCCTCCGAAGTGATGAGTGCGTGGTTCTTCAGCCCGTTCTCGAGTTCGTTGAGCACCATGAACGGGTTGATATACCCATCCGCCTGATAGTTGACCAGCGCATTGGAGATTTTATCCTGGATATAGCGCGGACTGATTCCATGCATGCCCTCATTGGGCGCTTCTTTGCGCAGTTCCTTGATGTTGTCCTCAGTGAAGCCGGGCAGCGTGCGCCCATTGTAGAGCTTGAGCTTCTGCAGCAGAGTCAGGTTCGGCTTCTTTGGCTCCTCGAGGCGCGTCAGCACGGCCCACATCGCTGCGACCTCGAGCGTGTGCGGTGCGATATGCACCTTGACCCGCTTCTTGTTGAAGTCGCGCTCATAGATCTTGATCTCATCGCGCAGGCGGGTGATGTACGGAATATCGATGCGGACGGTGCGGTCCTTGAGCGCCTCCATGAATTCATTGTTCTCGAGGCGGCGATACTCCGGCGAGTTCGTGTGCCCGATGATCACCTCGTCGATGTCGGTCTGCGCGAATTTCTTCGACTTGATCTTATGCTCCTGCGACGCCCCCAGCAGGTCGTAGAGGAAGGCGACGTCCAGTTTGAGCATTTCGATGAATTCGATAATGCCGCGGTTGGCGATATTGAACTCGCCGTCGAAGTTGAACGCGCGCGGGTCGGAATCCGACCCATAGATCGCAATCTTGCGATAGTTGATATCGCCCGTCAGTTCGGTCGAGTCCTGGTTCTTCTCATCCTTCGGCTGGAAGGTCCCGATGCCGATCCGGTCCTGCTCACTGAAGACGAGGCGCCGCACCCGCACGTGGCGGATGACCTTGCTCCAGTCGCCCTGGTAGCGCAGCATGAGATCGCGGAAATTGAAGCGACACACTGGGCAGAGATCACCCTCGATGCGGATGGGATACTCGCCGTTGTAGCCGTCGGTCAACTCCTCAAGGAAGCGCTCGCGCGTCTCTGCCGGGATCAGGCGCAGCGGCTCTTCGTGCATCGGGCACTTCTCCCACTCCGACTCCGGCACCTGCCGCCAGTCCCAGTTTTCGGAGTCGATCACGCCCATGTACCAGTCGAAGGTGTAGAGCGCGCCAGCGTCGGTTTTCGTGTAGTGCTCAAGCCCGCGCTTCAAACGCCGGACAATGGTCGATTTGGCCGAACCCACCGGACCGTGAAGGAGAAGCACGCGCCTTTCAGTGCCATAGCCGTGCGCTGCGGCTTTGAAGAAATTGACTAGGCGCATCAGTGGGATTTCGAGACCGAAAACCGCATCGTCCGCGTCGAACGAGGGATCGCTGAAGAAGTGATAACGTATCAACTTCTTCTTGGCATCCATGAATTCCTCGTATCCATACGACATAATCATGTCGTAGATACGCTGGAAGGCGTTGCGTGTCACCTTCGGGTTGCGGGCGACAATATCCAGATAGTCGCCGAAGGTGCCGGTCCAGTTCAGTTCCC
This sequence comes from Roseiflexus sp., assembly GCA_025062325.1. Taxonomy (GTDB): domain Bacteria; phylum Chloroflexota; class Chloroflexia; order Chloroflexales; family Roseiflexaceae; genus Roseiflexus. Next base: position 48,164 of record JANXAL010000028.1, read on the forward strand.
GGAACTTTTGGAGATCCTGGAGCTCGACCACCCGCTGCAGCAACGAAACGCCGCTCTGGATTGTCATGAATTGTCCTCCTGGTTTGTTGCCGCCATTCGCATGCTGTGCGAATGCCTACGGCAATACGTTACCGGTTGCAACAGCCTGTGCCATTGCGCCGGTCGGGTATCTGTGGTCCTGATAACGTGCATTGACTCCAGCTGTAGATGGTGCGCTGCTCCAATGAAGAGATGCGATACACCGCAGATCTATATACCCGCTGATCGCTGCACCGATACAGCTAGACATCTCAGGGGGCGGGTAGGAGGCCTGGTATTCCAGGTGTTGTCTATTATAGCAATCCGCGTATCGAGCGTCAAGGGAATATTACAGGAAAATCACGATACCGCAAAACAAATTTTCGCCAGCGCCTTACGACGCATCGTGCGGAAACGGGAACACGCGCACAATGTCGCCAATCCCGGCGCCCAGCGTTTGTGCCGCATTACCGTTGCGCACGGCGATCTCCAGATGATCGCTGCTGCCAATCAGCGCAACCAGGGCGCCAACCGGCACATCGGCATACGTCCGATACAATCCCTCGATGCGTTGCCCAATCAATTGGGCGACCATGCGCTCGCCGATCCCCGCCTCCTTCAGGTGTTTCAGCGTGATGTTCGTGATGCAGTTGCCGAAATGATCGATATGAATGACGCGCCCGACAAGCTCACCGTGCCGTCCGCGCGACGGTTGCTCCAGCATGGCTTCGACGATCTCCTCGCATCGCTCGCCAAATGCTGCTGGCGGAACGCCAAGGGTCAGGTGCGCTGCCACAGGCGCAAACACATCACGCCCGTGGAAGGTGCTGCTAACATGCGGCAACCAGTAGCGCGACTCGGTCAGGTTGTAGACGGCGCACTTTTCTGCGCCCCACTGCGCAATCGCGTCGCGCCACACATACGTCAGCACGCCATTATCCGGCGCGACATACGCAGCGACCGGGGTTGTCAGAATGATCCGACGCCGTTTGCTTCCCACGCCCGGATCGACCACGACGACATGCACGGTCCCCGGCGGAAAAAAGGCGCCGAAGGTCTGGACGATGTACGCTGCCTGATGAATGTCTTGCGGCGCGATCTGATGCGTGATGTCCACAATGGTCGCCTTGGGCGCAATCCCAAGAATGACCCCCTTCATAATGCCGACGTAACTGTCTGCCAGCCCGAAATCGGTCGTCAGCGTGATAATCCCTGATGGCTGCATATACCACCTCGTCACGAGCGTTCTACCTCTGCCTGCAATCGACTGATTTCCGCTTCGGCGTCCGACAGTTCGCGCTGGGTCGTCAACAAATGGTCGTGCTGGGTATAGACGAAGCGGGTGTACGGGTCGATGGCGTCGCGGATGCGGGTGATCATCCGGTCAAGTTCGGCGTTAAACTGGCGTTCCATGGTTTCGGCGAGCGTCTCGCGGAGCTCAGTGACGCGCTGATGGAACTGACGTTTGATCTGGCGGCGTTTATTCGGGATGATGTACAACCCGCCGATCGCCAGCGCTCCGGCGACTAGGACGCCAGTCACGTCGAGCAACGCGCCGTGCAGCAGCAACACGAGCAATGCGCCAATCCCGACCGCGCTTGCGCCGACCAGTGTTGAGCTGGCAAGAGCTGAACGCACCTCCTCGGTCAGCGCCTGCGCTTCCGCTTCGCGGTCGTAGGTGGCGACGACCTTTTCCGCCTCACGGGCCACCGATTCGATCAGCGCATTCCGGTTATACTCGAAGGTCCCGCCGATCTCGCCGATCAGTCCGCTGCGCTGCTGCACTGCCCGTTCGCGGCGCAGATAATCCATCACCCCCTGCCACATGCGCAGGTTCTTCTCCACCATCCAGTCGATCAACGCCTGCAGGCGCGCTTCGATCTGCTGCGGCACGTCGGCGACCACCTCGCGTGCGAACGTCTCGCTGATCTCCTGCTGATGACGCACTAGGTTGAACAGATTGCTCACGCGGATGGTATCGTCGAAGAACCGCATGCCGCGCAGCTCGAATTCATTGAGAATGTTGGCGACATCAGCGCGGTGACGCTGAAAATCGTCGGCAAGATCACTGCGGAACTGCTCAAGTTGCCGTTCGATGTTCTCGATGGCGGCGACGTCGTCGCGCAGCGACATCAGCCGATCTTCGACGGCGGCCAGGTAGCGTTCCGCCAACCGACGCGCCACGCCCAGCGGCGAGAGAAGTTTCAGGCGCACGCGCTGCTCTTCGTCGAGGGTGTCGCTAATATACTGTTCGATTGCCGGGAAGCGGCTGGCTTCCCACAGCGCCTGATCGTCGCTAGTGCGCGCCTGGCGCGCTAGCCGCGATGAGACAGCGAAGATCTCGGGGCGCACGCCAAACAAGTCCTCGGCATGCTTGCCGACGAATGCGACCACCTCTGTCAGACCGGCGTCGTCGAGCAGATCGGCTTTGTTGATGACGATCACGACCTTTTTGCCCCAATCGCGGATGAGTTCAAGAAAGGCGCGTTCACTGGCAGAAAACGGCTGACTGGCGGATGTCACGAATAGCACCAGGTCGGCGCGGGGGATGAAGTTGCGCGTCAGCTCTTCGTGGCGCTGAATGATCGCGTTTGTTCCAGGTGTATCCACGATCGCCAGATGGCGCAGCACATCGGCGGGGAAACGATACTCGACCAGAAACGCGCCGCTGACGGTTTCGCCCGGCGGGTCGCCGTAGCGCAGGACGGTAATCCGATCCGTGGTTGGAGTCACTCCCTCGGCAACCACCATCGATCCCAAGAGCGCATTGATGAAACTTGACTTGCCGGAATTGTACTCGCCAGCGACGACGAGCAGGAACAGCTCGTCGAGATTGGCGATCACATCATCGAGTATTCGGGCGTCGGCGGGCGCCACATCGACGCCAAACCGCTTCAATGCAGCACGCAACGCCTCCAGCGCAGCCCGGATCTGCTCAATTAGCGCCTCCTGGCGCTCGGTCAGAAGTTTGCGGCGGGTCAGGAACGGCGTCATCCCGGCGCTCACTTTTCAATCTTGAGTCGGATAATCGTCAAGATATCGCTTCAACAATACGACCAGACGACCCAGATCATCGATCCGCGCGCGCATGTGGCCGATTATCTCACTGCGCTCGCCATCGTCGAGCGTCTCATTCGCCAGTCGGTTCACTTGATCGCCGAGCGCGCTAACCGGAGCGTACAGCTCGCGCAATACTAGCGATAGCATTTGCGGTGCAGTCAACTCAGCCCACGGATGCGAATCGGATGTGTGATGATGCTCAGCCATCGATATGCTCCCTACGAGATGCGACCTCGCCGCCGGGACGCGGCTGACAGAACCGGTCAAACCACTCCAGAATGCGGCGCATGTGATCAGCGCGATGGTCTGGCTCGCCAGTACGGGTGAGTTCGTGCCCTTCACGCGGATAGCGCACAAACTCGACAATCTGCCTCCGCCGGCGCAGGAAGGCGAACAGCTGCTCCGCCTCACTGATCGGCGTCCGGTAGTCACGTTCAGCGTGGAGAATGAGCAGCGGCGTGGTAATACGGTGGGCATACGCCAGCGGCGAGTGTCGCCAGAGCAGTTCGTGGTTCTCCCACGGAAACCCTTCGAAGACCAGTTCGACCAGTTCGTGCGCGTCGCTAGTGCTGTACTGCGTCAACAGATTGTAGACGCCGCGCGCCGCGACGGCGCAGGCGAACCGGTCGCTATGGGCGATCAGCCAGGCAGTCAGATACCCGCCATACGAACCGCCGGTGACTGCCACACGCTGCGGATCGATATATCCCCGCGCAATCAGCGCATCGATCCCGGCATGAATATCGGGTGCGTCGGCAAATCCCCAGTTCGCCTGCGTCGCCAGGCGCCAGGCGTTGCCATACCCATCGGAGCCGCGCGGATTGCAAAAGAAGACCACATACCCACGCGCAGCGGCGGTCTGCCACTCGTGCCACATGCTACGCACGCCTGGCCCCCACATCAGATGCGGCCCGCCGTGGATGTAGACCGCGAGAGGGTAGCCGCCGGGTCGCACCGGGTCGAAACCGGGCGGATGGACAACCCACCCTTGCACTTCACACCCGTCCGGCGCGGTGAAGACCAGTTCCTCAAACGGCGCCACAATCCGTTCTTCCAGTAATGCCGCATTGAATGCAGTCAACTGACGTTCGATGCCATAGACATTGCGGGCATACAACTCGCAGGGGTTAGCAGCGTTCCCCGCTATGAAGGCGACAGTTCCATCGCGACCCACATCAAACTCGGCAATAAACCGATCACGGGGCATCTGCGCGAGCCGTTCGCAGCCACTGCCATCCAGCGCGACGCGCCACAGCGGCTGCGCGCCGCGATGCCCAGCGAGGCACAGCAGTCCGTCGCTTCCCGGCAACCAGTCGTATGCAGTGATATTGAGGTCGGCGGCAGCTGTCAGATCGTGCGGCTCGCCGCCGCATGCGTCCATTACCACCAGCGACGTTGCCGCGGCGAACGGTTGACCTTCCGGCGCGCGCAGGCACGCGATCCAGCGACCATCGGGCGACGGTAATGGCGCAAAATGGGTGAAACCAGGGCTGGTCAGGCGCTGCGGCTCGGCGCGTCCTTCCGCCAGCACCGGCACGCGCAGCACATCAAAGAAGAAAAACTGTGAATCTCCCTCTGGATCGCGTGTGGCAGTCGTCAACAGCGCCTGACCGTCCGGCATCCACACCGGCGCGCCAAAATCGAGGTTGGCATCGGTCACGCGGCGTGGTGCGGGCACAGGGGCATCATCGTCTTCAGGAACCTCGATGACATAGATTTGCGCATAGCGGTCGTCGCAGAACTCAACGCCGGTACGATAGGGGAGGCGCCGCACCACACGCGGGTCGAAGCGGCGCTGTTCTTCATATTTGCGGCGCTCGATGCGTTGTTTGAGGGTGAACTCATCGACGGGCTCAGGTTCCGGCTCGCCTGCGTCCTCTCTCGCGCGCTCGGCGGCATTCAGGCGCGAAAGGAAGGCAATGCGGCGACCATCCGGGCTCCACGCCGGGTCGCTCACTCCCTGCGGCAATGCGGTCAGGCGGCGCGCCTCGCCGCCATCGCGTCGTATGACATACAGTTGCGGTTGATCATCGCCGCGCATGCCAACGAACGCCAGCCAGCGCCCATCGGGACTCCAGCGCGGTGCAGAGTCTTTCGCTCCGGAGGTGAAACGGCGCGGTGGGCCGCCATCGGTCGGTACAATCCAGATTGCACGATGGTAGGCGTTTGCCGGACGGTCAATCGTCACCCGCACGAAGGCCACCTCGCGGCCATCCGGACGGACCTGCAAGTCTTCCAGCCATCCAAGGCGATAAAGGTCTTCGATCACAAAAGGAGAAGCGTTCTGTTGCACGGATGAGTCCTGCACTGGAGCACAACTCGCATCATATGTTTGTTCTCGCGCACGCAAACACTTATGGTTCTGCAGCGATCAACGATCCTGCCATGCGGGAACATCGAACGGCATGGAGGAGCGACGCAATTCACGAAACGTCTGACGGTCGACTGCGCTTTCACCAAGGAAGTAGAGCACGCCTGCGACCACGTCGTACCGATACCGCTGGCGCATCCAGCGCCCCTCCGCTCCCTGGCGCAGCACATCGATCAGCCAGGCGGCAGCATGTTCATCGTAACGTTCGGCAATAATCCAGACCAACTCATCGCGGCGGAAGGTGCGCGCCATGCGCTGCCGTGCATCGTTCAAGCTTTCCTCCGGCGTCGGCGGCTCGATGCTTGATGACGGGCCATTGCGCGGAGCGAGCAAGGCACACATAGACACTCTCCCGCATTATTGTTACTGGCGACATCATTATACCATTGTACGCTGCAGTGCGGGATTCGGCGCAATGGGGACACGGATTGGCACGGACCTGCGTGCGATGGAAGGCCGTCGTCCATGCGCACAACAGGTCATCAGCAGCTCAAGGATGGTGAGATTGGCTCTCATGACCAATCGGTGGCGCCCCATTCCCCCATCCATAGTATAATTGCCGTTATCGCCATCGATGTTGAACTGTTTGCGAGGCAACAATGCGGTTGCTGAGACGCTTTCTTCTCTGGCTAGCGCTTGGACTGGTCGTTGCGCTAGCGCTCGGCGCTGGCGGCGGGTACCTCTGGCTGCGTCGCTCGCTGCCGCAGACAAGCGGCGAAATCCGGGTGAGCGGGATGAGCGATCCGGTCACGATTGTGCGGGATAGCGATGGCGTCGCGCACATCACCGGCGCGACCGAGACCGACGCCGCATTCGGGTTAGGATTCGTCCACGCCCAGGAACGGCTCTGGCAAATGGAGATGCAACGCCGGATTGGCCATGGTCGACTCTCCGAGATCTTCGGCGCAACAACGCTCAATACTGATCGCTTTTTACGCACCCTTGGCGTGGCCCGCGCCGCGCGCAGCGCCCTTGAGCGGCTCGATGCCGAAACCATCGCCATCCTCGAAGCGTATGCGGCAGGCGTAAACGCCTTTCTGGCCACAAATCCCCTACTGCCGCCGGAGTTTCTCATCCTTGGCGTCCAGCCTGAACCCTGGCAGCCAATCGATTCACTTGTTTGGGCGAAGATGATGGCATGGGACCTCGGCGGCAACTGGAGCGAGGAGGTGATGCGTTCGCTGCTCATCGCACAGATTGGACCGGAGGACGCCAATTTTCTGATGCCTGCTTACACTGCTGACGGTCCGCTGATTCTGCCGCAAAGCGCGCTGCACCAGCCCGCAACATCGGCAACCATGCCGGGCGTGGCGATCCAGCCCGCTACGGCGCGCGCCATGCTCGAACTCTGGAAGACGGTTCATCTGACTACGGGATTGGGCAATCGGCTGGCTGGCTCGAACAACTGGGTGATTAGCGGTGCGCGCACGGCAAGCGGCAAACCGCTGCTGGTTAACGACCCCCACCTCGGTACGCGCATCCCCTCGATCTGGTATTTGGCGCATATGCGGGGAGGTGCGATCAATTCCATCGGCGCAACCTTTCCAGGTCTGCCGGCGGTCGTTATCGGTCATAACGAGCGTATCGCCTGGGGCGTGACCAATGCCGGTCCTGATGTGCAGGACCTCTACATCGAGCGGATCGATGCGCAGAATTATGTTGAGTACAATGGTAGGCGCGAACCAGTCACGCTGATCAGTGAAACAATCTCTGTCAAAGACGCAGCGCCAGTGACGCTGACCGTGCGTATCACCCGCCACGGTCCGATCATCAGCGACGTGACATCCGGCACTGGTGAAACGCTGGCGTTCCGCTGGACGGCGCTCGATGAGGAGGACGCAACGATCCGCGCCTTTCTCAACATTAACCGGGCGCGCAACTGGGCGGAGTTCACGGCGGCGCTGCGCGATCTGAAGGCGCCAATGCAAAACTTCGTGTATGCCGATGTTGAGGGTAACATTGGCTACTATGCGCCAGGCGCGCTGCCGATCCGTCGCAATGGCGACGGGACGCTGCCTGTGCCGGGCTGGACCGACGAGTACGAGTGGGTCGGGTATGTGCCGTTCGAGGAGTTGCCCCACGTCTACAACCCGCCGCAGGGCTATATCGTGACCGCGAATAACCGGGTGGTCGGCGATGATTACCCCTATCTGCTGGCAACCTCGTGGGCAGCGCCGTACCGGGCGCAACGTATCATCGAAATGATCGAACAGGGCGATCGGCTCACCGTCGCTGACATGCGGGTGATGCTGGGCGATGTGGTCTCAGTGCAGGCGCGCGAGTTGTTACCCGTGTTGCTCGCTGTTCAACCGGCCGGACCGCGCGAAGCCGCTGCGCTCGAACTGCTGCGCGGCTGGGACGGCGCCATGCGCGGCGACAGCGCAGCCGCTGCAGTCTTTCAGGGATACTACTATGCCGCCATCGAGACGATCTTCGCCGATGAATTGCGCGACCTCTTCGCGCGTCAGTACCAGTCCGAGCGCGATTTTCCAGCAATGGCGCTGCGCGCTGTGCTGCTTGACGGTCGCAGTGAGTGGTGCGATGACGTGACAACGCTCTCGGTCACGGAAGACTGCGCAACAACGCTGGCGAAGGCGCTGACGCGCGGGCTGGAGGCAATGGCAGATGCGCAGGGAGAAAGCGATCCGGCGCGCTGGCGCTGGGATCGCGTCCATCAGGCGGTCTTCCCGCACGAGCCATTCAGTCAGGTTGGGGCGTTGCGCAGTATTTTTGAGCGGCGCATCCCTAACGGCGGCGACAATTTCACCGTGAATGTCGCACCGGTGCGCCTTACCGAACCATATCTGCAGTACAATGCGCCATCGTATCGCCAGATTGTTGACCTGAGCGACTTGAATGCATCGCGGTTTATGCACACCACCGGTCAATCGGGCAACGTATTGAGCAGCCGCTACAGCGATTATCTTGAACGCTGGCAGCGGGTGGAAGACATACCGATGCGATTCAGCGGCGCTATTGAAGGTGAGCGCTTAGTGCTGGCGGGCTCTCAGGGGTAGCGTTTTTCAGGGGCGAGGGCGTTTTCCGCGTCTAGACATCCCTGTTCTCCTTATCCCCCGGCCTCTCAAGCATAGGCTTTCTGGCGTGCGAAGCAGATTTGCCTCGTTCTGACGCCCATTTTCTCCTCATCCCCCGACCTCTTCTCCTACAAGGGGAGAAGGGGGCGTGCGCGCATCCTGACGCCATCCCAACGCTCAGAGCAGTCGATGCGGCATATGCGAAACGGTGCGCATAACGCAAGTGTAACGTGTGAATGATGTCCAGACCCACAAGGGGAGAAGGGGGAGGTGCCGCGTCCCAATGCCCAGAGCGAGCAATCCAACGTGAGGACTTGCTTGAGTCTGCCCCTGTAACGCCCATGATCCAGGATCGCCAGCATCTAATGCGCCCCTTGTGAGCGCCCTTCCTCTAATGTTGCTGCCACAAGGCGCCCTAACTCCTGCTGCGCATAGTTGCGGAACGTTTCGAGGAGCATAGCAGGAAACGCCCCCGTGTTCTCAGCATCGCAATAGTGTATTAGTGCCATCTGAACCAGCGGGCGTAGTACGGATGGCAAGTGGTTGAGCGCCCATCGACCACCTTCCTCTTTTGAGAACACCTGGCGCGTCCGGAGAAATGCCAATGTGCGGCAGGCGTTGAGAATGGCATAGACTGGATCGGCGTAGATGCGTTCCAGCGCCTCAGTGACATCGCTGATGATTGCAGCAATATAGTCGGCTTCTGGAACTTCCGGGAACACATCAGTGACAGGCGGCCCGTAGAGTACGATGCCTCGCTGTCGCACGACCGTGATGTGCGCCGAAAGGTCAGGATCGCGTCGCTCTCTGGCATTCCAGGCGCGCCACCCCTCCCCCGTTAAGTCTCGTGTATATGCGTCGCGCCACATTTCACTGTAGTAGAAATCGAACAGTGGTGGATGGCGCCACGGCGTCAGCATCGTCAGGGCCAGAAAACTGACCTCAATCGGCGCTGGTTGGCGCGACGCGCGCAACAGGTGATCGGCAATGTTGCGCTTCGTGGCTACAGACATCGGCGCGTGTGTGATGACCAGGAGATCGAGATCGCTCTGCGCCGGATTGAAACACCCCATTGCCAGGGAGCCGTGCAGGTACACGCCAACCAACTCATCGCCAAGGATCATGCAAACGTCTGAGACATACCGCTCAACCTGCGCGCGGATTGTGTAGGGAGATGTATTCCAGCCAAACTGGCTCATAGTGAGGATGACTCATACAGTTGGTCTCGTGATCGGAGAATGCCATCGCCTGCTCGTGCGCCTGTGCTGCACCCGTACAGTATACACCCTCTATCCTGTAATCGATGGTCTTCTCTCGCAAAGGTTGCTTTAGACGCCCATGCGCAGGAGATGGCAAGGGGCTCGTCGCGCAGGGCTTGCCGAACAATCTACACTTGTGAGCATCCCCCTGTCCCCTCCCTCTCGCGTGGAGGCTTTTTGGCGTGCGCAACGGGTTTGCCGCGTTCGAACGCCTGGTTTCCCCCTCATCCCCCCGATCCCCTTCTCCAACCAGGGGAGAAGGGAGAGGTTGGGGCGTCCTGACGTTTGAAATGGGCGATGCAACACGAGGGCTTGCTGGCAGGATCTGCCCTTATGAGCCTTGGGCTCTCCCTATGTGCCTCGCGCCTCTCTCCTTACCCCTCCTCCAGTTCCACCAGCGTCGCCCCTTTAGCGACCAGCGCACCGACGGGGTAGGGCAGGCGCAACACAATCCCGTCATGTGGCGCGGCGACGATGTGCTCCATCTTCATCGCTTCCAGTACTACGAGCGGTTGGTGCGCCGACACCCGATCCCCCTCCTGCACCAGAATGCGCGCAATCGTGCCCGGCATCGGCGCTTCCAGCCCGGCGCGACTGTGGCTATGCCCGGCTGCTCCCAGACGCTCGATTTCCAGCGCAGCGTGCACCAGGCAGAACCGCTGTCCACCCCACTCGATGATCCGCGTCTCGCCGTTGTGCGCTATCCTGAATCGCTCGATACGCCCATCCCTCATTCGCAGCGTCAGGCGATCAGAACACGCCTCGAGCACACTGGCGATGTAAACCTTCCCATCGATCTCGACGCGCCACTCGCTGGCATCTTCGGTGATGCGGACACACCGCTCGCTTTCGCCATCGCGGTAGCGTAGCGGCATCTCGGCGCGCAGCATTCGCCACGGTCCCAGCGCGCCCCACGGATCGCGTGTGGCGGCTCTGCCGCGTGCCAGCGGCTGGACATCGGCAATTGCTGCTGCCAGCAGCACCTCGTCTGGGATGGGAGCAGGAACCGGCAGGCGCTGCGTGATCGCGTGCGCCGTCAGAAAATCGGTGGTCGTTTCGCCCGCGATGAATGCCGGATGTGCCACAATCGCGCGCAGCAGCGGCAGATTAGTTGTCACCCCTTCGACGGCGCAGGCGTCGAGCGCGGTGCGTAACCGGGCGATTGCGGCAGCCCGGTTATCGGCATGGACGATGAGTTTTGCCAGAAGCGAGTCGTAGTAGAGTGTCACCTCGTCGCCGGTTTCGACGCCAGCATCGCAGCGGATGTCGGGCGGAACGTCAAAGCGCGTCAGTCGTCCGCCGGTCGGCAGAAAGGTCACCGGGTCTTCAGCGCAGAGACGCACCTCGATAGCATGCCCGCGCTGATGCAGGTCTTCCTGGCGGAACGGCAGGCGCGCACCGCTGGCGATTGCGATTTGCAGTTGCACCAGATCGACGCCAGTCACGGCTTCAGTAACCGGGTGTTCGACCTGCAGGCGCGTATTGACTTCGAGAAACGCAAAACTGCCGTCGGTCTCGTCATACAGGAACTCGGCTGTCCCTGCGTTGACGTAGCCAGCAGCGCGCGCAAGGCGCACTGCTGCTTCACCAATCATCTCTCGCTGTCTGGGAGTCAGCACTGGCGATGGCGACTCTTCGACAATCTTTTGATGGCGACGCTGGATTGAGCACTCGCGCTCGAACAGGTGCACATAGTTGCCGTGCGCATCCGCGAGGATCTGCACTTCGATGTGACGTGGGCGTAGCAGCAATTTTTCCAGGAAGATCGTATCATCATCGAACGCGGCACGCGCTTCGCGGCGGGCGCTTTCCACTGCCGCAGGAAGTTCATCGGCGCTCTTGACGACGCGCATGCCGCGCCCACCGCCCCCGGCACTGGCTTTGATCAGAAGCGGATAACCAATGCGCGCCGCTTCGCGCGCCAGCGTCTCATCACTCTGGTCGGCGCCGTGATAGCCGGGCGCAATCGGAACACCGGTGGCGAGCGCTAAGCGGCGGGCAGCGATCTTGTCGCCCAGCGCCTCGATGGCTTCCGGCGGCGGACCGACAAATACCAGCCCGGCATCGCGGCAGGCGCGGGCAAAGGCAGCGCGTTCGGCAAGGAAACCGTAGCCGGGATGGATGGCTTGCGCGCCAGCGCGCAGCGCCGCCTCGATAATTGCTTCGATGCGCAAATAACTCTCCGGCGCGGGCGCAGGACCGATTGGCAACGCTTCGTCTGCCAGGCGCACGTGGAGCGCCCGACGATCCGCTTCGCTGTAGACGACGACAGCAGCAATCCCCAGGGCATGACAAGCGCGAATGATCCGGACGGCGATCTCGCCGCGGTTGGCGATCAAGAGTTTGGCGAACACGGCTCTCTATCCTGTGAGTCAACCTTTCTGCAACCCGTCATTATAGAGCATGATAGGAGTCAGGGGTCAGGGAGCCTTCTGACCTTCAACCTGCAACCTTCAACCTGCAACCCGCCTACCAGCACCCTCTCACCTCTCGCCCCTCGCCTTGCGCCTTGCGTCGTCCGCCCATCTGCAGCGTTCAACGGGCAACGCTTTGACATTGCGGCGCGACGGCGCCGCCTTCAACTCTGTGCGTTTGCGCTTTGGTGCGATCGAAACGTGCAACGTTTATCCCTCCACCTTCCGCATCCCCATCGGAACCAGCACTCCGTCGCGCCAGATTCCTTCAACCTGCACCATACCATAGCGCACAGCGCTGCCCGGCGTTGTGGTCAGGCGCGAGAGCAAGGCAGCGTCACGCAGCGGTGTGCGCAGTTTCACCTGGCGCGTCTGCGGCGCTGGTGCGCCGCCAGGACCAAGCGCCTCGGCAAGGATGGCTTCGTTCTGGCTAGCAATCAGTCCACCAGTCACACGCACTGCCTGCCCAACTGCTGGAGTCGTTGCCAGCAACGCGACTGTCGTCTCCTGCCAGGGAAGCGGCGTGATTGTCCGCAGACGCATCCGATACCCGAATGCGCCGTTGGGACCAAATGCGCCAGGACCTTCGAGATCGCCAGTTACGGCGACTGCCAGGTAACGCACCGCGCCAGCCGGTTGAGCGCGGGCGGCAAGGTCGTCGATAACCTCGCCGGGGTCGAGCCACACATGGCGCACTGGCAGATCGGCGGGCGTAGGAGTTGCGCCGCTGCTGAAACTCAGCCCGGCAACCAGGCGCGCGCCGCTGGCGTCGATCAGCAGGTAAGCGCTGATCGGCGACGATGTGCGCAGCGCACCCAGCGCCGCATCGAGCGGAAGGAACGTCGGCGTCGGAGCGGAAGGGGACGCTGGCGTGTCGCCGCATGACGCCAGGATTGCAAGAAATGTGCAGACCATCAACAATCGCTGCATAGGTCCCATCGTACCATGAAAGTCTTAGACAGGGGAATGATAGGTTTTGACAGTTTTCGTGGCGTGTTTGAACGGATCCGCCTGCTATACTCGCGCGTAGCAGCAAGCGGAATGTTCAAAAATTCACAGAGGAGACAGACAACCTATGGGAATGCGCACCTCACGGATCAGCGGGTTCTATCAGCTCAGCCCCGACGAGCGTCTCGAAATCGTGCGGTCGTTCGATGGGCTGAACGATGAAGACCTGCGCCAGCTCCGCGGCGGCGATGGCGCCCTGACCGTTGAGCGCGCTGACAAGATGATCGAGAACGTGATTGGCACCTTCAACCTGCCGCTTGGCATTGCGACCAACTTCCTGATCAACGGGCGCGATGTGCTCATTCCAATGGTCGTCGAGGAGCCATCGATTGTCGCAGGCGCCAGTTACGCGGCGAAGTTGGTGCGCGATGGAGGCGGGTTCCAGGCGAGTTCGACCCCGCCGCTCATGATCGGCCAGGTGCAACTGGTGCGCGTCGCCGACCCGCACCGCGCTCGCCACGACATCCTGGCGCGTCGCGCGGACATTCTAGCGCTTGCCAATCAGCAGAGCAGCACGCTGGCGGCGCTCGGCGGCGGCGCCAAGGATGTTGAAGTGCGTTTCTTCGAGACCAGCCCGATGGGTCCGATGCTGGTCGTGCATCTGATCATCGACTGCCGCGATGCGATGGGCGCCAATGCCATCAATACGATGGCAGAAGCGGTTGCGCCGTTGCTCGAGGAGATCAGCGGCGGCAAGGCGTACCTGCGTATCCTCTCGAATCTGAGTGATCGACGGTTGGCGCGGGCGCGGGCGGTTGTGCCGGCACAGTCGCTAGCGCGCGACGGTCTAAGCGGCGAGGAGGTCATTGAAGGCATTCTGTGGGCGTATGCCTTGGCTGTGGTTGACCCCTATCGTGCAACGACGCACAACAAGGGAATCCTAAACGGTATCGATCCGATCCTGATCGCGACCGGCAACGACTGGCGGGCCGTCGAGGCGGGCGCGCACGCCTACGCCGCGCGGAGCGGTCGGTACACGTCGCTATCGCACTGGGAGCGTGACGCGCAGGGGAATCTGGTTGGCACCCTTGAGATGCCGCTCGCAGTCGGCGTTGTCGGTGGCGCGACGAAGGTGCACCCGGCGGCGCAGGCGGCGCTCAAGTTGCTGGGAGTCACCCACGCGCACGAACTGGCGGAAATCTGTGTCTGCGCTGGTCTGGCCTCGAACCTGGCGGCAATGCGTGCGCTGGCGACCGAGGGGATTCAGCGCGGTCACATGAGCCTGCATGCACGTCAGATCGCCATGGCTGCCGGAGCGCAGGGCGCTGAGGTGGATATGATCGCGGCGCGGATGGTGCAGGAGCGGCAGATCAAACCGGCGCGCGCCGAGGCGCTGCTGGCGGAGCTGCGCGCCCGCAACGCTGGCGCCGATCACGCTCCGTCGGAAGCGTCGCACCGTTCATTGTCAGAGGCTTACAGCATCGCTCAAACAGGTTGACGCGAAGGGGCAAAGGCGCAAAGTCGCGCAATCAATACTACAACTCCTGCGTCTTTGCGCCTTTGCGTTAGCCCTTCTGAGCAGCTCTCCAGGATGACCGACAACCGGGAGGAGAACCCGGAACGCTGCATCCCGCTGTTGTGATGCAATTCCGTCTGTGCGGGCGCGCAGCGTTGTTCCGTGTTCTCTTTTCTTTGCCTTTGAAGGAGTAGTGTTATGATGAAACCCGAACGACCTGTAGGCATTATTGGGTACGGCGCGTACATCCCGCGCTTCCGCATCGCAGCGCGTGAGATTGCCCGTATCTGGGACGGCGCTGGAGGGACGCCGGTCGACTCCAAGAGTGTGCCCGGTCCTGACGAAGATACGATTACGATGTCGATTGAAGCGGCGCGTAATGCTCTGGCGCGAGCGCGCATCACGCCCGACCGCCTCTCGGCAGTGTGGGTCGGCAGCGAGAGTCCCCCTTACTCGGTCAAACCGTCTGGCACGCTGGTTGCCGAGGCGCTTGGCGCAACCCCGTGGGTCAGCGCGGCCGACTGGGAGTTCGCCTGCAAAGCCGGTTCTGAGGCGTTGACCGCTGCGATGGGGATGGTTGGCAGCGGTATGGCGCAGTACGTGCTGGCAATTGGCGCCGATACGGCGCAGGGCCGACCCGGCGATGCGCTGGAATACACCGCTGCTGCTGGCGCCGCAGCGCTGCTCGTTGGTCCGGCAGCGGAGGCAGTGGCGGTTATTGAGGGCACAACCTCGTATGTGACTGATACGCCCGACTTTTTCCGCCGCGCTGATACGACATACCCCGTGCACGGGCACCGCTTCACTGGCGAGCCAGCTTATTTCAACACGTTGCGCAGCGCTGCCGAGCGGCTGCTGCACGACCTGGGAGCGCAGCCATCGGATTTCACCTATGCCGTCTTTCACCAGCCGAATACGCGCTTCCCGCAGACCGTCGCCCGCCAACTGGGGTTCACGCCGCAACAGATTGCACCCGGGCTGCTATCGCCGAGGATCGGCAACGCCTACTCGGCAGCCGCGCTCCTCGGATTGTGCGCCATTCTCGATGTGGCGAAGCCAGGGGACAGGATTTTTGTGGCGACCTATGGTTCCGGCGCGGGATCTGACGCCTATGCGCTGCGCGTGACTGAGGCGCTGCCTGAACGCCGTGAGCGTGCACCGCTCACAGCCGCGTATCTGGCGCGTGAAACGTTCGTCGATTATGCCGTATACGCCAAGTGGCGCGGCAAACTGGTGATGGAGTGATGCTATGCGACGTGTCTATATCATCGGAACTGGAGCGACGGCAGTTGGCGAGCACTGGGATCGCAGCGCTGCGTCGCTTGCAATCGAGGCGCTGAACGGCGCTCTGGGAACCATTCCCGCTTCCCGGCTTGGTGCGCTCTACGTTGCCAGCGCGCTCAGCGGATCGTTGCACGCTCAGAGTCAGATTGGCGTACTGATTGCCACGGCTGCTGGCATCCCCGGCATCGAAGTTGTCACAGTCGAGGCAGGCGGAGCGTCCGGCGGCGTGGCGTTACGCCAGGCGTGGATGGCTGTTGCATCGGGCGCCGTCGATCTGGCAGCGGTCGTTGGCGTTGAAAAGGTGACCGATGTGCTTGACGCTCGCCGCGAAGCGGCGCTGGCGCTAGCGACCGACGCCGACTGGGAGGCGATCCACGGCGTCACACTGACTGCACTCTGGGCGCTGCTCATGCGCCGCTACATGCACGAGTACGGCTATACTGCCGATGATTTCGCGCCGTTTCCAATTAATGCCCACGCGAATGCGGTCGCCAATCCGCGAGCGATGTATCGCTTCCCTATTAATGCCGACAAGGTACGCAGTGCGCCGATGGTCTCCGAACCGCTTGGTCTGCTCGATTGCTCGACGGCTGCCGACGGCGCCGCTGCTGTGATCATCGCCAGCGAAGGGCTAGCGCGTGAACTCTGCGCAAACCCGGTGCGCATCGCCGGGTCTGCGGTTGCAACTGACACGCTGGCGCTCCACAGCCGTCCCGACCCGCTGTGGTTCAACGCCGCCGCGCAGACGACAACAGCGGCGCTGCGGTCGGCGCATCTGGCGCACAGTGATGTGCAGGTGTTCGACCTGACCGATCCGCACGGCATTGCTGCGGCGCTCGCGCTTGAGTCGAGCGGTTTCGCCGAACGCGGAACAGCCGTAGCGCTGGCGCGCGAAGGCGCCATCACGCCCAAGGGACGGTTGCCGCTGGCGACCGGCGGCGGGTGCAAGGCGCGCGGCGACACGGTTGGCGCTAACGGCGTCTATCAGATTGTCGAACTGGTGGCGCAGTTGCGCGGGCAGGCTGGCGCAGCGCAGGTAAACGGCGCACGGGTGGCGCTGGCGCAGTGCATGGGCGGCATTGGAGCGACAGTGGCCACGCACATTCTCACACTCGACTAGGTGGAGGTTCAACCATGGATCTGGCAAAACACTGGCGTCTGCGTCACGCCCGCTATCGCCTGGAAGGGCAGCGCAACCGGCTCACTGGCGAGGTGCGCTTCCCGCCAGCGCCGCCGCGTCCAGGCGAGGCGGAAGATGTATGGGAGCCATACGTTCTGAGCGGACGGGGGCGCGTCTACTCGTTCAGCGTGGTGCGGCAACCGCCGGAGGGGTTCGAGGATCAACCGCCTTACCTGGTGGCGCTGGTGCGTCTCGATGAAGGACCGATGGTGACTGCGCAGCTTACCGATTGCGATCTCGACCAGGCAGCTATCGATATGCCGGTTGAGATGGTCACCCGCCGCCTGCGCGACCTGGGGCCGACCGGGTTGATCGTGTACGGGTACAAGTTCCGTCCGATCGTCCAAAGGTGATCGTCATCTGAGAGAGACCGACCGTGCAACCGCAAGCGCAACGCACCTATTGCGGTCCTGTTCGGGGCGTGATCCTCGACTGGGCAGGAACGGCAGTAGATTATGGTTCATTTGCGCCGGTTGCAGTCTTTGTGCGTCTGTTCGAGCAGCGTGGCGTGCCGATCACGCCAGCAGACGCTCGCGCAGGTATGGGGCTGATGAAAAAAGACCATTTGCGCGCAATCCTCGAGCGTCCGGCTGTGGCCGCTGCCTGGCGATCCGTCTACGGCGCGCCGCCTGCTGAGCGCGACATCAATGAGCTCTTCGCGCAGTTCGTCCCGCTCCAGATGTCTGTTGTACAGGAATACGCCACACCCGTCCCCGGTTTGATCGACGCGGTAACCGAACTGCGCAAGCGCGGGGTCAGAATCGGTACAACCACAGGATACCTGCGCGCGATGATGGACATTCTCGCGCCAGCCGCCGCTGCCCGCGGCTATCGCCCTGACAGCATCGTCTGCCCTGATGATGTTCCTGCCGGACGCCCGGCGCCCTGGATGTGCTTTCAGAATGCCATGCGGCTAGGAGTGTACCCGATGGCGGCGCTGGTCAAAGTTGGCGATACGCTAGCAGACATTGAGGAGGGATTGAACGCTGGCATGTGGACGGTTGGTGTGACGCTCACCAGCAGTCTTCTGGGCTTGACCGAATCAGAAGTCGGTGCGCTCACGCCGTCGGAGCGGGCTGATGCGCA
This sequence comes from Roseiflexus sp., assembly GCA_025062325.1. GTDB lineage: Bacteria > Chloroflexota > Chloroflexia > Chloroflexales > Roseiflexaceae > Roseiflexus. The sequence continues at coordinate 66,335 of JANXAL010000028.1, forward strand.
TGCGCGCATTGGCGAACAACTCTATGCCGTTGGCGCACATCTGGTCATCGAAGGTGTCTGGGATCTGCCGCGCGCTATCGACGAGATCGAAGATCGGATACAACGCGGGGAAACGCCGACTATGTGACCGATTTCGCACATTGCCAGAGGGGTCGTAACGTCGCGCCTGAGCGCCCTTCACGCCTTCTTCTGCAGGAGCGGCGCTATTGGAATGGCACGCCTTGTTCAGAGAAGGCAGGCATACCTGGAGGCGATCAATCCGCGCAAATCTGTCGCAATCCGTGTGAATCCGAGCGCTCTCATATACCATCCCAACCAGACCATCTAGACGTCCTGCATGCGTCCGCTGCCAGATGCACGCTTGACGCGCGCCAGAGGCTTTATTACAATCGGTAACGATATTACTCCTGTACCTATTCCAATGGCTCGTGAAAAGCAGGCAGCGCTTCATGCCCATCCGAAACTTCGAGGTTATCAACCATCCGATCCGCATGCGCATTTTTCAGTTGCTGCACAACGTGCGCCTGTCCATCAACCAGTTAGCCGAGCTGTTACCCAATGTACCCAAGCCGTCGCTCTATCGTCACGTGCGAAAACTGGTTGAGGCTGGCGTGATTTACGTGGCTGACCGGCGCATAGTGCACGGGATCGAGGAGCGCTTCTATACCTCGGTCGAGGGGTTAATCGACCCGGAAGAAGTGCATCAGCCCGGTGGACTGGAGAAATTCGCCGAGCATGTGCGCATCTACGGTTCGGTGGTGGCGCAGGACCTGGCACAGTATGTCCTGGCGCGCGGCGCGCCTGATCTCTCCAACATTGCCGCGCGTGACCACGTCTTCTATGCGACGGAAGAAGAATTCGTCCGCCTGCGCGAGACAATTTATGAGATGTTGCATGCGATGGAACAGCAACCGCCTGCTCCTGGACGCACCCAACGCCGGATGTTCATTATGGCGCATCCGCTGTTAGTTTCGTTGTTGAAGCATTAGGTATCGATGCGTCTCATTCAGAGGGAACGATGCCAGTGCATAACCGTTGTCAATCGTCCAGACGCAGCCATCGATGGCGAGGAGCGGCGTTTCGTAGGTAATACTGAGATATAATAGGTTCCCAGTGTACACGCCAGCATTTTCCCCGCAGTACGACCAGGCGCTTCAGTTTGCCGCGCGCGCGCACCGGCAGCAGGTGCGCAAGGGCACTGACATTCCCTACATCGCGCATGCGGTTCACGTCTCGGTTGTGCTGTTGCGCCACGGCTTCGATGAGGATGTTGTCATTGCTGGCTTACTACACGATGTAGTCGAAGATTGCGGGGTGGCGCCACACGAACTGGAAGCGTTGTTCGGCGCCGAAGTCGCGCGTCTGGTGGCAGCCGTGTCGGAGCGCAAATGGATCGGCGGCAGTGAACGGTCGTGGGAGGAGCGCAAGGCTGAGGCGATTGCCCGTCTGCGGAACAGCGATCCGAAAATCGCGGCTCTGAAAGCAGCGGATGCCCTGCACAACATTCATTCAATCGTGGCCGACCTAGCGCTGGTTGGCGCTGCGGTGTGGCAACGCTTCAAACGCGGTCCGGATCAGATTCTGTGGTACTACCGCGAAATTCTGGCAGCGGTTCACGGTGCGCTCGGCGATCATCCGATCATCGCGGAACTTGCTCGCGCACTTACCGATCTCGAACATGCGGTTCACGAGTATAATTGAGGCACGCAGGCTCTAACTGACGCAGTCTGGTATTAGCGCAAGGATCCGCTGTCTGGTCACAGGAAGCGTCATGCCCGAGATCCGACAGAATCTGGCGACGCGCGAGTGGGTCATTATTGCAACCGAACGGGCGCGGCGGCCCGAGCAGTTCATCCTGCCATCGCGCGGGAGTATTCTCGACCGCCCCGAACACGATCCGAACTGTCCGTTCTGTCCCGGCAACGAGGAGCTGGATCTTGAGCGCTTTCGGTTGCCTGCCGTCGGCGATTGGCAGGTGCGCGTGGTGCGCAACCGCTACCCGGCGTTGCTGGAACACGATGAGTATCAGCGGCGCTTTCACGGCATCCATCGCTCGCTGGCCGGATTTGGCTACCACGACATCGTGGTTGAATCGCGGCGGCACAACACGTGTGCAGCGCTGGAGCCGGTTGAGGGGCTGATCACTACGTTACAGGCGTTTCAGACGTGCGCCGCCATTTACCGCCGCGATCCGCGCATTGAACATGTTGTGTTCTTCAAGAACCATGGAGCGACTGCCGGAACATCGCTGCTCCATCCCCACGCGCAGGCCGTGGCATTACCGGTTGTTCCCCACGACATTCGCGTGCGCAACGAGGAGGCGCGACGCTATTTTGACGACTACGGCGAGTGTGTGATCTGCCGCATGCGCGAGGACGAGGAACGACAACAGGATCGCATCATTGTCGCCAGTTGCCATTTCACAGCGTTCATTCCGTATGCTGCATATTCGCCATTTCATCTGTGGATCGTGCCGCGCCGCCATACTGCGCATTTTCTCAACGCCACCGCTGATGAGATCGAAGATCTGGCGCACGTGCTGCGCGATGTGCTGCGCCGGATTTACTATGGCTTGAACGATCCTGACTATAATTACGTTATTCGTTCGGCGCCGGAGAGTGAGCGCCTGGCGCGCCATCTTCACTGGTATGTGACGGTCATTCCGCGGGTGACGCAGACTGCCGGGTTTGAGATGGGCACCGGGATGTTCATCAATACGGCGTTGCCCGAAGAGAGCGCTCGTTTTCTGCGTAACGTCGTTATACCCAATGATGTGACCAACAATGACCACCATTAAGTCGTTCGTCGATCCTCGCTCGGCGACTTTCCGCGCCAATGCGGAAGCGTATGCGCTGCTGCTCGATGATCTGCGCGCCCGGCTGGCGCAGGCGCGCGCTGGCGGTCCCCCAGAGGCGCGTGAACGCCATAAGGCGCGCGGCAAGTTGCTCGCGCGGGAACGGATCGAACGCCTGCTCGATCCGGCGACGCCTTTCCTTGAGATTGGGGCGCTGGCGGCGCATGAGGTCTATGATGAGCCGGTTCCTTCCGCTGGCATTGTCACCGGCATTGGGCGCGTCGCCGGACGCGAGGTGATGATTGTCGCCAATGATGCGACGGTGAAGGGCGGCACGTACTACCCGCTGACGGTCAAAAAGCACCTGCGCGCCCAGGAGATCGCCGAGCAAAACCATCTGCCCTGCATCTACCTGGTCGATAGCGGCGGCGCCTTCCTTCCCCTTCAGGCGGAAGTGTTTCCCGACCGCGATCACTTCGGGCGGATTTTCTACAATCAGGCGCGCATGTCGGCCAAGGGCATCACGCAGATCGCAGCGGTGATGGGGTCGTGTACAGCGGGTGGCGCGTATGTGCCAGCAATGAGCGATGAGGTGGTCATCGTGCGTGGCGCAGGCACGATCTTTCTCGGTGGTCCGCCGCTGGTCAAGGCGGCGACCGGCGAAGAGGTCAGCGCCGAGGAACTCGGCGGCGCAGTGGTGCATACCCACATCTCCGGCGTTGCTGACCATCTGGCGGAAAATGATCTGCATGCGCTGGCGATTGTGCGCTCCATCGTGGCGAACCTTGGTCCGCGACGCCCATCGCCGTGGGAGTGGCGCGAACCAGAGGAGCCGCTGTACGATCCGCGCGAGTTGTACGGCATCATTCCGCGTGACCCGCGCTCGAGCTACGATGTGCGTGAGGTGATTGCCCGGATTGTGGATGGCAGCCGCATGCACGAGTTCAAACCGACCTACGGTGAGACCCTGGTATGCGGCTTTGCGCACATCGCTGGCGCGCCGGTCGGCATTATCGCCAATAACGGCGTGCTCTTCTCGGAAAGCGCCCTCAAGGGAACGCACTTTATCGAGTTGTGCTGTGCGCGCGGCATTCCGCTCGTCTTTCTGCAAAACATTACCGGCTTCATGGTTGGGAAGGAATACGAACAGCGCGGCATTGCCAAGGATGGCGCCAAGATGGTGATGGCGGTTGCGAATGCGCAGGTTCCCAAGTTTACAGTGATTATTGGCGGTTCATTTGGCGCTGGCAACTATGCCATGTGCGGACGCGCCTACGAGCCGCGGCAGCTCTGGATGTGGCCCAATGCGCGCATTTCAGTCATGGGCGGGCAGCAGGCAGCGAGTGTGCTGCTGACAGTGCGCCTCGATGCACTGCGAGCGCGGGGGCTCGATATGAGCAGCGCTGAGCGCGAGGCGTTCACTGCGCCGATCCTGGCGACCTATGAACGAGAAGGAAGTCCCTACTACGCAACAGCGCGTCTGTGGGACGATGGGGTGATCGATCCAGTTGACACGCGCACGGTGCTGGCGCTCGGTCTGGCGGCTGCCGCCAATGCACCGCTCGAAACAACGCAGTTTGGCGTCTTTCGCATGTGATGGAGAGACGATGAGCACTGAACAGCCCCTCTCCCCAGAGGCTTTCCAGTCTGCCCTAGCGCACTTGCTGGCGTTGCCGGATCGGGCCGGTCTGGCGGCGCTGGTCGAGCGTGAGCCGCTTGTGTTGAGCGATGAGTTCCTGGCAGCAGCGCAGCAGGCTGCGCTGGATCCTTCGGCGGAGAGGTTGCGGGAACGGCTGGCGTGGCTGACGGACCTTCGCCAGCATGCAGAGCAGGACGTCCCCGCCGCGCTTCGAGCAGTGATGGCGGCGAGCACACTGGAAGAGCTGCGGCAGGTTGCCGATCGCTGGCCGCTGACGCTGACCGACGCCTTTGCTGAAGCGGTAGAGCATCTGGCGCAGCAATTCGTTGATGCCGGACAGCAGGAGGCTGCCGATGGATTGCGACAGCGCCTGGTCGGTCTGGCGCAACTGCGCATCTACCGCGAAACATGGACCGAGACGCCGCATGGGAAGGCAATCTTTGCCTTCTTGAGCGCCGAAGATGATGCTGCAGCGCTGAGTGTGTTCCACGCTCACCGCGACCTGCTCGACCATCCTGAGGCGCAACGGACGCTTGATGAGGTGTTGCAGGGCGGCGACCCGGAAAGCCAGCGACGGCTGGAAAAGCGCCGCGCATTGCTACGCTACCTGCGTGGCGAGGAGCATGCCTGATGCCTGTTCACATTACACGCGACGGACTGATTGCGACGGTCACGCTTGATCGTCCCGACGTTCACAATGCCTTCGACGCCGCTACCATCGAAGAGGTGCGCATTGCCTTCGAGTCGCTCTCCGGCGATGCGGGGGTGCGGGTGATCGTGCTGACCGGCGCGGGCGAGTCGTTCTGCGCTGGCGGCGATATGCGCTGGATGCAGCGCGCCATGGGAATGACCTTTGAGGAAAACATAGCGGATGCCAGCGCACTTGCGGCAATGTTCGAGACGATCTGGACGTGCCCGAAAGTGGTGCTCGGTCGGGTCAACGGCGCTGCCATCGGCGGCGGCGCGGGGTTGGTGGCGTGCTGCGACCTGGCCATTGCCGCCGACACTGCACGCTTCGGCTTTGGCGAGGTCAAAATCGGGCTCATCCCGGCAGTCATTGCGCAGTATGTCGTGCCAAAGATCGGCGTCAGTCAGGCGCGGGCATTGTTCGTTTCCGGCGAACGCTTTAGCGCCGAACGCGCGTTTGAGATCGGGCTGATCCACGGCGTCGTGCCGCCGGAAGAACTCGACGCTACTGTGATGGAGATCGCGCAGCGCTGCCTGACGAGCGCACCGGAGGCGATTGTAGCCTGCAAGCGCGTGGTGGATATCGTGTGGGAGAGTGAACGCGACGCTGCACGGCGCTTTGTGATCGAAATGCTGGCGCGTGTGCGCACAAGCGACGAAGCGCGCGAGGGGATTGCCGCCTTCAAAGCGCGCCGCCGACCACCGTGGGCCGTGTAGTTGTGGTCGCAGGTCGCTATTAGGATTAGGCGCCCAGTTGCCGTTGGTCGCAGACCCGTTGTCATCTTTGAAGCGCCGTGACGGTTCTCCCATGCTCATCTGCGCTGCGCGTAGACGGTCAAGTGCGTGGTATGCGCAGTCGGCGCGCACGCTGCGCGCGTCCTGGTGCGTCATTGGCGCATGCGCAGCGTAAACGCGGGTGCGAGTTCTGGCGTCCGGGTCGCTCTACTACGTCGCGCGCCTAAGCGTGTCACAGGCAATAGTCGTCATATTTCCAGCGACGTCGGTCATGCCGGTCAACTGTCGAGCTGTTCGGACTGGCAGCTCGTGATGGCTTCTAGCGCGTGCGGGTTGGCGAGGCTGCCGTCGCCGTGACACTTGGAGGCAAGTGCGTCTCCGTTTGAGCAGGTCGGTCTCCGCGCTGCGCATGCGCCCACACATCCTTCACGGCGGTCATCGCGCCGACGATCACCAGTGTAGAGTTTTGGGGTGCGGTAGATGTTTTCCGCGTCCTGACGCCCTGGTTCCCCTCATACCCCTCTCCTCTTCCTCACAAGTGTAGATTTTTTTGGCAATCCCCCTGTGCTGACTGTCTGTTTCAGGCATCAGAATGCCTTAACTCCTCCTTCTCCCCTTGTGGGAGAAGGAGGCGGGGGGACGAGGGGGAAAGGGCATTAGGATGCAGCATATCCGCTTCGTACGCCAAAAAGCCTACACCTGAGAGCTCCCCCCTTCTCCCCTTATGGAAGAAATGGGATTTGGGGCGTCTTGTTGCCTGAAACGGGCGATTCGACGTAAGGGCTTGCTAAAATCTACACCTGTGAGCCATGCTGACCTCCCCTGCCGGGAGCTGGTTCTGTTCGGCGCCACAACGTCGAACACCCGCTCGAGCGCGTCATATCGTCATTGGGCAGAAGCGGCAGCGCCAGGCGAGGGGTACTGCCAGATGGCGGCGCTGCTCTCGCTGACCAGGCGCGGCTGCGACTCGACGACCACGCGCTCCAGCCTGTCGCATGCGTCGATCACCAGATTTGGCGCGCTCCGCTTCTGACGCTCGCGCTTGACCTGAAAGCGGCTTTCGAGGCCGTCCAATACAGTCGAACATAGCGCCCGCAGTGCGGGTCGTGGCGTCGATGACGGTCAGCAGCGGGCGCCAGGCATCCTGCTGCGTCTGCCCGGCGCTGCTCCAAGCCGAGGGAGAGGAGCGGCAGCTCACATAGGCGAGGTTTGTCCGGCGAGATCTCACATACGGTTATACGCTCTGCTCTCTGAAAGCGTTACGCTTGCATGTCGCTCTCCGGCCTCTTCCCTACGGCTGCAACACTGCCACCTCGAAGTGCATGCCGTCGAGTCGGGGGAAATGCCCGCCCCAGTAGAACCCGAAGTGTCGTGCAATCGCGGCAAGTTCGCGCACCGAGCCATACTCTCCGACTAACGCAGGGATGGTGTTTAGCCCATTGAGATTGGTGCGAGGATCGTAGTTGATGTCAAACGCTGTACCAAATGCGTGACTGCTCAGACTGTCGGCAGTATCATCCTTGCGTCCGCGGATGAAGCGCGGACTGTACGATCCATTCCAGATAATGACGCGGTCGAGCAGTCCCGTTTCTTCCCACGCTTTCCACAGCCGCAGCA
>JANXAL010000056.1 GCA_025062325.1 Roseiflexus sp.
GGTGCAGGCGCTCGAGCTCCCCGGTCCCGGACGGAGCGTGCTCGTCGCCCTCTGGTCCAGCGCCACGGCGCCCGCATTCGGCGTGGCGCTGCTGACCCCGTCGGATCGGCAGCCGAGAGGGTGGCTGCCGGTTATGGCGACGGTGGGGGGGGAAAAACGTTCGCCAGGCGGCGCGATCACGGTTCGTGCCGCGTCGTTCGTGTGCGGGCAATGGGTGATCGCCGGGCGTCTGATCGATCCGCGCGCGGCGGCGCTGGCGATCCGGCTGCGCGATGGACGCGATATGACGCCGGTGGTGCGCGATCGCGGGTTTCTGCTCCTTGCCGACGCCTTTCCTCTTCCGTTCGATGTTCGCATATTGACCGACGATGCGCAGCTCCTCGAGCAGTTCCGCGTTCCATTGCGCGGATAGAAGGCGCGGGTAACGCCAATCACGTCGTCTGCAACCCTTCCCCGCACGAAAAGACTATGCTCAATTAAGGGTATTTCCCTAATAGACACACTGATGGCGCTGTGATAGAGTCAGGGCGGAGCGATGAAGATTCTGGTACTGGCGCCATTCTCCACTTGATGTGGTACGGTGATTACGTGGCGTGCCGGGAAGCACGAACGAAGCGAGGCGAATTTGTAGAACCTCCAGTCTCAGAGACGATTTCTTTCTTTTTCACGGTCATAGGTTGGCCGCTCTATAACGTTGCGAATGTATATCACTACGGAAGCATCTTTCCACCATGTCCTGGTACTACAATAGACACATATGATGCGCTGCCCGGTGCTGATATCGCTGATCGTATCGCTGCTCCTCGTTGTTTCTGTCCCGACAGCGGCTCGATCACCGCAGCCTGAGCCAGCTGTGACGGTCACGATCTGAGGTAATACAACACAGGATGGAGCATCACGATCCTATTCACCCGCCACCCGCGCCAGCATTGGACGTTGCCCTCTGGTGCGGCATCCCGGAGCTGCCGCAGGCGCTCCGCGCCCTGCTGCAGCCGCGCGGCTGGCGCTATGCCCCCGACGCGCCGCTGCTGGCGCTCCTGGACGCCCCCTTCGGCTACGCGCTCCGTACGCTCCCCGCCGCAGCGCTGGCGCACCGTCAGGTCGTCGTCGTCACGCACAACCCCTGCCCGGAGTACTGGGACGACCTGTGGGAGTTCCGCCCGGCGATCCTGCTGGTGAGTCAGTGCTCTCTCCCGGCGCTCGAGCGTGCGCTGGTCCACGCTGCTGCCGGTCACCGCTACCGCCTGACCCCGCACGGGCAGGTCTCAGACCTGCCCCTTTCGCCGCTGACAGCCGCCGAGCGCGCGGTGCTGCGCGCGCTCGCCCACGGACGGACCAACCGGCAGATTGCGCACGACCTGCGCCTGTCGGAGCGCCGCATCGCCAATCTGGCGACTGAGGTGTACCGCAAGCTGAGTCTGCCGGGGCGCAGCGCCGCAATGCTGTACTACTGGGGACGGTGGGAACTGCTCGCCACACCGCACGGGTCTGCCGCCTGACTGCCTATGTGGGGGCAGGTCTGAGACCTGCCCCCTTCGCTGCTTCTTCACGCCACGCACTTCCGGTGAGCGATGCCTTCCGGCGCACGATCCAGGAGGGCGCCAGCGTGACCCGTGTCAGCGTCGTGGCAATTGCCGTGCAATGGCGGTAACTTGTTCACTTGTGGCCGGGCGTAAAGCTCTGTATGCTGGAGATCGTTACCGGTCATTGAGGGTTGCGCCTCTGATATCAATACAGTGCACCCGAGGCTCTAGAAGCTACCTGGATGAGTCTGGCTGAATGGAACGCACGTGTTGACATAGACCTGGAGACGGAAGCAGTAAGGTTCGGGCTGACACCCGATATCCCGGTTTTCGTTCTGGCGATCAAGGGAGATGTTGAATGGCAAGGGACGGGTTTGCCCAAGCCGGGTCAGGACCGGTCCGAGCGTTATGGCAATATAACTGTGGTGCTTGATGCTCGCGCGGGCAACGTGATATGGATAGGCTCTTCCTATTCTGATTAGCCAATGCCAGTTCTGGCTCCGCAGCAGAGCCTAGACGTTTCCAGGATTGCTGGCGATCCGGTGCATCCCACAGGATAAGACCTAGCGGGGAGGTATGCTATGTGGCCATCGCGTATTACCGGGTTTGAGCTGCTCGATTACACCCAGACTGATCGCGCCGATGGGTATGAGTTCCGCATAGCGGTGCGTTGCCGGTATCAGAACGGGGTGGAGACGATCTGGAGCGCCAGGGGTGAGGTGCACCGGAGCGCCGACGGACAGGAGTCAATCATTGACATCACTGCCCAGGGCGTGCCGCCGTCGCTGACGCCCGACCAGATCCCGCAGCGGATTAGAACCACAACCTCGCGCGGCGAACGCAAGGGTGACAGGAAAGAAGTCGTTCTAGCGCAGGAAATCACGTTCCTGAACGGACATACGGCAATCCGCAAAGGAACGCAGCTGCTTCCGGCAGACGCTCCGCAGTTCTCCGTTGAGCAGAAAATCAGCATTATGAAGCGCGCCCTCGCTGGCGAACCGCTGGATACACTGATTTTCGGGCGCGATTGGTCGCATGAGTCGGAAGAAGCAACGTGAGGTCTTCGATGGGTGCAAATTGTGGAACCATTTGCGCTATTGCATGCCTTCCGCTGGCTGAAATGCCAGAAGCATATTTTGTATGCTATCTGCTCTGTATCGCGGCATGCGCTTCCCAGGATCCCTGATCTTCTTGCTGGAGGTCATCCATGAGTACCGTTAACCGTCGGACGTTCCTGACATCGTCCCTGGTTGGTCTCGGAGCGGCAGGACTGGTGGCGACTGGTGTATCACAATCGTGGAGCAGTAAGCAGAGCGCTGTGGAGCTGCCGCATGGCTTTTCTTACGCGCCTGGCAATCCACCGCCAAAGCCAAACGCTTTTTTCTGGGGTGTGGTCGATGCCGTGACTGACCGGGCGTTGTATGTGAAGGTTGGCGCCGATACCATCGCTGTCCCGGTCGAAGAGCCCGCGATCTGGAAGATGGGCATGGTCTGGCCCGCCTCTGTCAAAGCACGCATTCAGCCGGGCGACAGGGTCGTGCTCATCGGCGATGCCGATGACAATGGGTTTCGCTGTCGTATGTGCTGGGTCAACGTCCCTGCTCTGGATGCGTGGTTCTGATGCATGGCATCCAGGAGGCGCACGTGACAAAGCGCTGGTTCCACGTCGTGATAGTGTCGCCACAGGACTGGCTCGCCTGGCACTGATAGATACGGCTCATGTCCGAGCTGCATTCTGGGGAGGACATACCAATTACGTGGATGATCCACCGTATTACAATACAAATGATCCGTCTGACCCTAACAACTCTTTCTTTTCGCTTCCATAATTTTGAGAATTGAGGTGATGTCGAATGGAGTGCGCCCGGAAGACAAACGGGTGGACCTGGCGACAAATTCGACAACATAAGTATTGCCCTAAATGCTGATACTCTTGAGTATATAGGAGCATTTTCAGCCGGACCAGATGAGGAATTGCCATTAGGCGTACAAAGATAGACTCAGTATGTATCTTTTGAGAGTTCCATCAAGGTTTGTATCCTTTGTGTCTCTGAGAGGAGCATCGTTTCATGATACGCCTGCCTGCGAGCAAGTTGATTGCTCTCGTGTTCTTGCTCGTCGAGACCACCATCATTGCCGCCATTTTCACATTTCCATCACGCGCGCTGGACCTGACGGCAGCGCTCATGCTTTCAGCGCTGCTCGCGCTCATCGTGATGGTTGTGCTTCGCACATCACCCGCATCCGAGAGGATGCCGTGGACGGCAGCAAACACCGCCATCCTGGCTGGCATGGTCTGCGTGCTTGTCGTGGCCGCTATCGCGCTCTTTGTGTCCTTCCAGGGATGAAATGGCTCCTCCTTTTTTGACTCTAGAGCGGTGCAAATATGTATCATCCCCTGAACGAAAAGACTATACTCAATTAAGGGTATTTCCCTAATAGACAAACCGATAGCCCCTTTATAGGATCAGAGCGGAGCGATTATGCCCAGAACGGCTCTGAAAGGTTTGCTCCCATGCACCGGTTACTGTTTACTCGTTTCCTCATAAGTGTCGGCATCCTCATCGGCGTGACGGCGTGCGCTGCACCCAACGGACCGGCAACGTCGTCATCTGCTCCTCCGGCGACGCTCTCACCAGATACCGTCATCACCGCCACGTCAACCGGCGACCAGATCACGCCGACCGCCATCCCGCCGCAGCGCTCACCGATGGCCGTTTCCACGCCGGAGGCGCCGACCCCAGCCGCCGCCTCCGGCGACCCGCAGGCGGTATGGCAGCGCGTGCGCACCGTCATTCCAGCCGATATTCCCGTCTACCAGCCGACGTGGCTGCCCGAGCGCTTCCGCCAGGAGTCAGCGACGATCTGGTACGTCAGCGCCGACGCACCGTATGATCCCCACTATGCGGTGTCCTACGTCGATGAGCAGGGAACGTGTCTCCTCTTTGCTCTCGGCGCGGTGAACAGCGCGCCGCCGACGGCGACGGCGGACCTCGCCTTACGCAACCGCGCCGCCACGTGGGCGCTGTGGTCCGCCACCGACGACTGGCCCGCCCAGCAGGTGCAATGGCGCGAAGCGGCAAACGGTGCGAGTCGCGTGTATGCCGTGCAGACAGGCGACGCGCAGATGACCCGCGACGAATTGCTGCAGATCGTCGCGCGGCTGGCGCCGGTGACCGCGACCGGGTCGCTGCCAGCGCCGTGAAAAGACGATCCTTAATGAAGGTGAGTGACGCGGCGCGGGCTGAGCGCTTCCCGCTGGCAGCCCGCGCCCGGAGGTGATACTGATGGTGCGTGTCATCATTATCGCGCCTGCGCCGATCATCCGCACTGGCGTGCGCGCCGTCCTGCACGACGTCCCCGACCTTGCGATTGCTGGCGTCACCGGCAACCTGGCGACGGCCCGGCGCTGGACGCTCACCCGACCGCCGGATGTGCTCCTGCTGGCGTGGCTTGCGCCGGATCCGCGCCTGCTGACGCTGCTGCACTGGGTGCGGCGCCACGCGCCGCAGACCACGGCGCTCGTCCTCGTCACGCAGTGCGACGACGGCGCGCTGGCGCTGCTCGTGAGCGCTGGCGCTGCCGCCTGTCTGTCGCTCGAGCAGGACGCCGCCGCGCTGGTGCACGCCATCCGCCGCGCCGCGCGTCCGGGCTGGCGCAGCGACCCGGCGCAGTGCGCGCTGGCGCAGCGCTGGCAGGCGGAGGTGGGCGGGCGCTGGCGGCGCCTGACCCGTCAGGAGCGCCGGGTGGCGCGTATGCTGGCGCACGGGCAGGACGCGAGGACTATCGCGGCGACGCTGGGAGTGAGCCCAAAGACCATCGAATATCACCTGAGCCACCTGTTGGCGAAGCTGGAGTGCGCCTCCCGGTTGGAGGCGGCGCTCTGGGTGCGCACGCATGTGCCGCTGGCGCTGCTCGACGCTGATGTGCACGAGGATGACAGGCGCGGGCGCGGGTGACGGATCACGGCGCTAGCGTAAAAACCGGATAAAAAATCTGGTATTTTTCCCAGGGACAAACCTCAGAGCAGGAGGTATACTCGGCGGCGAAAGTTGGACTTCCCTTGTACACACAGCTATCAGCCAAAAGGAGCGGATATGTGTAACTATCGATATCGCATCCGGCTTTTCGTACTCGTCGTGTTGGTGGCTTTTCCGCTTGCTGCTTTCCCCGCGAACGCAGCATATGCGCAACCGCAACCGGAGCAAAGGCAATTGATCCTGACCGTAACGGTGCCGCTTTATGTGGATTGTACAAACGTCCCCGATACGGAAGCGGCTCGCGAACAACTGGCAAGGCATCGTCTCTGCAACTATGGCGTGCCAGCGAATAGTGTTACGCCAGATAGTATCGTTAGAGGTGATTGCGGCAGCCTGAGTCTGGATGTTTTCAACTCCGGAGGTGGCATACTGCAGTGGAAAGCGGAGATAACCTCAACTGCCGGACCGTTCATCTATGCGAGCTACAGCGGTGACTGGCTTAACATTGATAATGGTCGGTCAGGAGGAGTCGTGCGAGATACTGGTCTGACTTTCACCTCAGACTGGCTCGATATTATCCCGATCAGCACTGGCGCGGGTTGGGTATGGGCCAAGATTACCGTGGCGCAGAGCACACTCTGGTATGGAGTGATTTGCCGCAATAACGGTCCAGTGGCTTCTAGCGCCAGAGTCGAGTAACGACTTCTGCTGGTGGTCACCCCTGGTCTTACCAGGGGTGGACGCCAGCAACTTGACGTTGGTTGCACTTCGGGGAGAAACTAAAATGACGCTCCGGTCTCGACCGACGCCCCTCGCGCTGGCGGCTGATGTGCGGCAGCGCGACCAGCTGGCGGCGCTCCGCCATCTGCGTCCGGGCGTGCCGCTCACCTATCCGCGCGGTCCCCTGGCGCGGCGGCTCTTTGCCGATCTGCTCGCGCTCGACGATGAAATCGACCCGTTGCCCTGGCTCGTCAGCGCACGGGCGCCGACAGTCGCCCTTCTGACGCTGGCGCTGGCGCTTGACTTTGCGACCTTCTGTGCAGGATATCGCGGCACGCTCCAACGCGCGCTCGCATCCGCCTGCGATGCCGGGCGGTCTGCCGCGCTGGATGTGGAGACGCGCGATCGGGCACTGTTCGGGCGGATGCTCAGCGCGCCAGACGAGTGGCTTGTCCCGGACGGTCTTTTCGACCGCATCGATGCCGGGGACGCAGACGAACTACGCCGGTTCTTGCGTCAGCTTCGGGTGCGGAGCGAACTATCAGCCGAGGCGCTGCCGCAGCGCTCGCTCATCGAGCCGACATTAGCCGTCGTGCTGGCTGACCTGCTGCGTCTGCCGGATACTGTCGACCCGGTCGCGTGGCTGGCGACGACCCGCAGTGACGCAGTGGCGCGCATCTGTCTGTACAAACTGCTCCAGCGGGTGATACCGACACCGCAGCAGTTGAGTGCTGCCCGAGGCGCTGCGGTCCGTCCACCGTTCGAGCCGCGCCTGCGTCTGCGCGCCGGACCGTTGACCGCCCGGCTGGAGCGGATGGAGTTCTACCACAACGGGTTCCGTCTACACTTCCGGGTGCGTATTGTCAGTGCGGACGCTGCAAGGATGATGGTTCGGCCTGTTTCGCCAGTGGTGCTGACCATGTGGGAAGGTGTCACCGGGGTGGTCGATGACGCTGGACACCGCTATGTGATGCAGGTTGAAGACTACCAGGTGACAAACCAGTGTTGGTGGTGGCGGCAGAAGCTCACCCTGGTTGGTTGGCCCGCGCTGAACACCACGCGCAGCATCACGCTGCTGGCGCAGCCGCTTGTGTTGACCCGCTGCCGAACGCCGCAGTTCGGCGACCAACTGATCCCGCTCGCCGCGCCGGAACTCGGCGCAATCCGGCTGCGCGTTCTGCTGCTGTGAGGGCAAGCAGCGTGGACAGCGATGCTCGTGCAGCGCGCTGCGGTTTAGCGCCGCTTCAACCGTATACCACGTCTCACCATTCGCGTCTATCCCTGAAATTGGGGACACGCCAGCGGGCATATTCCCGGACATTGGGGACTCGACAGGCGCGACAGCGGGTGGTAGAGTTGGTAACGACGCGATCCTTTTCCTGAATAAGCGTAGTGCTATGACCGGGACACGTGAGGTGTTTATTAACTCCAGGAGGATAAAGAGATGAGCGACCTGGCTTCATTTCTCATCTCTGGAGCACGACTAACCCTCGGCACTGTCTTTCTCCTGGCGGGCCTGATAAAGTGGCTGGACTCAAAAATGTGTGTACAGATTAATGCAAGCAAGCGACTTTGCAGATTGACCAAGGAGAAAAGGAATGAGCACTCGCCAATCTGTGAAGACAGCGCTCCTGATCCTGACAATTGCCACCTTGCTGTTGATGACAGGTGTCGTCTCCTGTCAACGTCAGGAAATGGGCGCGCATATTCCGCCTGACCGGTCAACCCTCCCATACTCTGCCCACGCCTCGGACAATACGCTAGCAGTGACAGCGCCAGCGAGCATGTCAGCCATGCCTTCCTCCGTGCTTAATCAGGATAGCGCTCAAACGCCAGCCTCTAGCAGTGTTCTTCGCACGTCGATTCCGATCACTACAACCATGCTGCCTCCCATAGATGAATCGATCCAGGGCAAAGGAGACGAAGATATGGCAACTCCCGTTCTGCACGCTGCCTTCCTCCGATCGCAAGGGGTTTTGTATGTACGTGTTGAATATCATCAGGCGCAGCTGGGGCTGTCTGTCATCAAAGGTGGTGGGCAGTTTCGTCCGCTCACCACGGTCTATGAATGGTGGATAGATGCCCGCAACGACCGTTATCGTCGCGCGACCAGCGAGCTTCTGGAGGATGGTCCGCATCTCGTAGGTGCGGATGGAGCAGATGGCGCCACCAGTTGGTGGATTGTTGACTGGACCAGGGGCATCACCGCGCCTGAGCGACACCAGGGAAAACCACCGTTTGGACTGTCCAGTCTCGATGACTTTGCGGCGATCTTCGCGCGCGAAGGACGACCGCTTATCGAAGCTGTCCGGAGCAATCAGGAAGAGGTTCAAATAGTAGAACAAACCGAACACCCCTTGTGGGGCGCAGTGCTGACCATTCGGCGAACCAACGCCAAGACCGGACACGTCCTGACCGCATCGGTCAGGGCGGAAGCGCCGAACATCGTCCTTGAGAGCATCACGACAGACCAGCAGGGACAGTTGTTCGAGCACATGCGCATCACTCATTGGGAGTGGTTCGATCTGGCACAGTTTGATGCCGATTTCTGGCTGTATCCGCCTCAGGGCATCCCCGTCGGTTTTGGTCATCCAGGAGCGCCGCCAGCGTCGTAGCGTTCCTGATGCTGGCAGGGAAGGCGTGAAGGATTGAAGCACGAGAACGATCAGCATTCGTTTCTGTGCCGCTTCTGAACTACTAGATGGCTCCACGCGCGGCGGAGAGGAGCGCCTGACCGTGTTGCAATGGCAGGCTGGATAGCCCGCGCACACGGCAGAGACGCTTGCGTGCAGCGCCTGCGTCAGTGGCGACGCCTGCACAAGCACAGCAGCGCCAAAACCGGATAGAAAACCTGGGGTTTTTCCTAGGGACAAACTTTGAAGTGTCGGGTATAAACCAACAGCAACCTCCGTTTCAGTGACGGGAGGCGGCATTATTATTGTTATGCTGATCTTATGGCTCGTCCTGGCCGTGCTGGCTATCCTTCGGATCAGGCGCCAGAACCTGCCTGAGCCGCAGCGCGTCTTGTGGACGCTGGTCGTGCTGGCGATCCCGGTTTTGGGCGCGCTGGCGTTCTTCTTTCTCTCTTCCAGTGCACGCTATGGAAAGCGCGAGAACGAAACCTGACCTCAACGCCCGATGGTTCCGCCGATGTCTCGTTGCCGCGCTCCTGATCAGCGCGACCCTGCCAGCGTGTGCGCAACCGCCGCCGGAATTGCCGGAACCGCTGCCCATCCGCGTCGTGCAGACCCCGGAGGCATGGCCGCAGCCCGCCACGCCGCTGCCAGCGGACGACCCCCGCGTGCAGCGCGACCCGCAGATCCGGCAGCGTCTCCACCTGGACGACGCCCAATCGTTGATCTATCTCCAGACCGCAGAACTGCGCCAGCTCCCGCTCCATCCCACCCCGCCGCCGTTCGTCCCGCCCTCCCGCACGTCGTTTCAGTTCAGCGGTTGGATCACGGCGACGATGATCCCCTACTCGGTCCAGAGATGATGCAATGGACGGTGGCAGCATTGGGGTTGGGGCTTTTCCTGTGGGCATTCGCTGCTATCGTCGTGGCGCTGCTCGAGCGTGTCGAGCGAGCGCAGTCTGCCGGGTGAACGAGGGAGTTTGAGGGGGAACTGTCATAGTTCATTTTCGCTGACATTTCTGCGAGACTGGACAGTCCCGTCTACATAGTGAAGGATCTTGCGAGCAAGATGTGTGTCAACGATGCTACCTGCCACAGACACTCCAGCGCAAAACCGGATAAAAAATCTGGTATTTTTCCTAGGGACAAACAGTCAGGCAGCGGGTATGATTTCAAACAACGAAGGGCGCTTTTCTATGCATCATTGGAAGACCGGACTTGTTGTTGCTCATGGAGGAAAAAATGCATACCCGGTACGGACTGATAGCCATTGCCATTGGTGTAGGTCTATTGCTTGGCGCTGCTCATCCTGCATATGCAACCAGACTATCTACAAAGGACATGGTGTATCGCTCTGCTGATCTCAACTGTACAGAACTTCAATCTACGATAGATGGCGGTACAGGCAGCGGGTATTTTGAGTCGAAGGTTTGGAGCTGGCAAGCCATCTACTTCCCTGTTCTGCTACCTTGTACACAAGCACTATACCGCCCGCCTGGACATATTATCGGAAAACCGCATGGCTGGAAGTGGGATGGATCTCAGTGGAGTCTTTGTTTCACAACAGACTACTTGAGCAATTCACAGGATGTCTATATCCTAACAGTTTATACGCAACCGGACCATGTGCTGTGTGGGGATGGGTGGTACTCCACCCAGTCCTATGGCTATGTTTGGGTGAATAATCAGTGGTATGGCGGCGCATTATGGAGCCCATCTCGCTGGATTCCGTAAGTGAGAGAAAGGAGTAACCCATGACCGGTCGATCGCACTTGAGGATTGTTGTGATCAGCGTTCTCGCCGGATTACTGGCGTTTAGCATAAGCCACACTGTTAGCGCTCGCCTGGCGCCTCCGCTTCCGCCACCCTGGGTTAATCCGAATGGTACCGTAGATTTCAGCAAAATGCCTGCCTGTATCCCAGTGGTCGGAAGGACAGGCCAGCCAATTCTTAATAGTAAAGGGCAGCCGTATTGTGTGCCTCGTGAACAGTTGTTAACTTTACCACCGCCACCTCCTCAACCCAAAGTTCACGGAGAGCGACCGCCAGTTGTTCTGGAAGAGGCCGTCCAGGCCGCACCTCAGACGCCGATTCTGCATGATTTGCCGTGAGGGGCGCTTTGCGCTGCGAAGAGGAGCGATTATGCCTGTGGCGCTTCGCGAGGAACTCCTGCCCATTTTCTTCCTGTATATCGCCGTGACTACCGTCGCCCTCGTTGCAATCCGTCGCAGCGCACTGTCAGACGTGGCGCGCGCGGTGTGGACGCTGACGGTGCTGCTTGTGCCTTTCCTGGGTCCGCTGGCGTTCTTTGTCGTCAATGCCGGGAGGCGGCGAGAATAGAAGAAGATCATCACGATGCGCCGTATCAATCAGGTGCTTCGCTGGCTGCTGATCTGCACGGTTCTCGGTGTATGGGTGAGCGGGTGCGCGGTCGGGCAAACCGACACTGCCCCACCCACATCCACGCCTGACGCCGCCACATCCCCTGCCATCACGCCCTCCCCTGCCGACACTGCCGCCACCCCCGCTGTTGTCACTCCTTCCCCTGCTGGAACGGCATTCCCTGCACTGCTCGTCATCGATATCGAGCAGCGCGCATTGATCGAGCAACGCAGCGGCCAGGCGCCGCAACGTCTCGCCGACATCACGGAGGGAGGGCAGATTCTGGATGGGACGACAATCGCGGATGTCGTCGTGGTGCTGCACGAGCAGGGGCTTCAGCGCATCCGGTTGGCAGACGGCGACACCCGCTTCTGGACCTTCGATCAGATTGCGCTCTATGGCGCGCTGACCCGCGCTGCCGATAATGCCGTTATCTACGAGGCGAAGGTCGATGATCCGCAGGCGGAGTTCGGCGCGGGCACGGCTATCGGGCAGTACCGGGCAGGAGACGACACACTGAACACCATTCTCACGCTCGCCCGGAATGTACGGGTCCTTCACGTGAGCGCGGATCAACAGAATCTCTTCCTGCTGCCGGTTGGTCAGGATCCGGCCTTCGGCACACTGCTGGTCGTCGATAGCAGCAACGGACAGATACGACAGGAACGCGCCATCGAGGGCGAGCTGTTCGCTGCCATTTCCCCCGATGGTCGTTTCCTGGCAACCACGGGGCGGCGCGCAGCATCAACCGGAGCGCCGGAAGGGTGGGTGCTGCTGCTCTACGACGTGTCCGCCCCGCCCGCCGACCCGCGCGTCATCACGCTGCCGCAGGCGCCGAGCCACGCCTGGGGTTTGTCCTGGTCGCCCGACAGTCGTGCGCTGTACTTTCTCCTTCGTCCCGGTGATCCCTACGACGACCCGGCGACGTCGCTTGGCGTGTGGCGCCTGGATGTCGCTTCGGGCGCAGTTGAGCAGGTCACAGCATCTGCTCCGGTCGAAGCCATCCTTCGCACCGACGGGCAATGGCTGACGATCCAGCACATGGGCGAGAACCGCGCGACCCTGGTCAACCTCGCCACCAGCACAGCGGAGGGTGTCGATCTGCCGGAGCAGGCGATCATTGTGGGGTGGCGATGACGCGGGCAGGCGCCCACGAGGGGCGCCCCGACGATGGCGATACTACGGTGGGGCGCCTGCCAACACACGCGCCCCCCGTCGTAGGAGCAGGCCCCCATGCCCGCCCTCTTTGGACGCCCCGGCAACCGCGATCCCGCATTCGAGCGCCCACAGAGGGCGTCCCGGCGTGGCAACATGCGGGCCGGGCACTCACAGAGGGGCGCCCCGACGCCAGCGTTGCCCATGGTAGGACGTTCTGACCTCTCACAAGTGTAGATTTTTAGCATGCCCTTCCGTTACATTGACCGTTTCAGGCGCCAGGGCGCCCTAACTCCCCCTTCTCCCCTGGTGGGAGAAGGGGGCGGGGGGATGAGGGGCAAAAGGCGTCAGGATGCGGCAAGCTCGTTTCGCACCCTTCAGTTTCCAATGCTGGGTTTGACGCTATGCTTCCTGTTTGCTATAATGGCGAGGGTGAGAGAGTGGATTCACCACTCTCTTCTTCTTGTCTGTGACATCGGGCGCACAGGCTTGCGCCTGCACGATTGAGGAGCGGAGCAGTGTACGCTATTGTGCGTGACCGCGGGATGCAATACCGCGTCGAGGAAGGGCAGACACTGAATATTGCGCTGCTCGATGCCGAGCCAGGAAGCGAAATCGAACTCGGAGAAGTGTTGTTGATCGGCGGCGAGATGCCGATCGTCGGCACGCCGACTGTTGATGGCGCAAAAGTGATAGCTACGGTGCTGGGTAAAGAAAAAGGCGAAAAGATCGTTGTATTCCGCTACAAGAACAAGAAGCGCTATCGTCGGCGCACCGGTCATCGGCAGGAGTACACGCGCATATCGATCAACAAAATCGTTGTTGGCAATGACCAGAAGATGACGACTTCACCGGAAGGAGAAACCGATGGCGCATAAAAAAGGTGTCGGAAGTTCGCGCAACGGTCGCGACAGCAATCCGAAGATGCTGGGGGTCAAGCGCTTCGGCGGCGAGCTCGTCAAGCCAGGTGATATCATTGTCCGCCAGCGCGGCACAAAGATCAAGCCAGGCGCCAATGTGGGTCTGGGGCGTGATTACACGATCTATTCGTTGATCCACGGCGTCGTCACGTTCGAACGGCATTCACGCAACCAGAAGCGCGTTAGCGTCTACGCGGCAGAGTAGGAGCGTTTCCGTGAAGAAGGGCATTCATCCAAAGAACTACTATACCCAGGTGGTCTGCGGGACGTGCGGATCGGTCTGGCCCGTGATCAGCACGCGCGAAAATCTGCGCGTCGATGTCTGCTCGAACTGCCATCCATTCTTCACCGGCGAGCAGCGCATCGTCGATACTGCCGGGCAGGTTGATCGCTTTATGCGCCGCCTGCGCGTCACCCAGGATCAGCAGGCGGAGATCGAACGCCGCCGCGCCGAGCGTGAAAAGTCGGCATCCAAGAAGCGTAGCCTGCTGAAGGAAATCTACGGCGAGGATGCGTGAGAAGAACCGAGAACTAAGAACTAAGAACCAAATCGTTGTTCTCAGTTCTTGGTTCTTTATACATTGCCGCCATACGCCGCGCATGGTCGCGAATATCGTCGCGTAGCGCGTCAGGCGCCAGCACCTCAACGTCCGCTCCCCAGCTCAACACCCACGAACGGATCTCGCGCACGCCGCCAACCCGCAGAATCATGTCACATCCGCCGTCGGCGCGCTCGATGATCTGCTGGCTGTGGTGCCAGACACTTTCCCGCACCCGCCGCGCAGCGTCGCCAGTGAAGCGCAGCCGCACCTCAACCTCGGTCTCGTTCATCACTCCCCAGGCGGCGCCAAAATGCGCGTAGGGGTCGAAATCGTCCGGGATGGTATACGTCTCATCCAGCATCGTCGCCCGCGTGATGCGCTCAAGCTTGAACGTGCGCAGCGCGCCGCGCAGCCGGTCGTGCGCGACCACATAGGATGCCGGCTCGCTCCGCGCCACTTCCAGCACATATGGTTCGATGACCCGCTGCGTCACGTCGCCGCTCGCCGCGCGATAGTCAATGGCGACGCAGCGCCGGTCCGCCCAGGCGCGGGTGATCGTTTCGAGCACGCGGACATACTCTGTTCGATGCGTCCGTGCGCGAATGAGGTCGGCAACGCGGGCGATGTGCGAGGAGACGGTGGCGTCGGGCAGGCTGGCAGCCAGTTTTTGCAGCGCTGAAACGACATGCGGGTTGTTTTCATCGCTGTGGTGCGCAAGCAGCCGCGCTGCGAAGAAGAGCGCCATCGCCTCGTTGAGGTTCAGGCGGACCGTCGAAAGGTACGAGTCGCGTTCGATGCCGTAGCGCCCGTTGTGCTGCCAGACTGGCACGCCCATCTCTTCGAGCGCGGCGAGGTCGCGGTAGATCGTGCGGCGATCAACGCCGCAGCGCTCCGCAAGATCGACGACGCGCAGGCCGCCAGGGGCGTTGTAGAGCAGATGTTCGATCCGGCGCAACCGCGCCGCCTTGCTCTGAACCCGCTCAGACGTCACGGCATGTCGTCCTGATTACAGCACGCCAGACACGCGCAACGCAACCATTGCGGCAAGGAGGAGAGCGGCGAGAATGGCAATCCGGCGCAGATCGTGGCGCGCAACTTCGTAATCGAGCGTGTAATCGACCGGCTCGGCTGCGGGGCGCACCTGCCGCCGCTGACGGCGCGGCGAGACGCTCGTTGCCGTCTCGCGCTCCGGCACAGCACGACCGGCGGAGTGGGGACGCTGGCTGACTGCAGGCGCCGCTGGCAGCGCCGTCTCTTCCAGCGCCGCCGAGGTTGCGAAACCCTCCGCTTCGTCCTCCGCCAGCGCCGTGGTTTCGGCAGGCGTGGCGAGGTCCGCCGCAGGCGGCGCAGAATGTTTATCCGCGGGTCGTCTGGACGGAGGCGCTGCAGGACGCTGCTGCCCCCGGGCGCGCTGCTGCTGGCGACGACGCTGTGAGCGTGATTGTGATGCCATGGAAGAACCTTTCACGTCGAAATCACCGGGGGTATTATAGCATGGTGTGGGGGTTGGGGGTTAGGGGTTAGGGGTTAAGGGTTAGGGGTTAAGGGTTAGGGGTTAGAGGCGCCACGTGCAACGTGCAACGTTCAACATTCAACATTCAACGGCCCCGCAGCCGCTCCGCCAGCCAGCCGATCAATCCGCCCGCCAGCGCCAGCGCGACCAGCGCCGCCAGCAGCAGCGCCGGGTGAGCTGCCAGCCCCGCCAGCACCTGCGCCAGCGCCTCCTGCGCGACACCCAGCAGGGCAACGACAATCAGCGCCAGCGCCGCCAGCGCGGCAGCGCCGATCCGCTGCACCCAGCGCCAGCCGTGCCAGACCGGCGGCGGCTCCAGCGGGTCGCGCCACGGGTCGCGCTGCACCTTCCACGTCTCGTCGACCAGCAGAGCGGCGCGGAGGAGATCGGGGTGCTTGAGCCGCAAGGAAGCCCGGCGGATGGCTGGCAGGCGCCGTTGCAGATGGCGGGCAGGCGGGGCGCTGCGCAGGCGGGGAAGGAGGCTGGTAAGGGCCTCGGCTGCTACCCGGCGCACATCCTCATCGCGGTTGCGCAGAGCGGCGATGAGGGCGGGCGCCGCCTGCGGGTCGCCGATCCGCCCCAGCGCTTTCACCGCCGCCCGGCGCACATCCTCATCGCGGTCGTGCAGGGCGGCGCTGAGGGCGGGCACCGCCTGCGCGTCGCCGATCGCCCCCAGCGCCGCCGCCGCCGCCTGGCGCACCCCCGCAGCGGCGTCGCGCAGGGCG
>JANXAL010000095.1 GCA_025062325.1 Roseiflexus sp.
GGGGGAAAACGGGCATCAGGACGCCCCAA
This sequence comes from Roseiflexus sp., assembly GCA_025062325.1. GTDB lineage: Bacteria > Chloroflexota > Chloroflexia > Chloroflexales > Roseiflexaceae > Roseiflexus. Next base: position 30 of record JANXAL010000095.1, read on the forward strand.
CTCCCCCTTCTCTTCCCAACCCCCCGTATGCGGGGGCGAAGGGGGGTGGGAGAAGGGGGTAGGGGGGATGAGGGGAACACAGGCGTCAGGATGCGGCAAATCCGCTTCGCACCCCAAAAAGCCCGCATTGATGACCGTCGCCAATGCTGGCATCGCTGGCGGGCAGCTCCTACGTTGCTGGCCGCCAGACAGGACGGTTGCGTCCGCCTGCCCCGCAGTGACGGTCATCTGCGCCAGTCTTCCCTGCTATAATGTCACAAGACGCATCTCGCCCTTCTGATGTCCGAGGTTGCCATGACGCACACCCCCCGTCCGGGCTACCGCTGGTTCGTGATCGCAGTGTTTTTTTGCTTCATGCTGCTGCACCAGTCCGATAAACTGCTGATCGGGCCGCTGACCCCGGCGATAATGGACGAATTCGGGATCACGATGACCCAGATGGGCGCAGTGACGACTGGCGCGCTGGTGGTGGCGTCCGTGCTCTACCCGATCTGGGGCTACCTGTATGACCGGTTTGCCCGCGCGCGGCTATTGGCGCTGGCATCGTTCATCTGGGGCGCGACGACCTGGCTCAGCGCCGTGGTGCGCACCTACCCGGCGTTCCTGGCGGCGCGCGCCTCGACTGGTATCGATGACTCGTCATACCCCGGCATGTATGCGCTGGTCGCCGATTATTTCGGTCCCAACCTGCGCGGCAAGGTCTACGGGCTGCTGCAACTGGCGCAACCGATCGGCTATCTGATCGGCATGGTGCTGGCGCTGATGCTGGCGCCGCAGATCGGCTGGCGGAACATTTTCTTCCTGACTGGCGGGTTGGGGATTGTCGTCTCGCTCGTCATTCTGTTCGGCGTCCGCGAGATGCCGCGCGGCAAAGCGGAACCCGAGTTCGAGGGGATGACTGAGATAGCGAAGTTCCGTTTCTCGTGGACGGAAATGCGCGCCGTGCTGGGCAAACGCACGATGTGGTTCGTGTTTCTCCAGGGATTTGCTGGCGTTTTTCCATGGAATGTCATCACGTACTGGTTCTTCACCTACCTGGCGCGCGAGCGCGGCTACGACGAGGGCAGCATTCTGCTGACCGTTGCGCCGGTTATTCTGATCCTAGCAAGCGGCAGTTTCATCGGCGGCGTGCTGGGCGATTGGGCGTTCAAGCGCACCGCGCGCGGACGGATCATCGTTTCGAGCGTCGGCGTGCTGATGGGGGCGATCTTTCTGTACCTGGCGATGCAAACGCCGATAGAGGCGCGCACAACCTTCTTCGTGCTCATGTGCCTGACCGCGCTCTTCATGCCGCTGTCGGCGCCTAATGTCATCGCAACGGTGTACGACGTGACAGTGCCGGAGGTGCGCAGCACGGCGCAGGCGGTCGAGTATTTCATCGAAAACAGCGGCGCGGCGCTGGCGCCGCTCCTGGCAGGCATCATCGCCGATATGTACGACCTGCAAACCGCGATTACCTGGATCTGCGTCACTGCCTGGATGCTCTGTTTTGTATTCTATCTGGGCGCTCTGCGCTACATCACGCGCGATCACCATGCCCTGCGCGAAGAGATGGCGCGTCGCGCGGCATCCTTCAAACAGGCGATGGCGTAGGAGTTTGCAGGTTGCAGGTTGCAGGTGCGAAGGCAGGCAAGGCAAAAGGTGTGGGGCGAGAGGCAGGAGGCGACCGGTGGGAAGGTTGTACTGTTAAGCGTTGAACGTTACACGTTGAACGTGGGCATATATAGGGACTGTCCCTCCGTAGGTGCCCATAGGCTCGCACGTCGAACTCTGCAGGTGGGAGGCTATCCGAACCCCTAAGAGTTTCACCATGGAGGCACAGAGAACGCAGAGGACGCCATTCGCTTATTCGTTCACTATTCGTTGACGCATTTGCTAACAGCAGAGAGGCAGGAGGCAGGAGGCAAGAGGCGAGAGGGGCAAGACCAACGTCTGGTCCTGCATCAGCATTCGCTTATTCGCTTCACCATTCGCTGACATATTCGCTTCACCCAACGGAGAAACGCGTGACCGTTCCAGACATCGTTCCGCCAACCGCCGAAGTAGTCACAACCGCCGCATCATCAGCGGGGTCGCGCAGTGGGACCCCTGAGCGACCATCACTGCGCCGCCGGGTCATGGGTCTGGCGCTGCCTGCGATTGGCGAAAACCTCCTCCATACAGCGCTTGGCATCGCCGATACCGTCCTGGTCGCCGGGATCGGCGTCGTTGCACTAGCAGGCGTTGGTGCAGCGCTGAATGTCCTGTTTATTGTCGCAGCGGCGCTCAGTTCGCTGTCGGTCGGCGCATCGGTGCTGGTCGCGCAGGCAATTGGGGCCAGTAACCTCGTGCGGGCGAGTCACGTCACCGGTCAGGCGCTAGTCTGGGGTGTTGCGCTGTCATTGCCAATCACCCTTGCTGGAATGGTTTTCGCAGAACCGGTGGTAGCGCTCTATGGCATGGCGCCGGATGCCACCGCTGTGGCAGCGGAGTACCTGATGATTAGCGCGGCGAGCATACCGGCAATGGCGTTAATGCTGATCGGCGGGGGTGCACTGCGTGGCGCAGGCGATAGCCGCACGCCAATGGTGATCACAGCGCTGGCGAATATATTGAACCTGATCGCTTCCTGGGCGTTGATCTACGGTCATATAGGCATGCCAGCGCTTGGCGTAGCAGGCAGCGCTTGGGGAACGCTGATCGCGCGAGCGGTTGGCGCTGCGCTCTTCCTCGTGATCCTGCTGCGTATCAGCACCCGGCTGCGCATTGGCGGTCCGGGAACCTGGCGACCGCGCTGGGAAACGGCGCGCGAGGTGCTCTGGCTTGGCGCTCCCGCTGCGCTGGAGGAGATGATCATCATTACCTCGTTCGCCGCTCTAACGCCAATCGTGGCTGGTCTTGGTACGGCAGCGCTTGCAGCGCATCGCGTGGCGCTCAATGTGCTTTCGCTCTCGTTCATGCCAGGGATCGGATTCAGTCTGGCAACGACCGCGCTTGTCGGGCAGGCGGTCGGCGCCGGACGCCTCGATGAAGCGCGTGCCGTGACCAACGTGGCGATGCGCTGGGCGATCCTCTGGATGGGCGGGCTGGGGGCGCTTTTCATCCTGTTTGCGCCGCAACTGGTTGGTATCTTCAGCAGCGATCCCGAACTGATCGCCATTGGCGCGGCAGCCGTGCAGGTCGTCGCGCTGGCGCAGCCCCTGTGGGCGGGCACATTCGTGATAGGCGGCGCGCTACGCGGCATCGGCGACACCCGCACGCCCATGGTCATTTCCGGTATACTGGGGTGGGCAGCGGTCGGCATCGCCATGCTGCTCGTCTGCGTCTGGCCTGCGCTCTGGGCAGTGTGGCTGGCGTACATCTTCACCGGACCGCCGGAGATGGGGGCGTTGTGGCACGCGTGGCGAGGTAAGGTGCAGAATGCGGCGGAGGTAATGAGATGAGGGGCAAGAGGCGAGAGGACCGACGGTTGACGTCGCAGAGGCACACCGCAGGCGCGCCCAGGCAGGGTAGGGGCACGCCTGCAGCGCGCCCAGGCAGAGTAGGGGCACGTCGCAGGCGCGCCCACGGGAAAGGGTACGGGTTGTATTCCCGTTTATTCGCTGGCAACAAAGTAGAGACACACCTATGTCCTCATTTCCTCCCTACGTTCGCTGCGTAGTGTCAAGCGCCGATCCCGCTGCCTGGCCCGTTGGCGGGCAGGGGTTCAACGAGTGCAGTTTCGCCTCGCTCGCTAACGCACTCAACTTGTTGCATGGCGAACCGCGTTTTACGAAGGAGGAATTCATCCGCGAAGCGGGTCTTCTCTTCCAGCCGAAACTCGGCGGAACCCTGCCGCCGCTCAAAGCGCTGCAACTGCGGCGACGCGGCTATGGCGCCCACTTTGGCAACCTCTCGCACACCGATGCCGAACGGGTGCTGCGCGGCCTGATCGATCGCGGAGCGCCGGTGATCGTCGATATCTACCCGGCGCTGCAGTTAGGAAGAGTGCGTCTGTGGGGCCAGCACGCGACGGTGCTTGTCGGGTACAGCCTGCCATACCGCGACGCCTCCGGCGCTTTGCGGGAAGAGTACTATCTGGTGGACGCGCAGTGGCCCGAATTGGGGCGTTTCGATCTGGAGACCAACGATGTTGATCGTGATGGCGACGGCATTCCAGAGCGCTATCCTGGCAACCGCACCCTCGAACGTCACGAGTTCCTGCGTCTCTGGAGTTCGCGCAACTACTGTCCGATCTTTCGCACGCCGGCCGAACACGACGCCTGGTACCGCGAAACCATGCGTCGCGTCTCTGGCCTGCCGGTAGTCGGATGGATTGGGCAGAATCTGCTCTTTGGCAGCGACGACCGCTTAAGGGATGATTCGTGAGAGAGAAGCTGCAATCAGATTTCCAACTAAGGTTTGGCATCAATTTGAGTCTGGATCTTCGCTGAGAAATCCTCCTGCAGTGCGGGGAGATGTCGAACTGCATATCGTCTGCTAGTATGGTATGATGAAACATGTATGACGGTATCTGTGAAGCGAGCGAGTTGTGGTCAATGCCTGCAGAAGTGTCTGTTCCGCTCACGAAGACCATCCCAACAACCGAATACGTCGTCGTTACTGAGGAAGAACTGGAACGTCCATACCGCGTCATCATCGAAAATGACGATGTGACGCCGATGGACTTCGTAGTACTGGTGTTGCTGACGGTCTTCGAGCTAGGGTTCGAGCAATCAGTTGCCATCATGCTCGAAGCGCACTACAACGGTCGGGCGCATGTGGTGACGCTTCCCTATGAGGAAGCGCAGCGCCGCGTCTATGAGGCGCATCACGCGGCGCGCGAAGCGGGCTATCCGCTCAGTTTCTACCTCGAGCCAGATGCGTGACTCTGGTTATTTCAGCGCCGCGCCGCATTCGCTGCAGAACTTTGCTCCTGGCGTCACTGCCTGGCCACACTGCGGGCATGCAGCCGGGGACAGCGCCGCGCCGCATTCGCTGCAGAATTTGGCATTTACCGGCATTGCAGCGCTGCAGCGCGGACATATCTTTGTCGCCGCCTGTGTGGGTGCAGTTGCTGGCTGTAGCGGCGTCGGCTGCGGCGGTGCAGGCGGTTGCACTGGCGGCTGTTGCTGCAGCGCCTGACTCATCAGCGCTCCCAGGTTCATTCCCGCACCCAGTCCGATGCCTGCGCCGACGGCGCTGTCGCCGCCGGCACGTGCAGCATCGTGCAGCGCCTCAGCAGCCTTGAATCGTGTGTAGTCGCCCAATCCGCCAAATGCCGCCACGCCGCCGACCTGATCGAGCCGTCGCTCAAGTTCTTCCGGGACGCTGATCGTATTGATGTAGAAGCGCGTCAATTGCAAGCCGAGCGCGGCAAAATCGCCCTTCAACGCTTCGTGCGCCATCTCGGAGAGTTCATCATACTCGGTCGCCAAGTCGAGCACCGAGAGTTTGCGCTCGCGCATGCGCTCAGCAATCACATCAGCAACCCGCGCTACGATTGAACTGCGCAACTGCTCCTCAACATCCTGTACCGTCAGGCGACCACGGCTGCCGACTACTGCTGTGAGCAATCGACGGGGTTCGGCGACCTGGATGATGAAGGTGCCAAATGCCCGTAACCGCACCATCCCGAACTGGGCATCACGCATCGGGATAGGTTGCGGCGTCCCCCACTTCAGATCGGTGTGCTGGTGCAGGCTGACGAAATAGACATCGGCGCGAAACGGGCTTTTGCTGCCGAACGGCAACTTAATGAAGTCGATCAGGAGGGGGATATTATTGCTCGTCAGCGTGTGGCGGCCCGGAATGAGCATATCGAGGAAGCGCCCATCGCGTGCGAAGAAGGCGAGCTGTCCCTCGCGCACGATGCACTGAGAACCGAGGCGCAACTCACCATTGCCATCCGGCGGAACGCGCGCAACCAGCGTTTTGCCTGAGGGATCAACGAACTCAACAATGTCGAGCAATGGCATGGCTGTCTCCTATTGCAAAGGTCGCGTTTATCGTTGCACTGCCATGTACGATGAGGATCGCAATGAAGTTGCTGATCGTCTCATCTGGTATCCTATCCCAGAATATGCGTTACGACTTATGCAATTCGGTAGCAATCACGCAATGATTTCTCCTCAGGACCCTTGAGGTTGGGCAGCGTTCCCGACGTGGGCGTGAGTCCCCTCTCAAGTGGAGGCTTTTTGACGTACGAAACGAATTTGCCGCATCCTGACGCCCTTTTCCTCCTCATCCCCCATTATCCCCCGGCTCCCTTCTCCCACCCCCCTGCGTCCCCCGCATGCGGGGGATTGGGGTCGTCGCCGTCCGAGCCGCAGCGTGCGCTGTCCTGCGCCCCCCGCATGCGGGGGGTTGGGAAGAGAAGGGGAGTTGGCGCATCCTAACGCTCAAAACGGGCGATGCAACGTAAGGGCTTGCCAAAAAAATCTACACTTGTGAGGCGTGAGTCCCTCCCTCGGAGACGCTCGATAGCAGGGCCGAGTCTGTAGCGCAGACCTCAAAGGTCGGGTACGTTTCACCTTCAACCTTCCCACCCTCAACCTGCAACCATGACTGTCCCCTCGACCGTCGCATCCCCAAGAAGAGCGCGATGCAGCAGTCCCGGCGCTGGACCGATGAGATAAACCTGGAGCGACGGAATAGTTTGCACGAGTTGCCACATCAGTTCGACTTTGCTGCGCATGCCGCCGGTGACATCGATGCCGTGCGATCCACCAGCCCCCGCCAGTACATCAGTAATATTGCGCTCGTCAATCCGCGCAATCCGCTCTGCGTGCGGATTGCTGCGCGGATCGGCGGTATAGACGCCTGATTCGCCGACCAAAACAATGCGGGTAGGGCGGAACGAGGGCAGCATCGCTAGATGCGCCAGCAGTTGCTCGGTCGAAATGATGGCGCTGCCCTGGATCTCATCGAAAGCGACATCGCCGTGAATGACGGGAACCAGTCGATGATCCAGCGCACGTTCAAGAGCGTCAGTATTCCAGCGCGCCAGTTGTCCGCCGCGCGCTACCAACGTCGCTGAGGGTTGGAGCGCTAGCGCCGGAATGCCGACCGCTAGCAGTTCATCGACCACGATTCGGTTCAGGCGGAGCGCTGCGGCAGATGTCAGCGCGAATCCCATCCAGTCGGCATCAGGCGCCAGACCACGATGAACACCATATCGCTGTGCGTAGATGTGACCGAACGAACCGCTGCCATGCCCAACAATGATCCGCATATCCGCGGCATCGATTGCCTGTCGCAGTTCACCTGCTAGGCGACGAATGGTATCGACGTTTGCGCATTCCTGCCGCGTTTTGTCAGTAATAATCGAGCCGCCAAGCTTGACAAGTGCGATCATATTTCTTTCTGCCCAGAGCATTTCAAAGCCATAGAGACGTGAGAGCACAGAGAGCGCCAGCATGCCTGTCTTCCTCCACCTCTCCTCACAGGCGGAGGGTTTCTTGGATGCGATGGAGTTTTCCTCGTCCCGACGCCTGCTTTCCCCTCATCCCCCTTCCCTCACAAGTGTAGATTTTTTTGGCAAGCCCTTACGCTGCACCGCCCGTTTTGAGCGTTAGGATGCGCCAACTCCCCCTTCTCCCCTTGTGGGAGAAGGGGGTCGGGGGGATGAGGGGGAAAAGGGCGTCAGGATGCGGCAAACTCGCCTCGCACCACAAAAAGCCTACACGTGAGAGATCCCCCTTCCCCCCTCTTCCACTCCCCTTCGCCCCCCGCCGGCGGGGGGGGGGGGGGCGCGACGCGGGGCGGCGCCGCGCCGCCGCCCCTGCGCCCCCCGCTTGGGGGGGTTTGGGGGGGAAAATGCCGCCGGGGTTGGTGCCGTTCGCCTTCCCCCCCCCCCCCCCCCGCATGCGGGGGATTGGGGCATCGTGCTGCTGCGTTCCGGCGTCATTCGCGCTTCGCACCCCGCATGCGGGGGGTTGGGGGGAAGGAGAAGTGTGTGCATCTGACGCTCAAAATAGGCGATGCGACGTAGGG
>JANXAL010000071.1 GCA_025062325.1 Roseiflexus sp.
CGGGATGAGCGCCGCCGCGACCCGCTGGCTGATTGAACAGGGCATCCGCACCATGGGGATCGACGCCTGGGGGTGGGATCAGCCGTTCTGGGCAATGAAAGAGCGCTACCAGCAGACCGGCGACCCCTCGGTGATCTGGGAAGCGCACCGCGTCGGGCGCGACCTTGAGTATTGCCATATCGAGAAACTCGCCAACCTCGACGCGCTGCCGCGCCCGTTCGGCTTCAAGGTCGCCTGTTTCCCGGTCAAACTGACCGGCGGCAGCGCCGGCTGGACGCGGGTTGTGGCGATCTTTGAGGATTTGTAACGTCAGGGAGGACCGGTATATTACATCGCCCGCTCTGGGCATCAGGACGCCCTAACTCTCCCCAACCCCCCGCATGCGGGGGGCGCAGCAGACGAAAAGGAGCGACGAAATGGCAATCACCTCCCGCCCCCCGCGTGCGGGGGGGGCGCAGGGGAGTGGGAGAAGGGAGTTAGGGGGACGAGCAGACAAAAGGCGTCAGGATGCAGAAAACATCCATCGCACCCCAAAAACGCTACGCTTGTAAGCGCCTCTTCCCTCTGGTATGATTGAACTCGCTATGTCCACAAACGACAGTCTCACAATCCGTTCGGCAGAGACGTCTGCAGAGCTGGATGCATTCTTCCGGCTTGCGTGTGAGGGTTTCGCACTCGACACGCTTCGCAGCGTGGCGTACTGGCAGCAGCGCGTCGAGCGCGCGCCTGACTACGTCCCCGGACAGGTGCGTTGCGCCTTTGTTGCAAACACGGTGATCGGCGGCTACATCCTGTATGAACGGAGGCTGCGGGTCGGTTTCGTAACGATTCCAACTGGATGCTTCGCCCATCTCGTCACCCATCCCGACTGGCGCGGTCGCGGAGTCGCTACAGCGCTGATGCACGATGCTATAGCGCGCGCAATCGAGCGGCGGTTGGGGTTGATCCTGCTTGATGGGATTGCTGGTTTCTATGGTCGCTTCGGGTACGTGGACATCCTCGACACCACCCGCCATATCGTCAGTCGGTCACACCTGGCGGCAATGCCCCTGAGTCCGTACACAGCGCGCCCAGCCACACCGGCCGATGCGCCGGTGTTGCTTGAGCTATATGAACGACACTATGCCGGCTATAGCGGCAGTTTCGTGCGCAGCATCGCCTGGCAACGCCACGATCTGGCGCTGCGCCTGGAGGAGAACCCGCCGCGACTGGCGTGCGATGCTCGCGGACAGGTGCGCGGGTATCTGATTCTGCCGTCGCGCGCGCCTAGCAACCACGCAGTCGAAGCTGCTGCCGACGACTGGCACGCGGCGCTGGCGCTCCTTCAGCACCATGCCAGTATCGCCAGGGAAGCGGCAGAGATCGATTGGCCCCTGCCGCCAGACTCGCCGACGTTTTATACGCTTGCTGATCATCTGAACCTGACAAGCCGTTCCCATCACCATCCTGATGAGGGGTGGATGGCGCGCCCCGCGCACCTGCCGACACTGCTCACCTGCATTGGTCCATTGCTTGAGGAACGGCGTCGGGCAACCGGCGGCGAGGCGTTCCGGCTGTGTATCGCCGGGGCGGAACCGTCGCTAGCAGTAGGAGCAGACGCTAATGCGCCAGACCTGCCGACAGTCACTTTGACGCTACAGGCGCTCGTGCAACTGCTGTTTGGCTTTCGCCCAGCGCACTGGGTCGCTCGCTATCCCGGCGTGCACGTTCCGCCAGCGATGCTGCCGACCCTGGGCGCCATCTTCCCGACGGGGCGCACCTGGATTGCCGGGTCTGACGCGTTTTAAGAGTCACACCGGAAGTTTCTTAAACGTCTCGGCAGCAGCGAAGCCGTGCTCTCTGCCCGCTTCCGCCATACGCTGGCGCACCCGCTCTTCCCAACCCTGGACTTCGTCTAGCTGTGAGTGGTGCTCGCGCAGCGCTGCAATTTTCCGGTCAACGTAGTCCGAGACATCTTCAACGTGATCCGGTTGTTCTGCGTTCCACAGGTAGAGTGCCTCGGGGCGCCAGACGCCAATGCCGATCTGCCCCAGCCCTGGCATGAAAAGGTGGTCGCGGGCGCTGACGACCGCCTCAATCACGGCAAATCCAACGGCGCGATGATCCGGGTGGAGCATGTAGTGCTTCCAGGGATCGTGAGTGTAGATGGCATGCGGCTTAAAATGGCGAATGTAGAGCGCAAATTCGGCGCGCAGCGCAGGGGACGGTTCAAGCTCGCCGTCGTTGTTGCGCAGGAAGATCACGCGGCGCACCCCAAGGATTTCGGCAGCAGCGCGCTGCTCCTGCTCGCGAATTTCTGACAGGCGAAACGACGACATTGTCGGATCATGACTGCCCTTGTTGCCGTTGGTTGCAATGATAAACGTGATGTCCCATCCCTGGTCGGCGAGTTTGGCGATGGTTCCGCCTGCACCGAACTCGTTGTCGTCTGGATGGGCGCCGATCACGAGTGCACGTTTGGGTTCGTCGGTCATAGACGGGTCTTTACCGAAACAAGCGTCAAATTGCCATAGTATTATACCAATATCGCATGAATCCGTCGCGTCTGTGCAAATCCGTGTTCCCTTCACACTAAGTCGTGCTTAGAACCCGCCACAAATGAGGCATCCTATGATCCGGCGTCCGTACCCGAAGGGTATGACAGGCGCTCTTGTCTCTCTCGGTCGCGGAATTGCGGCCGTGCTCACAAGTGCATTCCTGCTGCTGGGGCTCACGGCGGCAATGGTCGTAGTACAGAGCGGACGCGACGAAGTGCGTCCGGCTGGCGCTGCAGTCGTGCTCGGCGAGGCGGTTGACGGTGCGCTTACCCTGGAGCAAAAAGCACCGTATGACCATGCCGCCAATCTCTACCGTCGCGGGATGGTCAGCCGCATTATTCTAACCGGCGCTACGGTCGCACCGCTTGGTCGACAGTATCTGATCGATCAGGGTCTTCCGCCACAGGCGCTGTTCATTGAAGCGGAGAGCGTATCGCTGGTCGAAGGCGCGCGCGCTGCGGCAAGCATAGCGCGTGCACAGGGCATTTCGTCAGTTGTGATTGTGGTTGAACCTCCGGCGATGCTCACGGCCCTCAAAGTTGCGCGCGACGAAGGTCTGACCGCGTATGGGTCGCCTCCTGGTAATGCCAGGAGCATCATCGACCCAGTTACTGTGGCACGCGAGACCTGGCGCTACTTAAGGTATGTATTTGCGGGAATATAGCATCTCGGTGCATCGGTTGAGGTTCTCAGCTCTTGGTTCCCGGTTCATCCCTCATCCAGTAACCGCAACTGCTGCGCCTTCAACACCGCCTGCGTTCGATCCCGCACCTCAAGCTTCGCCAGAATATTCGAGATGTGGGTCTTGACGGTGCCTTCGGTGATGACGAGCGCAGCGGCGATCTCTTTGTTCGACATGCCGCGCGCCAGGGCTTTCAGCACGTCGAGTTCACGTTCAGTGAGCGCATTTGGCGACCGAGGCGGCATACGTTCCGGTGCAGGCGACGTACCGACTGCCAGGCGCGAGAACTCAGCCACGACTTTGCGCGCAATGCTCGGCTGAATGAGCGCCTCGCCGCGCGCCACTGTGCGCACCGCTTCCGCCATTTCCTCGCTGCTGATGTCTTTCAACAGGTAGCCGCGCGCGCCAGCTTTCAACCCCTCGAACACGTACTCATCATCGTCGAAGGTCGTTAGAATGATCACGCCAACCTCTGGAAAACGGCGATTCAGCTCGCGCGTGGCGGTGACGCCATCCATGCCTGGCATGCGAACGTCCATGAGCACTACGTCGGGGCGCAACTTCTCGACTGCTTCGATAGCGGCGCGTCCATCGCCGACGGCGCCGACGACCTCCAGGTCCGGCTCGAGTTCCAGCAGCATGGCGATGCCCTGACGGATCAGGGTCTGATCATCGACCAGCAACACCCGTATCATGATGCACCTCGTGCGCCATTGCAACCGGCGCGACAATATCCAGCAGAAAACCGCCGTCGGGATGCGGAGCGGCGTGTAGCGCGCCACCCAACCGTTCGATCCGTTCACGCAACCCGGTCAACCCGAAACCGCCGCCTTCGGAAGCGCCATTGGTCAGTTGACCATTGTCGCGGATCGTCAGGTGCACGGTATCCGGCAGGCATGCCAGCGTGACATCGATCCGCGAGGCATTGCCGTGTTTGCGCGCATTCGTCAATCCTTCCTGAACAGCGCGGTACAGGGTCATTGCCAGTGTCTGCGGCAGCGCCGGGAGATCGCCCGTTTGCACGAAGCGAACATCGATGGCGGTCGAAACGCGGAAGTCATCGATGAGGCGCTCGATCGCCGCATCAAGCGAGTGACCGTCGAGCGGCGACGGTTGCATAGCGGCGACGCTGCGCCGCACCTCATCAAGCGCCGTCTGCGCCACCTCGCGGCACGTGGCGATCACGGCAGCGGCGCGTTCCGGGTCGCGCTGGATCAGGCGTGACGCTGCCTGCAACTGGACATTCAGAATGGTGAGATAGTGACCCAAGCCGTCGTGAATATCACGCGCTAGGCGCACCCGCTCTTCAATTGCAGCCATCCTCAGTTCACGCTCGCGCGCAGCGCGCAGTTCGTCGTGGCTTGCCTGCAATTGCGCCAGCAGCTCCTCGGCGCGCGCGCGCTGCGCCTCCGCCTGTTCCGTCTGTTGTTCGTACCGCAGGGAAAGCTGGACGAACATCACTACAAACACAATGCCGAAACTGAACGTTGCCGCGCTTTGCAGCGCCGCCTCCAGATCGACAAAGAAGGCGATCATCGTACAGACGCCGAACGCCATTCCGCCAGCATAGATGAGCGCCGCCGCCAGCGGCAGCGTCCACGTCGCCTGACCAACCAGCAGAAACAGGAGCATCGAAATGACCGTGCTCGCCGGTCCGCTGCTCATACCGAATGCGATGAAGTAGAGCACACTTGCGACGCTCAGGTAGATCGCCACATTGCCCAGAGGCCTTGACCGGGGACGTATCTCGGAAGAGGACGGAACCAGGTTCAGCGCCAGCAGAATGCTCAACGCGCCAACAACCGCGCCCCGCCGCCAGAGCGGTGCATCGGGCTGCGCTGTGACGGCGGCGATCAGTGCGCCGACGATCATCACTACTGCGACGACCATCACGCGGCTGGGTAGCGTCGCCTGCCACCATGTGCGCAATGTGTTGGAGAGCTCGCTGAAAGCTCTGATGTCGAACTTTTGATTCTGTGGCGACACGGCAACGCTCAACCTCCTCACATGTCCCCCAGCACCCTTGAGGTCGACCCGCGCACTACCTGGGCGCGGGGACCGTTCCGCCAGTAAGGTTCCGTCGCAGCTCTCGATTCCCAGCACAGACCTCAAGGGTCAGGGGCATCTTCACCCCTCTCGCCTCTTGCCTCTCGCCTCTCGCCTCCCCCCTCTCGCCTCCCTCCTCTCGCCTCTCGCCTCTTGCCTCTCGCCTCATCCATCATATGCCAGCGCATCACGCACCGTCAAGCCAATTGCAGCGCGCGCTGGCAGTAAACTTGCGACGATGCCGATCCCTGCCGCTGCTGCGAGCCAGATCGCGGCGCCGTCCAGCGCAAAGTGGTAGATCAACGGCACTCGCAAAAATGCCAGCCCTACGGCATTACTCAACAGATAGCCGATCGGCAGGGCAAGCAGCGTCCCGATCAGGGCGCTCGCCAGGCTGATCGCCATCCCCTCGCCGACGACAATGCGGTACAACGCATCATTCGACGCGCCAATTGCGCGCATGACCCCGATCTCGCAGGTGCGCTCGATCACATTCAGGCTCAACGTACCCGACAGCCCCAAGCCGCCGATGACTGCCAGCAGCACTGCCATAGTGAGCAGGAACGAGATAAGAATATTGATCAGCGTGGCTGCCTGTTCGCGCTCTTCGGTACGCGTCCAGGCAACCTCGACGCGCATTCCTGCGTGTTCCAGCGCCTCTCTCAAAGCGGTCGCCACCTGCCGTTGCGTTCCCGGATCATGCGCTTCGGCAACCACCCGTATCTCGCGCGTTTGCCCGACGGCGCCGGTGATCTGCGCCAGATACGGCTGGCTGGCGTACATGAAGGGCACACCGAGCAGACCGCGGGTGACCCCGACAATCTTCCACTCCGTCTCGCGGTTCCCGATCTTCAGCGTCACGCTCTGGCCGACGCGCAGGTCCGGCTCGAAGCGTTGCACATCGGCGTTCATAACGAGTGCGTGGTCCTCACCCGGCAGCAGCCAGCGCCCTTCCACTATCTCCGGTGTGAAAAGCACGCTCTCAACCGGCGGGGCAATGACGCCGATTGCGGGTCCTTCGCTCCCATCAGGTCGCAGGCGATACGCCATCGCGCTACTCCAGCTTTCAACATACGCCACGCCAGGCGTCTGCCTGGCAAGGTGTTCGACCTGCGCAGCACGATACGGACGAACCAGCGTCGCCAGCACGTCGTGGCGGGAGGTCGCCAGAATAGTCTCAAATGTTTCGAAGAGTGAACGACGCACGCTCAACACCGAAACAACAATCGCCGTCGCCAGGGTCAGGGTCGTCAACGTCAGCGCTAGCCGCACCCGTCGCCGGAGTGCATTGCGCAGCGAGAGGATCACCGGTGATGGGATGAGCGCTGTCAGCCAGGACACAGCGGGAAACTCTCGCGCAGACGCCGGTGATTGAACGCTGGAGCGCCGCTGCTCCTCGCGCTGTCCGGCAATTGCTTCGCGGACGGTCAGCCGCGCTGCACCAAGCACGGGCGCGAGCGATGCCAGCAGCGGCGCCAGCAGTGCCACGCCAGTTTGCAGAGCGATCACACTGGCAGGCGTGGTGAACGTTCCCAGTTTGAAATTGAGGAAATAGGACAGGAAACTGACAAACGACTCAGCGGCGAACCGCGACGCTAGCAGCGCCAGCGGCAGCGCCAGCGCGCCGAAGGCAAGCGCGTAGACGGCATAGACGACCGCGATCTGCCCGGGACGCGCGCCGATCGCTTTCATCACGCCGATCTGCCGCGTCTGTTGCAGCAGCAGCGCCGTGATGGTGTTCGTCACCAGCAACACGCTTAGGCAGAGCGCCAGGATGCCAAGTGCGCCAAGCACAACCGTGATTGCCTGAAAATAGTTGTGGAGCGGCAACTCTCCCGGTCGCGCCACGTCGATCCGCGTTACGCGCACGCCGCCGCGCTCGATGAAGGCGCGAACGTCCTCCGCAACGCGTCGGTTGTACGTCGCGTCCGCAGTGGTATCGGTCAGCAGGTAGAGTTCGTTGTAGCCGGGTGCGCCGCCGAGCCACTCCAGCGTCTCGCGGTCAACGTATCCGTAGGCGCGTCCCATGAACGTTGCTGGCATGCGGGAAAAGTCGTAGGCCAGCCCTGATAGTCGCACCTCGCGCAACCGTCCGTCAGCGGTTTCCACGATGATGGCGTCATTCAGGCGCGCTCGCGTCAGCCCCAGGTAGCCAACCAGCAACGAGGTGCGTTCGAGCACAATCGTGCGGCGCGGTGGAGGCCATGCGCCTGGAGGCCAGGATGCAGGATCGGGTTCAAACACAATCTCAGGACGCACTTTGCTCACGCGCGTCTCGCCATCGTCGGGCAGCACGAAGAGTTCGATCAACTGCCACGGATGGTGCGGCGCGGTGCGGAAGCGCAGTATCAGGCTGCGCCGTCCCTCGGCTTCAGCGACCCCCGGCAGTCGCCGCACGGCGCGCACCATTTCGTCGTCGAAAGCGTCGTCGGTATACAGCGTCGCGCTTGCCGGGCGCACCTCAGCGTAACTCTGCGCCAGGTCACGCGACATGATAGCGTGCATATGCGCAACTATTCCGATGCCGCTGACCCCAGCGGCAATCGACAGCGCCACAAGCAGGGTGCGCACTTTGTAGCGCCACAGGTCGCGTATCACTTTTCGCCAGCGCGCTCCAATCATCGCGCCCCTCACTCGTAGATTGCCTGTCTACCGCTGCGCCACGCGGGCGCCTGCCAGGCTGCACGCCAGCAGAATAACGGCGTCGACCGCGATAAATATTGCTGTTTCGCCATTGAGCGGGGCGTTGAAGACCGTGATCGCCAGCACAACCAGGAGGATAAGCGCCAGCAACGCGGCGCTCACGACCGGCAGAACAAATGGCGTGACAAGGCGCGCCAGGCGCATACCGCGCCAGAATGCGACGATTGCCAGCAAGACCCGCGGCAGCGCCAGATACCAGGCAGCACTGCCAAGCGCCACGATAGCCGCATTGATTGCTTCAGGATCGCCGCGCGTCTGAAACCCGACAATCACGCCATACCCGACGCTGACGGCGAATGCGATGCCTATCGGAATAAGAGCCATCAGGATGCTCGACCAGATCACAGCGCCCCAGGGAAACGCTTGATTCCGTTGCGCTATCATTGCAATCGCCTCCTTGCACGTCTTAATCGCTAACCATACAATAGCGCATCAAGACGCTGTACAACAGCCACGAACGACGGAACTGCCGGATGACTCCTGCACGGCGTTTCTATCCAACGGCGTATGACCTTTGGCAGAGACTGTGTCTGCGTTGGTGATACAATGACGAAGTGCATCGTAAAGTCGCGTGACTGCGTTCGCATGCGATTGTGCAGATTGACGAGGTCTGTCGTCGCGTATGATTGAACGTCTGCCGCCTGACCCACGCATGATTGCGCTCCCCGTCGAGCTGCGCAACGCCATTGCCCGGGCGCTAGACGACATTCCCGCAACGCGCTGGATGAACACAGCGCGCACGTTGAGCGAGCAGTACCGCGCTCTTGATGACATTGGGGAAGCGCCAGCAATACGGACCCGCCTCGATGCGCTGGGGTATGCCGCGCTTTTGATGCCGGCCACCTATGCGCAACTGTACGGCGCGATGAAAGCCGCTGCGGAGCGCATTCCGTCGTGGACGCCGGAAACGATGCTCGACATGGGGAGCGGACCTGGAACAGCGCTATGGGCAGCGACCGTGTGCTGGCCATCGCTCCGCGACCTGACTGCCTGGGAGCGCGAGCCGGTTTTGATCGCGCTCGGACGCGATTTCACGCGCGCGAGCACAAATCCGGCGCTCCGTAATGCGCGCTGGGTGCAACGTACGCTGCAAGCTCCTACTGAACGCGGCATCAGATTCGATCTGGTCGTGCTCGGTCACGTGCTTGGCGAGATACCTTTCGATGAACGGAGCGCAGTTGTGACAACCGCGTGGCGCATCACCCGCGGTCTGCTTCTTATTGTCGAACCTGGCACGCCAGTCGGGTTTGCTGCAGTGCGCGCTGCACGCGATCTGTTGCTTGCCGATGGCGCACACACGATTGCGCCATGCACCCACGACCGACCCTGCCCGCTGATCAATGATTGGTGTCACTTCCCGCAGCGGCTGCGTCGTCCCGAATTTCAGCGGCGCGCGCGCGACGCGCCTTCGCCGTGGGAAGACGCCAAGTACAGTTATGCCGCGCTTGCCCGCTTTCCGCCCGAACGACCGGTCTGGGGGCGGGTCATCCGTGAGCCGACGTTCAACAAAGCCTATGCAGAGGTCTTAATCTCATCGCGCGACGGCGTGCTGCGGCATCGCGCGCTCAAGCGCGATCGCGAAGCCTTCAAATGGGTCAAACATCTCGAATGGGGACAGACACTCGAGGAACAACCATGAAAGCTATCCTGTTCGACGCTCCAGGCAGTCCCGATGTTTTGCGATACGATAATGCGCCCGATCCAACTCCCGGTCCCGACGAACTCCTGGTGCGGGTGCGCGCCACAGCGGTCAACCGCGCCGACCTGCTGCAGCGTCGCGGCGTCTATGCGCCGCCGCCCGGTGCACCGTCGATCCTGGGGCTGGAACTGGCGGGCGAAGTGCTGACGCCTGCTGGTCAATGGCGTACTGGCGACCGGGTGATGGCAGTCGTCACTGGCGGCGGGTATGCTGAACTGGCGGTTGTGCCGGCTGGGATGGCGATGCGCATACCGGAGAACCTGTCATTTGAAGAGGCGGCTGCCATTCCAGAAGCGTTCCTGACCGCTTTCCTCAACTTGTTCACCCTTGGGAAGCTGCGGGCGGGCGAGACGGTGCTCATCCACGCTGGCGCGAGCGGTGTCGGCACGGCAGCGATTCAACTGGCGCGCGTTGCTGGCGCGCGCGTCTTCGTCACTGCCGGTTCAGCGGAAAAACTGGCGCTCTGCCGTGAACTTGGCGCAGAACTGGCGATCAACTACCGGGAAGAATCGTTTGCGGCGCGGGCGCTTGAGGCAACCGGCGGTCGCGGCGTCGATCTGATTCTCGATTTCGTCGGCGCTCCCTACTGGCAGCAGAATACCGAAGCCCTGGCGCTCGACGGGCGATTGCAATTGATCGGGTTCCTGGGAGGGTCGGCAGGGCAGATCGACCTGGGACCGATCATGGCGAAGCGGTTGCGCGTCACTGGCACAACCCTGCGGCGCACGCCATTGCCGCAGAAGATTGCCCTTACCGCCGATTTTGTTGCGTTTGCACACGATAAATTCGTGCGTGGCGAGCTGCGCCCGGTCATTGACACGATCTACTCCCTGCGCGACGCTGCCGAAGCGCATCGGGTGATGGAAGCGAACCGCAACGCAGGAAAACTTGTGCTGCGGGTCGATTGATTGTCGCATATTTGCAAACCATATAATTATTCCGCTGTCTGCCCTCCTGCCCGGCCCTAAAGCCGCGGGCCTACGGTTGCGAAGCCCGCCTGCGCGGGCTAGACCGGGCGATACCGGATTATTTTCTCAAAAACCATCAGCCGCCGGGCGCAGCACGAATGCCGGATCATTTTGGGCATGTTCATCAGCCCGCAGCATCTTCGGCGCTGGCGCACTGCGCAACGCCAGCAGCACAGGTTATTCGGATAAGCCGTCGATGTCGCAAGAATCGCCCTACTCCACCGGCTGCAAACGGTACTGCAACGCTTCCCCAAGGTGCTGCGCCGTAATCTGCTCGGAACCGGCAAGATCGGCGATGGTGCGCGCCAGTTTCAGGATCCGGTGATACCCGCGTGCTGAGAGGTCGTGCTGACGCATGGCATTGTGCATAATGAGTTGGCCGCTGCTATTGAGCTGGCAATGCTGATGGATCTCCGCCGGTCCCATGTCGCTGTTGGTAAGCAGGCGTGTTCCCCGAAACCGGCGCTCCTGGATCTGTCGCGCAGCAATCACCCGTTCACGGATTGCAGCCGACTCCTCGCCCGGGCTGAGAGTGTTCAATTTGTCAAAGGGGACGCGCGGCGCATAGACAAAAATGTCGAATCGGTCGAGCACTGGTCCGCTGACCCGCCGCTGGTAGCGCGCGACAGCCGCTGCCGTACAGGTGCATTGACGCTCAGGATCGCCATGCCAGCCGCACACACAAGGGTTTTGCGCTGCGATCAGCATAAACGACGCCGGGTAGGTAATGCTTCCAACGGCGCGGCTCAGCGTAATAACGCGATCTTCAAGCGGCTGGCGCAATACGTCGAGCTTGCTGCCGAACTCCGGCAGTTCGTCAAGGAACAGGATGCCGCGGTGCGCTAGCGAAACCATGCCAGGTTTGACCCGCACTCCGCCGCCGCCGACCAGCCCTGCCAGCGAGGTCGTATGATGCGGCGCGCAGAAAGGGCGCTGACGAATGAGTGGCGTGTCTTTCGGCAGTTGCCCGGCGACGCTGTAGATTTTCGTCACCTCGATGGCTTCGCTCATGGTCAGCGGCGGCAGGATCGAAATCATCGCGCGCGCCATAAGCGTTTTCCCAGAGCCAGGGCTGCCGGTCATCAGCACGTGATGCCCGCCTGCGGCTGCGATTTCCAACGCGCGCTTGATGTGCTCCTGCCCACGCACTACGCTGAAATCAACCGGATAGGCTGGAGGCGGCGCGATGTCGATCGGTGCGCTCAGATGCTCCGGGAGAGGCTTTGCGCCGCTCAGGTGCGCCGTCAGGTCATCGAGACGCTGCACCGGAATAATGGTGATGCCGGTGACCAGCGCTGCCTCAGCAGCGTCTTCCTGAGGCACGAAGACGCGCCGGATGCCTTGTTCGCGTGCAACAGCGACCATCGGCAACACGCCATCGGTATGACGCACCGCGCCGTCGAGCCCTAACTCGCCAATAAACACTGCGTCGTGGACATCGCCCTGCACCTGTTCCGACGCCAGCAACAGGCCGATGGCGATCGGCAGATCATAAGCAGGACCAGCCTTCCGCAGGTCGGCTGGCGCCAGATTGACCGTGATACGTTTCATCGGGAACGAACAGCCGCAGTTGCGGACGGCGGCGCGCACGCGCTCCCGACTTTCCTGCACTGCCGTATCCCCTAAACCGACGATGGTAAAACTTGGCAACCCCTGTGCAATGTCAACTTCGACCTCGACCAGCACGCCTTCGAGACCGATGACGGCGCTACTGTAGACTTTTGCCAGCATGCCACGCCTCCCGTTCGCCACGACCCTACAGGTATACCGTGCCAGCGGAGGACAGGGATCGGGTCAGGGATTGACGACAGGAAGAACGTCCCGTCAGACTAACGATTGTGAGCATCTTTAGCGATGCGTCACATATGGCGGATCGACGGAACGCAAGGGCGGGTCTGATACCCATCCTTACGCTATTCGAGGCGGGATGCGGGTCGTGCGGATGGCGAACGGAGCACCCGCTGTCAACTCGTGACTGCGCTTACCGTGGCGCAAATTTGCGTCCGTGCTGTAAAAATGGTATACTATAAGCCACGAGTTCGCGGTTGCGCTGAAAAGTGGGCATTCCCCACTTTTCTTATTGTTAACATTATCATCATCGGGCGGTTGAGCGGCTGCGCAAGCACGACGCTGAGGATACAATGAAAAGCGATTTTTATGCAGCAATCTCTCAGATTGCATCTGAACGCGGCATTCCCAAGGAGGCCATCATCGAAGTCATGGAAAAGGCGCTGGCGACAGCGTATCGCCGGACGCTGGGGCCTAACCCGCCGCCGATGGAGATTTCGGTCAAACTAGATCCGCTTACCGGTGCGGCGCGGGTCTATGCCGAAAAACAGGTCGTTGACGATGTCTTCGATGAGCGCTTCGAGATCGATCTGGAGAGCGCCCGCAAGATCAAGCCCGATGTGGAACTGGGCGAGTCGGTCGTCGTTGAGACGACCCCTAAGGATTTTGGTCGGATTGCGGCGCAAACGGCCAAACAGGTCATCCTTCAGGGGATCAAAGAAGTCGAGCGCGAACACATCTATGGCGAGTTCATGGACCGCGAGGGCGAACTGGTCACGGCGACGGTGCAGCGGATAGCGAAAGGCAACGTTATTCTCGAAATGGGGAAAGCCGAAGCCATCCTGCCGCCAAAGGAACAGGTCGAAACTGATCGCTACTATCACGGTCAGCGCCTGAAGGTCTATCTGATGGAAATTCGACGCGAGGATCGCGGTCCAAAGCTGATTGCATCGCGCGCGCACAAAAACCTGATCACGCGTCTCTTCGAGATGGAGGTGCCAGAGATTTACAATGGCACCGTCGAGATCAAATCGATTGCGCGCGAGCCAGGCATTCGCACGAAAGTAGCGGTCGCGGCACGGCAGGAAGGTGTTGATCCGGTCGGTTCGTGCGTTGGGATGCGTGGCATTCGCATCCAGAACATCGTCAATGAACTGAATGGCGAAAAGATCGATGTCGTGCAATGGTCGTCTAACCCGAAGGAATTCATTGCCAATGCACTCTCGCCTGCGCAGGTCGTCGAGGTCCAGTTGCGGGAAGATGAACACGCCGCCACAGTCATCGTACCGGATAAGCAATTGTCGCTGGCGATCGGCAAAGAGGGGCAGAATGTGCGCCTGGCGGCGAAGTTGACCGGCTGGCGGATCGATATCAAGAGCGCGTCGGCATTGCTCGACGAGGAGCGCGCAGCGGCGGAAGCGCGCAATGCGGCGGAAGCGGAGGCGCTGGCCACCGAAGCAGCGCTGGCAACAGCCAAAGTCGAGACGCGCAAAGTGTATGCCGATGGCACGATTGTGTACCGGAAGCATCGCTACGGCCCGCTCGGCGATGACCTGGTTGGCGAAACGGTACAATTACGCGCAACACCGCAAAAACTGTACATCTATCGTGGCGATCGGCTCGTGGCATCGTACATTCTCGTTGGTGATGAGGAAGACGAGGTCGAAGGCGAAGAGTAGCGAGGCACGGAGTGACCACCGTGACGCAGACGACCGGAAAAAAGCGGAAAGGACCGCGTCCAAAGCACGTACCACAGCGCACGTGTGTCGCATGTCGCCGCACCGACGCCAAACGTGCGTTGATTCGCCTGGTGCGCGATGCCGGCGGTCGAGTCCAGATTGACCCGACCGGGAAGCGCAACGGGCGCGGCGCCTATCTGTGCCACGACCCAACGTGCTGGGAACAGGCTATCCGGCGTCATGCGCTGGAGCGCGCGCTGCGGATCAGTGTATTGCACCCGGATGACGCCGCAGCGCTGGAAGCGTATGCGCACACACTGCCGCCGCTGGAGGTTGCGGGATAGCTGGTTGCTTCTTCCGCTCGTATGAGCGTGAAGGATTGTCCACGATAGCGCGCACCAACCGCGGACCTGGCCTGTAGTGAGGAGGGACGACAATGAATAGCATGGGAGTTTCTGGGCATCAGAGCGCTGTTGATGCGCACTATCACATGTGGTTTGCCAGCAGCGGGCGCGGCGCTGGCGGCGGGCGCAGCGCTGGCAACCCCGGCGGCGGACGCGGCGCTGGCAACTCCGGCGGCGGACGCGGCGCTGGCAACCCCGGCGGCGGACGCGGCGCCGGCGGCGGACGCGGCGGTGGGCGCGGCGGCGATGGACGGCGACGCGACGAAAACCTAGTCGAGAATGAAGGAGGACGCAATACTCGCAGCGGGCGCAGCACAAGCACCACGCTAGCGCGCCCTTCGAGCGCTCTGACGCGTCCAACGACAGTGCGCGCTCCGGTGCGACCAAAAGGCCCGATTGCGCTGCCGATGACTATGACGGTGCGCGAGTTTTCGGAAGCGACGGGTGTTAGCGCCGCTGAGATTTTGAAGGCATTGCTGAAAGCGGGCGTCGTTGCCAATATCAATCAGCAGATCGACTACGAAACCGCAGCGGTGATCGCGGCCGATTTCGGCATCGAAACGGTCGAGTATGTGCCACCGCAACTGGAGGGGATCGTCGAGAACGTACGCGATGTGCTTGCTGCGCAGGATCCAAAGGACCTGAAGCCGCGTCCGCCGGTCGTCACAATTATGGGGCACGTCGACCATGGGAAGACGAAGCTGCTCGACGCTATCCGTTCGACTCGCGTGGCGGAGAGCGAGGCGGGCGGCATTACGCAGCACATCGGCGCCTATCAGGTCGAACTGCATGGACGGAAGATCACCTTCCTCGACACCCCCGGTCACGAGGCATTCACTGCAATGCGCGCCCGCGGCGCCCAGGTCACTGACATTGTGGTGCTGGTGGTGGCCGCCGATGATGGGGTGATGCCGCAAACGCTCGAGGCGATTTCGCACGTGAAAGCGGCAGGCGTACCGATGATCGTTGCGATCAATAAGATCGATGCGCCAAACGCCAACCCCGACCGCGTGCGCCAGCAACTCGCCAATGCTGGCGTCATCGTTGAGCAGTTCGGCGGCGATGTGCCATCAGTCGAGGTTTCTGCAAAGCTGAAGAAGAATATCGATGGGTTGCTTGAAATGATTCTGCTCGTTGCAGACCTCAACGAGTACAAGGCAAATCCGAATGCGCCAGCCGTCGGAACGATCATCGAAGCCGAAATGGATCGGACGCGTGGTCCGGTGGCGACAGTGCTGGTGCAGAATGGCACGCTGCGCCTGGAGGATAACGTGCTCGTTGGCTGCACCACCGGTACGATTCGCACCATGTTCAATGATGCCGGGAAGCGACTGCGCTTCGCCGAACCGGCGACTCCGGTAGTTATTCTGGGGCTTGAGGATGTGCCGCAGGCAGGTGACATTCTTCAGGTGATGCCCGACCTGACGATTGCCCGCGAGATTGCGCTGCAGCGGCAACGCAAGCGGCGCCTTGAGACGATGGCAGCTACGCGCGGCGTCAGCCTCGATGGGTTGTTCAGCTCGATCCAGCAGGGGAAGATCAAGGAACTCAACATTATCCTGAAGGCGGATGTGCAGGGATCAATCGGCGCCATTGAGCATGCACTGAACCAGCTCAATACCGACGAGGTAAAGATCAGAATCATCCACCGCGGTACCGGTACGATTACGGAGAGTGATGTCAACCTTGCGATTGCATCGCATGCGATCATTATTGGCTTCAACGCCCGCCCCGACCCGGCAGCGCGGCGTCAGGCTGAGCAGCACGGCGTCGATATCCGGTTCTACAACATCATCTACCAGTTGACCGACGATATCAAGAAGGCGATGATCGGGATGCTGGAGCCGGAGTATCGCGAGGTGACCGAGGGGTTCGCCGAGGTGCGCAACATTTTCCGCCTGCCGACCCGCGAGATTGTGGCGGGGCTGTATGTGACCGAAGGCAAAATTATGCGCCAGTATAATGTGCGTGTGCTGCGCAACGGCGTGGTGATCCACGACGGCAAAATCGCCAGCCTTAGACGCTTCAAGGAAGATGTGCGCGAAGTGCCTGCAGGATATGAGTGTGGTCTGATTGTCGAAGGATTCAACGATATCACGCCTGGCGACACGATGGAGTTCTATCGCCGCGAACGAGTGGAACGCACCGTATGAGCAAGCGCACCGAACAACTTGGCCACGAGATTCAGCGCGTCCTGGGAGAGATCATTCAGTATGAACTGAAAGATCCGCGGGTTGGCTTTGCGACGGTCGTCGGTGTTGATGTCACTGCCGATCTGCAGATCGCGCGGGTGCGAATCTCGGTGATGGGGACGCCGGAAGAGCGCCGCGAAACCATGGCAGCGCTCGAACACGCGAAAGGGTTCCTGCGCCGCCGCCTCGCAGAGGAATTGAACTACCTGCGCTACGTGCCAGAACTGCGACTGATCCTCGATACGTCGGTCGATTATAGTCTGCACATTGATGAAGTGCTCCGGCGCGCCGCCGCTGAACGCACCAGCGCTCCGCCACGCCAACCCGACGATGATAAACCGGCGAAAGAGTAGTCGGCGCCGCATTCGCTGTCAGAGACAGGTTCGCAATGACAACGGCCGCAACCCCGGTCGATGTATATTACAAGAAGCGGATCTCCTACACCTGCTGCGGTCGGACGTTTGCGTTCGATGTGGCTCATACGCTCTTCTCTTCGTATCAGATCGATGAAGGAACCGATCTCCTTCTGCGCACGATCAAGCCGCAGTCGCCGCAGACCATCCTGGACCTGGGATGCGGGTGCGGCGTGATCGGGATCGTGCTGGCGAGCTGGTTTCCTCAGGCGCGCGTTGTTCTTGTTGACCGCGATCTGCTGGCGGTGCGCTATGCACGCCACAATGCGGCGCTCAATCAGACGCCGAACGTCGAGGTGATCGGCAGCGTTGGGTTCGAGCATGTTCCCGCTATTCCTTTTGATCTGATCGTCTCCAATATTCCGGCAAAAATTGGCGATGAAGCAATTGAACGCGAGTTCATCCTCGACCCGCTGGACCACCTCAGACCTGGCGGCGAGTACTGGTTTGTCGTCGTCAGCGGTCTCAACCGCCTGATCCCCGTGCTGGGGCGTCGCCATCAGTTGCGGATGAAAGAAGTCAAGAAGCGTGCCGGGCATACGGTCTATTACATCCACAGGACGCCTGCATGATCTCCAACGATCCAGCCGTTGTCGCAGCGCCAATTGCCGAACGTATCGCTGCGGCGCAGCATATTCTCATTCTGACCCATATCAACCCCGATGGCGACGCCGTCGGCGCATCCCTTGCGGTCTGGCACGCGCTTGGCGCGCTGGGCAAACAACGCACGGCGATTCTCACGCCGCCGATCCCGGTCTATGCCGCTTGGCTCCCCGGCGCTGATCAGATTGTGTTCTATCAGTCGGGCATGGCACTGCCGCCTGCCGACCTTGCTATTCTGGTCGATACTGCCCACCTGACTCGCATCGGTCCTATCTATGACGAACATTCCACGATTCTAGCGACGGCGCCGGTTATTGTTATTGATCACCATGTGACGAATCATGGCGGCGGCGCCCTCAACCTGATTGATCCCGACGCAGCATCGACATGCGATCTGCTTTATCGCCTGTTCTGCGCGATGGGGATTCAGATTGACAGAACCATTGCCACATGTCTGTTGCTTGGTCTGACGACCGATACGCAGAGTTTTCAGACGAACGCCACCCGGCCAACGTCATTGCGCACTGCCGCTGCGCTCCTCGAAGCTGGCGCCGACCATGCGCAGATCGTTCGCGCCGTGTACTATGGACTGCCTGCGAGCAGCGCAGCGCTGATGGGGCGAGCGCTTGCCAACCTGCGCTGCGAACACGGTGTTGTTTGGACGACTGTCGACAAGCGCATGTTTGCGGAAACCGGCGCCGAGGAAGAGGCGGCGGATGAAGTGATACGGGTGCTGCAACGGATCGGCGAGGCGCGGGTGATGGCATTGTTCAAAGAACGCTCCGATGGGACGACCAAAATGAGCCTGCGGGCACGCGCGCCGCTCAATGTGGCGGCGGTTGCGCAGCGCTGGGGCGGCGGCGGGCACGCGCAGGCGGCTGGCGCCAATCTGCCGATGACCCCAACCGAAGCCATTGCGGTGATCATTCCACTGCTCAAAGAGCTGGCAGCGCACGACGCGTGTTGAACCGGATGATTATGATGCACGGTTTTCTCAACATCGATAAACCGTCCGGCATGACCTCGCACGATGTCGTGGCGCGCATCCGACGCTTGAGCGGACAGCGGCGCGTCGGGCATGCAGGAACGCTCGACCCGGCAGCGACTGGTGTGCTGGTCGTGGCGCTTGGCGGGGCGACGCGATTGATCGAGTACGTCCAGCATCAGACGCTCAAACGGTATCTGGCGACGGTGCGCCTGGGAGTGACCACTACAACCGACGATGCAGATGGCGAGATCGTCGCCCAGTACCCCGTTCCGCCGCTCGATACGACGACCATTGAGCAGGCGCTGGCGCTGCTGCGCGGAACGATCTGGCAGACGCCGCCGATGTATGCTGCATTGCACCACCAGGGGCGTCGGCTGTACGAACTGGCGCGCGCCGGGGTGACGGTCGAAACGCCGCCGCGCCAGGTGCATATTGAGCAGCTTGATCTAGTTCGGTACGATCCGCCCCTGCTGACGCTTGATGTGGTGTGCAGCAGCGGAACGTACATTCGCGCGCTTGCGCGTGATCTGGGCGCGGCGCTGGGATGCGGCGCGCATCTCGCGGCGCTCAGACGCACAGCAGTTGGCACCTTCCGCATCGAAGACGCACTACCGCTGAATGTCCTGGAAGAAGAAGCGCGCTCCAACGCGCGCGAGGCGCTGCGTCAGCGGCTCTTGCCGCCGGAGGTTGCGGTTGCGGACTGGCACGTCCTGCACCTTGACGAGGAGAGTGCCTGGCGAATCCGCCACGGTCTTCCGATCAGCGCTCCCTCCGATGCGCCGTCCCAGGCGCGCGCGCACGCTCCCGATGGCGCATTGCTGGCGTTGTTGCGGTATGATGGCAGATACTGGCGTCCGATAAAAGTGTTCGATTGGACTGATGCATGAAAATTGTTCACGGTCTTCCGCAGCCGATCAACGAATTCCCAACCACCCTTACGATTGGCGCTTTCGACGGGGTGCATCGCGGACATGCCCATCTGATCGGTACGACTGTTCAGCGCGCGCGCGCCTTTGGACGACAGGCAGCGGTGCTCACCTTCGACCCGCATCCCGATGTTATCGTTCGCCCGGGCAGCGAACGCCCAGCGT
Source organism: Roseiflexus sp. (assembly GCA_025062325.1). GTDB lineage: Bacteria > Chloroflexota > Chloroflexia > Chloroflexales > Roseiflexaceae > Roseiflexus. The sequence goes on from JANXAL010000071.1 coordinate 19,794, forward strand.
TGACGACAATCGTCGAGCGCGCAGAACTGATCGCTGCGCTTGGCGTCGATCTGATGATCGTCATGCCGTTCACCACCGAATTGATGGCGCTTACCGCATATGAGTTTATGGCGCGTGTCTGCGGCGCAGTGGCGCTGCGCGAACTCTGCATCGGATGGGACTTCGCCCTGGGCCGCGGACGCGAGGGGAATGCCAGCCGCCTGGCAGCCATCGGTCAGATATTTGGCTATACTGTCCATCGCGTCGAGCCGTTCCTGCTCGATGGTGAAGCGGTCAGTTCGACGCGCATTCGCGCAGCACTGAGCGCTGGCGATATTGCCGCTGCGAATCGGTTGCTCGGCTACCCCTACGGTCTGCGCGGTCCCATCGTCGAGGGCGACCGGCGCGGGCGTACGATTGGCTTCCCGACCGCCAACATCAATGTCGACTCGCGCCGCATGCTGCCAGCATACGGCGTGTACGTCTGCCGCGCCGTGCTCAATGGCGTCACGTATGGCGCTGTGGCGAACGTTGGCGTGCGCCCGACGTTCGACGGAACGCGGCGAACGGTTGAGGCACACTTGCTCGACTTCAGCGATGAGGTTTATGGTGAAGAGTTGCGACTGATGTTCCTGCACCGGCTGCGCGGCGAGCAGAAGTTCGACGGCGTCGCGGCGCTGGTAGCGCAGATCACCCGCGATGTCGCCGCCGCGCGCGAGTGGTTGGCGGAGCACGAGGCGGTATGAGTCTGGCTGAAACCATCCGCATCGCCCTGAGCAGTCTGTCTGCCAACAAACTGCGCTCGGCGCTAACGATGCTCGGCATCATCATCGGCGTCGGCGCGGTCATTACCCTGCTTGCGCTTGGCGGCGCCATTCAGACGCTGGTGACGCGCGAATTGCAGGGGTTAGGATCAAACCTGGTCTTCTTGTTCCCCGGCACCAACGACCCTGAGCAGAACCGGCGCGTGCCGCCGCGCCTGACGAACGAAGACGTTGCAGCGCTCGCCGACCCGCTCAATGTTCCGGCAGCCGCCGCCGTGACGCCGCAGCTAACCCGCGGAGCGCTGATCGTCTACTCCGGCGCTAGTTTCGATGGGCGCGTCGCCGGGGTGACGCCCAACTACCCGCAGGTGCGCAACGCCAGGGTGGTCAGCGGGCGATTCTTTGATCAAACCGAACTCGATCTGCGCTCGCGCGTGGCGGTCATCGGCGCCGATGTGCGCACGTCGCTCTTTCCTAACGAGGACCCGATTGGCAAACGGATCCGCATCAATGATGTCAGTTTTGAGGTGATCGGCGAAATGGCGCCGCGCGGCGGCAACTTCGGTCCCAGCGAGGATAACCTGGTGTTTGTGCCAATCACCACCGCGCAAACGCGACTGTTCCCGCCGCCGCCAGGCATTGTGAATCGGATCGATGTAAGTGTGGTCTACATCCAGGCGATTGATGAGCGCCGCATTGATGACGTGATTGACCAGGTCACGGAGGTGCTGCGCCGTCGCAATGGATTGACCTATCAGGATAATAACTTTACCATCGTCACACAGCAGGACCTGATCGCTTCGTTTAGCACGATCACCGGCGCGCTGACTGCGTTTCTGGGCGCAATTGCCGCAATCTCGCTGCTCGTTGGCGGCATTGGCATTATGAATATCATGCTCGTCTCGGTCACTGAACGCACCCGCGAAATCGGGCTGCGCAAAGCGGTCGGCGCCCGACGACGCGACATCCGGTTTCAGTTCGTGGTCGAGGCGACGACGTTGAGTCTGCTTGGCGGATTGCTCGGCATTGCTCTTGGCTATGCGCTCTCTGCTTTGGGAACCGTGCTCCTGCAACGAGTTGCGGAAGGCGCTGAGGCGCGGGTGCAACTCGATGCCATCCTGCTTGCTACGCTAACGTCGATTGCTGTTGGCTTAATCTTCGGCATCTATCCCGCAGTCCGCGCCTCGCAACTCAATCCAATTGATGCGCTCAGGTATGAGTAGTGAGAGGCGAGAGGCAAGAGGAGGAGGCGCGCAACGCGCAGCGTACGGCGCAGAATCACTGCCCGGTTTCGCCTCGGCATTCGTTCATTCGCTGCCGTATTCGCTAACAGTGCACGGTGTGAGGTATGAGGTGAACGACGAGCAACGAGATATGGCGCCAGCGCCCCGCAACAGCGCTCTTTTTCTACCTTCAACCGGCAAGCTTCAACTGCTTGCTCGTACAAACACGACCGTCTCCTCATTTGCATACACCTCGCGCCATTGGTCAGGGCGGGCACGGACATACTCCAGCAGGGGCTGCTGTTCTTCAACGCTCAACATCATGCCATCGATGGCGTACTTCGCCAGCAACGCCTCAACATTAGCGCCCTGACCGAGCAGAATGTAGTCGCGCCACTGATCATAGGGGTATAACTCGATCCGCGGGTCGATGAAGACCTTCTGCTCTGGCGCCGCCCAGATAAGGTACGAACCGTAACCCATCGCGTGAAACAGACGCTGCGGGCGCTGCGGCAGTTCCTGGAGCGCCTGCGTCGCTTCCACCGGCGTGCCTTTTGCCAGTAACGCGCCAACTTCCGGCGGCAGCAACGCAGGTTTGACCCACGGCGAGCCGATCAGCAACAAAACCGCCAGCAGACCGATAAGTGCGGCATTCATCGCTGGAACTCCTTGAAACCGGCGGGGGGACGGCGGAGGTAGTAACGTCGCTGCCTGCGTTGCCAGGAGCGGCGTCGCCACAAACCCGAACCAGACAACATTGCGTGTAGCGCCGAGTGCCAGCCACAGGAATGCGCCAGCTACCAAGAGATCGGTCAGGTCCGGCTTAGATTGCGCATAAATGAGCACCAAAGCGGTCGTGACCACGAACAGGAAGAAAATCGCGCCATTGAGATCACGAATGGTTGGCGGTGACCATTCTGTGACCAGATCGGTCACTTGGCTGCTCCTGAGCAGATTCGTCACATACCCCAGCACCTCGACGCCGCGTGGGTTGAGGAGCGTTGCGACAGCCGTCGCTGCTCCCCAAATGAGGAGAGACGTGTCGAACGCCTTTGTGAATGCTCCCTGCTCACGCCAGCGCCTGATCGCTTCGCCTGCGAACACAATGCCGATCAGCGCAAAACCCAGCACGAATGAACCGTGCATGTTCACCCACAGCGCCATGAGGAGCGGCAGCAGCCACAGGCGGCGCGCTATGCCGAGGCGATATTCGGTCAGCACCGTCAGAAACCCGGCGAACAGCGGAAACACATACGTTTGCGGGCGCACCGTCCAGTTATCGAACGAGAGCGGCAGCGTCGCCAGCAGCAAAACAGCAACGCATAAACGCACCCGGTTGGTGCGCAGGACGCAGAGGCGCAGCAATAATCCATACGCTAATGTTAGCACCAGCGCCTGCATGATGATAATGAGCGGCACCCCGCCGATCCGATGCAGCAGCGCCATGAACAGTTGCGCCAGCCATCCCTGGTTGAAGAACGGCTCGCCAGCGCGTGTGTAGGAGAACATGTCAACCTGCGGGATCGTTCCAGTTTCCAGGATGACGCGCCCGGTCGCCATATGCCACCAGAAGTCGTGCGGCGGAATGGGGGTCAGTAGCGGACGGAGCGCAATCAGCATCAAGGCTGCCGCGACGTAAACCTGATCGAGCGTTGGGCGCAGGCGCGTCTGTCGTTCCGCAACCGATTCCAGCGTCGAAGTCGAAGGCATGGTCGATCTGTTACCTTTCACGACGATACAGGATCGAGAAACGATCTTCGTATTCCACCACCCAATCGGGATCACTGGCGAGCGCAGCGACGAGCGGCGCCTGTCGTGATCGGCTGAGCAACGCTCGATCAATGCCGTAGCGTTCGATCAGTATCGTATAATCGCGCGCCTCGCTGAGGGCGAGGTAATCCTCCCACAGCGCCAGCGGGTAGAGTTCGACGCGCGTATCGACAAACACCCGCGGTTTGGGAAGCGCCCAGATCAGGTAGGAGCCATACGCCATATCGTTGAACAGCCGCCCGCCTGCATGATCGCGCAGGTACGCCGCTGCGCCGACCGGCGTATCGGCGCTGTAGAGCAGCGGTGCGCCGGGGACATTGGCGAACAGATCGCGGTATGGCGCTGGGAGAGCGAGCAGTGGCTTGAACGGCGGTTGGAGCGCCACTACTCCGGCAACCAGCGCGAGCACAACCAGACCTGCAAATGGATCACCGCGTTGCGAGACCAGGCGCGCTGTAGAGTGCGCCAGGCACTGAGCCAGCATTGGCATTGCCAGCATCCCGAACCAGACTACGTGGCGCGCACTGCTCCACGCCAGCCAGAGAAATGCGCAGAGCAGCAGCGTCTCGGTCAGGTTCAGGCGGCGGCGACCCAACGCCAGCGCCGCTATCAGCAGCAGCGTTGCCAGAAAGAATGCCTGCCCCGCCAGGCTCCGCACTGTTGGCGGTTGCCACTCGTTGACCAGCCCCTGGACTGGCGGGTTGGTCAGGAGTGAAACCACATAGACAAATATTTGTATGCCTGTTGGATTGATGACGACCGCAACCAGCGTCGCCGCTGCCGTCGCCCCGAGCGCCGCCAGGCGCTGCGGGCCGGGCGCATCCGGGTGACGAAGCAATGTTCGCAATCCTTCGCCAATGCAGTATAGTGCAAGCAGCGCCAGTCCCAGGATAAACGAGCCGTGCGCATTCACCCAAAAGACCATCAGCAGCGGGAGCGCTAGGAGCGCGCGCCGTCCGACCTGTCGCGCTGCGTAGGCGCCAAGGATAATCACATATGCCATAAATGGCGCCCACGCCCAGTTTTGCGGTCGCGTGGTTAGATTGTTGATAGTCATCGCACCGGCAAGGAAGACTGCCAGCCCTGCCAGTCGCCAGGAACCGCTGCGCCGATAAGCATCGAGCAGCACCAGCGCAAAGGCAAGCGCGCCCAGGATGTTGCGCGCCAGCACCGGACCCTGCAAACCGGCGAGACGATACGTCTGGTAGAACAGCCAGTCGCCCAACCATGCGGCATAGACGAACGGCTGATCGATTGGAACCGTCCAGGCGAACATATTGGTGCGCGGCACGCCAGACTCAGCGACGATCTGCCCGATCCGCAGATGCCACCAGAAATCGTGCGGATCGGTAGGGGCGAGTGCGATGAGCGCTGTGATGACTGCTAGAGGAATCAGGCCGTAGAGGTGCGCAAGTGAGGGCAGCAGCGCTTTGCTCGTTTGCCAGGGGACTGCGGCTTTGGTCGTATTCATTGCTGTTTTGCTACGCTCCTGCGCCAGGGTTGTGATCGTCGCCTGCCCAGTATGACGAGTATAATAGACTGGCGTTGTTAGAGCAACTGCGCTGGCTCTGGTTCGCTATGCACCGATAGGGAGATCCTATGACACTGCTGCACCCTGTCACACAACAACGGACGACCGTAGATGTGGCGCTCGCTGATTGTACCGTGGTCATTCCCACCTACAACGAGCGCGAGAACATTGCCGAACTCATCCAGCGCATTCTGGAGATGTCACGCTTTCGGGTGCTGGTGGTTGATGACAACTCACCTGATGGCACCGCCGCAGTTGTTGCAGCGCTGGCTGCCGAAGAACCGCGCGTCGGATTGCTGCTCCGCCCGGAGAAACGCGGGCTTGGCAGCGCCTACGTCGCCGGATTCCGGCGCGCGCTCGCCGAGGGCGCTGCATTCATCTGCGAGATGGATGCTGACTTTTCCCACGATCCTTCGTATCTGCCGCAATTGCTGGCGGCTGCCGAAACACGCTATGACCTGGCGCTCGGTTCACGCTACGTTCCCGGCGGTGGCACAACCGACTGGGGGATCATCCGGCAGTTGATCAGTCGTGGTGGCAACCTGTATGCCCGCACTATTCTCGGATTGCCGGTGATGGACGCAACCGGCGGCTTCCGCTGCTATCGGCGGCGCGTGCTGGAAACCATCAACCTGGACGACATCCAGTCGAACGGCTATGCCTTCCAGATTGAATTGGTGTACCGCACGATGCGCGCCGGTTTTCGTATCGGCGAACTGCCGATCATCTTTCCTGACCGCCGGGTCGGACGGTCGAAGATGTCGCGGCGCATTGTGCTTGAAGCGCTGATCAATGTCTGGCGCCTTCGATTCCGCGACTTGTGAACGCCAAATGTGGACTTGAAATCCACCTGCCTGGTGACTGATGAAGACTGAGAATTTCTTCAGGCATATCAGCGGCATGTACCCTTCGACATGCTCAGGGTGCGAGTTATGCCGGATTTAAATGCGCTTTAGCTACGCCCGGTGGTATAATACCTCCATAACCAATCGATCCGGGAGGTCGCCACACCAATGACTGACGCCCCGCCGTCCCTCAAAGAACTCTACGACAAAGCGAACGCCGAGCTGGAAAAAGCGCGCCGCGAACTAAACGAGATTGAGGTGCTCCTACGGCAGACCTCGAACGAAGTCGAAAAGCTGCAGCAGCGCGAACTGACCGTCTCGAACCGTTTACGCGATCTGGATGTCAACATCGATCGCTACAGCAAAGCCGACATAAAGAATTTTTATGCGTCTGCCCAGGAAGTGCAGATGCGCCTCCTGACGATGCGGAACCAACTGGAGCAGCTCCAGTACCGTCAGCAGGCAACCAAGCAACGCCAGAGTCTCTTGTTCGAACTGATCACCGCCCTTGAACCACACCTCGGTGCTGCTACACCTGCTGGCAACAGCGGAGGGATGGTAGGAAGCGACCAGTTGATCGCCGATATCATTCAGGCGCAGGAGAAAGAGCGTCTCCGCATCTCGTTACAGATGCACGATGGTCCCGCCCAGTCGATGAGCAACCTGGTGCTCCGCGCCGAAATCTGCCAGCGGTTGCTCGACCGCGACCCCGAAATGGCGCGTGCGGAATTGAGTGCTCTCAAGAATGCGATCAATGCGACCCTCCAGGACACGCGCCGTTTCATCTTCGACCTGCGTCCCATGATCCTCGACGATCTTGGACTGGCGCCGACCCTGCGCCGGTATGTACAGCAGGTCAGCGAGAAGAACAAACTCGAAATCAATCTGATGGTGCAGAACCTGGATATGCGGCTGCCATCGCACTACGAAGTTGCCATCTTTCGCTTCATCCAGGAAGCGCTCAACAACGTCATCAAGCATGCCAATGCTTCTCAGGCGCGCGTGCTGGTCAGCGTCCGCGACGATCTTGGCGGGAAGCGCATGATCCACGTGTCGGTCGAAGATGATGGCAGCGGGTTCCACGTTAGCGAGGTGCTGTCCGACGAGAGCGGAAGGCGGAATATGGGCATCGCCACCCTGCGCCAGCAGGTCGAAACGCTTCTCCGCGGCGAATTCGGCATCGAAAGCGCCATTGGGCGCGGCACACGCGTCGAGGCGCTTATTCCGCTGCCTGTGGGTTAGGGGTTAAGGGTTAACTTTTTTCTAACTCCTAACCCCTAACCCCCATTATTCATTACACTGCCCAAAAGTCCCATCACTCAATGAGAAAGCATTCACGCAGTACCGCATTTTTTTTGGGACTGATTGCCTATTGAGGACCAGAGATTGCGTGTCTATACTGTAATCGTGGTTTGTATAGTTCAACCCACATTCAAGGAGGTTTCTGCAATGGTTCGCAGCTTTTTCGCCAAGGAAGAAGGTCAGGGTCTGGTTGAGTACGCGCTGATCCTCGTGCTGATCGCCATCGTCGTCATCGGTATTCTCACCCTGCTCGGCAGCCGCGTCAGCCAGGTCTTCAGCCAGATCAACAGCGGTCTGAGCCGCTAAGTCGCAGTTCGTTCACGTCGGACGATCACCCCCCTGGGTTATCCAGGGGGGTGATTGTTTTATGTCACTCAGCCAGGATCGCTGCCAGCGCCGCCTCTGTGTCGGCGAGGTTGGGGAGCGCTGCATCGGGTGCGTGGGCGCGCAGTTCCTCAACGCTGAACGGACCGGTCGCAACCGCCACGACCCGCGCGCCAACTGCGCGTGCACAGGCAATGTCGTTCGGCGTATCCCCGATCACCACGATATCGGCATTGGCGAAGGCGCGCCCATAGCGCTGTGCAGCGCGTGAAGCCGCGATCAGCGGGAGATCGACCCGGCGCGGGCTATCACTGCCATACGCGCCGCTGTCGAAGTCGAAGAATTCCGCCAGCCCCATCAAATCGAGCTTGAGCCGCGCAACCGGCGCCAGGTTGCCCGTCAGCAGCGATTGCACGACGCCCTTCGCGCGCAGACGCTGCAGAACGTCGACTACCCCCTCGAGTACGCGCCCGCGTGCGCGAAACACGTCTGCCCACTCGTTGAGGATCGTGAGATACGTGGCGGTAAACACGTCCAGTTGGCTGAGCAATTCCTCTGCCGGTCGGTCGGGAAAGGTTTCAAGGATGATCTGCTGATCGGTTTTTCCGGCATAGGCGCGCCGCTCATTGTCGAATGGACGACCATACACGCGCGTCATGGCAGCGCGCATCGCTTCGCCAGCGACGCCACCGCTGTACAGCAGCGTGCCGTCAATGTCCCACAGGATCAATTTGTGCATCATTGCGGTTGTTGCGATGGCTGATACCGCGGCGCCGGCGGCGCAGGCGGGATCGGGTCAAGTCCAAGCACAGGCGCGAGCGGACCGACCAGTCGATCCACCAGCCACCCCAGACGCTGGAATTGCGGACCGAGTTCCGTATCCTTGAGCGGAATCTCTACCGGTACATTGAGGCGTACTGGAATAGTCACATTATCGAGCGGAATGTCCATCTTGAGCGCGATGCGCAGCGGCGTGCCGGCGGGAAGCGTCAGGCGAATATTGTTGGCGCGCAGCCGGTTGCCATTCCCAAGATCGATGTCAGCGCCGCTCAACTGCAGCGGCACCGGTTCTACCAGTGTGACAGTCGTCTGTTGGTCAACCGGAACGACTACACCGGCGTCTTTCAACGGCAGTGGTTGATCGATCGGAATGGTGGTGCGGATCGTAGCACCCTGCAGACCCGCAACGATGCTGCGCAGTTCGGCGACATTATCGGCGGCGAACCCCTGCCCAAGCACAGCGGTCGAGACAATCTGCTGACGCCATTGAATGATAAACCCGACCAGCAACAGCACAACCGTCAGGAGCGCAATGTTGATGACAAACGACGTGACAATCAACGCCTTCCAGAATGGCGTCAGGCGCGATCCCCGCTGTGGTTGCTTCCTTTCTGCCTGTGCCTGCGTCTGAGTGCGCAGTCGGTCCAACAACGACGCCGAACGCTGGCGCGGCGCCAGTGATGAAGATGAGGTATTCGACGACTGAAGGTCGGATGTGGCGCGACGGGTCTGCGTATCAGCCATCTGGAAGCCTCCTTTGTGTGCAAGGTTGTGACGGCGGCGCAAACGTATACCGTCGCCAGTATATACCACCGTATGTGGTAAAGCAAGACCTGACCTCTACTTTTTCTTGACCAGTCTCCAGCAGTTGTACCCGCTACGGGTTCGCCGGTAATGCAGCGAGTCGAGCGCCGAGCGTGCGATAAACAGACCATACCCGCTTTCCGGCAGCTTGGCAATGTCGGTCTCATTGCCGGGTGCGTCAGGAGCGAAGGAGATTGGTTCGTACGGTGCGCCCTGATCGATCACGAGCGCTTCGACACGATCAGGAAACAGGCGCAACCGTACCCATAACGGTCGCTCAGTTGCATCGGGCGGATATGCGTGACGCAACCCGTTTGCCGCCACTTCTGCCAGCGCCGTTGTAAAGAGATGTCGCCACGACTCTGAGGGCAGTTGATGGAAAGATGCAACGTCTTTCCAAAAGCGTTCGATCATATCGTGGATCGCATCGAGTCCCTCATTCAGCGTCTGCGTGGCGACGTAGGCTTCAATCAGCAGCAATCTGGGAGTAGCCAGCGCGCGCCTCCTCGATCGTTTCGTAAGGTCGCAAGATCCGCTCTAGCATGGTCAGGTTGAGTAACGTGCGCACCTGATGATTGGCGCGTGCAATCCGCAGGTCGCCGCCTGCCTGTCGCGCAGCCTTCAGTCCGCTGATCAATGCGCCAAGTCCGGAACTATCGACGAAACTCACGCGATCCAGATCGAAGATCAACTGTCGGTGACCGCTGGCGATCAGTTCAGCCAGTTGCTGTTTGACCTCCGGCGCTGTCAACAGGTCGAGACGACCGTCCATTCGCACGACAGTGATTCCATCATCGCCGGGTTCGCTCTGCAGTGCCATGGTATGCTCCCAATCGGGGTTTGGGATCCGCTCGTACTGTCGCCGCCTGGTTTTCTCAAGGCGGGTCTGAGACCCGCCCGTACAGAATAGCGTCGTGAATTGGAGTTACGCTGCCGTCGCCGCGATTAGCGTTGGCTGTTCCCGCTCCTCTGGTTGGTAGAGCGCTGCGTCGATCACAACGCTCAACATGAGCAAATCATACCCGATCCAGAAAACGTTGACCAGGGTTGGTATTCCGTCCGTTTGAATGCCGAGCGCCAGGCGCGTCAGCCCCCAGATTGCTGCCAATGTCAGCAGCACCATCGTAATGACCTGGATGCGAACTAGGCGCAGTTGTCTCCAGATGTGCATTCCTCCCTGGCGCACCTTGGGCGTTACGACGAACCCCAGCGGCCGTCCAGCGTAGACGTTGCCGATGGCGCTGATCACCGCCTGAATCCAGAGCGGAAAGAGCGCCAGGCTGTACTGGCGTCCGCGCCAGGTGGCCCGCTTCCACCCCGCGACGGCGAAGACCAGTTCGTTCGTTATCAGATATGGAACGAGCCGCCAGAAGAACTCTTCCGCCTGCGTGCGCACCGGCAGCATGCCAAAGATCAGGTACAAAATCGGGGCGGACAGGTAGATGACACTGAAGAATCCCGACAGATAACTCCACATCGTGGCAAAGTACATCAGGCGCTGCCCCAGGCGCAACCCTGGCGCAAAGAGCGGGTTTTCCCGCAGCATCACCTGGATGGTGCCCTGCGCCCAGCGGAGGCGCTGCTGGAGCGCAGAGCGCAGGTCCTCCGGCGCCAGTCCGCGCGCCAGGATTTCGTCGTGGTAGACCGATCGCCATCCGGCTGCGTGGAGCCGCATGGCGGTCGCCATGTCTTCGGTGACCGAGATGGTCGCTATGGGCATCACTGGCTGCGCTTCATCGGCGCGGTCAACATCCACCGCCAGCAGGAGCTCGCGTACGGCGGCGATGGCAGCCAGCGGCGAGCGTTCGCGTATCGTCAGTTCGCGCAGGATGGTTTCATCATCAAGCGACCAGCTGAGGTTGGTAGTCAGGTCCTCGTCCTTGTCGAGACCCGGGATGGTCGCCACCTCTGCGCGCAGGCGCGCCAGGTCTTCGGCAACGAGCGGACGCGCCGCTGCGGCAGCACACTGCTGGAAATACCAGGTCACCTCCTGGATCGGTCGCCCCTCCCGCAGCATCCGCCGACTCGTGCGCACTGCCGCCTGAAGATCATTGATTGCCGACCGTATAGCGCTATCTTCCAGGGTCTGCACCTGTCGGGCAGCGCGGCGCAAGAGTGCGTTGGCGGTGCGCAGGGCGCGCTGCACGCGCAGTTCCAGGTCGCGCACGTAGTTGGCGATTCCGATCTGCATAAGCGCTTCGCGCCGCAGCACGGCGTTGGAACCGCAGAAGAACGCGGCATTCCAGCCATCCTTCCCCTGCATGATCGGTCCGTAGAAGAGCGGCGCCTGACTGCCGAGCGGATCATCAGGCGGGACATTGTAAAACCACTGCGGCGTCTGCACTAGCGCCACGCGATCGTCGGCGAAGTAGCCCAGCGTGCGATCCAGAATGTCGGGCGATGGGATTTGATCGGCATCCAGCACCAGGATAAACTCGCCATTCGTCTGGCACAGCGCATTGTTCAGATTGCCTGCTTTGGCGTGGCGTTGCTTCCCCCTCCATTCCTCGGAACGCACCAGATACCCGATGCCGATTTCCTCCGCCATCGCGCGCATCGCTGGCGAGTCGCCATCGTCGAGCAGATAGGTGCGGTGCGGGTAGCGAATATCCCGCGCAGCGATGGCCGTTCTACGCACGATCTCCACCGGTTCGTTGTAGCAGGTGATAAAGACATCAACGGTAGCATTGGGAGGAGGAGGGGGAGGCTCACCACGTTGTTTCAGTCGCCAGAGGGTCAACCCGAATAGCCAGGCATCGATGTAACTGTACGTTTCAGCAATGACCAGACCAATGGCGATGGGCCAGGCTGCCCAGTTGATAGTGGCAGTGTAGCGCCAGCTTAGGTACAGAAAGCCAAGCAACAAATTAGCGACAACCAGAATGCGCAGCAGCCCCAGGCGCAATTCCGCGCGCAGGTCGGGGTCGGCAGGCAGCACCGCTTGCACAAAGCGATTCATCATCCTCTCCGTCGCGCACGCCCGCGCACCTGAATGGTCAGCAGAATGACAATCGCACTCAGAAATGCGCCAAGCAGGACTGCCCCGGCGATCTGCCAGCCGGGAAGCCGTTCGAGGAGCGGCGTTTCGATCTGCGGCGTCAGACTGGACGGTGACGCCATATCGGGAGCAGCGGGACTGGTTTGCGGCGGCGCGCCATTCCGGATCAGCGCAAACGGCCCGCGGAGTCGTTCGAGCGTTTCGCGCCGTTCGAGCGCAGCAACCCCGACGATAAGGTCTTCTGGCGTGGCGCCGTCAATGATCAATATCCCGGCGCCTTGCTGCCAGGGGGAAGGACCCAGGAACAGGCGACATTGACTAGATTCGCCTGGTCGGTACACTGCCGATGGCGGAGTAGTGAAGCGATCCGGCTGGCGAGCGATCGCTTCGGCGCTCAGCGTATTGCGTTCAGCTCCGCCAATGAGGATGAGATGACGTCCACTGCGTTCATGCACCTGATCGGCGGTAATCAGGCGTGGCGGCGCCAGACCATCGGTGTCCGCCCAGCGACCGAGCGCCGCCATCAGACGCAGCGCTGCGGCAAGTTCCTCCACAGCAGGCTGCTGCGGCAACACGACATCCAGCGGCAGCGACGCATTAATGCCCAGCAGTGGCGCCGGGAAACGCCCTAAGTCGAAGGCTGTACTGACGCTGTGCGGAAGGCGCCATGCCGATGTAGGGAGTAGCGTTGCGCGCAAGCTCTCGCCATCAATGACGGCGCATCCCGTTTCTGCCGGATCGAGAAACAGGCGTACCGTCAGATCGAGATGACGCACTGTTCTGCCATCTAGCGTAGCAGTCAATAGATCAGCAGGTAGTGCAAAGGTGTAGCGCTGCGGATGCGCTCCGCTCATCTGAAGCGGTTGCGCTCCCAGATCGATGCCGTTGACGCTGACCGCAATCCACGACGTGTCTCGACGCGCCGCCGGGGTCGTTTCCACGTCGAGGGTCAGCACGCCGCCATCGCGCAGTTGCCAGCCAGCGGGCCGAGCGAATGCCAGGTCGATTCGGTGCTCGCCAGGGCCGCTGACAGTGCGGGATAGTATGCCGAGTTGGGCGAAACTGGCAGCGCCGTTCATCCAGGGCAACGCTACTGGCGCAGGTACGGGCGCATCAGTCACTGCCACATACGCGCCATCCAGCAACGTGCGCCGCTCAGGATCATTCAGCGCTTGGGCAGCAAGGCGCACCGCTGCTGGCGTAGCGCCGCTGACGAGCAGACGCGGCGCACCGCCTTCAGCCAATGCTAGCACGCCGTGACCATCGGGGATAGGAACGCCTGCAAGGGTCACGGCGCGCCCATTCCAATCGACCGCGCCCCATGGCAGTATCTGTGCCAGTGCCGGCGCGCTGCCGACAATCACGCTGGCACGGTCGGGAGGCGTCGTCACCACTTCCAGCCGCGAATTGGCGCGGGTCGCGGCAGCCCGACGTCCCAGTTGAAAGGCGACCAGCCCAGCGGCATCGAGTTCTTCCGGTGATAGTTCAGCCGGAATGACGAGTGCCAGCGGCGGGCGGTCATCGGGGGGCGGCGCAAACAGCCGGTCGAATTGATCAAGACGATACGCGCCGATCAGCCGAGTTGGCAGCACCAACTGCGAGTCGCCATGAATGGTTGCCCACAGCGCCGGGTTGCGCGTCTCCTCGCACTCGTCGCGAGTCAGGCGCATATGAAAACGCACCTGGACAAAGAATCCTTCGCCGCCAAAGACCGAAAGCGGCAGCGGAACTCTCAGCATGGCACGGTTGCGGGTTTCGGGAGTCAGGCGCACGCTTTGCACCGACAGGCCATTGACAACGATCGTCATGGTCGAGCGTTCGGGTTCGAGCAATGGCGAATGACTGTAGACCAGCTCTAGACGTGCGCCTTCGAGTGGCTCTTCGCCTGCGGGGATCGGGAAGAAATAGTCTAGACTGCCATACATCGTCCGTGCCGTCCGATCGCCGTAGCCAAGATCGGCGAAGCGGTAGGCGGCGGACGGCGCTTGCGTTGCAGCCAGAGTTCTGGAAGGCGCAGCGACAACCGTGAGTGCGCTCAGGATCAGCAGCGCTAACGCCAGGTGCGGACGATTATAGGTTTGATATCTTCGAACAGTGTGCATGGATGTGTGCTCTGCGAAGGAATAGAAGCGTTGTGAAGAGATATGGAACGCTGTTTGCGTTTTGCAATGCATAGGGAGCGCCGTCGCAATGCAACAGCGCTACCGCAGCGCCGTCGATATTTCAACCCTGATCGGTCTTCCGATATACCACCAGCAGCGTCATATCATCTGGCGGCGTCTTTACCGGCGCCAGCAGCGTCACCAGACGGTCGAGCATCGCTAGTGCGTCCCCGGCGCCATACAACTGGCGCGCCAACACCTGCGGCGTCAGGTCGAGATCGACGCGCGCATCGACCAGACCATCGCTATACACTACGAGCGCATCGCCCGGATTCAAGATCGTTTCACGCTGATGGTAGCGTTCGTTGGGCAGAATGCCGAGCGGCAGCCCACGCTGCCTGTCGAGCGTCTCAACGCTGCCATCGGCGCGGCGCACGAACGCCAGCCCGTGACCGGCGTCGATTGACGCGAGTCGTCCGGTCGATGCGTCGAGTTGCGCCAAAAAGAGTGTGACAAATCTATCGGACTGCCGCAGGTCTTCGTCGAGCGCGGCAGACACGTAGCGCATGGCTTCGGCTGGTGGGCTGTTCCGCACCACAGCGCGCATTACGGCGCGCACGGTCGCCATAAGCAACGCGGCGTCCAGTCCCTTTCCCATCACATCACAGAGCCAGAAACTGAGCAGGTGCGGCGCCGGTTGCTGCCAGTCGTAGAAGTCGCCGCCGACATCGCGCGCGGGGATGCATTCGGCAGCGAGTTGAAACCCAGGCAACGCTGGCGCCAGTTGCGGCAGCAGGCGCGCCTGCACTTCAGCAGCGCGCGCCATTTCGCTAACTAGGCGGCGATGATGCGCTTCGAGCTGCTGGCGCAAGACGCGGTTCTGTCGTTCGAGCTCTAGTCGCTGCACGGTTCGTTCCAGCACGCGACGAAACTCGTCCGACTCGAATGGCTTGCGCAGATAATCATTGGCGCCCTGGCGCAGCGCCTCGATTGCGATTTGTTCGGAACCGAACGCGGTTGTCATAATAACGGCTGTATCCAGCCCGCGACGACGCACTTCTGCCAGCGTTTGTAAGCCGCTGATGCCGGGTAATGCAATATCGAGAAAGATAACATCGGTCGGCAGATCGGCGAGCAGCGCCAGCGCCTCCTCGCCGCTCGCAGCGGTCAAAACTTCATATCCGCGTGCAGTGAGACGCGCACGCAGCAGTCGATTGATGTCGGGATCATCATCGACCACTAGAATGCGGCGTACAGGAGGAGTCTGAGCGTCGATCTGGACAAATGGCTCATTCACAAGAGTTCTCCTGCAACTATGGGCGCTGGCGTCTCGTCCTCATTCCTGCTATTGTGCGGTGACAATAGCGGAAAATAGACCCGAAACGTCGATCCCTTGCCCGGTTCGCTCTCGATAGTAATATGGCCCTGATGCAACTCTACCAGCGAACGGGTGATTGTCAGACCGAGCCCAGTGCCGCCAGCTTCGCGCGTTGCGCGGTTGCGCGCGCGGTAGAAACGGTCAAAAATCCGTTCCTGTTCTTCAGCGGTCAATCCGACGCCGGTATCCTGCACGGCGATGCAGAGCCACGGCGGTTCTTCGGAGAGACGAACGGTAATCTGGCCGTGCTGAGGCGTATACTTGATCGCGTTGGATAGCAGATTGGTTAGGATCTGATGTACCCGCACTGCGTCGCCGAACATGAGCGGCGCAGCATCATCTGGAAGCGTTTCGGGCAGATCCAGGTGCAGATGCTGCTGTTTTGCCTCCAGTTGCGGGCGCAGAGTTGTGACGACCTGTCGGATCAGAGGGCGAACATCGAGCGGCGCACGGTGGAGCAACAGTTTGCCCGCCTCAATGCGGGACATGTCAAGCAGGTCGTTGATCAGCAGCAACAGCCGATCCGTATTCGCTTTAACGATCCGCAGGAGTTCCTGGTGCTCATCGGCGAGCGGTCCAACATCGCCGTCGAGGAGCATGTCGACAAATCCTTTGATCGATGTAAGCGGGGTGCGCAGCTCATGGGACACCATGGCCACGAACTCGGATTTCATGCGCTCAACGGCGCGCTCGTGCGTGATGTCGCGGAAGATGTAGAGACGTCCGATATGCACCTGATTGGCTGTCCATACCGGCGCCGAGAAGATGGACAGTTCCCGCTGCTGCGGCTTGCGCTGAACAACCTGTTCGTGGAACACGTTGCACGTATCCTGCAACGCATCCTGCATACGTGCATACAGTTCTTCGGCATCATCGAAAACCCGCAGAATACCGGTGCGCATCTCGCCTAACCGTTGACCAAGCACCTGATCGGCGGCGACGCCGAACATGTCGCAGAAGCAACGATTGACCGTTAGGAAGGCGCCATCGGGAGCAAGGAGCGCAATAGCTTCGCTTGAGGCGTCGAGAATGGCGCGCAGTTCACTTTGGGCGCGATCCGCCGCCAGATATTGCGCTTCCAGGGCTGTCATTGCTGTGCGCAGCTCCTCTTCCGCATGCTTGCGTTCGGTGACGTCTTCGGAAATTGCGGCAATGCGGTACACGCTTCCTGTCTCGTTCGTCACTGGAAAGGCGCGGGTCAGGATCCAGCGACGTTGACCATCATTGCGTTGGATCTGAAACTCGACACTGTAACCGCGCGTGTGCTCTAACCGATGGAGCGCAATGACCCGCTCGCGATCTTCGGGAATGATTGCCTCAAACAGCGACGATGGCTGTGCATACAGACTATCGCAGGATCGTCCCCAGATATGCTCATAGGCAGGATTGACGTATAGGATCTGGTCAAGCGAAGGGGTGGACATCCAGAAAACTTGATTGACGTTCTCCGCCAGTTGGCGAAAACGTTCCTCACTGGCGCGGAGCGCAGCTTCTGCCAAGCGCTGACGCGACATGTCGCGGATGGTCGTCACGCGCGCTGTGCGACCGTGGTAGGGAATGTTGCGTCCGGTTACTTCAGCAGGGAACAGCGTACCATCACCGCGCCGGGCGAGCACCTCGTAGGGGCGATCATAGCCCGTGGCGAGCGCGTGTGCGACTTTTTCCCGTCCTTCCGGGGTCGTAAACTCGAAAATGGACATGCCGCGCAATTGTTCGGGCGGATAGCCGAGCAGGGTTCCAGCAGCGGCGTTGGCATCAACAATTATTCCCCGTTCGCTGATGACGACTCCTTCCGTTGTGACGCTTGAAAGCAGTGCGAAGCGTTCCTCGCTCTCGCGCAAGGCCGCTTCGGTCTGCAGACGATCCTGTTCACTGCCGATCCACTGCGCCATCAGGCGGATCAGGTCATAATCACCATCAGTAAATGGCGCTTCGCGCGGCGTAGCGCTCGCAAAACAGAGGGTGCCAACCGTCATGCCGCGCACCTGCAGCGGCGCACCAATGTACGCTTCCATGCCGGTCAGCGTGTGGCAGGGCTGATCGCGCCAGACAGTGTGTTTGGCATGGTTGATGCTTATTGGCGCTCCAGCCTCGATTACTGCGGCGCAGTATCGGTGAGCAAGCGGAAAGCGCGCGCCAGGCATCAACCGATTGTCTGGATCGTGGACTGCGATGAGCTCGAGCTCTTCCCCATCGATACGAGTCAGCATTCCGACCGACATTCGGAAATAATCGCAACCCATGCGAAGGAGCGCCTGCACTTTTTGCAGATGGTCCATCTGGGTGGTTGAGGTGACGTCGTACAAAGCGCGCGTGATTTTTTCGCGTGCGCGCAGGCGCGCCTCGCTCGCGTCGCGTTGTGACAGGTAACGGCGTGCGCCCTGTACCATCGGGCGAACAATGAACACGCCCTCGAATGCCAGCACGAGGAGGGTCAACCCCAGAAATGCGCCGTGCAGAACGTTAAGCGTCTCCAAGAGACTGCGGCGCTCTTCGATGTAGAGACGGGATGCGGTTCGAAAGAGCGGCGGCAGTTCATGCAACGCCGCCTGCCGGATAGCCTGGAGGTCGGGATGACGCGGATTAGGTTCGGCGTCCCGCAGTCGCCGTGCGCGCGCCAGGAAATCCTGCACCCGCGCATTAAGCGCTACGACGGGATCGGTGTAGAGGCGACGGAGCGGATCATCCGGCGGCAGCGTCGCAGTAAGGCGTGACAGTTCCTGATGAGATTGCGCCATCTCGTCAATAGCTACACTCAGCGTTTCACGCGCCTGCGCCGCTGTTGCGGGATCGGGCGCGTCCATCAACTGTTCTGCTGCCAGCGCAATCTGCTGGACGCGGATGCGCTGCAGCCCGCTGGCAGCCAGCAGATCGAAGCGTTCTTGCTCGCTTGCCAGAATGGATTGCGTCCATCCGTAGGCGATCAGCGCGATGATCGCCAGTGATCCGAGCGCAAGCGCGAACCCGATGGTGATCCGCCGGATCACGGGCGCCGAAGAAGGAGGATCAGCCGCGTTTCCGGCGGCGCCTCTACTCTCGTGTGCAGCATGCATAGATTATGTCGCACTTTTATCGGCAGTTTTGTCGCGCCAGCGACGGCTATGGCGCGTCAGGATGATAGCTTTTGAAAAACACGTCGTCTGCGATCCGACCTGTCGCCCGGCAGTTGATGGAATTTGAACATGTCCTGCTCTGCGCCTGCTCGCCTGGCGGTTGAACATCGTCTAGTCGAGCCAGGACGCTGCGGCGAACCATCTCCAGGATTTTCGCCGTCCTCGCGGCGTCTTCCGGGTCGAACACCATCTGGTCGGGCCAGGACGCTGCGAGGCTTCCACGTCCTGAGCGAGGGCTTATGAACATTCACAAAATAATCTGGCATTCGCTCTGCGCCCGGCGGCTGATGAAGATCAGGACAATACCGGAACGCTACGGGCTGAAGCCCTTACTGAGGATCATGAAAGCCCCTGCGGGGCTTCCGCACCTTGAGCGAGGGCTTGACCTGCAGCTCAGAGGATGCGTGACCTGGTGGTAACGTTCATAAGCCGCAGGCTACGGTTGCAAGGCCCACCTGCGGGGGCTAGACCGGATTCACGTCTTATTGTTCATAGTCACAGGCTATGGGAGGCGAAGCCCGCCTGCGCGGGCGGCTCACACCCTGTAATGTGGCAGCTTCGACAGGCTCAACCGCCATGCGCCACCGCTTCGGCAAAAGTTGTAACGCATGTAACAAGCACCGTCAATCGCGCTTCGGTCCTATGCTGGACAATGACGATCTCCTACTGCCATCCATGACCCTACTGCGCGCCGAAGTAGCGCAACGCCAGGCGCAGGCGTTCTTCGAGGTCGAGCGGTGCATCGGGCGGAAGCGCAGCAATTGCCTTTGCCGCTTCGGCACTGCTGAAACCTAAACTGACAAGCATCTCCGAGAGCTCAGCATTTGCTGCAGCGACTGCCGGAGAGACGCCTGGAGCGGTCGGCAGCCCTTTGATATCAAGTTTTCCTTTCAACTCCAGCACCAGCCGCTCCGCTAGCTTCTTGCCAATGCGCGGCGCGCGCGCCAGCCGCGCCACGTCGCCGGTGGCAATCGCAAGCCGTATTTCATCGGTCGTGCCTGATGAGAGGAGATTCAATGCCGCCTGCGGACCAACGCCGGTGACGCTAAGCAGCGTCTCGAACAACTGGCGCTGTTCGACTGACTCAAAACCATAGAGGGTGAGTGCGTCTTCGCGAACGAGCAGGTACGTGAACAGACGCACTTCGGTTCCGATATCACCAAGTGCAGCAAGCACCTGGCGCGGCGCATAGATCATCCAGCCGATGCCGCCGGTTTCGATCACAGCGTGATCTGCGGCGATCGTCATTAGGGTTCCCCGCACAGAAGCAATCATTGCGATCCTGTTGCACCTGTCTGATTTCGCTCACGCAGAAGCGCTTCCGCACATACGATGATATCACGGATGCGTTTGCGTTTGACTCGCCGCAGCGCTCGTCGCGGGCTGGCCCAGCGAATCTGCTCGATCACCTCACCGTGATGAGCGCCAGGGATGGCGACTGCGTCCGGCGCAATACGCACCAGATAGTAGGTCACAACCTTACGTCGCGGCAGCCGCCGTCGCGGGGTAATGTACTGAACCCGTGCCACTTCTTCTTCGACAACGCCGGTCAGTCCGGTCTCTTCACGCAACTCGCGTAGCAGTGCGGAGGTATCGTCTTCGGTTGGATGGACGCGACCCTTGGGCAGCGTCCAGTAGCCGTTGCGCTTTCTAATCAGAAGGATCTGAAGGCGTCCTCGCGTGTCGTAGCGATAGGCGACTGCGCCAACGGCGTAGATTGGTTTATGATGTGCAAGCGGAGACGTTTTACCAGCCACTACATATGCCTGTCATTGATATGTGAGGGTGTGTTCGGCACCTCTCCGTACGGCGAGCGCCCATCGAGCGGCACACTCCTCTCATGTTAGCGCACGCAGCGGATTGCCGCGTCTTGACGCCCGTTTTCCCTTCATCCCCCCTGCCCCCTTCTCCCACAAGGGGAGAAGGGGGTGTCGGGGCGTCCGGTTGCCTGAAACGGGCGATGGAATAGAAGGGCGTGCCAAAAAATCTACACTTGTGAGTCCCCCCCGCCCCCTTCTCCCACCAGGGGAGAAGGGGGGAGGTTGCGCGTCCCGACGCTCAAAACGGGCGATGCAACGGAAGGGTGTGCCGAAAAATCTACCCTTGCAACCTGCCCCCTTCTCCCGCCAGGGGAGAAGGGGGGAGTTGGGACGCTCTCACGTGTAGGCTTCTTGGCGTGCGCAGCGGATGTGCCGCATCCTGACGCCCTTTTCCCCCTCATCCCCCCTGCCCCCCTTCTCCCACCAGGGGAGAAGGGGGGAGGTTGCGCATCCCGACGCTCAAAACGGGCGATGCAACGGAAGGGTGTGCCGAAAAATCTACCCCTGTGAGCGAGAGGGGCGCCCAAGGGGAGCGCCCCTCCAACGCACGCCCCCGCCGTCGTAGGGGCAGGCCCCTGTGCCAGCCTGCGGCGGGCCGCCGCCACCGGAGGGGCAGGCCCCTGTGCTGGCCCTCTGGGGGCGCCCCGACCCGTGCAATCTCGCGGTTGTGGACTGTGGAGACGGTGCAGTGCACCGCCTCTTTTCCCTGTGTTCACGTGTTCAACGTTCAACGTTCAACGTTCAATGCCCGTCGCAACCGCAGCGAGTTGGTGACGACGAAGACCGAACTGCACGCCATGGCGCCAGCCGCCAGCATTGGATTCAACTGCCAGCCGGTGAAGGGGTAGAGCGCGCCAGCAGCAACTGGGATCAGTACAACGTTGTAGATGAATGCCCAGAACAGGTTCCAGCGGATTGTGCGCATGGTGCGCTGGCTCAGGTCGATTGCCTGCGCCACGCCGCGCAGATCGCCGCGCATCAGGGTAATATCGGCGGTTTCCAGCGCCACGTCGACGCCGCTGCCGATGGCGATGCCGACATCCGCCTGCGCCAGCGCTGGTGCATCGTTGATCCCGTCGCCGACCATGGCGACCACCCGACGCCTGCCTGTTTCACTCTGCAACTCACGAACGATGCGCGCCTTGTCTTCTGGACGCACTTCAGCGTACACACATCGCGGGTCGATCCCTGCCTGCCGCGCAATCGCTTCCGCTGTTCGCCGGTTGTCGCCGGTGATCATCAGCACATTGATCCCCCGACGACGCAGCGCCTCGACTGCGGCGCGCGACGTTGGCTTGACCGTATCGGCGACGGCAATGACTCCCAGCGCCTCGCCATCGATTGCAACAATCATTGCCGTCTTGCCTTCGCGCTGCAACCGCGCCACGTCCTCGTCGAGCGCGGAGGCGTCGACTCCTTGCTCGCGCATCAACGCCGGGTTGCCAATCACGACAGTGCGCCCTTCAACGGCGGCGATGACGCCCTGCCCGGCAATCGCCGCGAAGCGTTCCGGTTGAGCAACGTGGATGCCTGCCTCCTGCGCTGCGCGGACGATTGCCTCGCCAAGCGGATGCTCGCTGCGCGACTCGGCGCTTGCCGCCAGTCGCAGCAGTTCGGTGCGCTGCTGCGCAATGTGAGCGACTGCCGGGGAAATCGGACGGTCAGCAGACATAGCGCGGTCTGCCATGCCCTGCGGGATATGGTTGAGACCAGCGTATTGGGCGTCGAGGTCAGCAGCGATGACAGCAGCGCCATTGATCGTCGCCGCAGCGTCGGATTCCTGATGAGTGGCAACCAGCGCGTTGTTCTGATGTGAACTGTCGCCTTCCCGCGCCTGGCTCGACGGTACGCTCCGCACGGCCGGCGCTAGCGCATCCGCCGGGCGCACGATGATGTCGGTCACCGACGGCTTCCCAACCGTCACCGTGCCCGTCTTGTCGAGCACGACCGTCTGTACTTTGCCAGCGCGCTCCAGGCTTTCGGCGTTCTTGATCAGAATGCCGTGCGCCGCACCCGTGCCAACCCCGACCATAATAGCTGTCGGGGTTGCTAGCCCAAGTGCGCACGGACAGGCGATGACCAGCACCGCTACTGCGAAAATCATCGCCTGGGTGAAACCCGTTCCGCCGATGAAGAACCAGCCGAGGAAGGTAATGAGTGCAATCGCCAGCACAATCGGCACGAACACGGCAGACACCTGATCAACCAGGCGCTGGACTGGCGCGCGGCTCCCCTGTGCCTGCTGCACCAGCGCGATGATCTGCGCCAGCGCCGTTTCCCTGCCGACCCGCGTGGCGCGCATCTGGAAACTGCCGCTGCGGTTCAGCGTCGCGCCGATAACAGTGTCTCCTTCACGCTTCTCCACCGGCATGCTTTCGCCAGTAATCATGCTTTCGTCGACTGCCGACGAGCCGGAGATGATGACGCCATCAACCGGTATTTTCTCGCCGGGGCGCACGATCACGATGTCGCCGCGCCGCACGTCGGCAGCAGGAATGTCCACCTCGCGTCCCCCGCGCATCACGCGCGCCGTCTTCGGTTGCAACCCGATCAGCGCCCGAATCGCGGCGCCCGTCTGACTCTTGGCGCGCGCCTCCAGATATTTCCCCAGCAGAATGAGGGTGATGATCACCGCTGCCGTCTCAAAATAGACGTGACCTGCCATGCCGGTGACCATCAGCGCGACGCTGTAGAAGTACGCCGCCGACGATCCGACCGCGATGAGCGTGTCCATCGTCGCCGTGCGCTGGTTCTTTAGCGCTTTCCGGGCGTGGACGTAGAAATCGCGCCCGGCATAGAACTGCACCGGCGTCGCCAGGAGCAGAAACAGCCAGTTGAGCAGGTCGTCGCGCGCTGCGATGTGGCTCATCATCTCGTGGAGCGGTCCGCCCATCGAGCGCGCCATCTCTGCGCCTGCACCGATCAGCCAGGGCCTAATCAGCCCGAAGTCGCGCCCCATTGAGAGCAGGAAGAGCGGCGCAGTCAGCGCCGCAGCGATCATCAGCGTGCGACGGCGGCTCGCCAGTTCGCGGGCGCGCGCAACCGCCTCGCTGTCCTCGCCGGTATCTGTCGGATCGCGCCGGTCGATGACTCCATACCCGGCGTTCTCAATCGCGGCAACCAGATCGCGCCAGGTGACGTCCGCTGGCGTGAACGTCACCGTCGCGCGTTCACTCGCCAGGTTGACAGACGCCTCGATCACGCCGGACACGTTGCGCAACGCCTTCTCGACCCGCGCTGCGCACGATGCGCAGGTCATCCCGGTGATCGGAATATCGACCCGTTCGGTAATCACCCCGTACCCGGCTGCCTCAACCGCCGCAACCAGGCGATCCGGCGTCACCAGCGCCGGGTCGAAACGAACCTCCGCCTGCTCGCTTGCCAGGTTGACGGTTGCATCGGTCACCCCTGGCGCCTTCTTCAGCGCTTTTGCGACGCGCGCCGAGCAGGAGGCGCAGGTCATTCCGGTGACCGCAAGGTGTATCTGCTGTTCGGGCATGGAACTATCCCTCAGCGCAAAAACATAAACGCCATAACATTGTACGCCAACGATCATATTTCGACCAACTGGCTGAAGATCCAGCGCGCAGTCAGTCATTGGCAAAGGTTTGGATGCTCCGGTTGATGCGGTAACCGGAAGCACACGGATGCTGCGGCTCGAGACGAACTGACGCGGACGGCTGCCTTCCATCATCAGATCCGCGCGAATCCGTCGCATCCGTGTCAGTCCGTGTTCCCTATCATGACAAATCACGAGCGTGCTCGAGAGCCTATGTCGCAGCGTGTTATAATGGTAAAAAGGTGTAGTAGAAGGGAGAACAGACGATGGAGTACGATCTTCCCGAAGATCTTCGGCTCTTGCGTCAAACCGTCCGCGACTTCGCCAACAAGGAGATCGCCCCGATCGCCCGCGAGATCGATGAAGAGGAGCGGGTTCCGTTCGAGATGCTGCGCAAAGCTGCCAATCTTGGTCTGCTGGGCGTGCCTTTCCCCGAAGAGTATGGCGGCTCCAACGCCGGGATCACCGGCTACTGCGTGTTGCTCGAAGAAATCAACCGGAAGTGCGCCTCTACCGGCACAATCATTGGCGCGCATGTGCAACTCTGCTGCATGTCGATCCACCTTGCCGGAACGCCTGACCAGAAAGAGCGCTACCTGCGCCCATTGATCGAGGGACGGATGTGGGGCGCCTGGGCGCTGACCGAGCCGAACGCGGGTAGTGACGCCGCGCACATCCGCACGACTGCCACGCGCGACGGCGACTACTGGGTGCTCAACGGCAGCAAGATGTGGATCACCAACGGCTCGTTCGCCGATGTGATCGTCGTGTTTGCCACGATCGATCCGAGCCTCGGACCGCGCGGCATCACGGCCTTTATCGTCGAGAAAGACTTCCCCGGCTTCAAGGTGGGTAAAATCGAGCCGAAGATGGGGTTGCGCGCATCGCACACGGCATCTATCTTCTTTGAGGATTGTCGCGTGCCAGCGGCGAATGTGCTCGGCGAGGTCGGGCGCGGGTACGCGTTGGCGCTGCAAACGCTCGACATCGGACGCTGTGGATTGGGGGCTGCATGTCTGGGAGCGGCAAAGGAAGCCTACGAACTATCGCTCAAATATGCAGTTGAGCGGCAGCAGTTCGGTCGCCCGATCGCCGATTTCCAGGCGATCCAGTTTAAGCTAGCAGACATGGCAGTGAAGATCTACACGATGGAGCAGATCGTGTACGACTGCGCGAAGAAGGTGGATCGCGGCGAAACGGCGCGGCTGGAGTCGAGCATCGTCAAACTCTACTGCACCGATGCGCTGGCGTGGATTCTCGACGAGGCGATTCAGATCCACGGCGGCATGGGTTTCTCGCGTGAACTGCCGCTCGAGCGTATGTACCGCGATGCGCGCGTCTTCCGCATCTACGAGGGAACGAACGAAATTCAGCGGTACGTTATCGCCAGTGAACTGCTGAAGACTGTCGGGTACAAGGTGCGGTTGTATTGAGAGGCAGGAGGCGAGAGGGACGCGGCAAGAGGCGAGGGGCAAGAGACAAGAGGCACTAGGGAATGGGGCGCAGCGGTGCTCCAGATGGTGCGATACGCTGTCTCCGCCTCAACGTGCAACCCTGACTCTCAATCCCTCTCGCCTCTCGTCTCTCGCCTCTGACCTAAACCCCAACGCGCGCGCGGCGTTGCGACGGGATCAGGGTGGGTGTCTTCATATGCGGGCGCGCTGGAATGCCGCTGACTACTAGATCATCGTCCACTGCTGCTGTCACCACCGCGCCGCCGCCGACGACGCTCCATGCCCCAACCGCACATTGCGGCAGTACGGTTGCGCCAATGCCCACCAGCGCCCCTTCGCCGACGGTGACTGCACCGCCGAGGGTTGCGCCAGGCGCGATATGGGCATGGGCGCCAATGCGGTTGTGGTGCTCGACAATGCAGCCGCTGTTGAGGATGACGTTGACGCCAACGTGCGCTCCCGCGTTAACAATCGCCCGTGCTGCAATGACTGTTCCTGCGCCGATAACTGCATCGTGCGCAACTATTGCCGAGGGGTGGCGCGCTACGACGAATCGCTCGCCGCACGCCGCCAGACGCTCGTAGATAGCCTGGCGCGTCCGGTTGTCGCCTATGCCGATTACTACTGCGTCATGATCGACCGCATCGATGGCGGCAAGCGGACCCAGGATCGGCAATCCCAGTCGCCATTCGCCAAACAGATGCGGATTATCGTCAAGAAAACCAATCGGCGTCAGGTCGGCGCCAGCCTCGTGCATACGCAATAGAATGTCAGCGACCACCTGCGCATGACCTCCGGCGCCAATGATTAGTACGCGCTTCATCGTTACCTGCCTTCCGAATGTTGTTTTGTTCCGTTGCGAACCGAGCGTTGCGGCATTATTGCTGCTGAGCGCGACACACTTCTGACGTTCCCTGAAAGATTGCGACGGTAGCGCACCCGTGCTGGTTGATCCCCTCGCGCCGCGCCACACGCCACACGGTCAGCGCCAGAATGCGAAGATCGAGCCAGAATGAAAGGTGATCGACGTACCAGACATCCAGCGCAAACTTCTGCTCCCAACTAATCGCATTGCGCCCGTTGACCTGCGCCCATCCGGTGATACCGGGGCGCACTGCGTGCCGCCGCATCTGTTCCGGGGTGTAGCGATCCAGATATTCCATCAGCAACGGGCGCGGTCCCACCAAGCTCATCTCGCCGCGGATCACATTGATCAGTTCCGGCAGCTCATCAAGGCTGCTGCTGCGCAAAAAGCGTCCGAACCGCGTCAGCCGCTGATCGTCCGGCAGCAGGTTGCCGTCTGCATCGCGTGCGTCGGTCATGCTGCGGAACTTCAGCAGTGTGAAAGGCTTGCCGTGCAGTCCAGGACGCTGCTGACGAAAGATCACTGGCGCTCCTAGCAGTATCCGCACCAGCGCCGCGATCATCAGCAGCAGCGGCGCAAGTGCAATGAGCGCTGCACTGGCGATGCAGATGTCGAAAACGCGTTTTAGATACCGGCGGTACATACCGTCACGCTCTAGCAGTTGCGGGCATCGCCGCGCTCTCCGGCGCCGGTAGTCCTTTCTCGCGCAGCAAATGCCGGTAGGCGCCAATCACTCGTTGAAACACCTGTTGCTCATCAAATCGCTCGCGCGCTATGCGGCGACCAGCCGCTCCCATAGCTGCACGCAGATCGGCGTCCTGCAACAGGCGCGCCAGGGCATCCGCCAGGGCATCGACATCGCGCAGCGGCGTCAGAAGTCCGTTGCGACCGTGCTCAACCGCCTCGCGACATCCGCGCACGTTGGTCACGACACACGGAACTCCCATAGCCGACGCTTCCATTGGCGCACGCGGAAACCCTTCACGGTACGATGGCAGCGCAAACACGTCCATTAGAGCGTACATTTCCGGCATATCCTGGCGAATGCCAGCAAATACGCATGGCGCTGTTCCCGCTGCCGCCTGAATATCGTCGGGAGTGAGCGCATCCGCCTTTTCCCGGTCAACGCCGCCAACGACCAGAAGTGTGACCGGACCCAGGCGTTCCTGCACCTGTCGCATGGCGCGCGCCAGTTCGAGCACCCCTTTTGCCGCAACCAGACGACCGACGAAGCCGACAACCGGCGTGTCTGGCGGCAGTCCAAGATCGCGCCGCAGAAGCGCCAAGTGCATCGGATCGATCCGGCGCCGGTCGAAACGTCGGATATCGATGCCATTGCCGAGCAATTGAATCCGCTCCGGCGGGCAGATGCCCAGGCGCACCGCAGTGTCGAGGTCTTCGCTGCTCTGCGAAAGAATGAGATCGGAGCAACGCGCCGCAATGCGCTCCATCGTAATGTAGAAGCGTTGCTGCGCAGGCGGCATGTGTTCGTGAAAATAAAAGCCATGGATGGTATTGATCACCACCGGCGTTCCAGCCATACGCGCCGCTAGTTGTCCCAACAGTCCCGGTTTGGGGGTGTGAGTATGCACAATCGCGAAGCGTTCGCGGCGAAACACGCGGTACAGGCGCAGCAGTGCGCACAGGTCGGCGAACGGCGTCAGCCGCCGCGTGAGCGGAACGGCAATATGGCGAATACCGTGCGCTTCAATAATCGGAACATCCGGTCCCGGCGCTGAGACGCCTGTCACCTGATACCCGGCGTCGGCGATGCTGCGCAGTTGATTGAGCAGCAGATAGCGCAGCGATTGGTCAACGGTCGTCACATGCGCAACTCGCACGGTCATGGAATGTGCCTCCTATGCGCTACGTCCTACCTGCAGCAAAATATCCACCAGGCGTGGAGCGACCGATTGAATGGAGTAGGACTGCGCCACTGTCGCGCGCCCTGCCATGCCCAGGCGCTCGCGCAGCGCCGGGTCGTCGAGCAGCCGCGCCAGCGCGCAGCGCCATGCGATCGGGTTGTCCGCCAGCAAACCATTGACGTTGTGCACAATCAACTGGCGCGCCATGCCGACCGGCGAACACACAGCCGGAACGCCGACTGCCATATACTGCACAGCCTTCACGCCGCTCTTGCCGCGGGTCCATTCATCGTCCGGCAGCGGCATCACCCCAATGTCGAAGGCATGAAGATGCTGCACTTCGGTCGCTAGACTCCAGGTGCGGTTGACCACCGGAATGTGCGCGCTGACATACGGAAGTGAACTGATGACGTGCAGTTCGAGCGGGTAGTGCCGCGCCAGTTCGCCAAAGACCGGTTCCAGCGATCGCAGGTAGGGAAAGCCGTTCGGCGTGCCGATCCAGCCGATGACCAGCCGCTCTGAGGCGCGGGGTGCGCGGTAATCCTTCGGCGGGTAGCGGGTGATGTCCACGCCGCTGTTGACCACCGACACGCGCGGGTTCAAGCGGCGCATGTATTCCGCTAGATGCTCATTCCAAACGATCACGTGCGTGGCGTTGCGCACGATGCGCTCGATCTTGCCGCGACACAGCCAGCGCACTAGAGGAAATGGATGGCATCGGTAGTAGACGTGCGTTGCGTCGTCGAACAGCACAACATGCTTCACGCCGCGTCGCCGCAGCCATTCCTCAAAGCCGTCTGGCAGATAGGGAAACAGTTCTTTTTCAAACACCACCAGATCATAGCGCTGCGCGTTGAGCAGCACCTGCAACCGCCGTGCAACACGACGGGCAAAGTACAACCCGTGGCGCGCAATGTCGCCGAACCCCGTCGGACGGTCGAGCACGCCGAACTCGAAGTACCGGTCGTCGAACAGCGGCTCGACGGTGCAGGCGATGCCTGCCTGCGCATACGCGGGCAGGTACTGGTGCACCATATAGCGACTGCTGCCGCCGCGCTGACTGTAGCGTGTGAGAAAGAGCACGTTCATGGTTCTTCACCGGGCAATCATCGAAACGCACAACAATGCTGCGACGCGCCAGTATTGCGCAGCGTACTCCCACTGCCGCTGTTGTCCTGCCAGCGCCGCGCGCGCGGATGCCAGCAGCGTACGCGCCAGCATCGCTGGCGCAATTGCGGCACAGAGCGCCGCAGTCGTCAGCAGTCCGTAGTGTTTGCGAAAGAACGACACCAGACTGGCGTACCGCTGCACGATGCGCGCATCGAGGTTCTGCAGCGAACTCTGACCGCCATAGTGGGTGATCTGCGGCGTCGGCGTGAAACGGATCCGCCAGCCAGCCTGACGCACGCGCCAACACAGATCCACTTCCTCGAAGTACAGAAAGAAGCGCTCATCGAGCGGACCAGCATCATTCCAGGCATCGCGGCGCACCAGCAGGCATGCGCCTGACGGTTGATCGACATCGCGCGCCTCATCGTGCGCCCACCAGGTCATCTTGAAGCGCGCCAGCGCGCGGTTGCGCGGCGCGATCCGGCTGATGCCCCAGCAATCCAGCGCGATGTTGAATAGGGTCGGAAACCGGCTGCACGACGGTTGCAGACTGCCGTCGGCATTCAACAATCTTGGACCGAGGATGCCAACGTCCGGCATCTGATCCATCAATGCCGTCATCTCGTCCAGCGCGCCGGGCGGCAGCCAGGTGTCGGGGTTCAGCAGCAGGAAATAGCGCCCCCGCGCCTGAGCGAACCCAAGGTTATTGGCGCGGGCAAAGCCGACGTTCTCCGGCAGCGCCATCAGGCGCACGTGCGGAAATGTGGCGCGAACCATCTCTGCGCTGCCATCGGTTGAAGCGTTATCGACCACGATGATCTCACAGACAGTCCGGCGCGCTGCCTCGTGCAGCGATGTAAGACAGGCGCGCAACAGATCGCGGGTATTCCAGTTGACAATCACGATGCTGAGGTCGCACATAACGGTTCGCTCCGCAGACGGTAAAAGATGCGTTCTTCAGCGAACGCCACCTGCTCGATATCGAAGAGATCCCGCACAATCGCGCGCCCTCTCCGCCCCATCGCGCGGCGGGCAGCGGGAGGAAGCGACAACAGATGCAGCAATGCATCTGCCAGCGCCCCCGGATCGCGCGGCGGCACGAGATACCCGGTTTCGCCGTCGCGCACCACGTCGGGCAACCCGCCGACAGCACTGGCAACTACTGGTCGTTCCATCAGCAACGGCTCGACCGCGCCGCCAACGTTCTCTGAAAGCGACGGAACCGCCGCCACATCGCTTGCTGCCAGGATCGCTGGAATGTCGGTGCGTCTGCCGGTGAAGATGACATTGTGGTCAACCCCATGCATGCGCGCGAGTTGCTTCAAAGATGCCTCGTAAGCGCCATGCGCAACGCCTTCGGGTTCGGCGCCGACAATGAGGAAGCGCACGGATGGCAGGCGCGCCACAACATCGCGCGCTGCGCGGATCAGCACTTCGTGCCCTTTGATGCCGTAGTGCGGATCGAAGCGACGAATCGGCGGGATCAGATGGGCAATGGTCGTCACAACCGGCGCAGTGGGCGCAATGCCGAACTCCTGACGCACCGCAGCGCCATCCAGCGACGGATCGAAACGGTCGAGCGGAAAGCCGTAATAACTCAGAATCACGGCGCTGCGCGCGATTGGCGCACGTCGGTAATAGCGCACCAGCGCCCGACTCGATGCCAGAATTGCGCTATCCATCCAGGCGGTGCCGTACTCCGCCAATCGATAGGGACCCAATTCCAGGTCCCACAGGCTCGGCGGCTTGAACAGACGCACCGGAACACCCGCTAGCCGCGCCGCCAACCGTGCCCACAGGCTAATCGGCAGCGCGTAGTACACGACCACATCAGGGTTGTGCTGGCGAAACAGCCGATAGAGCGCCCCGATGGCATCGACCACACGGCGCACGTCCTTCAGGCGACGCGGCGCCTGCCAGGTCTGAACGTTCATGCCCGCAGCGTGCGCCAGCCGCGCCATCGGCGAATCGGAGGGGCACGCTATCATCACCCGATGACCGCGACGCGCCAGAAACTGCGGCGTGTGCAACGCCCATTCGTGGGCGCCATAGCCGGTCACGTACACAATGGTCAGCGGCGCGCCCATTGCAGACCTCCCATTCCCCGGGCATTCAAGATGTCGTAGTACAGTTGCTCGGTCTGCCGCACAGTGGTGCGCAGATCAAACAGTTCCTCCACAATAGCGCGCCCTCTGCGCCCCATCTCCCGACGGGCAACCGGAGACAGCGACAGGATGCGGAGTAACGTCTGCGCCAGCGCCTCCGGGTCGCGCGGCGGCACGAGATAGCCGGTTTCGCCGTCGCGCACCACGTCAGGCAACCCGCCGACGGCGCTAGCGACCACCGGTCGCTCCATGAGCAGCGGCTCGACCGCGCCGCCGACATTCTCCGAGAGCGATGGGACTGCCGCGACATCGCTTGCTGCCAGGATTGCCGGAATGTCGGTACGTTTGCCAGCGAAGATAACCGTCTGCTGCAACCCCAGGTCGGCGACCATCTGATACAACCGGCGTTTGTACTGTTCCGCTTCGCCAGGGACCAGCGCATCACCGACGATCAGGAAGCGCACGTTAGGATTTGCTTCGCGCACGTGCGCCGCTGCTGCGATCAGGATTTCGTGACCTTTCAGCCCGAGGCCGCCAAAGACGTTTAGCCCTCGCAGGGAGCGTTCCTTCAATGGCGAGTACATATAGGCAATCATCGTGACCAGCGGCGCGTCCGGCGCAATGCCAAATTCGCGCCGGATCGGGCTGCCATCGATTGCCGGATTGAATGGCTCGAAGGGAAAACCGTAGTAGATCAGGCGGATCCGACCGCGCATAACGTCGCACGCTTCGTAGATGCGTTGTATAGCGGTACTCGATGCAATGATGGCGCTATCGAGGCGCGCCAGCGCCATTTCGATCCGGCGCGATGCAGGAATTTCGAGCGGCAGCGGACCGGGCCACTGCGTCAGGCGCACCGGAACGCCTGCCGCGTATGCCGCAAGGCGCCCCCACACATTGGCTGGCGCCAGGTGGTTATGCACCACGTCAATCCGCTCCCGGCGCAGCCAGGCTGCTACGCGCGCCACGTATGCCGCTGCGGTATGCACGTGCCGGATGCGGCGCGGAAATGGAATGACCTGCGTCGGAATGCCAGCGGCGCGCGCCCGCTCCGGCAGCGGACCGTCCTCCGGGCAGATCAGGTGCACCCTGTGCCCGGCATCGCGCAACCGGCAGAGCGGATGGAACGCCCAACCGCCAGCGAAGGCGCTCCCGACAATATGGACGATGCATAAGGATCGAGACATCTACAACTCACCTTCCTGCCCGACGAGGCACGCCAGAACTAAGAGGAACACAAATGCGAGAACTGGGTCGAACAGCGGTTCGCCAAACAGAGATGACGCTAGCACTGCCAGGATCACTGCCTGCACGACACGCGCCTGATGGCTCTGACGTGCAACCAGAGCCCTTGCGCGCCGCCACGCCGCCAGAAACATGCCCACGCTCAACACGCCGCCAATGCCGAGCATCGCAAAGGCGCTCAGAAAGTAGTTATGGGCAAAGCCCAGGTCGTACACTGCCGATCCAGCAGCGATCGGCGCCTGCCCGGTGCGCACCAGATACTCGCTGAACTTTCCCCATCCGATGCCGGTCAGCGGCGCCGAGAGGAAAGCGTTGACCGCCGCGCCCCACAGCTCGATGCGCGTCTCCGCCGACGGGTCGAACCCGCGTCTCGGCGACCAGGTCATTTCAAGGCGCGCCCAGACCGCTTCGGGCAAACCAAACAACACAAAGGCGCTAATCGCCCCGGCAATGATCCACAGTTTCAGTGAATGCCCGCGATAGAGCAGCAGGGTTGCAACGATCAGGGCTATGTAGGACGAGCGACTGAACGAAAACAGGATGGCGGTTAACAGAATGGCGAGGAATGGCGCTCTGAGCAGCCAGCCGATTCGAGCGCGCCATCCGAGCAGCAGGGTCCAGCCAATGACCCACAGTAACCCCAGCGAGTTCTTCAAGCTGCCGATAATGGTGTAGGTATCGATCCAGGCGTCGCGCCCTTGAAGTCCTTCGCTCAACGAGCGCGAATTGAGCAGGAACGCTCCCGCAACGACGGTTGCGCCGAGTGCAATGCCGCCGAGCAAAGCGTGCGCCTGACTGTTCGCCGTTATCCTGGGCGCCGCCAGTGCGAACCAAAGATAAGGAAGCATGCCGATCACAGTCATCACTAGATGCCGCAGGCTCAACCCCTCACCCAGGCGCATCCGTTCCGCCAGGACGACAACCGCTCCCCAACCGACGACGGCAATCATCAACCGGCGATCCCATTGCTTGGCGGCTGGCTGCTGCACCGCCAGATACAGCGCGTGGACGCAGGTCATCCCGTACAGCGCCAGCAACGCCTGACTGAAGAGCGCGCTGCGCGCATCGATCAGATAGAGGAGCGGAGCGACTGCGCCGGTCACGAAGAAAGCGCCATCGCCGCCACGCAACACCAGGACGACCCAGGATGCAGCGCCAAGCAATAGCAGCAATAGGAACGGTTGCGTCGCCGCCAGCACGCCAGCGAGCGGCGCGACAGTCAGCCCGATCAGCAACGCCGTGCCGACTCGGAGATATTCAGGCGCGACGAAAGCGGACAATCTGCTCATAGATGGCATGAATCCTTCGTTCACCGCTTGTCCAGTCAGTCGTCTGGAACAGCAGCAATGTGCGCCAGCTCAGGCGGCTAGCGTGGCAGAAACGCACCACCATCACAAGCGTCGTCATCGTTCTCGCAACGACAACCGCCACGGCAGCGCCCAGTGCACCGAACAGCGGTGCGAGCGCCAGTGATGCGGCGATCAAAATGCCGCATCCGATCCAGGCAGCGGTCGCTGGCGTTCCAGGCTGTTCAAGGGCATTGAAGTAGAGCGACAACACCATGCCGGGCGTACTGAGCGCTGCACCGATGCAAAGCACAAACGCAACCGCCGCCGCCGGGCGAAATGCCTCGCCAAATCCGGCTGGCACAAGCACGAAGGCGCTGCTGCCAAGCAGCAAGCCCAGCCCAAGCGCACCGGCGAACGCCGAACGCGCTGCAGCAGCGACGCGCAGTGCGACTGACGCGGGATTGTGACCGGCAAGTCGTGGCAGCAGAACGTTGATGAGCGTATTGGGCAGCATCAGCGCCATGTCTGCAAAGACGACCGCAATGGAATAGATGCCAGTCTGTGCTATCGACGCCGTGCCGCTGATGATGACCAGGCTGCTGCGCAGAAACAGCAGACCTGCCAGGTTGCCTCGAAATGATTGCAGCGAGTACCGAGCGAATGCCGTGAGAGGCGGTGCGATGCACTCAGCGGTTTCCGTGCGGCGCAGAGTTGCTGCGAGCACGATCAGCATGGCGACCTGCACTCCCAGGACGGTCGCTATGACCGACTCGGCACGATCAACTCCCGCGACGTACAGGACGGCAAGCGCCAGTACGTACAGGAGTGTGGAAACCGCATTGATAACGTTCGTCAGTCGGATGCGGTTCAAACCGACGCAGATCGCGTTGAGCAGCGTTGTCAGGACAAACACTGGCGTCAACAGCGCAACCGAGAGCATCAGTCGCCGGTCCATCAGGGCGTCGACCTGAATGCCCGACAGCACGAGCGCAACCAGGGCAATGCCGACGGCATACATCAAACCGGCGCGCATCGTCCACAGCGTGTGCTGCGCCGAACGCGCGACAAAATAGATAACGGCGCTATCTGAGCCGAGCAGGGCAATCCCGCCGATCAACGCTGACCACGAGAGTGCGGCGGCAAGCAATCCTTTGCCCTCAGGACCAAGCAAACGCGCCTGTAATACCGCCGAGATCGCCATCAATCCCAACGTCGCCAGTCGCACGGCATAGGTCTCGACGGTCAGGCGTGCAACTCCTGGCTGTGATTGCTGTGTCACAGGATGTCCCTACTTTGTCTCAATCTCCCGGTGTGGCGCCGTGCCATTGCGGCGACTGTCCGTCCCGGTTGCCACGGCAGCGTTGACGCTCACCGGATGACCATCAATCACGTCTGGCGCAGGCGTGCCATAGGACCCATCCATTGCAGCATCGATTGATGCATTCCGGTCATCCCATATGCTGCGCCCCATCCCGATCACGCCAGCATCCACGGTATCGACCGTGCCCGGCACGCTGCTCTGGCGGCGGCGTTTGAATAACCGGCTCAACACGCTGCGGCGACGACGCCTCCGCTCACCGCCGTAGTAGTAGTAGTAATAGTGGTCATACCCGACCTGTTCCCGCGTCACGCGGTTCAACACCACCCCCTGCGGCTCCACCCCCGCCTGCAGCAACTGATCGCATGCGCGGCGCAACTGACTGGTACGGGTGACGCCAGCCAGCACCACCAGCAGCGTCGCATCGCAGATATGCGCGAGTGGGATTGCATCGGCGACAGCCAGAATTGGCGGACTGTCGAACACTACGACATCTGCCATGCGCTTCAGTTCATCAATCAGGTCAAGCATCTTTTTGGAACTGACCATGACTGCCGGGTCAGAGGGAACCGGTCCGCTCGGCAACACAAGCAAATTCTCTACACTGGTGGCGACCATGTGGTTATACAGGCTCTCTGACGGATCGCGCACCAGCGCCGTGGTGACGCCGCGCAGATTGGCATGGCGGAAAAACCGGTGCAACGACGGACGTCGCAGGTCGGTGTCTACCAGAATGACGCGTTTACCGGAGCGGGCAATCGCCAGCGCCAGGTTCGCTGCTGTTGTGCTCTTCCCTTCGCCGGGGCTGCTGCTCGTGACCAGGAGGGTGTGCAGCGGCTTCTCGAACCGCGCAATCTCCAATTTGACGCGCAACATCTGGTAGGCTTCGGCCACCTGTGAGAAGGGGTCTTTCAGCATGACCAGTTTGTCCGACGGCTCGGCGCCATCGATCCTTCCAATGGCTGCCAGCATGCCAACATGCGCTGCAGTCGCCACGTCCTCGGCTGAACTGACCCGATCACTCAGGTACTCGATCAGCAGTGCTATGCCGATGGCTAGCAGCAGACCGGCGACTGCCGCCATTCCGGTGTTCATTGCAATCCGCGGACGCACGGGCGCGTACACGGGCACGGCAGTCTCTACCACATTGACGCTATTGGTCAACTGCGCCTCCGCCAGCCGAACCTCTTCCAGGCTGCGCAGCACGGCGGCATAACTGCTGCGGTACTGCACGAGCGCCTCTTCCAAGCGCGCGCGGCGCACCGGATCATCAACCCCGCGCGGGGATGCAAGTTGCTCCTGGGTTGCATCAATATCCGCCTGGAGTTTGGCGATCTCGCTCGTCAGGCTGCGCTTTGACTCGGCAAAGCGCTCGGATTGCAGTTCGCGGTTCTGGTCGCTGAAGACCGCCACGATCCGATTGGCAATATCGGCAGCGCGCTGCGGGCTGATGTCTTCAACCGTCACGACGATCAACTGCGTGTCACGGATAGGGCGGACGCGAACGCGCTCGGCGAGCGCTGATGAGGTGAACGGCAGATTCAGCTCGCGCACCACCTCTTCGAGCACTGGACGCTTGACCAGCAATTCGGCGTAGGTGCGCGCCAGCCGCTCGGCAGTCAGGACAGCGTTATAGTCCGGTGAAGCGCTGCTCGCTGGCGCCTGATTGATCAGCAGAGTCGTCGAGGCTTCATAGATCGGCGTCATCCGGTTGCTAACGAGATACGCCGCGCCGCCAGCGAGCGACGTCATCAGCAGCATCAGCCAGAGCCAGCGCCAGAAGAGGGTCAGATACCGTTGCAGAGTCATGCGATGCTCACTTTGTTGATGCATTTGGCGCATTAGCGCCGCCCGGAAGGTTTCTCGCATGCAGGCATGATCTGGCAGGCAACGCCGTATCGCTGCGGGCTAAAGCCCTCGCTGAGCACGTGAAAGCCCCCAGGGGGCTTACCTGACCCGAGCAAGGGCTTCGACCCGGAGCGTCAGGATGCTGTCTGACAATTCATGCCCGGACCCAGGTTCCTCAGAAAGGTTGACGCCAGAGCGCAAAGACGCAGCGATGTGTCGTATTGATTGCAAGGCTTTGCGCCTTTGCGTCTGTGCGCCAATCTCGTCGAAAAATGCTGTAGATTGACGTAACCGTGTTCGTGCACCGATCCACACATCCATATCGAAGAGCGTAGCGGTGCGCTATTGATCGTCATGCTGACTGTAGCACTGTGAGCGTCTGGCAGCGTCTGCCTGTTGGACAATCGCACCTATGCCGGATGGCATATCTTCGTCAACGTGCATAGCCAGTCACTGCCAGTCGCTGGAGGGCGCGCGTCGAGAGCGCAATGTCGAACAACGTTTCCCCCGCGAGGATGTGTCGAATGGCGTCTGCCAGATCGTCGACGGATGCACAGGCGGACAAATATCCGTTCACACCGATCCGTAGCGCCTCAAGGAGACAGGCAGGATCATCGATCGTGGTAATGATGGCAACCCGAATGCCGGGCGAAACGCGGAGCGCCCGACGCGCAACTGTCAGACCGTCCAGGTGCACCAGCGGAATGCCGAGCAGCGCCAGATCGAGGCGCCAGCGTCGCACACACTCTAGTGCCACGCGACCATCATCCGTTTCAGTGATCACCATCACGTGCGGAAGGAGTCCCAACACCGAGCGGAACAGCAGACGCTCCTGGTCGAGCATGGCGACAAGGGTGCGCACGCAATTCGGCAACCGCGCTCCTGAACAATCCATAGATTTCCTCACAGCCTGGCGGTCTCGCTTCTCTCACCGCGAGTGACACGCATTGCTGAAGGCATCCTAACGCATCACCTCAGCAGTGCGCGTCTGCTATGCGGCTATGTGTCGGGTATGTCGGGTGGCGTATGGAACAAGGCGTGGGGCGAGAAGTGAGATGGGGTTCAGATTGAAGGCGGGAGGGTTGAATTGAAGGCATGGGCGCGCTGCTGGTGCGCCCATGCGCGTAGCGCCTTTCGCACGTCGAACGCGGGCATGTAAGGGCGTAGCGCTGCCACGCCCACAAGTACGGGCCGGGCTGGCGCTGCCGCCCGCGGGTACGGTCGAGGCGCAGCGAATATCACACGTGGAACGTGGGATGGTACAGGTTGGGACACGAGATAGGGGCGCCTAGTCTCATAGTGTAGATTCTTTGGCAAGCCCTTCCGTTGCACCGCCCGTTTCGGGTGTCAAGACACCCCACCTCCCCCTTCTCCCCTGGTGGGAGAAGGGGGTCGGGGGGAGGAGGGGAACCCTTATCCCCGCACCAACCCCAGTTCCAGCGCCCGCACCGCCGCCTGCGTGCGGTCCGACACGCCAAGTTTGGCGATGATATGCTCAACGTGTACCTTGACTGTTCCCGGACTGATGACCAGTTCGCGCGCGATCTCGCGGTTCGTCTTGCCCTGCATCAACAGGCGAAGCACCTGCTGCTCACGCGGCGTCAGCGGTTCGATCGGCGGCGCTTCCCCGTTGGGTGTCACATTCGCCAGCCGTCGCAGGGTCTGCAGCACCAGATCCGGGTTCAGGAACGCCTCGCCGCGCAACACCTGCCGCACTGCGCCGATGATCTCGCGCCGACTTGCGTCCTTTAGCAGATACCCGGCGACGCCCGCGCGCAGCGCTTCCATCAGGGCGTCCGGTCGCGCCTGCACGGTCACGATAATAATGCTGATGGCTGGATGCAACGCCTTGATCCGTCGCGTTGCCTCAATACCGTCCATCACCGGCATCTGCAAGTCCATCATGACCAGGTCCACCGGATGGCGCGCGACAAAATCGAGCGCGGCAGCGCCGTCGCCTGCCTCGCCGACGACCTCGATGCCCGGTTCGCGCGCTAGCACCGCCGCAAGCCCGGCGCGCGCCAATTCGTGGTCGTCAACAATCAAGACGCGCGCCAATGGCGATGAACTACGAGCAGACTGGCTGTGCGTCATGGCGCTGCACCCTTCATACGCATGGAGAGAGCGTCATCCCGATCCGTGCGAATCCGTCTCAAACCATCCGCATCCGTGTTCTCTAACAGCCATACTTACAGGTTCACAAGGATTACGATCCTCGTCCCGCAACCGGGGCAACTCTGGATGTTGACGGTTCCGCCCAGCAATGCTGCGCGCTCCCGTATGCCCGCCAGACCGAAGCGCTCTGCTGCGATCTTTTGTGGATCGAACCCGCATCCGTCATCGACGATCTCCAATCGCACCTGCGACCCTTTGCGATCCAACGTCACCTGCACTCGGCAGCGCCCCGCGTGCTGGCGAATGTTCTGGAGCGCCTCCTGCGCCATACGAAACAGCGCCAGATTGATGTCGTTCGGCAACAGACCAACATCGGCAACCTGGACCGTCACCTGCCATCCGTCGCGCTGTAGCGCCATCGCTTCGCTGCGGATCGCTTCAGCCAGACGACACTGATCGAGCGCTGCCGGCGGCGCTCCGGCGATCACCCGGCGCACCTCATCGGCAGCGCAGCGAGCCAGCTCGATGGCCCGTTCGAGCGCAGCGCGCGTTTCAGGCGACCGCGGGCGATAGAGGCGCGCCAGCGTCTGAAGATGCAAACAGGCAGCCGTGATCTGCTGCGCCACGCCATCGTGCAATTCCCGGACCACCCGGCGCTGCTCAGCGTCTCGCGCCTCGGAGACCATGCCGCGTAGAGCGCGGATCTCCGCTTCGCGCTCGGCGAGGAGGAGTAACAACTGTTCGCGTTCCCTGCGCCATTCTTCGGAAGAGGACCCGGTGCGTGCGATTCGCGCCTGATCGAAAAGAAGCGATGTGTGTCGCCTGTGTTCAGGAGTGGTGGTTGTGATGTGCTGCGTCATGGTCGTGCTGCGTTGTCGTGCTCGAATAAACCACGCTACGATCATACTTCGCCACTACGGTGCGCATGGTTGCGAAATGTATGCTAAAGATTGTCAAAAACGGATTATCTATGGCAATGCATAGTAGATATGGTCCATACTATGCGTATTCGTAACTTGTCATTGAATTGCAAGAATATCGAAGTTTCTATAGGAATATCGATTTCGGTGTAAGATTTCGTATCTTATTTGACGACGTAACTGCCACTAGCGGCGAATGGCGCAGAGCGGTATCATGAGCTCCGGGTGAGATACTGCATCGGTGTCACTTTCCCTCTCTGCGCGCGGAGCGTTGTGATGATACCAGAGACACATCCGGTCGATCATCTCTTGCGCCCGTTCGATGGTCAGGTTCCAGGCATCAGCGTCCTGCTGCTCGTCGACGGCAATGCGGACTATGCCCGGGCGCTCGGTATGGCGGACCTTGAACGAAACGTGGCTATCACGATTGCTACCAACTTTCGTCTGGCATCGTTGACTAAGCAGTTCACTGCGGCGGCTGTGCTGCGATTGGCGGCACAAGGCGCGCTCTCGCTCAATGACACGATGGCGCGTTTTTTTGAATCAGCGCCTGCTTTCTGGCGCCAGATCACCGTTCACCATCTGCTGACCCATACCTCGGGACTGGCAGATTACGAGGAACTGATCCCTCCTGGCACGACCACGCAACTGCGCGATCACGACGTGCTCGACCTGGTACGGCGCGTTGACGCGGGATACGCTGCGCCCGGCGCGGCGTTCCGCTTCAACAACACCGGCTACTGCCTGCTAGCGCTGATCGTCGAACGCGTCGCCGCGCAACCATTTGCCGCATTTCTCCGTGAGCAGGTGTTTCTGCCAGCCGGCATGCATTTCACAGCGGCATATGAAGGCGACGGCAGCGCCATTCCGCGCCGCGCCTCTGGATACTCGTTCCGCGACGGCGCCTTCGTTCGTGTTGACCATCTGACGAGCGCGACACTGGGGGATAGGGGCGTCTATAGTTCAACAATTGATCTCGAGCGCTGGGATGCGGCGCTCTCGAATGATACGCTCCTGCCTGAGCATTGGCGCGCAGCCATGTTCACTCCCCACGTCACAGCGCCCTCCGGCGATTCGTATGGCTATGGCTGGTTCCTGACCAGTATCGCCGGGCAGCGTGCTGCCTATCATACCGGCGAAACTGCTGGCTTCC
Source organism: Roseiflexus sp. (assembly GCA_025062325.1). GTDB lineage: Bacteria > Chloroflexota > Chloroflexia > Chloroflexales > Roseiflexaceae > Roseiflexus. Next base: position 61,373 of record JANXAL010000071.1, read on the forward strand.
GCACCGCTATTGTGCGTCTGCTGGACCGCCGGTGCACGGCGGTTGTCCTGGCGAATCGCAGCGAGGCGGAGACGCTGCCGATTGCGCGGGCGCTGATAGAGACGGTTGTGGGGGACAGCGGTACCATACGAGTAAGCAATTGACGACGCACCCCCACGTCTTCACGTTAACCTGTTGGGGCAGGTCTGAGACCTGCCCCGCCAGAGGAACGCCTGGGTGTTAAGGGACGCCTTTGCGATACAAGCCCGTTTCTCGTCTTAGACCTGCCCCGCCAGGGGAACGAACGATCAACGATCAAGGCTTCCAGGAGATAGCAGGCAGCGACGGCATACGCCCCTTCAGCGACTGACATCGGGCGTCTGCTTGAGATGCTGGTTCGCGAGCAGCGCATTGAGCCGGAAATAACCGGTGGCGTGTCGACCTGGCGTTTGCTGCCCAGCATACGCTATCGGAAAGTGGATAGACCGCATTCGTGCAAGCATTATGCCCATTTTAGGCGCGTCGGGCGGGTGTGGATGCTGCCATCTATCGGATGCGTCGCTCGTCTTTCCTGATGGATCGTACCGGCATCCTGACACTGCTATCTTCTGCATCGAGCCGCCTGACATTGATGAGTCGTGGGAGTGCGTTCTCAAAGCGGTTCTTGAAATCGTCAGTCCGGGCTACACGGAAAAGGACCTGAGCATCAATCCGGCCTGGCATTTGTCGTAGGGCGTTGAGGTGCTGATCGTCGAACCGCGCAAACGATGGGTGCAGCATTTCGGTCATGGTCGTCCGCCCGCCACGCACCAATGGCCCTACACCGCTGAATTGCCCTGCGGCTGCCGGGTGACAATCTGACACCACCTCAGCGCGCCGGTTCAGCAATCGTGATCAGGCGGTGGCTCATATCCACCACCTCACGACCGGCGATCACTTTGTCGCCAATGCACGAGATGAGGGTCAGGCGTTCACGTCCCTGCGGCAGCATCCACTCCACTTCGGACGGGCGCGCCCACACCTGGCGCGTCACCACATAGTCGAAGGCAGTCCCGTTCGAGTCATACACGGTCAGCCGCGCACCGGGACGCAATTCCTTCAGGCGTGCAAATGGCGCGGGAATGTGCGGCGCGTGCCTGAAACGCAGCACATGCCCCCATAATACCACATTCTCGCCCTGCCCTGGCAGTGCGCTGCGGTTATACCACCCGACATCGTGATCCGGCACGATTGGCATTCCCTGAGCATCCAGCCCAACCGAGACAATCCGGGCGTCCATGCCAATCTCACGAGCGATGATACGTGCTGGAGCGGCGCCCTTGATCCGTTCCGCACGCGCGACTTCTGGCGCACGCGCTACTGGACCGTACTCACGTCCAAGCAGACCAAGCAACACCTTCGCGGGCGGCGGATTTTCGGGATGCACCTCGAAACGTCCTCGCTCAAACCACTGTACCACGTAGGCGTTTCCATCAGTAAGGGTTTCAAGACGTGCTTCAGTCAACGGAACGCCGAAGAGCGCCAGGCTTTCGGCCTCGCTCACTCCCGGCTTGCCGTCGAGTTGCAGACCGGCAGAACGCCACGCTGCCAGGATTGGACCACAAACGTTGATGCCGGTTTGTGGGAACAGACGACACTCACCTGATGCGGCAATGTTCACCGGCGCGCCGCCGCGGTCGTTGCGCGCCAGTAATTCTGCGCCGAGACGACCGAGTTGTACATCAAAGGGTCGCGGGTTCGCCGGATGCAGTTCCAGGCGAGCGCGTTCGAACCACTGGACCTGCAATGGGCGCCCTTCGATCGTTTCTGTCTGCAACGGTGTAATCGGGTAGCCAAATACGCGCAGACCGCCGTTCTGCTCCCAGAACTCTCGAATGCGCCCGCTGATGCAGTAGCCCGTCTCGGTGAAGCAACGCTCCCCACGCTGCGCCCGTGCGACGGGTGGGAGCAGCATTCCTGTGCAGGCTGCGACGATTACTAGGAGACGCAAGAACATAACAGACCGCCTTTAGAACCAAGAACTGAGAACTGAGAACCGAGGTTAGGGGTTAGATCGCTTGCCTTCACCTGTCCCTTCCCCAAGACCTTTGAGATCGCAGCGAGATTCAGTTCAAGGGGCAAATCCCTTGTCGCCTGCGACGCTTCTGGTGAGGCGACGTTCGTGGCGTAGACCTCAAAGGTCAGACACGTTTCCACCTGCCCCCTTCCCACCGGTTCTAGAGGCGCCGGGGTGGGCGCGCCACCGATGCGTGCGGGCGCACCATCGGCGCTGCGCTGGGCGCGCCACCGGCGCGCCCCTACCTTCAACTGTCAACCCCCAACTCTTCCCGCGCCCACGCGACATCGACGAGGCGCACCGGTCCAGCGATGCGGCCACGGATCGGCTCCAAGTCGAGACCAAGCGCTTCGATCGCGGCAACCACAGCGTCCTCGTAGTCACGGTGCGTGATGAATACCGCCGTCGGACCGGTGTCGGTCGAGCAGTAGACCGGAATCCCAGCCGAGCGCAATGTGTTGCACATGCGAAAGAGCGCAATGTTCTCAGGTTCCCAGCCGATCAGCTTATTCTCCCGGCTCCCCGACATAGTAATGCCGTGCAGTCGCATGCTGTCCAGTTCCGCCCACTGCCCGAGGGTGCGCCAATCCCCCGTGCGTGCAGCAGCGATACACGCCAGCGCCTCGTCGCGGCGGCTTAGCATCCAGCAACGGAACAGCGCACTTGCCGGGGCATCCAGATGCGCCTGCTCGGTCTTCAGGCCGATGCGCGAGTCGATAGGCACAGTGATCAGGCGAACGTCGTCGAGTTGCCCGGCATCATCAAGACGAACGGCAAAACTCTCCTCATGGGGTATGCCGGGGTACGACAGCCAGATCGAGCATCCGCCAGCCGCGCTGCGACACCCGGAACCCGCCAGCAGCCGCGCCATGCAACTGACAAGGCGACGGTTGGCTGCCGCTTGGTCGCCGTACAGCGCCGCAATCGCCGCGAGCGCCAGCGCTGCCGATGCTGCTGCGCTCGATCCAAGCCCTTTCCCCATGCGCGTTCCACGAGTGACGTTGCGTGATGTGACGCGAGCGCGCACTGTTGCGCCGGAGGCTGCGCGGATGGCGTCGAGACTCTGGCGCACCCGCTCGAGTTCGCGCCCATGCGCAGGCTGCCCGTTGATGGTCACATAGTCAGCCGTTAGGGCGGGATCGAACTCGACCAGCGTCAGAGTGTGCCCGGCATCATTGCATAACGACACGCTCGGCAGGAAGGCGATACGATAATCCCAATCGCACAAGCCGTGGTACTTCAACACCCCCTGCATCGGGTACGCGACCGCTGCCGCTGCGCCTTGCTCGCGGGCAGCGCCTTTCAGATCGGGATATTCCTCCCATGTCAGGCCACGCGCCCGCAACGCTGCGCGCAGGTCAGCATCGGCAGCCGCCATGCGCTCGACCAAATCGGCATATGGTTCGGGGATCGCAGTCGCCAACGCCATTGTCCTTTCTACAAGGCAATGATACGCAGGTACTATACCATACCTGTCGGGATCCAGACGCAATCTGTCAAAATGGGAACATGGATTCGCGCAGATGCAACGGACTCACGCGGGTACGCCAGTTATGGAGCGCAATCGATCCGTGTGATTCGTCCTGATCCGTGTGAGTGTGTGATCGTTATCACACTGGGTCTGTCGCCGCTTCTTGCTGCGTTGCCCGCCGTCGCGTATGATGGATGGGCTTGCGATTGCTTTACACGATCATGGGGAGCGATGTATGGATATTGGCATCACTGGTCTTGGACGCATGGGCGCGAATATGGCGCGCCGGTGGCTACGTGGCGGCCATCGGGTTGTTGTTCACAACCGCAGCCGTGGACCGATCGACGAACTCGCTGCTGCCGGAGCCGTTCCGGCATACACGCTGGAAGAACTGGTCGCTGCGCTCGCGCCGCCGCGCGCAGTATGGGTCATGCTGCCAGCTGGCGAGGTAACGGAACGCGCCATTGCTGCGCTGGCAGACCTCATGGCGCCGGGCGACACGATTGTGGACGCTGGCAACACCTGGTATAAGGACGATCTGCGTCGTGCGGAAGAACTCAAAGCGCGCGGCATCCATTATGTCGATCAGGGAACATCAGGCGGCATCTGGGGATTGGAACTTGGCTACTGCCTGATGGTCGGCGGCGACGCCGATGTGGTTGCACGGCTCGAACCGGCGTTCCGCACCCTGGCGCCAGAGGGCGGCTACCTCCACTGCGGACCGGTCGGGAGCGGACACTTCGTCAAAATGGTGCACAACGGCGTCGAGTACGGCATGATGCAGGCATACGCCGAAGGCTTCGAAATCATGCGTTCCAAGACTGAGTTCAATCTTGATCTGCACAAGATCGCTGCAGTCTGGAACCATGGCAGCGTGGTGCGGTCGTGGTTGCTGGAGCTGGCGGAAGAAGCCTTCCGGCAGGACCCGCATCTCGAGCGCATCCAGGGGTATGTCGAAGACAGCGGCGAGGGGCGCTGGACGATTCAAACTGCTATCGAACTCGACGTTCCTGCACCGGTGATTACCCTCTCACTCTTTGAGCGGTTTCATTCACGAAAGCCAGAATCATTCGCCGCAAAAGTGCTAGCTGCGCTGCGCAAAGGCTTCGGCGGCCATCCCGTCAGGCCCGCGTAAAAATGTCTCTGGGGATGCCCAAAAGCGAATGCCTCCGGCGTTGAGACGTACTTTTTCATCCCGAAGCCTTCTTTCTCTTCGAGGACCTCAGCACAGCCGACGCAAAGGCGCACAGGCGCAAAGGTCGTCGTGCTGATGACGAGGCTTTGCGCCTGCACGTCAACCGTTTCGAGCAATTTTAGACAACAGCGCGTGTATGCTATACTGAAGCCTCTACTCGTTAGACGCTTGTGACAGGAACATCTACTCAATGATCAACCGGCAATCACGCAATACTCGCAGTCCCGGAGAGGCGCTTCCCATTCGCGCTGTTGACTGGCGCCGTTTGTTGACTTATCTGAAACCGTATCAGCGGCTCATGGCCGGTGCACTGCTGGCGCTAGCGGGCGCGAGCGCCATCAATCTTGGGTTTCCGCTCGTTATCGTGCAACTGCTGGAAGCGGTGCTGCGGCAGGGTAATCAGACACTGCTGACGAGTCTGACACTGGCGCTGATTGCGCTCTTCTTCTTTCAGGCGTTTCTCACATTTCTCCAGGGATACATCCTGAACATCGTCGGTGAGCGGATCGTCCTCGATATGCGGGTGCAGTTGTATCGCCACCTGCACACGCTATCGTTAAGCTTCTTCGCCAATCGGCGCGTCGGTGAACTCGTGTCGCGCATTTCCAGCGATGTGACGCAGGTGCGCGCCATTCTGACCAACAACGTCACCCAGTTTCTGTCGAGCATCGTTGCCCTGATCGGCGCAATCATCATCGTGTTCCTGCTCAACCCGCGATTGGTGGGGTTCGTGCTGGCGCTGGCGATCAGCATCGTTGCTGTTGCAGCCATCTTCGGGCGCTGGTTGCAGCGCTTCAGCACCCGCGTGCAGGACGAACTGGCCGACGCGACGGTGGCAGTCGAGGAAGGGTTGCAGGGGGTGCGGGTTGTCAAAAGTTTCGTGCGGGAGTCATATGAGATCGAACGGTACGAACGCGCGATGCAGCGCACACTGAAGGCAGCGTTGCGCCTGGCGCTGCTCCGCTCAGGGTTTGGCGGTCTGATGGCGTTCCTGGGGTTCAGCGGCATTGCCGCGATCCTCTGGTTCAGCGGCAGTGAGGTGCTGGCGGGGCGCATGTCGTTTGCCACGATCAGCGGGTTTCTGATCTATGCGATCACAATCGGCGCCAGCCTGGCGCAACTCTCCGGGTTGTACGGCCAATTCCGCGAAGCGGTCGGAGCGGTGCGGCGCGTGTTCGAGATTCTCGATACGCAACCGACCGTCAGAGATGCGCCGGATGCATTTGAATTGCCGCCGGTGCGCGGCGAGATTACGTTTGACAATGTGTCATTTGAGTATGAAACCGGGCATAGGGTGCTGCACGACATCTCGCTGACGGTGCAGCCAGGTGAAATTGTGGCGCTCGTGGGACCAAGCGGCGCTGGCAAGAGTACGCTGTTCAATCTGATCCCGCGCTTCTACGACCCGACATCCGGGCGCGTCCTGATCGACGGATACGATCTGCGCAGCGTTACGCAGCGCAGTCTGCGGGAGCAGATCGGTCTAGTGCCGCAGGAAACGATGCTCTTTGGCGGCACGATCCGTGAGAATATCGTCTATGGAAAATTGGACGCCAGCGATGAAGAGATCATTGCGGCGGCAAAGGCTGCAAATGCACACGACTTTATCATGGCAATGCCGCGCGGATACGATACGCTAGTCGGCGAACGCGGCATCAAGCTGAGCGGCGGGCAACGCCAACGCATCGCGATTGCGCGTGTGATGCTGAAGAATCCGCGCATCCTGCTCCTCGACGAAGCCACCAGTTCGCTTGACAGTGAATCGGAGGCGTTGGTGCAGGAAGCGTTCGAGCGCCTGATGCGCGGGCGCACGTCAGTCATCATCGCACACCGGTTTAGCACTGTCTCGATTGCGCATCGGATCATCGTGCTCAACCATGGGCGCATTGTCGAGCAGGGAACCCACGAGGAACTGCTGGCGAACCAGGGGCTGTACGCGCGACTCTACGCTCTGCAGTTCCGTGAAGGAGTGATGGTGGGGTAAGGTTGAGCGGGTAGGGGCGCGCCGCAGGGGCGCCCACGCCGCTGCCCGCGCGTCCACCGCAGCGCCGTCCAAGATCGGCGGGAAGGGTGCCAGCAGGAGCGCGCCACCCGCGCGCCCACGCGCACGGATGTGCGCCCACGAACATTATGTTGAACCCAGGAACGTTGCGCGGTACACGCGAGCCAGTCGAAGAACGCCCTCGACCCTTGAGGTCTTCACTATCGACCCGGTATCCGCTGCGGAATCGTGCAAGCAGAGCGATCCTTCCTGCCGCTTGCGCCTCTCCCGACCTCGAGGGTCTCAGAGGCAGGCGGTTTAGTCTGCGTGTCATTTCGTGCCCTTTGTAGTGAAAGGAGGTTGACATGAACGCCAATGGACCTGTCAGCCAGTTTTTGCGGCGCCATTTTCGCCATTTCAATGCTGCGGCGCTCGTGGATGCCGCCGAGGCGTACCGTGCGCATCTCGACAAGGGCGGCAAGATGATGATCACACTGGCTGGCGCGATGAGCACAGCAGAACTCGGGCTTTCATTGGCAGAGATGATCCGGCAGGACAAGGTGCACGCGATTTCGTGCACCGGCGCGAATCTAGAGGAAGATATCTTCAACCTGATTGCTCACAATTTCTACGAGCGTCTGCCGAACTACCGCGATCTCACGCCTCAGCAGGAGCAGGAATTGCTGGAACGGCGCATGAACCGTGTAACCGACACCTGTATTCCTGAAGAGGAAGCCATTCGTCGGCTCGAGAAGGTGCTGACTGAGGAATGGATGCGCGCCGACCAGGCTGGAGAAGCGTACTTTCCGCACCAGTTCTTCTATCGGGTCCTGCGCTCAGGCGCACTGGCGCCATACTACCAGATCGACCCGCGCGACTCGTGGGTGTATGCCGCTATGGAACGCGATCTGCCGATCTATGTGCCAGGCTGGGAAGACTCGACGACCGGCAACATCTATGCCGCGCGCTGTATCGCTGGCGACATTAAGAATCTGCATACGGTACGCGGCGGGATCGAATATATGATCGACCTGGCGGACTGGTACACCAGAACCTCAGCTAGGCACTCGATTGGATTTTTCCAGATTGGCGGCGGAATCGCAGGTGACTTCCCGATCTGTGTCGTGCCAATGCTGCACCAGGATCTCCGCCGCACCAATGTGCCAGTGTGGGGCTACTTCTGTCAGATCACTGACTCAACGACCAGCTACGGATCGTATTCGGGCGCTGCGCCGAACGAAAAGATCACTTGGGGAAAGCTGGCAGTGGACACGCCAAAGTTCGTCATTGAGTCGGATGCAACCATTGTTGCTCCGCTGATCTTCGCGCTAGTGCTGGGGTGGTGAGGTTGGTGAAGGTGACGGTCACATACGGTCAGCGCTGCGTCTCGATGTGACCGTCGCCCAAGAAACATCTTGACGATGTGCGCGCTCCGCTTTTGTTGGAGAGAGATGTCCTTTCGGAAGCCTCGGCGGATCTGACAGCGCTTCCGGCAGACGTGGTGCGGCGCCTGGCGGGATGTTTTACGAGTAGCGCAATCATTGCGCGCAAGCCGCAGTAACGGCTCCCGCAGCCTTGCTCAAAAAGATGAACGCGAAGACGCAAAGATGCACAGTCAATACGTCACCCCCTTGCGTCTTCGCACCTGTGCGTTAGCATAGCCGAGAAACGCTCTAGTCCCCGCTATCGCCGAAAGCCGCCACGACAGGAGCGCCTGCCTCTCGGCGCGGCAGCGCCACCGAGATGATCCCGGCAGCGAGCACAAAAGCGACAGCGAACCAGAGACACCCGACCAGTCCCCAGATCTGGTAGACGGCGCCGGAAAGCACGGTCCCTGCCAGGCGTCCCATGGCGTTCGCCATGTAGTAGAACCCAACTCCCATCGCTGCCCTGTCGCTCTCGGTGTAGGCAAGAATGAGGTAGGAATGCACCGACGAGTTCATGGCGAAGATGATGCCAAACGCGATCAGCCCGCCAACGACGACCAGCGTCGGATCGACGCCGCCAGCGAGCGCCACGGCGATGCCAGCCGGAAACGCCGCCAGTACGAATGCCAGCCACATCGCCGTTCGCCCATCCGGCACGCTGCCGTGTGCAATTCCTGCCTCATCAACCTTCATCCGGCGCTTAATGACCTCCGGCGCCGATGCCTGGACAAACCCATAGCCGATGACCCAGATCGCCAGGAACCCGCCGACCTGCCAGAAGTTCCATCCCAGCACGGTGTAGAGGAAGACCGGCAGACCAACGACGAACCAGACATCACGGGAAGCGAACAGGAAGATGCGCGCTGCCGCCAGCAAGTTCACAGCGCGGTTGTGCGAGAACATCTGGCGGAACTTCGCCTTCTTGTTCGCCTTGCCCAGGTCGCCGCGCATCAGGATTGCGGTGACGATCAGCGCCGTGATGACCAACCCGGCCAGGATGAAGATCGCCATGCGGAAGCCGACCAGGTAGAGCAGCAAGCCGCCGACAAAGAAGCCGACGCCCTTAAGCGCGTTCTTCGAGCCGGTCAGAATCGCCACCCATTTGAAGAGCGTCGATTGTGCGTCCTCAGCGACGATCAGCTTGACCGCGCTCTTGCTGCTCATCTTCGTCAGATCCTTGGCAATGCCGGAGAGCGCCTGCGCAACCATAACGTAAGGCACCGTCAGCCAGGCAGAGTCGGGGAGCGCCAGCATACTCAGCGCCACAAACTGAACGCCGAGCCCGGAGAAGAGAGTGCTCTTCAGCCCCATGCGCGCCGCCAGGTAGCCGCCAAACAGGTTGGTGACAATGCCGAAGATCTCGTAGAACAGGAACAGCATCGCCACCTGAAACGGCGTGTAGCCAAGCTGGTAGAAGTAGAACAGCACCAGCATGCGGATCGCGCCATCGGTGATCGTATCCGCCCAATAGGCGCCAGTCACCAGAATGTAGTTGCGAAGATCGTTCGATGCCGTTCGCGGCGCTGCAATATCTGCGGTTGCCACAGTTCCTCCTTATGGAGTGATGAGTGATGAGTGATGAGTGACGAGTGACAGGCGGTTTTGCGACTCGTAGAGTATCAGCGTTCGACGCGAAGACGCAAAGGTGCGAAATCAACGTTCGCCATTTGCCTTCACGCCTTCGCGTCAGTCTTGCTGAGCAACCCTCCTAATCCAATGAAAGCGCCACTTTCCGCGCCAGTTCGACGTAGCGGTTCGCATAGCCCCACTCGTTGTCGTACCAGGCGAAAATCTTCACCTGCGTGCCATTGGTGACCATCGTCGAGGGACCGTCGATGATTGCTGAGCGCGGATCGTCCTTGAAATCGATCGAGACGAGCGGGCGATGTTCAAACCCCAGGATGCCTGCCAGCGGACCCTCAGCGGCGGCGCGGAGCAGCGCATTGACTTCAGCGACGGTCGTCGGGCGTCGCACCTCGAAGACGCAGTCGGTGAGCGAAGCATTCAGCAGCGGCACGCGCACAGCGATGCCGTCGAGCTTCCCCTGCAACTCGGGGAAGATCAGCCCAATGGCAGTCGCCGATCCAGTGGTGGTTGGAATGAGTGACAGACCGGACGCGCGCGCCCGGCGCAGATCCTTGTGCAGGGTGTCAAGAACGCTCTGCGTGTTGGTCACGTCATGAATCGTCGTAATCATCCCGTGCACGATGCCAATCCCCTCATGGATGACCTTAACGACCGGCGCCAGACAGTTAGTCGTGCAGGACGCAGCGGTGAGGATGTGATGCTCGGCAGGATTGTACCAGTGATCATTCACGCCCATCACGATGTTGAGCGCTCCCTCTTTGATAGGCGCTGCCACAATGACCTTGCGCACGCCAGCGTCGAGGTAGGCTTGCAACGCTTCACGGGTGCGGAACTTACCGGTGGCTTCGAGCACAATATCGACCCCGGCGGCGCGCCAGGGAACCGCGCCTGGATCCTTGATGCTGCTATAGCCGATCGGCACGCCCTCGATGATCAGTTGCCCATTCTCGGTCTGAATGTTGCGCTGCCAGCGCCCATGGACCGAGTCGAACTCCAGTAGATGCGCAGCGGCCTCGACCGGGCCGCCAATCTCATTGATATGGGCAACCGTGATTTCGGGCCAACCCCACATCGCACGCAGCGCCAGGCGCCCAATCCGTCCAAATCCATTAATACCGATTCGCACACTCATCGCTTCTGTCTCCTCCCTCTTATCTCGTCGCCAGTTGATCGCGCTGTCCCCGTTCAATTAAGATCTGCAAGTATCGAATGCGGTTTGCCAGTTGCGTGGCTGCCTGGTGAAATGCGCGCCGTCGTTCCGCTTCATCCTCGACAGCGGCCGGATCGGGAATACTCCAGTGAATCGATTCCTTCAAGCCTGGAAAGACGGGGCACGTCTCGCGCGCGCGGTCGCACACCGTGATGATATAGTCGAAGTGCTGACCAATGAACTCCTCGTAGTGCTTGGATCGCTGCCCGCGAATATCGATGCGCATTGAGTCCATCGTCTCGATCGCCAGAGGATGCACTTCGCTAGGCTGGCTGCCAGCGCTGAACACCTCAATCGAACCATGACTGAAGGCGCGCAGCAATCCTTCCGCCATCTGGGATCGTGCGCTGTTGTGCGTGCAGAGGAACAGGACGCGCGGCTTGACACGCGGTGCAGTTTTCTCTTCCGCTTCGGCAACAGCCTGCGCAAGCGCTGGATGGATCATCCGGCCTGCCCGAGCGTATCGCTGTTGCAGTTGCTCCAGATTGAGCTGATAGTAGCGCTGGCCATCCCCGACATCGCTAAGACGCGACGTAACCAATCCAGCCGACTCCAGATCAGCAAGCGCAGCGGCGACAGTTTCGGGAGGTTGCTTGAGTGAGTCGCTCAATTCAGCCAGGCGCTCGTCGCTGCGCGCCAGCCGCATCAGAATGGCGCAGCGCGTCGGGTCGGCGAGCAAACGGAAGAATTCGACCACATCGTGCAGGGTGGCGTCCATGATCCTCTCCTCACTTCCTATCAGTTCACATTGATAGAAACCATCGGCAGCAAGCCGAGCAATCCTTCGACGCGCAACCGCAGTTCATCGCGCACCGCGCGGAATGCTGCCAGTTGTTCAGACTCATCGCCTTGGACGGCGACCGGATCAGGGATGCTCCAGTGCAGGCACAGAGGCGCGTCCAGGGTTGCGATGCACTCCTCGCGCGCTAGGTCGCAGACCGTCACCACCACGGCAGGCGCTGGATCGATCACGTCGGCAATGCTCTTGGCACACTGATAGCCAATGTCGATGCCCGCCTCCGCCATCACCTGAACCGCCAGCGGTTGCACCCCGGCAGGCGCCGTGCCCGCGCTGCGCGTGATAATCCGTCCGCCGCTCAGATGGCGTAACCAGGCTTCGGCGATCTGCGATCGTGCGCTATTGTGGGTGCAAATGAACAGGACTGGACCAGTGACCGCTGATGGCGGCGCTGCCTGCATTGGCAGCGCCAGCGCGCCGCTGATCGATTGGAGATGCCACTTAAGCGCCGCAAGGTCGAGCGCATAGTAGAGCACCCGGCCATCGGCGTCGCTGCGGTGGGTGCGCACAAGCCCTGCCTGGCGCAGGACGCCGAGGTGGTACGACACCAGGTTCTGCGGCAGACCGAGGCGCTCGCACAGTTCGCCGACCTGCCGGTCGCTCCAGCGCAGTTCGCTGATCAACCGCCAGCGCGTCTCGTCGCCGAGCAACCGCAGCGCCTCCGGCATCGGCGAGGATGGGATGATCTGTCGGTGGGTGGGTTGATTGGTGAGCGTCATTGCTGGTGTTATCTTTGCAAGCGTCCTCTGCTCGGAGTATAGCAGAGGTTGTCAGAAATATCAAGAGGGATTGATGAATTGATCGGGCGAGAGGGACCAGGCAAGAGGCGAGAGGGACGAAGGCGGGAAGGTGGCAGGTCGAAGGTGAGAAGGCGATAAGGCGCCGCCATGCAAGAGACGTTGCCTGGCAACGTCTCTAGCGCGGCGGCGCTCTCCTGATACATCATATATCCGCTGCCAGGCGCGTCAGCAAGGCTTCGACCCCGGCGCTGCCCATCTTACGGGAGTGACGCTTCTCGTGAAAAAAGTGGGCGCTAGTCCGACGCGCATGTCGTTACGCACGGGTAGCGCGCCGCAGCCGCGCGACAGAGTCGCACAGCGCCTCGTCGGTGTCGCGCCCGAAGCCGCCTGATTTGGGAACCCCGCCGATTTCGAGAATGGCCGCTCCCCGATACCCTCTTTCCCGCAGTTCACGGAAACGCGCCTCGAAGTCGATGCTTCCCTGGCCTAGCGGCAGATGGTAGTTAACCGCCGGCAGCGGCGTGTCGGAGACGTGGAGCAGCGTCATGCGCGGCGCCAGGTCGAGCCAGGCGTCGAGTTCGTCGGGCGGGGTGTGGTTCAGGTCCCACACGAAGCCAAGGTCGGGCGCCGCTTCAAGCGCCTGGGTGATCGCCTCGATCCGCGCGAAGAGCGGCACGTCAGGCTCGTTGTGCTCCAGCGCAAGAGTAAAGCCATGGGCGCGCGCCAGGTCGGTTCCGGCGCGCAGGGTGTCGATCAGCGCCTCCTCCAGCGCGCGCAGTTCGGCGTCGGTCAGCCACGTCGCCGGGGCGAAGTGCCAGTGCACGTGGCGGATCGCTAGCGCCCGGATAGCGTCCAGATTGTTGCGCAGTACATCGAGCGGCGTCAGACCGGACGCGGTGCGCCCGTTTGCCCCTAGCCGCACGACAATCTCCATTACGGCGGAGACGTCGTTGCTGATGAGCATGTCACCGACCGCTGCGAGCGGCATACCCAGGTATGCAGCGTCAACACCCTGCTCACGCCCGTGGATCTGGATGCAGTCGCACCCAAGACTTCGCGCAAAAGCGATTTCCTGAGACACCGGGCGCCAGTTGATCGGGAACAGGCGGGCGTTGATGCCAATGGCGACGGGTTGTGCAGTCTGGTTCATACATCTTTCTCGAAAGATTGACGCAAAGACGCAATGGTGCAAAGCGTTCCTTCCATATTACATCACTTTGCGTCTGCGCGCCTTTGCCTCAACCTTTGTGAAAAAATCCTCCAGTGATACGGCGTCCGATAGCAGTGCGGATGTTCAGGTCTCATATTCCATCACCGCCGCCACGGTGCGGCGCGCCACATCTTCCCAGCGGCAATGTTCCAGCACCCAGGCGCGTCCGCGCGCTCCGAGCGCGCGCCGCAGCACACGGTTCTCCAGCAGCAGATCGAGCGCAGCGGCAAATTCGGCGAATCCGTCGAAACTCAGCCCGCCGCCGCTGGCTTCGACCGCCTCGCGAGTAACGTCGCAGCGCGCATTGACCAGCGCTGGCACGCCTTGCAACCACGACTCCATCAGCACAATCGAGAAGCTCTCGTAGGTTGAGGGCTGAATGAACACATCGGCGGCGGCATAGGCATCGTGGCGCTCCTGCACGCCAACGTCCCCCAGATCGAGGACAATCGTCCGCAGCGGCAGCGGGATGTCCACCGGATCGCGTCCGGTCAGCACCAGGGTCAGCGGCGTTCCCCGTCGCGCCCAGTATTCGCGCAGGTACATCAGCAACATAGGAAAGTTCTTCGAGGCGTCACGCCGACCAGCGTAGCGCAGCACTGGACCCCGCAGTCCGTACTTTGTGCGGAAAGCTGCGCCATCGCCGCGCGGCGTCAGATCGATCCCTTCACCCGCCATCACCACCCGGTCGGGGGGAAGGTCGTAGAGGCGCAGCGCAAGCGTTCGTTCGGCTGGACTGTTGGCGAGCACGCGCCGGGTGCGGCGGAACATCCAGCGGTAGGTGCGATAGCGTGCATACGGTTCGTCGTGCAAACACGGCAACAGATACCCGCGTTCTCCGGCGAGCAGTGTTCCCCAAAAGGTCGTCGGGAACGGGTAGGGCATAAAAATGAAACGCCGCCGGTCGCGCTCAATGGCGATGGCGTCGAGCAGCGCATCACTTGACAGTAGCGACGCCAGCAGGCGCATCTCGTGATCTGGAAAGTCGATCCAGTCGTGGGGGAGACCAGCGCGCCGGACGGCTGCCGGGATGTACGGATCGTGAGGCGCGGGGCGCGGCGGGGTGAGGGGAAAGCGTCGCACCGGCACGCCATCAACAAGGTCGGCGCCTGCGCGGTAGTACGGAACCGGCGGGCTAAACGAGTCGCGTCCATCGGTCGTCCAGACCTCGACCGGTACATTGAGTGCACGGATCGCCGCAGCCAGCTGGCGCGCCTGCGTCTCTGCGCCGCCAGCCGTATCAGGACCAAACCAGGGGATAACGATCGTGATGATGTCGGACATAGAGTTTACAAGTGCAAACCCAGCCCGCGCAGGCGGGCTTCGCAACCGTAGCCCGCGACTTTAGGCGCCGGGCGAGCGGGCGGAGAGCGGAATAATTTTTCAAAAACCATATCAGTCGCTGGGCGGGCAGACGAATAGCAGAATGTATGTTCAAATCCCATGAGCTCAATACCACAAGAAGATAAGGAATGCGTGGTTCAACACCGCTGGCATACTGGTTTCATTTCTGAATGTTCATTAGTCGCGGGCTGAGGGCTGTCGCTGGCGAGAGGCGCGGAAGGCGGCGACATCAGCGCGGAAGGCGGCATCGACGCGGATCAGGGCGCGCAGCGCAGCGGTCAGCGCTTCGTTGGCAGCGTTCTGCTGTTCGACGATGGGATTGATCAGCCAGCGCAGGTACCGGCGCACGATCCGGTTGTGCAGCGCGATTGCCTTCTCGACAATCGTGCGCCCGGTGAGGGGCCAGTGTGCAGTGACGGTTTGCCGCGATTGGGCATGGGTCAGCGCTTCGTGCAGTTCCAGTTCGATGAAACGAACGGGAGGTTCCGCAGCGGCACGCTGGCGCACCTGCGCCATGAGATCAGTATAGGTCGGTGCAGCGGCAGGATCGATCTCGGCGTCGAAGAGTTCCCCGGTTCCCGGATGGTTGCCGGTATGATCGTCGCCCTGCGTCCCACTCCCAGTCCTGTGCGACTGTGCGCCGGTCTCTCGGTGTTCCGCCACCTGCCGCGCCAGTTCCTGGTAGGCTTCTGCGAGCAGTCGCAGCGTGCGTGCAGCGGCGTCATTGAACGCATTCTGCTGCTCGACGATTGGGTTGATGTACCAGCGCAGATAGCGCCGCACGAGTTTGTTGATCAGCGCCATCGCCTTTTGCGGCAGGGTGCGCCCAGTGAGGGGCCAGTGCGCACTGACCACTCGCGTGATTTCGAGGTCGTCAAGGCTGCGCTGCAGGGCGCGTTGCAGCACATCATCGCCAGTTTGTTGGCGGGCTGCGCGCCGCGCGCGCACCTCAGCGCGCAGTTGTGCGAGTATGGCGGCAACATCAGGCACACCATCGGAAGAACGTGGTTGGTTGTCGGTCATACGTCATCAAAGGTGCAGATTTCAAGGCTCAGGCGTCTCACACAAACCGGCGCCCGTTCAACGCTCTGAAGCAGCGTTTCCGTCAGAACACGCGGTTGGGGTCGAACGGGTGAAAAGAACAGGTGACTCTTGCATGGACTATCGCTCGCGCCGAAACCTGGAACAACCGACTGAACCGCCGACGCGGCGCTCAAGGCGTCGACCCACAGACGCTCGAGTCGCTCTGAACATGCGACACACCAGGCTTCTTCCAGGCGTCCATGCTTGCGCAGATAGTCGATATGCCAGTGCGGTCGCGCCTTTTCCTTACGGGCATGGTACGCTAGGCGCGCCGGCAGCCCGCCGGGTCCGAAGGCGCTGCCGACATACAGGTAATACCCGGCAGGAAAATCCAGCACGCCGAGTCTGCCGACGGGCAACCCTGCAATCTCGCGGTCGAGCCGCAGAATGAGCAGATAGGTTCCCTTCACAAACCTTATTTAATTTACCGCGCGTCTCGAAAAGCTGACGCAAAGACGCAAATACGCAAAGCGTCGCAATCAATACGCCAATCTTTGCATCTTCGCGCCTTTACATCCTTGTCTTTAGTCTTTCTGAGCGAGCCTTCAGATCGCTATGGTCGCCCATTCATCATACCGCGAATCCAGGGTTTCCTGCAACGCTGCGATCGCAATCCCCAGCGATGTCACACGCTGCACATCACCCGCGGCGCTAGCGGCATTTAGCGCTTCCGCGAGATCACGGAGCTTCGCTTCGAGACCGGCGATCTCTTCTTCCAGCGCCGCCTGGCGGCGCTGCCGCCGACGTTCTTCACGCTCCTGATCGCGGTTGAACGTGCGTAGGTCCCTGGCTGGTGACATGGCACGCGTTTCTTGCGCCGTCTCGCGCCTATGTGAACCATTCGATGGCGCGCTTGCGCCGGGCGCGGCATCGCGCGCGGCGACATATTCGGAATATGTGCCATCAAACACCTCAATGGCGCCGTTGCGCACCATCCAGATCGTGTCGGCGACGGCGTCGATAAAGTAGCGGTCGTGCGAGACGAAGAGCACCGTGCCGTCGTACTCGTTCAGCACCGTTTCGAGCGCCTCGCGCGCATCGATGTCGAGATGGTTCGTCGGCTCGTCAAGCACCAGGAAATTGCCGCCGAGCAGCATTAACTGCGCCAGCGCCACCCTGCTGCGCTCTCCGCCGGAAAGATCGCCGATGCGTTTGTAGACATCGTCGCCGCTGAAGAGAAAGCGCCCCAGTAGCGTGCGCGCTTCGGCTTCCTTCATATCAGGTCGAATGCGGCGGATTTCATCGAGCATGGTCCGGTCCATCCGCAACCCCTCGTGCGCCTGGGCATAGGAGGCGAGTCGGACGTTGCTCCCCAGGCGCACCCTTCCGCGCAATGGCGGCAGGTCGCCAACAAGTGTGCGCAGTAGGGTCGTCTTGCCGCAGCCGTTTGGTCCCATCAGCGCCACCCGCTGCCCGCGCCAGATTTCGAGGTCGGGAACGTGGAGCAGCGCCAGCGGCTGCGCGTCGGTGGCGGATTGCTTGTAGCCGACAGTCAACCCGTCGATCTTCAGCACCAGGTCGGCGCCACGCAGGTTTGAGCCGAGCCTGAACGCCAGTTTCTTCTGCTGCTCCGGTCGGGCGATCAGCTTTTCGGTGCGCCCTGAACCGCCTTTCCATCCTTCTTTCAGGCGCTCCAGGCGGCGTTCGCGCCCGCGCGCCTGCTTGCTGAGCTGGCTGTTCTTGAAGCGCCGGATGAACTCCTCAGTTCGGGCAATCTCCTCCTGCTGCGCCCGGTACTGCTTCAGTTGCAGTTCGAGCCGCGCAGCCTTCAGTTCCAGATAGCGCTGGTACGGGGCGGGATAATCGCCATCGAGACGGTTGAACGCCAGGTCGAGCGTGCGAGTCGTCACCCGGTCGAGGAAATAGCGGTCATGCGAGACGACGACCAGCGTGCCGTTCCAGTCGCGCAGGAAGCGTTCGAGCCATTCGAGCGCCGCCAGATCGAGATGATTGGTCGGCTCATCGAGCAGCAGCACATCGGGGTCGGACAGCAACGCTGCCGCGAGCGCAGCGCGGGTCTTCTGCCCGCCGCTGAAGCGCGCTACCAGTTCGCGGCGTTGCGCTGCGGTAAACCCCAGACCATCAAGGATCATGGTGATCCGCCGATCGATGTCGTAGCCGCCAGCGTGCTCGAAGCGGTGGAGCGCCTCGCCGTAGCGCTTCATCAGATCATTGCGATCAGGACGGGCTGAGTCCGTAAGCGCGGTTTCGAGCGCGGTCATCTCATCGCGCAGCGCGTTGAGATACGCGAGCGCGGCGTGTATTTCTTCGATCAGCGTGCGCTGGCTCTCAAAGCGCGCTTCCTGCGCCAGATACGCCAGGCGCGCGCCGCGCGCTATGTGGACGCTTCCGCTGGTCGGCGTCTCCTGTCCAGCAATGATCCGCAGCAGAGTGCTCTTGCCCGCGCCGTTGACTCCGACAATCGCTGCTTTGTCGCCGCGCGCGATCTGAAAACTGACATCGCGGAAGATCAGTTCAGCGCCATAGTATTTCGTCAGGTGGCCGACCGTGATGATTGACACGAGTAATCTCCGGGTTCGAGACTATCCAAGTGATTGTGAACCATCGCCCAGCACGCGGAAGCCCCGCAGGGGCTTGTATGACCTCAGCCGGGGCGTATGTGCATCTGGGAATACGTCCGGTCAACCTGCGCCGCAGTTCGAGGGGTCGATCTTACCTTGCGCCTCTGCGCCTTTGCGTCAACCTTCTGCAGATGTCACAAAAACCGGCGCAGCGGTGTTTCAGATATGATTATAACAAACGACGACGCAGGGACGATGATAGCGACAGCGAGCGACCGGCAGATGGCGGAACACGAGAGCGACGGTGCGTTGCTCGAACGGCTCCGACGCGGCGACGAAGCAGCGTTCGAGGAACTATTCGTGCGCCATTATGCAACGGTGTACCGCGTGCTCTACGGACTGACCGGGAGGCGCGAGGCGGCGGAGGATGCGGCGCAGGAGACGTTTCTCATCCTCTACCAGCGACCGCCAGCGTCCCATCAACCATTGCGTCCGTGGCTCTGCCGGGTTGCGCTGAACATCGCACGCAACGCACTGCGCAGCGAACGGCGAGACGCGGCGCGCGTCGAGCGGGCGGCGCAGGCGCCAACTGCAGCGGACCCTTCCGAGGCTGCAGAACGCGCCGAGGAGCGCGAGCGGGTGCGCGCCGCGCTGGCGACCCTTCCGCAGCGTCAGGCGCATCTCCTGATCCTGCGCCACGCCGGGTTGTCGTATGCCGAGGTCGCCGCTGCGCTTGACCTTGCGCCCGGTTCGATTGGCACGCTCCTGGCTCGCGCCGAACGCGCGTTTGCGGAAGTATATGCGCGACACCTCTCTGCCGGAAGAGCAGAACAATCGCCTGGAAAGCGGGTGCAGCCATGACCGGATGCTACGACGATGGCGCATTGCGCGCCGGATTGGACAGCGAACTCTCTGCGGAGGCACTGCGCGCCCAACAGGATCACCTGGCAGTGTGCCCGGAGTGCCGCGCACGCCATGCGAAACTGAAGGCGCTGGCGGACCAGACGGCCGCACTTTTGGACATAGCGCCGCCAAACGTTCCCGTAGCGCTGGCTGCACTGCGCCGCCGTATCGACCGTGAGCGACTGGCGCTGACTGGCAGCCGCTCATTTCACCCACCATCATTGCGAAGGAGTGTTCCAATGACTTCGACACGGATATGGCGCCCCTGGATGGGATGGACGGCTGCGCTAACGGTCGTTCTTGCGCTGCTGGCATTCCCGCCGGTGCGCGCCGTCGCCGACCAACTGCTCAATGTGTTCCGCGTTCAGAACGTGGTTTTTGTTCCAATCACCAGGGAACGGATAGAGCAGTTGCAGCAACTCAATTTCGATAAGCAGACGCTATTCATCGCTCCGCCAAAGCAGACTAGCGGCTCGTCCGAGATGCGCACGGTTGCGTCCCTGAGCGAAGCGGCGGCGCTCGTCGGGTTCACGCCAGCGCAGCCGGCGCTGCCCGGCCCGCGGTCTAGCGCCGAGTTTGCCGTGACTGACCGTTCAACCTTCGAGTTCCAGGTGAATGTCGAGTCGGCGCGCGAACTGCTGCGGCTTGCTGGCGTCAACGATGTCACCCTGCCGGATGCGCTCGGCGCCGCGCCGATTGTTGCCGAGATGTCCCCTGCCGTCAGCGCCCGCTACGTCGGCGACGGTTACGAGGTCATGCTGGTGCAGGGCGTCAGCCCGCAGGTAACCCTGCCTGCTGGTGTGGAGATGCAGCAATTGGGGTACGCCGCACTGCGCATGCTGGGTATGGAGCCGCGTCAAGCAGCGGCGCTTGCCGCGCAGATCGACTGGCGCACCACGCTGGTCTTCCCCTTCCCGGCGGACATTAGCTCCCTGCGGCAGGTGTCGGTCGGCGGTTCGCCGGGGCTGCTGGTGAGCGGCGAGCATCAAGGGGAGCGGCGCCAGAGCCTCTACTGGCAGCGCGGCGAGCGGTTCTACGTCCTGGCGGGGCGTGGATTGACCGTCGAGGCGTTCCTGGCAATGGCGGAGTCGGTGCGGTAAGAAGTGGGGCAAGAGGGGAGAGGCAAGAGGGCGGAGACGTTACAATGCGACGTCTCTGCGGGGTTGCACGTTGAACGTGCAGTAGGGGCGCCGCGTCGCCGCGCCCGTGATTGCCCGTCGGAGCGCCGCGTCGCCGCGCCCGTGATTGCCCGTCGGAGTGCCGCGCCGTTGTGCCTGCAAAAACATACGCGCACTCGTTAGGTGCGCTTCCCTGTGGGCGCCCGCCGACGGTGAGCCGCATGATTGCGTTCCCCTCTGCGTTCTCTGTGCCTCGATGGTTCAAAAGAACAGGCAGACGGCTACAGGATAAGTCATCAGCGTCGCCCTTCGCGGGCTGCAGAGCAACATCGGCAGAGGGCAACGCGGTCGAAAAGGGCAGACACGACGTTACGGCATGAACTATCAGCACAACCCTTCGTGCGCCTTTGTGTTCTTCGCGAATCGCAGGATAACAGCGGCAGGGGGCGACGCGGCAAACAGGGGCTTTCTTGACGTTGCGGCACGAAACGAACTATCAGCACAACCTTCGTGCGCCTTCGCGCCCTTCGTGGATAAACATCATGTCTGATTACGTCATTGAAACGTGTGGTCTGCGCAAGGTCTACGGCACGAAAGTCGCCGTTGCCGATCTGACGCTCCAGGTGCCGCGCGGCGAAGTCTTTGCCTTTTTAGGACCAAACGGCGCCGGGAAGAGCACAGCAGTCAAGATGCTCCTGGGGCTGGTGAAGCCGACTGGGGGCAGCGCGCGCGTGCTGGGCGCCGCCCCCGCCGATCCGCGCGCAATGGCGCGGATTGGCTTCCTGCCGGAGCATTTCCGCTTCCACGAATGGCTGCAGGCTGCTGAGTTTCTCGACCTGCACGCACGTCTGAGCGGTCTTCCCGCGTCGGTCCGGCGGCGACGCATCCCCGAAGTGCTAGCGCTCGTCGGATTGTCGGAGCATGCGCGGCGTCCGCTTGCCGATTTCTCCAAAGGTATGCTCCAAAGGATTGGCCTGGCGCAGGCGCTCATTCACGAACCAGAGCTGGTATTTCTCGACGAGCCAACGTCGGCGCTTGACCCATTCGGGCGTATGCTGGTGCGCACAATTATCCGCGACCTGCGCACACGCGGCGTAACGGTATTCCTCAACTCCCATCTGCTCAGCGAAGTCGAGATGACATGCGATCGGGCGGCATTCATCCGCGAAGGGCGCGTGCTACGCACCCTGAGCCTGCGCGACGCTCCAGCCGGGAGATTGCGGGTGACGGCGCGGGTGGCGGGCGCGTCGAATGGACTGTTGACATCTCTGGCGGCTTTCTGTGCCGATGGCAGCGCGCCGCAGGAAACCTCGCCAGGAGTGGTTGAACTCGACGTTGCTAGCGAAGATGCGCTGCCGCAAATTGCCGAGCACATCGTTACTAGCGGTGCGCGCCTTTACGCCCTCACGCCGCAGCGCGTCTCGCTCGAACAACTCTTCCTCGAAATCGTCGGCGCCGAGGATAGTGGGCAGTGAAAGTCCACAGGCGCCGACAGGCGCACGCATCCTGCGCCTGTCCCCGTCATCGTTGCCTGCACCTCTCTCCGCTGAGCGTCTCCGAGAGAGCGCTTCACGCAGATGTTTTGGCACACCCTTCCGTTGCATCGCCCGTTTTGCACGTCAGCATGATGCGCACCCGCCCCCTTCTCCCCCCAACCCCCCGCATACGGGGCGCAGGGAGGCGGGAGAAGCCCACGAGTGTGGATTTTTCGGCACGCCCTTCGGTTGCATCGTCTATTTCAGGCAACCGGACGCCCCGACTCCCCCTTCTCCCCTTGTGGGAGAAGGGGGGGCAGGGGGGAGGAGGGGAAAACGGGCGTCAGGACGCGCACACCCCCCCTTCTCCCCTTGTGGGAGAAGGGGGGCAGGGGGATGAGGGGGAAAACGGGCGTCAGGACGCGCACACTCCCCCTTCTCCCCTTGTGGGAGAAGAGGGCGGGGGGGATGAGGGGGAAAACGGGCGTCAGGACGCGCACACCCCCCTTCTCCCCTTGTGGGAGAAGGGGGGCAGGGGGGAGGAGGGAGAAAAGGGCGTTAGGACGCGCACACTCCCCCTTCTCCCCTTGTGGGAGAAGGGGGGCAGGGGGGAGGAGGGGAACAATCACGTCAGGACATAGAAAACATCCCTCACATTCCAAAAACGCTCCACTTGTAAGGCGCCCCCAGGGAGGCGCTCCTATGCCAGCAATACCGTGATCCTCGCCGGAAAATGACACAAGCGCAAATGCCCATCTCGCAATGCATGGCATGCGTGGTATGATATGCTTGGAT
>JANXAL010000086.1 GCA_025062325.1 Roseiflexus sp.
GTTTCAGTGCTCTTCTGCGAGCCGAAAATTCGGAAATCCAGACCTTCGCAGCCCCTCTCGTCCGTGTGATCTACCCTAAGGATGGCTCTTCGTCGCTCCTAGACTTTCCTGCTGCGTCGTTACGTCTTCCAAATCATAGCATGACTACGTCGGTTTCGCAACTCGACTCTTGTTTGAAAACCGCGTCAAGTTGCGAGACGTACTTCGTCTCTTTCTGAAGAGTAGAACGTCGAAAAAACTCTTGACACGTCGATCTCGGAACACAGCGTTTTGAGCGTGCGAGCGGCGAGTTGCGAACGCATCGCTAATAGGCAGGGAGTAGAATGACAAACCATGGATCAACCTCTTCTTGAGCGTGCTGGTTTAGCGAGGATCGGCGCACGACTCCGGCTCAGGCCGCTGCCGAGCACATATCATGCTGATCGTCACCCGGTCTTGGAGATGAGAGTGCGGTCAGGCGGTCTCCCGCTGTCTGTTCGACTTGGACAGAAGTTTCTCGATTTTTTGGATCAGGCGGTCGAAGTCGATCGGTTTGGCCTCGAAGTCGTCACAGCCAATGTTCAATGCACGATATCGGTCTTCACTGAGTGCGTATGCGGTGAGCGCAATAATCGGAATGTGCTGCGTCTCGGGACGCTTTTTGATTCGCTCAGTCGCCTGCCAGCCATTCAGAATCGGCAGCCCCATATCCATCAGGATCAGGTCCGGCGCGGCGTTGGCCGATGCCAGGATAGCGCGAATGCCATCTTCGGCGAAGACCGTGTCGTATCCTGCCATATTTAACCGACGCGCCAGCAGGTCACGAATGGCAGCGTCGTCTTCAACGATGAGAATGCGGGGCATAGGTGTTAGTCCTCCACAGGTTGCAGTTGGACATACGTGGCGATGGCGGCGCGGACCTCGTGAACAAAATCGTTGTCGTGGAATAGTCCCCTATGCAGGATACGCGCAACGGACCGATTGAGATTGCCGTGTTCGGTTGGCGTCAGTTCTTTCGCTGTGACAACAATGATTGGAACTGTACATCCGCCAGGAAGCATGCGCAGCGTCTCGATGAATTGTATGCCATCCATGTCGGGGAGCGCCAGATCGAGCACAATGCCGTCAGGCATCCTCGTAGTACAGTGGTCCAGTGCAGTTTGCCCGTCCGAGATTGCGATGATCGTCCAATCTGGGTGCTCACGCGCCAGCGCGCAGTGTAGATAGTCGCGCACGTCGTTGTCGTCTTCGACGATCAACACTTGTGTGCTATCCTTTTCTGCAGGGTTGGCTCGTTTGTCGAGCGCTAAACGCATCTGGCGTTCCAAGCGCTCAAGATCAGCGGGTTTGTTCAGTATTTCGGCTGCGCCAAGCAACACTCCGCGCTTCGCATCGTCTGCTGTTGTGAGCAGTATGACGGGTATGGCAGCTGTGTCGCTTGATGCCTTCAGTTCGCTCAAAACTGTCCAGCCGTCAACTTCAGGCATCAGGATGTCCAGGATGATCAGGTCGGGCAGCAGCAAACGCGCCAGTTCCAACCCGCTCGCGCCATCGGCAGCGGTTTCGATGTGGAGATCGGGACGTGCCAGGACGCGCGGCAGCAGATCGCGGACAGTCGGGTTGTCGTCAATCAACAGGACCAGAAGCTTGCGTTCCTGATCCGCTCCGGTGTCGGGCGGCGTCGGTGGTGAGACTTCATCGTCGACCGGCGTCGGAGCGGTCTCATTGGTGAGCGCCAGATGTTCGGGCAGGGTGACGACAAAGACGCTTCCGATGCCAGGTTTGCTGCTCACAGTTATGTCGCCGCCGAGCATGCGGACCAGATGGCGACTCAGCGCCAGTCCCAGTCCGGTGCCTCCATATTTGCGCGTTGTTGACGGATCTGCCTGGGTGAATTCCTGGAACAGGCGAGCGATCTGCTCTTCAGTCATGCCAATGCCAGTATCACTGACAGTGAAGGTGATCCACGCGGAATGACCATCGGTATGGACAGAGTGCACCGGATTACTGCGCGCGATAGTGATTGTTACGTGGCCGTTCTCGGTAAACTTGCAGGCGTTATGCACCAAGTTGTACAGCACCTGTCGCACGCGCATCTCGTCGGAGTGCATCAATCCAACCGTCGGATCGATCTCCAGGCGCAGCGTATTCTGGCGGCTCTGCGCGAACGCCTCCATGCTCGCTACAACCTCCTCAGCCATCGTTCGTACTGCGAAGGGGGCAACGCGGATTTCCATCCGACCGGCTTCGATCTTCGAGAGATCGAGCAGGTCATTAATGATTGCCAGCAAATGCTTCCCCGCATTTCGCACGCGCACAATATCTTCCCGAATGCGATCGAGCTCCCCGTGTTGCGCTGCGATTGCGATCAGGTCGGCATATCCGATGATGGTTGTCAGCGGTGTGCGGAGTTCGTGGCTCATATTGGCGAGGAAGCGACTCTTAGCACGATTCGCCTCTTCTGCCAGATCCTTGGCATTGCGCAGCGCCTCCTCGGCTTGCTTCCGCTCAGTGATGTTGCGCGCCACGACCTGCCACGCCGGCTTGCCTTCCGCAACGAATGGCGCAGCAACGAGTTCAAGCGTCACAGTGCCGCCGTCGGGCAAGATCAGGTCGCGTTCATAGCGGATGATGCCGTCGTCTGTTTCGCGGGAGATCGCAGTTGGGAGAAACGGCGCCGCAGCGGCGCCGATCAAGCGGGAGGGATCGGTGTAACCGAGCAGGTGTGCGCCAGCCGGGTTGATGTAGCTGATCCGCTCGCCATCGTGTACGATAATCGCTTCAGGTGATATTTCGACCAGTTGACGATAACGCGCCTCGCTCTGGGTCAGACAGTGAGCGGACCGTGCCAGATCATCGAGCATGCCGTTGATAGCGTCGCCCAGTTGAGTCACTTCATCATTGCCGGTCAGTGTGACGCGCGCCTGCCCATTGCCGCCGCGCCCAATCTGCGTCACCTGCGTGCTGAGCGAGATGATGCGCGACAGCACCCGCCGCTCGAGCAGCGCCAGGATCACAGCAGCGAAGGCGCCGATGACCAGCAGCAGAGTCAGGAGGTGGTAGCGCGAAGCGGCCAGCCCGGACTGCAAAATGTCGCGCGGGACGTCGAGGCGCAGGATAATGCCCTCGCCGCCGCGCAGGTCGTCAATCTGCGCATACCCGGCGATGCGGTCGCTGGCGAATGAGAGCGGACGAATCACAATTCGCGTGTCACCGTCCATCAACTGACGCGCAATTGCAAAGTCAGGAACGGAGAAAGCAGCGTTCGCCGGGACAAGCGAGAGATTGTAGCCGGTAATATCGCTGAGGCGCGCCAGTTCAGCCGCATCGAGATCGCGCCCCATGAGCAGGACGCCACGCGATGGTCCTTCACCGTCGCTCGTCAGAATCGGATGCGCGGCGATCAGCATCGGTTGACCGTCGACCACGATCACGCCGCTGATCCCTTCATTTTTGGCAGCAACCTGAAGGAAAAGGGCATTCGCGCCGTTGAACGATAGTAATTCTGCGGGGATTGGCAGGCGCTCTCCGTTGATGAGGCTCTGTCGGCGAGCATAAACAATCTCGCCAGAGAGAGTAACGAAAGCGATGTACGATGCGCGTATGCTAAGCAATGCATCGGTGGCAACATTCGTATCAATGTAATTGGGATCGCGGCGCTCAATAAACTGATACGTTGGATCCCAGGCTGCGTAGTCCCTGGCGTCGCCATACAGCGCATCAATCTCATTCTGAAGCGTCTTGAGCGTCTGCTGCATCTTGTTCCGCACGCTGCGCTCTTCGAGTTCGCGGAAACTGCGCCC
>JANXAL010000117.1 GCA_025062325.1 Roseiflexus sp.
AAGGGATGTCTATGCTCTTGCGATGAGCGGCAACCGTCTGTACGTCGGCGGCGACTTCACGAATGCTGGCGGTAACATATATGCTGACCGGATCGCCGCCCGTTTGATCGCCAGGGTGTACCTGCCGCTCGTGACCCGCTAGAGCGGTTCTCTCAACACTGGTCTCTCATCGCTCGTCTCGCGTTTGGCGCTGGCTTCGACAGGCTCAGCCAGCGCCGAATGCCAGAGCTGGAAATACTCCGGCATTCGCGCTGCGCCTGGCGCCTGAAGTCGCAGGCTACGGTTGCGAAGCCCGCCTGCGCGGGCCAGATCCGGCGATACCGGATTATTTCTCAAACTCCACGAGCGGTTCTCTCAACACTGGTCTCTCACCGCTCGTCTCGCGTTTGGCGCTGGCTTCGACAGGCTCAGCCAGCACCGAACGCTGGAATCAGGCGTTATGCACAAGACCGTCGATGGTTTCTCATAGAGCAATCATCTCTTCCTGGTTCTCGGTTCTCAATTCTTGGTTCTCGGTTCTCGGCTTTCGGCTCCTGGTTCTCGGTTTTCAGTCCTGGTTCTCCTAACCCCTAACCCCTAACCCTTAACCCCTAACCCCCTACCCCTGCGCCCACGGATACACCCACCCATGCACAAACGCATGTCCCTTCAGCGCCTCCAGTTCGGCGTCGCTCAGGAGGATGCCGTCAGATACGGCGCAGTTCGCTTCGACCCGCGCAACGCTGCGCATCCCCGGAATGACGGTCGAGACTGCCGGATGGCTCAGGCAGAACTTCAGCGTCAGCGCCGCCAGGGTTGGTCGATCCGGCGCCAGGAACGGTTTGAGCGCCTCGACACGCGGCGCCGCCGTCGCCAGACGCTCGGGGGTCAGCCATTCGGCGCGCCAGTCGCCAGGCGCAAAGCGGTAACCCGGCGTCAACTCGCCGGTCAGTAATCCTTCCTCGAACGGAACCCGCACAATGATGCCGACATTGTGCGTCTGCGCGGCGGGCAACAACCGTTCCGCCGGTCGCTGCTCAAAGATGTTGTAGATTATTCGTCGTTGCGCTTCTTTTCGGCTTCGTTGCCCCTCCCGACGTCGCGCAAACGTTCAGCAAAGGCGCGCAGCCGCGCCATCACCCGACCGTTGACGCTATCCGGCGGGTATTCACCATTTGCGCCGCGCTCGCCAGCTGGCACGCCGGTCAGCAGGGCGATGCCTTCATCAACCGTGGCCGCTGCCCAGACGTGGAACCGTCCTTGACGCACCGCCTCCACCACATCGCTGCGCAGCATCAGGTTCTGCACATTTGCCTGCGGTATGAGCACGCCCTGCTCACCCGTGAGACCGCGCAGGCGGCAAACATCGAAGAACCCTTCAATCTTCTGGTTCACTCCGCCGACCGCCTGGATCTCACCGCGCTGATTGACCGAGCCAGTCACAGCGATGCTCTGGCGCAACGGCAGTTCGGCGAGCGCCGAAAGGAGCGCGAATAGCTCCGCTGCCGAAGCGCTGTCCCCCTCGACCCATTCGTAACTCTGCTCGAAGACCAGCCGCGCCGAGAGAGTTAGCGGACGCTCCTGTCCGTACCGTTCCGCCAGGTAGCCGCTGAGAATAAGCACCCCCTTGCTGTGGATCGGTCCGCCCAGCTTCACTTCACGTTCAATGTCAAGAATGGATCCGCGCCCCGGTCCTACGCTGACACTGATGCGGCTTGGTTTGCCAAACACATAATCTCCCAGGCTCAACACCGACAGGGCGTTGATCTGACCGATCTTTGCACCTTCAGTATCAATCAGAATGATGCCGCGGTCGATCAATTCCTGAATACGCGCCTGGATCATGTTTGAACGATACACCTTCTCGTCCAATGCACGGATCACATGTCGTCCCAGGATAGCGTCGCACTGCTCCTGAGTCGCCCAATAATTCGCCTCCCGCACCACATCAGTCAGCGCGCCGAAGTGAGTCGAGAGGCGCTCCTGGTCCTCGGCGAGGCGCAACGAGTGCTCCAGCAGACGCGCTGCCGCCTCTTCGGTGATCGGGAGGAGTTTCTCACGCTCGCAGAAACGGCGGAACAGATGCAGCGAACCGCGCAGGTTCTCCTCATTCAGCGGCATGCTGATGTCGAAATCGGCTTTGACCTTGAAAAGGGTCGAAAACTCGTCGTCGTAGGCGGCAAGGAGATAGTACGGCGGCGGCGGCCCAACCAGCACAACTTTGAGTTCGAGCGGAATAGGTTGCGGACGGAGGCTCTTCACCGTCGTCAGCCCCAGGCGGTCAGCCAGTTCTTCGATCTGAATTTCGCGGGTGCGCAGGGCGCGCTTGAGACCGTCCCAACTGAAATAATCACGCAGCAAATCCTCAGCTTCGATGACAAGGAAGCCGCCATTGGCGCGGTGCAGACTACCGGGCTTGATCATCAGGAAGTCAGTGTACAGCGCGCCAAAGTGCGTTTCCTTCTCAATACGCCCAAACAGGTTGGGGTAGGTCGGATTGTACTCAACGACCACCGGCGCACCCTGCTGACGGCTGTTATCGATCAGGACATTCACCTGATACTTGCGGAACGGCAGCTCTTTGAGCCAGGGGATCGACGCCAGATCGACCTGCGCCTCGCCGGAAGGCTGTTGCTGCCCGCCGGAGCGAAAGGGGTCCGGGTTCTCCTGGATGTCCTTCTGCATCGCCTCGAGAAACGCCACAACATCGGGCAGGTCGGCGTACTGTTCCTGCAAGTCATCGATCAGTCCGCCGACGATATACTCGACGACCTGACGATCAATTTCTTCCATGCGCTGACGGGCAACCCGTTCTGCAGCGCGCACCTGCTTCATAACATTTTTGAGTTCGTCCTGCAGCATAGCGCGACGACGCAACAATTCTTCGCGCTGTTCAGGGGTCATGGCCTGGAATGCAGCGTCACTGAGCGGTTCACCATTCGCGACGGGGATAATCATGATGCCGACTGGACCAGCCTGGAGCATGAATCCCTGTTGCGCGGCACGTTCGCTAATCTGGCTGAGCAAGGCTTCACGGCGGGAGTTAAGCTCGTGCAGCACCTCGTCGCGCCGCGCCGCATACTCATCGCTCTCGAAGGCGCGCGGCAGTTCGGCGCGCAGGTGTGCAATCATCAGATTCACATCCTGCTGCAAACGTCGCCCGCGTCCAGGAGGGAGGCGCAGCGCCTTCGGCTGGTACGGGTCATCGAAATCGTTGACGTAGCACCAGTCCGACGGTGTCGGACGGCGCTGCGCCAGTTCTTCGATAAACGCCTGAACGGCAGTCATTTTGCCAATGCCAGGCGGACCGGCAGCATAAATGTTAAAGCCGCCGTCTACCATATTGAGACCGAAACGCAATGCTGCGACCGCGCGTTGCTGACCGATAATGCCGCCATCTCCTGGCGGCGCTTCGGTTGAAGGGAAGACGATCTGCGCAGGATCGAAGGTGCGGCGCAACCGTTCGGGAGGAAGTTCTGTAGCCATGGAGCATCCTCATCACTTGTGCTGACAGATGCCAGCCATCGGAGACATTGTACTACGATCCCTGGCGCGCAAGTGCGACGAGTGACAAAAACTCGTAGCCGATCTGCGCTGCCAGATGTGCGGTGATCTGCCCATGATCGAGAGCCGGGAGCACTTCCACCACATCGCCGCCAACCCAGCGCACGCCGGTGCAGGCGCGCAAATACGCTAGGCCCTGGAAACTGGTCGGGCCGCCAACTTCCGGTGTGCCGGTTCCGGGCGCGTATGCAGGATCGAAGAAATCGATGTCGAACGATAGAAACGCCGGACGGTCGCCGACGCGCGCGCGCACCAGGTCGCCAATCTCCTGCGGTGAGCGGCTGAGGAGTTCGGTGGTTGTCAACACGGCGAACCCCATATCACGCGCCATCTGCAAGTCCTCGCGCCCGTAGAGCGATCCGCGCATGCCGAGTTGCACAGAGCGTTCAGGAAGGATCAGCCCCTCCTCGACGGCGCGGCGAAACGGGGTGCCATGGGTATACTTCTGCCCGCCGTAGTAAGTGTCCCACAGATCGCCGTGCGCGTCGAACTGCACGAGCGCGAGAGGACCGTACACTGCCGCCAGAGCGCGGAGTTCCGGCAGCGCCACGCTATGATCACCGCCTAGACAGAGGGTCACGACCCTGGCTTCTGCTAGCGGACGCAGCGTTGCGGCGATAGCAGCGTGGCTTTCCTGAACAAAGCCGGGAACGACGGGTGCATCGCCGTAGTCGATGCACGACAGCGTCGTGAACACATGCACATCGAGTTCCGGGTTGTATGGTCGCAGCAGCACCGAGGCGCTGCGGATCGCCTCTGGTCCGAAACGCGCGCCGACCTTGAACGTCGCGCCGGTGTCGAACGGCAAACCGACGACGGCAACATCCACGTCCTCGGTCGTCTGAACGCAGGGGAGACGCGCAAAGGTGCGCACGCCAGCAAAACGCGGCGAGGCAAGCGAGTCAGCAGGTTGATAGCGAGGCATGACGCACTCCTGGAGTACAGTGGTGACATTTCGTGCACAGGCAGTATAGCGCGGTTTGAGGTGTAAGGCGAGAGGCGAGTGGTGAGTGATCAGTGACGAGTGATGAGTGACGAAGGGATGAGGGGCGAGTGACGAGAGGCAAGGGGCGAGGGGCGAGGGGCAAAGGGAAGTGTTTTGGCATCCTGATGCCTCAAACGAGCAATTTGACGAGGGCTTGCCGAAAAATCTACCCCTGCGAGCGCCCACGCAACACAGCAATGCCGTGGTCGGACGCCCACAGAGGGACGCCTGTATGGCACGCTCCTCTTGCCTCTCGCCTCTGGGTCCCATGCTCAGAATGGGCATGGGGGGGACGCCTGTATGACACGCTCCTCTTGCCTTCGCCTCTCGTCTCCCGCCTCGATCATCCCTCTCCGCCAAGCGTCTGCGCCGCGAGGCGCCGACCGCTCTCGGTGAGCACGATCAGGTCTTTCTGTCGCACCAGCAAGCCGCGCTGCTCGGCACGACGCAGGGTCTGCGCAGTGAATGCTGCATCCCAGCGCAGATGCTCGTTGAGGTGCGACGGATCGCACTCAACCGCTTCCTGCGGCGTCGCCTCGTGATGGAGCAGGTGCACCAGCAGCATCGCCTGGGCAAATTCCTGACGCTGACGGGCATGGCGCAGCGCCTGCGCCAGCAGGCCGCGTTCGGGTGCAAACACCCACGCTGCGCCGAAGATCAGCCCGGTGACGACCGCCATTGCACCGGCGAGCGATGCATCGAGCGCAAATGCAGCCAGGCATCCCGAAATCGCTGCCAGCACGCCGAACGCGGCGCTCAACACCAGCATGTGCGACAGGCGATCCGTCAGCAGATAGGCGGCGGCTGGCGGCGCAACCATCAGCGCAACTACCAGCACTGAACCAACAGCATTGAACGCGCCAACAGCCGTCAGTGATACGACGCTCATCAGACCGTAGTGCAACACCGCAGGCGCAAAACCTAGCGCAGCCGCCAGCGCCGCATCGAACGTCGCCAGTTTCAGTTCTTTGTAGAACAGAATGAGCAACAGCAGCGACAGGAGAAGAATGCCGCTCATCAACCAGAGCGCCCGGGGTCCCAGGTCAACATCCCCCAGGGTGTATCGGTCGAGCGGCGCAAACGCCAGTTCTCCGAGCAGCACGGCATCGACATCGAGATGGACATTCCCGGCATGCCGTGCGATCAGAATGACCGCGATGCTGAACAGGAACGGAAACACCAGCCCGATGGCAGCGTCTTCGCGTATCCGCTCCGTCCGGTGCAACAGTTCGATCAGCGCAACCGTCGCCACGCCAGCCGCCGCCGCCGCAATCGCAAGCGTCGGCGAGGTGATGTCGCGCACCACGAAGAACGCCAGGACAATGCCCAGCAGCACCGTGTGCGTGATAGCGTCGCTGACCATCGCCACCCGACGCAGCACCAGAAAGACGCCGGGCAAGGCGCAGGCAACTGCAGTCACACTGGCGATAAGAATGATTTCTGTCAACGGACTCATATGAACCAGCATACCTTTGCCACTATGTCGCACATCCTCTGCGCTGCGGGCTACAGCCCTCGCTCAGGATGGGGAAGCCCCACAGGGGCTTTCACAATCTCAGCCAGGGCTCATAAAGCCTGCGAAGCAGGCTTCGCATCCTGGCCTGCGGCTTATGGCGTGTGAGAAAATAATCCGGTATCGCCGGATCGAGCCCGCGAAGGCAGGCTTCGCAATCGTAGCCCGCGACTTCAGACGCCGGGCGGGTGGGCGGATAGCGGAATAATTTTTCAAAAACCATCAGCCGCCGGGCGCAGCGCGAATGCCGGATTATCTAGTGAATGTTTATTAGCCCGCAGCAATTCGGCAATCCCGAACTATTTTCCATCGGTCGTCAGGCGAAGCACGGATAGCGAGATACGTATCCGCATCATCGCATAACCGACAGTCGACCATTCCGCAGCCATGCCCAGACCACGCCACGGCGCGGCGCCAGCAGGAGCGATACGAACGCCAGTGCGCTGATACACACAATGATCAGCGGTCCGGTCGGAAGGCGCGTGGCTGTGCTGCTCAACAGCGCTCCGATAACGCCAGCGGCAGCGCCAAAGATACCGGAGAGCGCAACCATGACGCCGAGCCGATCCGTCCACTGACGCGCTGCTGCTGCTGGCGCAACGAGCATAGCGCTCATCAGCACTGCACCCACGGTCTGGAGACCGATGATGATCGCCACAGCCAGCAGCGATGTCAGCAGCACATCGAGCAGGCGCACCGGCAACCCGATGCTGGTGGCGAAATCCGGGTCAAACGCCAGGATCGCACATTCTTTCCAGAAGAGCGCCAGGATTAGCAATGCTGGCAGACCAATCGCCGCCATTGTGATGACATCCCGTTCAAGCAGGGTCGCCGCCTGACCGAAGAGGTATCTGTCGAGCCCTGCCTGCGCTGCAGTGGGCCATTGCTGCACCCACGTCAGCAGCACCAGACCGGCGCCGAAGAAGGTCGCCAGGATCAGGCCGAGGGCGCTATCGCTCTTGAGGCGCGTTGTACGCACAATCGCTGCAACGAACATCGCGCCGATCCAGCAGGCGAAGGCAGCGCCGATCATGAGCGCAACCGGCTCCCGGCTGCCCGTCACGACGAACGCCAGCACGATGCCCGGCAGCGCCGCGTGTGACATGGCATCGCCAAGCAGACTCTGCCGGCGCAGAACGGCAAACGCGCCGATCACGCCGCTCACGATGCCCAGCAGCGCCGAGCCCAGCGCGACAGTGCGCAGGGTGTAGTCAGCAAACAGATCGTTGAGCATAGAGAACTGAGAACCGAGCACTGAGAACCAAGAACCGAGAACTGAGAACCGACAGGCGCAAAGCCTGATCCGTAAGCATCCGTCTCAATCCGTCTCAATCCGTGTTCCATTCTCAAGAAGATACGACAATCCCAGCGCGCGGCTCACCAGCGCCTGCGCCGGAGCACCGCCCTTCGAGAAACGCAATCCGTCCGCCATACGTGGCGCGCAGAGCGGATTCGGTAAACGCCTCTGCAACCGGACCACTGGCGACCAGCCGGACATTGAGCAGCGCGACCCAGTCGAAGTATTCGGCGACCGTCTGCAGATCATGATGCACAACGACGACTGTTTTCCCGGCGGCGCGCAGATCTTGCAGTAACCCGACGATGGCCCGCTCCGTGGTTGCGTCGACCCCCTGAAATGGCTCGTCCATGAAGTACACCTGCGCATCCTGCACCAGCGCGCGCGCCAGAAAGACGCGCTGCTGCTGACCGCCGGAAAGCTGGCTGATCTGGCGATGGGCAAACTCCTGCATCCCGACGCGCGCGAGCGCCTCGAACGCCAGCTCGCGTTCGCGCTTCCCTGGTCGGCGGAACCAGCCGAGTGCGCCATACCGCCCCATCATCACCACATCGAGCACGCTGGCCGGAAAATCCCAGTCGACGCTGCTGCGCTGCGGCACATACGCCACCAGACGGCGCTGCTCGGCATAGGGTTTGCCGTAGATCAGCACCTGCCCGGCAGCCGGACGGATAAGACCCAGGATCGTCTTGATCAGCGTCGTCTTGCCAGCGCCGTTCGGTCCGATGATCCCCATCAACACACCGCCGGGCACCGTCAGGTCAATATCCCACAGCACCGGCTTATCACGGTACGCGACGGTCAGATCAGTCACCTGGATTGCGGGTTGTTCGTTGGTCATAGATGTTTCCTCACAGGGATGTTTACCTCGTCCTGACGCCCCTTCCCCTCATCGCTCGCTTCATCCCTTCTTGCTCCCTGCCGCTCGCCTCGCGCCTCCTGCTTCTGTGCTGTCAGCGAATGAGCGAATGGGTCAGCGAATGAGCGAATGGGTCAACGAATGAGTCAACGAATAAACGAATAGGGTCAACGAATGGGAAACGAATAAACGAATAGTCAACGAATGAGTCAACGAATAAACGAATAGTCAACGAATGAGTCAGCGAATAAGCGAATGGATTAGCGAATGAGCGAATAGGTCAATGAAATGAAGATTGAGAAATAAATCCAGTAGAACTCGTGCTGCCAGGTCGCGCGTTCTCTGAGCTGCGGTCTAAAGCCCTCGCTCAGGACGTGGAAGCCCCAAGGGGGCTTTCGTGACTCAGCCAGGGCTTCAGCCCACAGCGCCTATTTTCTTCATCATAGGGCAGCGAATAAGCGAATAGGTTAGCGAACAGGGCAGCGAATAACGAATGCGCATATCTTGCCTTTCCCCTCACTCGCACAAAGGTGCAAGGGCCTAGCGTTCTCCCCATTCGCTTATTCGTTTCCCATTCGTTGACCCCATTCGTTCGCGCCCAACCGTGCAAGGGCCCAGGGTTCTCCCCGTTCGCTTATTCGTGTCCCATTCGTTGACCCCATTCGTTCGCGCCCAACCGTGCAAGGGCCCAGGGTTCTCCTCATCCCTCGTATCCCGCCTCTCCCCCTTCCCTTCCTCTCAAGTGTAGGCTTTTTGGGGGCGAAGCAGGTTTGCCTCATCCTGACGCCCTTTTCCCCTCATCCCCCCCGCCCCCTTCTCCCACAAGGGGAGAAGGGGGATTTAGGGCATCCTGATGCCTGAAACAGACAGTCAGCACGGAAAAACCTACCCTTGTGATCCTCTCCCCTCTCCCCCCTTCCCCTCTCGCCTCTCCCCTCTCCTCTCTCCTCTCTTCTCTCACCTCTCCCCTTTCACCCCTCGCCTCTCCCCTCTCGCCTCTCTCTCTTCTCTCCTCTCTTCTCTCACCTCTCCCCTTTCACCCCTCGCCTCTCCCCTTTCACCCCTCGCCTCTCCCCGCTCCTCTCTCCTCTCTTCTCTCTCCTCTCCCCTCTCGCCTCTCACCTCCCACGCATCGCACTCACGATTGTATCGACATTGTGGCGCACCATGCCGATGTAGGTTCCCTCCGGCGTATCGGGCGAACCCAGCGAGTCGGAGAAGAGCTCGCCGCCGATTGTCACCTCAAAACCGCGCGCCCGCACTGCTGCCTGAACTGCTTCGATGGCGCGTGGCGGTACGGAGGTCTCGACGAAGATCGCCGGAATGCGGCGCGCAACGATGAACTCCGCCAGGTTCTGCACATCAGCCGCGCCCGCCTCGGTCGCCGTGCTGATGCCCTGCAACCCGCGCACCTCGAACCCGTAGGCGCGCCCGAAGTAGCGGAAGGCGTCGTGCGCGGTGATCAGCACCCGCTGCTCTGCGGGAATGGTCGCCGACTGCTCCAGCACATAGGCATGCACCTCGTCGAGCTGGCGCAGATAGGCGTCGGCATTCGCGCGATACACCGGCGCGCTGGAGGGATCGAGATCGATGAGCGCATCGCGCACATACGTCGCTGCCTGCTTCCACAGAGTCACGTCAAACCAGACGTGCGGATCGTACTGGTTTTCGTACTCATCCGACGGCAACAGCGCCTCGCGCGGAATGCCAGCCGTCACCGCAACTGTTCTGATCTGCCCCTGCATGCGTTCGAGCACCTCACCCATCGCGGCTTCGAGGTGCAGCCCGTTATAAAAGATGATGTCCGCCTCCTGCAGGCGGATCACATCGCCAGCGCTCGCTTTGTACAGGTGCGGATCGATCCCCGGACCCATCAGGCTGACGACGCTAACCTGCTCGCCACCGATGTTCCGCACCAGATCGCCAACAATGCCGGTGGTCGTCACCACGCGGATCGGACGATTGGACAGATTGTTGTCATCCGTTGCGGGCGACGTACACGCAACCAGCGCCAGCGCCAGCATTGCGAGCAAAACCAGAGCTTTTGAGGGCGCCTTTGAACGGTTGACGCAACGGCGCGAAGACGCAAAGGTGTGCATTCAATGCTCCAAAAAGATAATTTTGGATTACCTAAATCTTGTAGAGGATTATACCGAAATTGCAGCGGTTGTCAAGGAGGGCGCCGAGGCAACCTGCGCTGCCCCCCATCGGTGACGGTCACATCGAGACACCCCTAGCACGGTGACGGTCACACCGAGACGCCCCTACCACGCCGACACCGCCAGGGACGCTGACGGCACCCTGGCACGCGGGGCGCCGCCAGGTGTGACCGTCACCTCCCCCAAGACCCTTGAGGTCGGGAGACGCGCAAACCGGGCGCCGGGATCGTTCCCCCGGCAGGGTTTCAGCGCGGCACGCGATCATCGGCAAAGACCTCAAGGGTTCGGGGACGTCTTTGACCGGCAACCTGAGGATGCGCCCTACCCCGCGCTGCCGTACCACTGCCATCGCCAGGGACGCTGACGACACCCGGCACGTGGGGCGCCGCCAGGTGTGACTGTCACCTGCCCACCTGCAACCTTCAACCTTCCTACCTTCGCACCGGCCATCACCTCCGCAACGTCAGGCGCAGCAGTTGCGCCAGGCGCCACGGCGACGGCGCCTGCTCCAGCCGGGTGACAGCTTTGCAGATCTCAATGTTGTGCTGCGGGTCAACCGAGAGGAACATTCGGGGAATACGGAACGGACCGCGCAGGATTGACTTTTGCGGACGGGGGAGCATCAGCGGATTGGAGACTTTGCCACTGGACCAGCCGCTGCTTTCGGCAGTGAATGCGCCCCACGGCAGCACGCCAGCCAGGATTGCCTGCTGCGCCACTGCGTTGATCGCCACCGTCCCGTACCGCAGATCGTTCAGCGCCCGCTCGAACGCCGCACGCACCCGCCGGTCGCGCAGGGCGCGCGGATGGATGAGGATCGTCGCCGCCAGCGTGCCCCGCACGCGCTGATTGAGAAACTCGACCGCCGCATCGAGGAACGCCGCAGCGTCCTTCGCATCAAGCGCCAGTTCGCCGACCGCCGGGCAGAACATCGTGCGCACGAAGCAGTCCGCCTCGAGCGCCGATGGCGCCAGGTCAGGGATGACAGTCCAGGGCAGATGATCCATATCCGCCTGCCCAATGCGATGCGCGCGCGCATGCGCGTTCAGCAGTGCATCGAGTTGACGGCGCGCCTCGGGAGATGGCGCTTGCCTGGTTGGAATGCGTGCCAGCACCTGCTCGAACGTCGCCAGGAACGAATCGCGCTGCCGCCAGCCGCGGTTCTGCACAATCAGGCGCGGAGCGGCAGAAACATAGGCGGCATTGCATACAAATGCGCGCACCAAAAGAATGGCGTGATTATTCAGATCATCGTCACTCCAGGGTCCTGGAACCACTACCACCGGCGTGACGTTACCTACCTCGCCGCTGAACGGCTTTGTCAGCAGCGGCTGATTGCGCGCCCGGCGCTCCGTGCCCTCCTGCCCCTCGCCGAAGACTAGCGCATCAAAAGCGGCGTCGGCGCCGCTGAAATGGATGGTATCGACGAGCGAATGGGTGCAGAGATACGCATCGAGGTCGCGGTCGCCGTAGATCAGTCGGACCACGCCATATTCCAGGAGCGGGCGGAAGGCTTCTTCGAAGAGCGACGTAAGCGCTGCCTGAGTCGGGTGCAGTTTCAGCGCAACGACTTCATTGGCAACGAACAGTTTGTGCAGAACGTCGGTGACCGGCAGAAAACTCGACGCGCTGGCATTCAGCACCAGCGCTACGCGCCCATGCTCGGCAGGGGTTCGATAAACGCTCGCCTGCTGTTGCAGCACATCATCGGCGGTCAGTCCCGGCTCGATCCAGACCTCGCCAGTCATCCGGGGAAAGACAGCGGCGTCGTAGCGGTTCGCCGGCAGCACCGGCACAACTACTTGCCCATTGGAGCGGGCGGTCAACCCCCTGGGAAGCTGCGGACGCCCGTGGTCGCGGATATCGATCAGCGCCTGGTGCAGCAACCGCAGCGCACGGGTGAGAATGGTGAACCAGGTGCGTTCCTCCCCTTCGCCATACCCGCCCGGCGCCAGCCCTTTGGCTTCCAGGCTCATGGCGATCCAGCGCTCTTCCGCTTCCGTGAGAGTACGGCGCAGAGTAGCAAGGAGTGTGATCCGCTCGTCGAGGCTGACCTGCACCCAGAAGTCCTTGCGCGCATGTAAATCGGCGAGCACCCGATCAACATCCGCCCACATTGGCGGCGTTTTGGACGTGGTCAGCGCAGCCCGATGATCTGGTACAACGGCTGTCATGACAGTCTCCTTAGCTTAGCCTCTTCCTCAAGGCTTCTGTCACCCGCCCCGGCTCCTCCAGCAACAGCACGATCAAACCTGGGTGCTGACTGGCAGTCTCATCCTCGACATTGTAGCATAACACCATGCACCATGGCGGGAAGAGGCGCTGCGTCATGCTGAATGATTGACAACTCGCGCCGGAAGTGTGGTACTATTGCGCGGCGAGAGGTAAGAGGCGCGAGGCGCGCGGCGCGGGGCGAGTGATGAGGGACGAGTGATGAGGGACAAGTAGTGGGGAGAACCCTGCGCCCCTGCACCTTTGTGCGAGCAAGAGGAGAGTCACGGGGCGCGCATTCGCTATTCGCTCCCATTCGCTTATTCGTTTCCCTATTCGTTGACCGCTGCGAGGCGCGAGGCAAGAGACAAGAGGCAAGAGGCAAGAGGCAAGGGGGTGAAAGGCGCGGGACGCGCATCTGGTCATTCGCTTCCATTCGTTTATTCGCTTCCCTATTCGTTGACCGCAACGAGGCGCGAGGCACGAGATGCGAGTCACGAGGGGCGCATTCGCTATTCGCTCCCATTCGCTTATTCGTTTCCCTATTCGTTGATCGCTGCGAGGCACGAGGCGCGAGAGCGCATTCGTTTATTCGTTTCCCTATTCATTGACCACAACGAGGCGCAAGGCAAGGACCATGGAATACCGTCTCTTCGGACGCACTGGTGTGCGTGTGGCGCCGTTGTGCATTGGCGCGATGAATTTCGGCAATCCGACCGACGAAGCCGAGGCAGTGCGGATCATTGACCGGGCCCTCGATGCTGGGATCAACCTGATCGACACCGCTAACAGCTACAACAACGGCGAGAGCGAGCGGATCATTGGGCGCGCGCTGGCGCGCGACGGCAAGCGCAACCAGGTCTTCCTGGCAACAAAGGGTCACTTTCCGGTGGGACCTGGTCCCAACGACCGGGGCAACTCGCGTCTGCACCTGATGCGCGCCTGTGAAGACAGCCTGCGCCGGTTACAAACTGATTACATCGATCTCTACCAGATCCATCGTCCCGACCCGCATACGCCGGTTGACGAAACCCTCGCGGCGCTGACCGACCTGGTACGCCAGGGGAAGGTGCGCTACATTGGCTGTTCGACCCACCCGGCGTGGCGCGTGATGGAAGCGATTATGGTCAGCGAGTTGAAGGGGTATGCGCGCTACGTGTCGGAGCAACCACCCTACAACTTGCTCGACCGGCGCATCGAGAATGAACTGCTGCCTCTCTGCCAGGCGTACGGGCTGGCGGTCATTCCGTGGGCGCCGCTGGCGCAGGGGGTGCTGGCGGGGCGCTACACCGACATTCACACGCCGCCGCCAGACTCGCGCGTTGCGCTACGCGGCGGCATCTATGCCGAACGGGTCACCCCGCGCGGCATCGAGATCGGTCGCCTCTTCGCCGCGCTTGCACGCGAGCACGGTCTGACGCCAGCTCAACTTGCTCTTCTGTGGGTCAAGGATCAACCGGGGATTACTGCGCCAATCTTCGGCGTGCGCACCCTGGCGCAACTGGAGGAAGCGTTGCCGGTTCTGGAGATGACGCTAAGCGATGAACTGCGCGCCGCGTGCGACACACTCGTGCCGCCGGGAAGCGCCGTGGTCGATTTCCATAACACGTCGGGCTGGATGAAAATGCGCATCATCTAACTTGTGTGTGCCCAATCTAGCAATCAGGCTGGAAGGGAAAATGGTTAAACTATCGCAACGGCAGCAAATTCTCACAACAATCTTGCTTCAAGGCATGCTCGCCTTCCTGATTGCACTTACAATCTGGTATGTCCCGGCGTATACCACTGCTACTTTCCTCTTCGATTATCTCTACGAATCTGAGTTCAATGGAGTCGACACCT
This sequence comes from Roseiflexus sp., assembly GCA_025062325.1. Classification (GTDB taxonomy): domain Bacteria; phylum Chloroflexota; class Chloroflexia; order Chloroflexales; family Roseiflexaceae; genus Roseiflexus. Next base: position 14,410 of record JANXAL010000117.1, read on the forward strand.
ACTCCTGGACGCCTCCTTCACTCTCATTAACTATACCTCTCGAACGAATCACCGATCACGTCGTCATAAAGCAACGATTGACAGCGGGACCGAATTACGAAGACACCCGCCAACTGAAAGTATCAGTGGATTTCGCGCTCAATTTACGTCCTTCTCATGATCTACGGTTTGACATAAAGGGCAGGGAACCTCGCATATATACCTATCTGCTACCCGCCTTCGGACATACACTTTCTATCGATTATCTTATCGATCCTCTGAAGAATAACCTCGAGAGCGATCGGAGACGCTTGGGCTTCGTTATATTTAATACGGCGGTAGACTATCCTGAAGAGTCAAAATTTCCATCGTGGAGTGCAATAACACTTCTTGGACTCCCCTCTTTATCTTTTCTGGCCAGTGTAGCATGGTTCGGGAATAGAAGCAATCTCTGGGTTTTATCCGTAATAGTAACCGGTATCGTTATCTGGATGTACATTTACTCCCCTAAAGACATATTACTCCCCAGCTTCCCCATCTTCGCAAGCTTGCTCACATTAACCGTTTTTGGCATAATAATCTATCGAATGTCGCACCAATATCGCAATTGGGAAAAATTAACAATTTACAGTTTAGCTATTACTATAGTTCCGTGGATATACATAGTATCAGGAGCGAGCAAGAATATAGGTCAGCACTGGCAATACTATCAACCGACCCTGTGGATTTTACTAACTATACCCCTGATGGCCGGAACACTGATCATTGTACTGAAACCGAGAAAAAATATAGCTTTCGCTATCGGGTTCCTATCGCTTTGCAGTGTCACTATATGGGGTTATACCAATTTTTATCATTACTTTCTCACTTACGGTCACGACTTTACTGCATACTATAATGCAGCGCTAAGATTTCAGAGCAACCAGCCTATATATGACCTCGAAAGAGCGCAACTAGAATATTTCTCGCCATACATTTATAAATACCCGACCTTTTTTCTGTTCTTTATCTTACCTGCGATAAGATTACCGCTCGAGGGCGCTACATTAGTATTTAGAACATTTATCGCAGCAGCAACCGTATCTGCAATCCTTATAATTATTCTTTCCCGCAATCCCCTAAGAACCTCCTTCGCCGTCTTATCGATTTTGACCGCAATCAACTTCTCCCCTCTCCAATGGTCAATACACCTCGGACAGGTAGACCCAATACTTCTCTTAGGAATATCATTCGCAATAGTTCTATGGAATCGATACTACGGAATAATATCGTCGATAGTTTTAGGCGTTTTAGGATTGATCAAGATCTACCCTCTGTTTACTCTCTTAATCCCTATAATCGAACGTAAGTGGACACGTGTGGTTATCGTAATAGTAACTGTTAGCTTATGCTGGATATGTTCGACATTATACTTTGGTTGGGAAAACGAGCGCAACTTCTGGCAATTAACCACGATGATTCCTGGCGCAAGAACTGCTCGCCTGAGCAATCAATCAATCTATGCAGTCATCGCTCGACTACGAGATCCAGCGTCCGCTCATGCCCGAGGTGAAAATATCGTGTCTTTTATTGGTAATATAGGACATTTCTCCTTTTCTTTGCTAATACTTAGCGTAACTATCTATACTATCTGGCGATTACGCCGCATATTACATCATATTCGATGGGAAGCACACAGCCTTTTGATATGCTGTATGCTGCTCCTTATTCCTGTCGCATGGGATCACTATCAAGTCCTCCTGCTCATTCCACTACTGATTGGTCTTGATTATACATTCAAATATCATCGCCACTCCGTTACGATGATTTTTATCATTGCACATACTCTGCTTACCTTTGGCACATTCAAAAACATCGCCGTTAACATTATGCCAAGTTCCATCGTTCTGTTCTTTGCCTCTTATCGCACATTTGGTCTCCTCATTCTGTGGGCATGGTGGGTCTACGTCTTGTTGCACTGGCAGTCCCGTGAGGAGACCTCGCCAACTGTCCAGTTGCCAGAAACGCCGTCTAGTGGTACGATCAGCGCAACCCTACCCCGGTCGGGGGCGGTGCGTTGTTTCGAGCCAACACAGTTTCGAAGGGAGTCGCGCTCCGAAATTATGGGCTATGCGGCGGGCCGCAGATACCCACGGGCCGACACCCACCTGCCTTGTGCAGGTTCGAAACCTCTCCGTCTCGCGCCGGAGGTGGGGTTTTCTCCTGTTTCAGATCTAGCGCTATGCTGTTCCTCATTTACGGTCCAGATGAATACGGGCGGAGCGAGACGCTTGCGGCGCTGAAGGCGCGCGTGCCCGCTGAGGTCGCTGATCTGAACATTACAACCCTCGATGGACGGTGGACGACGCTCGATAACCTGGTGGCGGCATGCGAGGCAATGCCGTTCCTCGCCGACCGGCGGCTGGTCATCGTTCATGACCTGCTGAAACATCAGAAAGCCGGGAAGGATCGCGACGAACTGCGCGCATATCTGGAGCGCGTGCCGGACGCTTGTGATCTTATTTTTGTCGAAAGCGACGATTTCGACAAGCGCAGCAGTCTCTTTACGTTTCTGAAGAAGCACGCTGAGGTGCACGAATGCGTCCCGCTCGAAGGCGCCGATCTGCTGCGCTGGCTGCATGACCGCGCCAGAACGCTCGGCGTGACGCTTGACAAAGATGCTGCACAACGGCTGACTCTGCTAGCGGGGAACGACCGGCGATTGCTGGTCACCGAACTGACCAAGCTGGCTACGTTCGTCGGGTGCGGCGGGCGCATTACTGTCCGTGAGGTCGATCTGCTGGTCGCCGACACGCAAGAGCAGAACCTGTTCGCCTTTATTGATGAACTCAGTGCGCGTCGTCGGAGTGCAGCGCTAACTGCCCTGCGCCGCCTGCTCGACGATGGTCAGGCGGCACAGTATATTCTGTTCATGATGGCGCGTCAGGTGCGTATTCTGTTGGGGGTCAAGGATCTCACTGCCCAGCGCTTGCGCCCTGATGATATTGCAGCTCAACTGGGGCAGAAGCCGTTTGTGGTGCGTAAAGCTCTTGATCAGGCGCGAGGTTTCAGCCATGCCGATCTGCGGCGGCTGCACCAGCGCCTGCTCGAACTCGATCACGCCTCAAAGACGGGCCGCGCCGAGATTGAAGCCGGTCTGGAACTGATTGTCGCTGAAATGTGCTCCTGATGCGATTCAGGATGTTGAAGCCGACATTGCTTTGGCAAGTTTCTTTGCCAGCCGCGACTTCCGGCGAGCGGCATTGTTTTTGTGGATTATTCCCTTGACAGCAGCACGATCCAGCAGGCTTATCGCCTGACGGACCAGCTCAGGGTCGGGAGTGCCCGCGAGAATGGCGCGCTCCGCTTTCTTGATCGCCGTTTTGACCCGCGAGCGGTACATTTTGTTGCGCAAAGCACGGCGCGCATTCGCGCGAATCCGTTTTTCAGCAGACTTTGTGTTTGCCAAGACTCACACGCTCCTTGAAACTACAGGCGCTTCTCACAACGAAAGCGGCTGCAGACGCGCCGCTTGTTCTAGCGCAGCATTATACCAGGAAGCGATGATCTGCGCAACCGGATCGCGCCAGAGACGCGAGGGGATCGTCACTGCCTGCGCAGGGGCTGTTGCTGGCTCACCGCCAGTGCTCTCGGCAATCTCGGAGGGGCGCCCTGGCAGGCATCCGGATGCGATCGCTAATCACAGTCCCGCGCCATCCGTTCCTGGCGCCTTATATGCGTAGATTTTCTGGCAAGCTCTTATGTTGCATCGCCCGTTTTGAGCATCAGGACGTACAAACTCCCCCTTCTCCCCTGGTGGGAGAAGCTCACAAGTGTAGATTTTTTAGCAAGCTCTTACGTTGCATCGCCAGCTGCATGCAACAGAACGCCCAAACTCCCCCTTCTCCCCTGGTGGGAGAAGGGGGCTGGGGGGATGAGGGGCAAAAGGGCGTCCGGACGAGGCAAACATCCATCTCAACTCAAAAACTCTACACTTGTGAGGGTGACGGGTCACCTGGGATGGGGCAACGACGCGGAGCGCCATGAATCTCTCACGCCAGCGCGTCGCCTGCACTTCCGGGTGCGGCGCCACCAGCGACAGACAGGCACTCGTCACCCGTCACTCATCACTCGTCACTTACTGGCGCGTCACCCGCACTCTCAGGAGCAGTATGCATAGCGTCTAGTGCTCAATTCTCAGTTCTCTGATGAAACGCGCTCTCCTCAACACTATCGTTGTCGCAACTGGATATCTGGCAAGCCGGATGCTTGGTCTGGCGCGCGATGTGCTGATCTCGCACCAGTTTGGCACCAGCGCCGAACTTGCAGCATTCCGCGCATCGTTTGGCATTCTCGACCTGATCTACCTGGTGGTTGCCGGGGGCGCACTGGGTTCGGCATTCATCCCGGTGTTTTCAGAGGCGCTCGAGCAGCGACGCGATGCCTGGCGGCTGGCATCCGCCGTGCTGAACCTGACCCTGCTGGCGCTGACAGTGGCGTGCACGCTCGTCTGGGTCCTTGCCGCACCGCTGGTGGCGCTGACCGTCGGGCGCGGGTTGAGTGAGGCAGAACGCGCACTCACGGTGGATGTGCTGCGCTTGATGCTGATCCAGCCGTTCTTGCTCGGTATTGGCGGCCTCGCCAAGGCGACGCTCGAATCGTTCAACCGCTTTACACTGCCCGCCATTGGCTCGAACCTCTACAACCTGGGAATCATCGGCGGCGCATTGCTCGGACCCTGGCTCGGCGTCTATGGGCTGGTTTGGGGCGTCAACATCGGCGCAGCGTTCTTCGTGCTCATCCAGTTGCCAGGGTTGCGCGCCATCGGCGCGACGTATCGGATCAGAGACAAGCCGGATGCTCCTGGTGAGGGCGCACAGCCGTGCATCCCTACGAAGGCTGACTCAACATACGGGGAGGGGCGAGAGACTGGCGGCGTCCGCGCGGCGTCCTTCTCCTTTCTGAACCTGTTCTACACCGAAGGCGTCGGGCGGATGCTGCGGTTGCTTGGACCGCGCATCTTCGGGCAATCCGCCTGGCAGATCAACATGATTGCCATCGTCAGCCTGGCGTCGACGCTGGGCAGCGCGGCGCTGGCAGCAAACGCCTATGCGCTGCAGTTGATGATGCTGCCGCACGGGCTGATCGCGCTGAGCCTGGCGACCGTCCTCTTCCCTGAGATGGCGCGCCAGTATGCTGCTGGCGACCGCGCAACGCTCCGCGCAACGGCGCTTGGCGGAGTGCGCGCCGTGTTGTTCCTGGCGCTGCCCGCATCGGCAATTCTTGGCGTGCTGGCGCTCCCGGTGCTGCGCGCTCTCTTCCAGCGCGGCGCATTCGATGCGGCGTCGGCGGCGCTGACCACCGAGGCGCTGTCAGCGTATGCGCTGGGGCTTGCCGGATTTGCCGCCGCCGAGATCATTGTGCGCACCTTCTTTGCTATGCAGGACACCCGCACGCCGGTGATCGTCGGCATCGTGGCAGTGGCGCTCAACATTAGCCTGGGATGGTCGTTGCTGCGCCTGGGGATGGGGTTGAGCGGGCTGGGGCTGGCATTCAGCTTGGCCAACCTGTTTGAAGCCGTCCTGCTCCTCGTACTGCTAGGACGGCGACTGGGCGGGCTGGAGCGCAACTTCTTTCGCGCAACCGGCGCCATGATCCTGGCGACCCTGGTGTGCGCATTCATCCTCGCTCTCCTGCATCGTGCTTCATTTGCGGCATTGCCCCTTGTTGCTCCTGGCGACACCTACCGCTGGCCCGGCGACTTTCTGCCGCTGCTAGCGTGGCTGGCTGGTACGACAGCCGCTGGCATCTTCGCATACGCCGGGGTCGCCGCCCTGTTCCGAGTGCCTGAACTTGGCGCTGCCATCGCGCGCGGGCAGCGCGCGCTGACACAGGTGCGGCTCAGGTTCGCCGCCGGGGATGGACGGTAAGACCTGGAACCAAACCCAACGCTATTTTACTGCCCACAGATACGCCACTGCCGAACGATGCACTCCCTGGCGCGCTTCGACGAGCGGGCGCAGGCGTGCAACAAAACGCGCGGTCTCTTCCGGCGTCAGAACCTGGCGCATTGCTTCTTCGAGCGTCGGGATTTTAGGGTTCCCGGCAGCGCGAAGGAACGCCTCCCAGTCGCCATCTTTGGGAGATGTCACTTTTGCCTGCAACTCGAGGTGGATCTCCTTGAACCCCGCCTGTTCGGCATAGGCGATCAGATCGCGCTCGTCGAAGTTGAGCATCGGATTGCTATCCCGTGGTTGCAACTGTTGATAAAGCGCCTTGACCTTTTGCGCGATGTCCATCACCGGCGTCACATCGAATCCAGCAAAGCAGTGTGGTTGTTCGGAGATCTCTATGCTGAACCGGTTGATCGGCTCGAAGATCGACAGGCGCCCGCCAGACTTGAGCACCCGGTAGAATTCCTTGAACGCCTGCTGCTTCGCCGCAACGTAGATCAGGACCGACCGCGTGGTGACCACATCCACCGAAGCGTCTTCCAGCGCCGAGAGATCCTCCGCCGGAGCAAGCAGGAACCGGCAGCGATCCAGCAGCCCCATCTCCTGTGCCAGGGACTGCGCGTGATCGAGTAATTCCTGGGAAATGTCACTGAAGATCACCGTACCGCTGGCGATCCGTTCCAGCGCGCCAAAGGCGATCAACCCGTCGCCGCAGCCGACGTCGAGCACTGTATCACCTTCGGCGAGGCCCGCGTTATCCAGCACCTTGTCCCGCACCGGCCGCAAAAAAATCCAGCACTGACCGCATCCGCTGCGCATCGCCGCCAAAACGCCGGCGCAACAGCTACTCACTCCGCACATCGCGGCCTATCGGCGCCTCCTGATGAGGCTCTTCTGACCTCTAATCCCTACAGTATTCAAGGGTCGATGCAAAGACGCGAAAGCGCAAAGTCGCCCCAACGTGCAGCTTCGCGTCTCCGCGCCTTTGCACCCATCGTTCCGAGAAACCCTCTCGCCTCTCACGACACAATCCCGCTCGCCACGAGCAGTTCGGCATTGAGAATAGCGCCGCCAGCCGCGCCGCGGATGGTGTTGTGCGACAACGCGACCATACGCAGGTCTAGCACCGGGCAGGCGCGCACCCGTCCGACGCTGGCGCTCATCCCGCGCCCGGCGTTGCGGTCGCGTCGCGGTTGCGGTCGGTCGCCAGCGCGGTGAACGATCAGGGCGCGTTCTGGCGACGTGGGCAGGTGGCGCACGATCTCAGGCGGCGTGAACGCCTCCAGCACGGCGAGCGCCTCTTCAGGCGTCGGTTTCTGCGCGAAGGACGCGGCAATCAGCGCCGTATGACCATCCAGGATCGGTACGCGCGTCACCTGTGCGCTGATGGCGATCTGCGCCTCGACCACCTGACCATCCACGACCTTCCCCAGCAGTTTGCGCGGCTCCGTCTCGATCTTGGCTTCCTCGCCGCCATCGGCGATATTCGGGATAATATTGTCGATGATGTCGAGCGACGCCACGCCCGGATACCCGGCGCCGGAGACCGCCTGAAGCGTGCTGATGTGCGCCTTTTGCAGACCAAACGCATCGTGGAGCGGCTTGAGCGGCATTACTGCACTGATCGTCGCGCAGTTCGGGTTGGTCACCAGGCACCCTTTCCAGCCGCGTTGCGCGCGCTGACGCTCGATCAGCGCCAGTTGGTCAGGGTTGACTTCCGGGATGATCAGCGGCACATCGGCAACGGCGCGATATGCTGAGGCATTTGAGCACACTGCGGTGCGCTCTGCCCAGTGCGGTTCCATCTCACGCGCCACATCCGTCGGCAACGCCGAGAGCGCAATGGCGACATCGGCAACCTCTTCAGTCGGCTGCACAATCATCTTCGCCGCTCGCTCCGGGATGGGCGTGTCAAGAATCCAGCGCACCAGCTCGCCGTAGGGACGCCCAATCGTCCGGTCTGAACCAGTCAACACGGCGATCTCAAACCATGGATGGTTCTCCAGCAACTGCACCATCCGCTGACCGACGGCGCCTGTGGCGCCAAGGATAGCAACCGGGATTCGTTTGCCTGTCATGTGTCTCTCCTTCGCTTACAATCTACAATCACCTTCTTAGCACATATGAGGTCTTAACACCGGTCAGATTGCTGAACCTGGCGGTCACCTTGCGCTCTGCCCCCGCCCCAGTGACCGTGACCCTGGTCGTGCTTACAACCACACCCGGGCGCGTACGTGGGCGCCTCACAAGCGGAGCGTCTTTGGGTGCGATGGATGTTTTCCGCGTCCTGACGCCCTTGTCCCCCTCATCCCCCTTACCCCTTTTCTCCCACAGGGGGAGAAGGGGGAGGGTGCACATCCTAACGCTCAGCACGGGCGATGCAACGGAAGGGCTCGCCAAAAATCTACACTCGTGAAACGGCAGGGCGTCCTGATGCCCAGAGCGGGCGATACGACGCGAGGGCTTGCCGAAAAACGCTCCACTTGTGAGCATCCCCCTGCTCCCTTCTCCCACCCTCTGCGCCCCCTGCTCCCCCCGCTTGCGAGGGGCAGGGGGTCGGGAAGAGAAGGAGGAGTTCGCGCATCCTAACGCTCAACACGGGCGATGCGACATAAGGGTCTGCCAAACATCTACACTTGCGAGACGGAGGGCGCCACTCCGAGATTGCCAGAGGCGCTGGCAGTGAACCGGCAATTGTCCTCGCCCAGGCAATGGCGATTACCTCATTCAGCTCTGCGTTAGCCGATGCACAGCGCGCACAGCAGCGTCGCAATCCGACGCCGCGACAACCGTGCTGATCGAGCACTCTGATGAACCCTGGGCAATCGCAATTACGTTAATGTGGCTCTCGGCAAGCGCGCCGAAGACCCGCGCAGCAACTCCGGGCGTGTCGCGCATTCCCGCACCGACTGCGGTGACGATCGCCACATCGTCGCGCGCCCAGATGCGGTCGATGTCGCGCCGTGCCAGCTCCATCGCCAGATTATGCTCCAGCGCATAGGTCACCTGTGGCACAGTATTGGATGGCACGACGAAGCAGATGCTCTGCTCCGACGACGCCTGCGAGATCATTAGCACATTCGCGCCAACACTGGCGACTGCGCCAAAAGTGCGCGCCGCAATGCCAGGAACGCCGATCATGCCTCGTCCCTCAACGGTGACCAGGCTCAGATTGCGAACAGCAGTTACAGCTTTGACTGTCTGCCCTTTTGGATCGACCTCCTGCACGACCAGCGTACCGGGGTGGGACGGATTGAAAGTGTTGCGCACCCGCAGCGGAATGCCGCGCTCGACGACCGGGCGAATAGTGCGTGGGTGGAGCACTTTCGCGCCAAAATATGCCAGTTCCCCCATTTCAGCGTAGGAGAGGACCGGGATGACGCGGGCATCGGGCGCTAGCCGCGGATCAGTGGTCATCACGCCATCGACGTCGGTGTAGATATCGACTTCGTCGGCATCAAGCGCCGCACCGATGATCGCGCCGCTGTAATCGCTGCCGCCGCGCCCCAGGGTGGTCGTTACGCCCTGCTCGGTTGCGCCGATGAAACCGGTGACTACCGGCACAATCCCGCGTTCGAGCAGCGGCAACAGCCGCGCGCGGGTTCGTTCGCGCGTCACATCCTGCAACGGACGCGCATCACCGAAATGCGCCGTTGTGATCACGAACTCAGTTGCGTCAAGCGCCTCGGCGGAGATGCCGCGCGCGCGCAGCGCTGCAGCGACCACGCGCACGCTCATGCGCTCGCCAAGACTCGAGATGGCGTCAATGGCGCGCGGCGACAGCTCATTCAGTACAGCGACGCTGTGACACAACAGGCTGAACTCGTCGATCAGACGGAAGACCTGATCGCTGACATCTGCGCGCTCACGCTCATCGGGCACGAGTTCCGCCAGCGCAGCGGCGTGCTTCTCGCGCAGCAGACGATCCACCTCACGAAACGTTTGCTGATCACCGGACGCAGCCGTCGTTGCGCCACGGATCAGCATGTCGGTGACACCGCTCATTGCCGAGACGACCAGCACAACCTTCCCCCATGCCGCACGCTGCGCCTCAGTAATTGCGGCGACCGCTCGAATGGCGGCAGCATCGCCAACTGACGTTCCACCGAATTTCATGACCAGTAAAGGCATCGGCGTCCTCCTCGTTGTTCTACCAGCCCAACCATCGACGAATAGCGTCCATATCTGCTGGAACCGGTTCAGGCGCATCGAACTGTTCCACTGCCAGTCCGGGGTCTTTCAAACCGTGACCGGTAAGCACTGCCACATAACGCGCGTCCGGGTCGGCGCGCCCTTCGGCGATCACCTTGCGCAACCCGGCAACGCCAGCCGCCGACGCCGGTTCGACGAACACCCCCTCCAGGCGCGCCAGATCGCGCCAGCTCTGCAGGATCTGAGCGTCGCTCACGCAGTCAATCAGCCCGTCCGACTGATCGCGCGCCTCGAGCGCATAGCGCCAGCTTGCCGGGTTGCCGATGCGGATCGCAGTTGCGATAGTTTCCGGGTGTTCGACCGGATGCCCGCGCACGATCGGGGCAGCGCCTTCCGCCTGAAAGCCGAGCATTTTTGGCAGCCGGTCAATGCGCCCCGCTTCGTAGTAGCGGCGAAACCCCATCCAGTAGGCAGTGATGTTCCCAGCATTGCCGACCGGCAGGCAGAGTGCGTCCGGCGGACCTCCGAGCGCATCGCAGATTTCGTAAGCGGCGGTCGCCTGCCCATCGAGACGGTAGGGATTTACCGAGTTGACAATAGTGACTGGATACGTCTGCGCCAGATCACGCACAATGTGCAACGCCCGGTCGAAGTTGCCCTCGATCACCAGCAGCCGCGCACCGTACATAAGCGCCTGCGCCAGTTTGCCGAGCGCAATCTTCCCGGCAGGCACCACAACTATCGACTCGATGCCGGCGTGCGCTGCATAGGCTGCCGCGCTGGCGGAGGTGTTGCCGGTCGAGGCGCAGATCACCGAGGTTGCGCCCGCTTCCAGGGCTTTGGCGACCGCCACAACCATGCCGCGATCCTTGAACGAGCCGGTCGGGTTGGCGCCTTCATATTTCAAAAACAACTCGCGCACACCAATGGCGCGCGCCAGCCGTGGCGCGTAGATCAGCGGCGTATCGCCCTCGCCGAGGGTGAGGCGCGGCGTTTGTTCCGTGAGCGGCAAAAATGCGCCATACCGGTCGAAGAGCATGCCTTCCTCCATTGCCGAAATAGAAACGCCCCCATCCTTTGCAGGAGGGGGCGTTCATCGCATCCGGGCTATCAGCGCCCAAAAACCCCTCCACGACAAACTAGCCCGGCGGTAGTGGCCAGGGTAGTCGTCGTGGCGGTAGTTGTACAAATAATTGCACACATACCGGGCTGCTGGCGTCTGTTGCTTACGCCGCTACTATACCCGGGTTACGTCGGTATGTCAAGTTGGGTTAAGAGAACCAAGAGCTGAGCGCTGAGATGCGCACCTTGCACCGCTCCCGTCACTCATGCAAAGGTGCAAATGCACAGGGTTCTCGTTATCACTCGTCACTTGTTACTCACCATACTCGTCCCACCCTACGCCAATCCCCGCACACTTGCAAAGGTGCAAAGGCGCTGTACTCGTCACTCGTCACCCATCACTCGTCACTCGTCACTTGCCACTCATCACCGATCACTCGTCACTCATCACTCACCGCTCGCTTCCCTCCTCACTGTGCTATAATTGCAGCCAGACAACCTCAGAACAAGGAGCATCCCAACCATGGCGCAGCGCGAACCGACCATTGCCAGCATTCTTCTGGAACTGGCAGAGGAATATGACGATGTTGTCGCTGAACGTGAGATTTACGAACGTGTGCTGCACCGCCGCCCGAGCCGGGCGCGCGATCCCTTCGCCAGCATTCGTGTCCGTCTCCGTCTCGGCGCGAATGAGGTCGGGTGGGTGCGCCTTGGTGAGGGAAAGTTAATGCCACTGCGCGTGGCATTAACCGGATTGCGCTTCCGGGTAGCGCCGGGTCCGCACGAACTGGCGACTGGCCTTCTGTTGCGAACGCACCTGTTCCCGTTCGTTTCGTTGCGGCAGAACGATTTCATTTTGAAAGACGCTGCTGGGACAATCATCCCTTACCGACTTGACTCAATCGACGTCATCGACGATCTCTTCGGTCCTTTCACACAACCGGCAATTGATGTCGGCGACTGGATGCATCGCGAGGGGATGTTTGACGGAGATACGATTCTGGTGACAATTGAGCAGACCGCGCCGTTGACGCTCCGCCTGCAGTGCGACCACGCGCCGCTCCCTCGATCAGCGGACGTGATGCGTCAGGAGCAGGAGTTGCTCGAAGGCATCGCCGAGCGCGTGACAACCAGTCGGTCGCTCCCGATCAGCGCTGCTGACGTCGTGCTGGCCGTTTATGCACGCGCCCCCTGGCGCACGACGTATGCCGGTCGTCCGTGGCAGACGCTGGTGCAGCGTGATCCGCGGCTGCGCCTTATCAATGGGATGCTGCTGACTGATCGCATACATACGAACCTGGCAGACATCGTTGAAGAACAGAATTCCGGCACGTGGGAAGTGCATGACGCCGAATTGCTGGCTGCAATCGAGGCGCTTCAGCGTCAACTCCTGGAGAGTCGCCGAGAAGCCGCAGCGCAGGAGTTGTGGAATGGCATTGCGCCACGCGCTTCGACAGCTCGCGTCGTGTTCGATACCCGCACCGGCGAAGCAATGGTCGTGCAGCCGGATCCAATCGATGCGCTTCAGGACTACTCCGAGCAGATTGAAGAGCGATTGCGCAAGGGGGAGTATGATTACGACGAGTGGGGGCTGCTGGACGACGAGGACGGTCTGTTTGCGGACATCGGCATCGATGACGATGATCTGCCGCTATTTGGCAATCTGCGCGAATTTATCGCCGAGCGTCCTGAGCTGCTTGCTGCAGCCCGCCGTCTGATGGCGGCGCTGAGCCCGGAGGAGATTGAACGTCTGCACCATGCCGAGAGCGCTGAAGAGATCCAGCATATCTTGGCAGCTCGATTCCACCGAATGCTCCCCGATAACCCCCAACTCTTCGCCACACTTGTCCCCTATGTCGCTTCTGAGACAATATTGCCTGATTTCAACGGGGGACCGCCGGAACTCGAAGATATTGCCGATGATGAGTCAGCGTTGCTCGATGAAGGGTGGGACGAGGACGCGGAGGCATGGGACGAGGACTCAGATGACCAGCCAACCCCGAACGACAAGGCGCTGGCTATTAGTCATGGACTGATGGAAGACTTCTACAGATTTCTGCTGGAGCAGGGCAAGAGTGAGGCGACAGCCGCCAGCCGCGCCGGTGATCTATGGATCTACGCTGACTTTCTCGCCAGCTATTATGCACAGACGCTGGCCGAGGGCAACTACGCCACCCTCGATGAGTGCCTGTTCTTCTTCTATCCGCGGCGTGTCGCCAACAGCTCGCCGCGGGGCGCGCGCGAGCTCTGCACGTCGCTCAAGCAGTTCTATGCCTTCCTGCGCACCAAATACAACATCGATGATCGCTTTGCGCGTGAGATGTGGCGTCGCCGGGATCAGGTTGCGCGTGTTGTCGATCTCTACGAGCAGATCGACGCCGACTCGCCGCAGTTCGAGCGGTTGTTTGTTCGGCTGTTCGCCCCATATACTGTGTGATAGCGCTCGAATGCCTTGTGCAACACGCCTGCGACTGGACGCTCCCAATTGCTCAGCGGTGAAGCAGCGCCCATGACTGTGACCTACTCCATCTCGATGCTGCGTCCCCATACCCACCTGTATGATGTGACGCTCGATATTGACCTCGTTGAAGATCCAACCCTCGACCTGGCGTTGCCAGCCTGGACGCCGGGATCGTACCTGATCCGCGATTATGCCCGGCATGTCCAGCGGTTTGCTGCAACCGATGATCACGGCGAACCATTGCCCTGGCGGAAAGTGGACAAGACTACATGGCGCATCGCAACGGGCAATGCCAGCAAAGTGCGCGTCACGTACCAGGTATACGCCTTCGACCTCAGTGTGCGCACCAGCCATCTCGACGGTACGCACGGCTATTTCAACCCGTCCAATATCTTTATGTATCGTTGCGGTCATACCCACGAGCCATGCATCGTCAACGTCCAGACCCCGCCCGAGTGGCAGGTGACAACCGGACTGGAACGGATCGACGGAGCGGAAAAGCGCCGCGGTTGGGCGGCCTTCCGCGCTCACGATTATGACGAATTGGCCGACTCGCCGTTTGAGTGCGGCACGCATCGCCTGCTGAGCTTCGAGGTCGACGGCATTCCCCACGAGATCGCGCTCTGGGGACATGGCAATGAAGATGAGCGGCAGATCCTCGCCGACACGCGCGCCATCGTCGAAACGACACGCGCGATGTTTGACAGGTTGCCCTACCGTCGATTCGTATTTATCGTTCATCTGGTTGATGGCGGGTACGGCGGTCTCGAACATCGCAACAGCGCCTCGATCATCGTAGATCGCTGGGGTTTTCGCCCTGCGCGCTCGTATGAGAAGTTCCTGGCGCTGACTGCCCACGAGTTCTTCCACGTCTGGAATGTCAAGCGCATCCGTCCTGCGCCGCTCGGACCATTCGATTACACGCGCGAGAATTACACCCGTCAACTGTGGGTGATGGAAGGCATTACCAGCTATTACGACCACCTGATCCTGCTGCGCGCCGGATTGATCAGCCGGGAGCGCTACCTCGAAACGCTCGCCGACGACATCAAGCTGTTGCAGAGCCAGCCAGGACGGGCGCTCCAGACGCTTGAGCAGAGCAGTTTCGATGCCTGGATCAAGTTCTACCGTCCTGATGAGAATGGACCAAACAGCAGTGTATCGTACTATCTGAAAGGCAGTCTGGTGGCGCTGCTGCTCGATCTGGAGATCCGGCGACGCACCGGCGGCGTGCGGTCGCTCGACGATGTGATGCGTTATCTGTATGAGCGCTACGGTAGCGACCACGTCCACGATCTCTACAGTGGCGAGTTTGCCAGACGTCCCGGTTTCGATGACGACGATGGGTTCTGCCAGGCGGTGGAAGCGGTTGCTGGCGAGGAAGGCGGGGCGTACCGTGCATTCCTGAAGCGCGCCGTTGCGAGCACAGACGAACTGGACTATGATCGGGCATTCGAAGCCGTCGGGCTACGTCTGGTCTGGGGGTATTCACCCGAACAAGAGAACGATCATCCGCCTGCGTGGCACGGATTGCGCCTCAAAACCGAGCACGGTCGCCTCAAAGTGTCCGTAACGCTGGCGGGCGGACCCGGTGAGGCTGCCGGGATTTATGCTGGCGATGAATTGATCGCGCTCGATGGCGTGCGTATCGACGAAGAACGCCTCAAGGCGCGGTTGGCGGAACGCAAACCGGGAGACACCGTAGTGTTCAGCCTGTTCCGCCGCGACGATCTGCTCCACATTCCGCTGCAACTTGCCGAAGCTCCGCCCGATACCCTGACAATCACGCCAGTCGAATCGCCGACAGACGAGCAGCAGCGGTTGATGGAGGGTTGGCTAAGGGTCGAAGGTGGGAAAGTTGAAAATCGGGGCGCCCTCTCCTCATAGGCTTAGAGTTCTGCCAGCAAGCCCTCACGTCGCATCTCTCGCTCTGGGCGCCAGGACGCTCCACCTCCCCCTTCTCCCCCCAACCTCCCGCATGCGGGGGCGCAGGGGGGTAGGAGAAGCTCACAAGTGCAGATTTTTTGGGCAAGCCCTTATGGCGCATCACCCGTTTTGAGCGTCAGGATGCGCAAACTCTCCCTTCTCCCCTTGTGGGGGAAAGGGGCAGGGGGGATGAGGGGACCAAGGGCGTCGGAACGCAGAAAACGTCTCTCGTCTCTGAAAAACTCTACACTATGAAGGCCTGCGGGCGTTCCCCCACGGGCGCCTAGAGAGAGTTGGAGGGTACCTAAGTGTAGTCGCACATAGTTGTACGAAGGAACTGCTGCCATGCTCGATCTCCTGAGACTGACGATTGCCGACGCCGCCGATCTGCTGGCGCAACGTGAAATTTCGGCAGTCGAGCTGACAGAGGCGTACCTGAACCGCATCGCTGTTCATGATGCCCGGCTCAATAGCTTCATCACCGTCACTGCCGATCATGCGCTAGCGCAGGCGCGCATCGCCGACGATGAACTGGCGCGCGGCGTGCGGCGCGGTCCCCTGCACGGCATTCCCGTCGCCCTGAAGGATCTGTACGATACCGCAGGCATCCGCACTACTGCCGGTTCGACCTTCTTTGCTGATCGTGTGCCAGATACCGACGCGCGTGCGGTAACGCTCCTCTATCAGGCGGGCGCCGTACTGCTTGGCAAACTGAATATGCACGAATGGGCGCTGGGGGTGACAAATATCAACCCGCACTACGGTCCTTCCCGCAACCCCTGGGATACCTCACGCATCACCGGAGGTTCATCCGGCGGCGCGGCTGCAGCAGTGGCGGCTGGTCTCTGCCTGGGAGCGCTGGGCAGCGACACCGGCGGCAGCATTCGCATCCCGGCATCGCTCTGCGGCATCGTCGGGTTCAAACCGACATTCGGCAGGGTTAGCTTACAGGGGGTCGTGCCGCTGAGCTGGAACCTCGATCATGCTGGTCCGATGGCGCGCACGGTGACTGATGCAGCGCTGCTGTTGCAGGCACTCGCCGGGTACGACCCGGATGACCCGGCGAGTGTTGCGGCGCCGGTTGACGACCTGCTTGCCGATATCAACGCAGGTGTGGCCGGATGGCGCATCGCACTGGCGGACGATGCCCACTTTGGTCAGGCTGACCCTGATGTGCTTGCTGCAGTGCATCGGGCTGCCGCCGTCTTCGAGGAATTGGGGGCGCGCATTGAGCGAGTCGATCTAGGGCGCGGGCAAGAAGCGGCACAAATGAATGCACTGATGACCACGAGCGACGCAGCGGCGTTCCACCGCGACCGGCTGCGCAGTCACCCGGAGAAATTCGGCGCCGACGTGCTGGCGCGCATGGAACGCGGCGCCATGTTCACTTCCACTGAATACATCCTAGCGCGCCGCTTCCAGAGCGAGTGGCGCCGTCAACTGGAACGTTTCTTCGAGCAGTTCGACCTGTTGCTGACTCCCACAACGCCGATCACAGCGCCAGTTATCGAGGGACTTGATTCAGTCGAGGCGGCACGGCAACTAACCCGCTGTACGGCGCCGTTCAATCTCGCCGGTCTGCCAGCATTGTCGCTGCCGTGCGGTGTGAGCGCCGCGGGGCTGCCAATCGGATTGCAGATCGTCGCCGCGCCATGGCGCGAAGCGCGCGCACTGCGCGCTGGCAGGGCGTTCGAGCAGGCAACCGCGTGGCACCACCAGACGCCGCCAGGATGGTAAGCTATGACCTCTGTTGCCGATCAACCGCTGTTCTATCTGGGATGTGCCGTCTGGGCGCACCCCTCCTGGTCCGGCGTTCTCTTCCCGCGCAGCAGCCGCAGCGCCGATTACCTGCGCCTCTACAGCCGTCGCCTGACGACCGTCGAGGGCAACACAACCTTCTACGCCACCCCGTCGGCTGAGACGGTGCAACGGTGGGCGGATGAAACGCCGCCATCGTTCCGTTTTTGCTTCAAGCTCCCACGTGACATCAGCCACCAGGGTCCGCTGGCGGCGCGGCTACGCGAGACCGAAGCCTTCGTGCAGCGCATGGCGCCGCTCGGCGAACGGCTGGGACCGTTCTTTCTCCAGTTGCCGCCAGCGTATTCGCCGCATCAAAAGGACGACCTCGCTGCCTGGCTGACGGCATGGAACCCCGTGTATCGCCTGGCAGTCGAAGTGCGCCACCCGGACTGGTATGCGCCTCACGAAGAAGCGGCGCTGATGACGCTGCTGGAGCAGTACGGCGTCGGGCGAGTGCTCATGGATGTGCGTCCGCTCGATCTGGGACCATTGCCGGGTGCGGAGGAGGACCTGCGCCGTGCGCGCGACAACAAGCCCGACGTGCCGCTCCATCCGCTGCGCAGCGCATCCTTCACCCTGGTGCGCTACATCGGTCACCCGGACGTGGCGCGGAACGCCCCGCTGCTCGACGAGTGGGCGGCGCGGGTGCGTGCGTGGATTGCCGAAGGTACGACCGTGTTCTTCTTCATGCACTGCCCCGTGGAGCGTGAGTCGCCGCTGCTCTGCCGCGCACTGCAACGCCGACTCGATGGAACGCCTGGCGTACCGCCGCTGCCATGGGACAGCGCTGTCGACGAGGGCGAGCAACTGACCCTATTTTGACCCCTTTATCGGGGATAATGACTCGTCGACCGGCAGACCCTCGACCAGTGCAGCATCGAGCGACTGGTCATCGGCAGCCAAATAAGTGACAGCAATCCAGCGCTCATGAGACGCATATGCACTGCTAGCGCCGAAGCCAGATGGAGTGCATCATACAAGCGCAGAGAGTGATATCCTCCAATAATGAGCTTGTATGCCATAGCGCTGGTTCTGTCACCGACACAGAGCGATAGCAGATCGGCCCAGTGACAGGAAGTCATCGCGCGGGAGAGCATAATCGGTTGCTGCAATTTCGCAGCGCCAGCGGTTCAGTGCGCTGATGACTTCTACAACACTCAACTGACAGGTCATAGTTTCAGGCAGGAGAACATCCAGACTCCTCCCTCCTTGCGAGGGTAATTTTCCGGCAAGCCCTTTCGTTGCATCGCCCATTGTGAGCGTTGCGATGCGCACGCTCCCCCTTCTCCCCCCAACCCCCTCACAGGTGTAGATTTTTTCGCAAGTCTCCTGGTTGCATTGCTGATTTCAGGCATCGGAATGCCTCGACTCCCCCTTCTCCCCTTGTGGGAGAAGGGGGCAAGGGGGGATGAGGAAAAAAGGGCGTCTGGACGCGGCAAACATCTATCGCGCTCCAAAAACTCTACACTTGTGAGCCCCCAACCTCCCCCGCACGCGGGGAGCACAGGAGGGGTGGGAGAAGAGGGCAGGAGGATGAGGAGCACACGGGCGTCGGGACGCCCTAACTCCCCCTTCTCCCTGCGTGGGAGAAGGGAGCGGTGGCGATGAGGGGCACACAGGCATCAGGGCGCCCTAACTCCCCCCTCTCCCTGCGTGGGAGAAGGGGGCAGGGGGGATGAGGGGCACACAGGCATCAGGGCGCTGACGATGTTCCTCGCACCTAACAACGCCTACCCTAGAGAACTGGCCGACCCCTCAGTCGGCGGCGCCATCGGTGCTGCAGGAGGCATTCCAGGCGGGATAGGCGCCTGCAGCTTCTTTCTGCCTCGCACAACTTTAAGCCAGACCCAGCGCAGGAACAGCGCAACTGGCAGCCAGACCGGCGACCAGATCGCCAGGACGATCGCCAGGTTCACCACTCCCTGACCAAATTCGATCAGGCCGCGCAGCGCCTCACGTGCTACGTGCTCCGGTTGCCAGGCGTCCTCTTCGATGATCACCGGCGGCGGCGGCACCGGGCGCAGCTCAGCAGTGATCGTAGACATTGCCGCGTTCTGCTTCAGATACTGCATCCGTCCCTTGATCTGCTCGATCTGTCCCTGAATGTCGGTCAACGCCTCATTGACCCGCAGCGCATCCTCAACCTTTTCAGCGCGCGCCAGCAGATCAAGCAAGCGATCACGCGTCGCCTCCAAATTGCGCAGCCGCGACTCGAGATCGACATATTCTTCGGTCACATCATCGCCGCTGACACTGCGACTGAGCACTTTCCTCGCCAGCCCCTCCACGCCGCTCAGCGCCTCCTCGAAGCGCGCTGCCGGTACGCGGAAGGTGATCGTCGATTGCATCGAATCGCCAGAGCCGTAGGTTTGCACGCCGACGACGAAGCCGCCAAGTTGCTCCGCCTTCTGGCGAATGGCCGCTTCGGCTTCAGTCACGCTGGCAACTTCCAGTGATACCGAAGCGTTCTTAATGACCAGACGCTCAGAAAAGGGAGGCAGCCGCTGATCGGGCGCGACGCTGCCATCCCGCTCCAGTGACGGCGCTCCTACAGCAGGCGCTGCTGGCGCCACGGTCGGCATTGCCACTAATTCAGGTTGTGCTGGCGCGTTCGCTGGCGCCGCCACTACACCACACGAGACCAACACGAGCGCTGATACGATACCGATGATGAGGAGTCTGACGGAAGCCATCGTGATATCCTCCTGGTGTGTTTGATTGATGCCGCAACGAGGGAGAGGGGCATTCGAGTGGATGAGTAGCTGCTCTCATGCGCTTCGCCCTTCGTCATGGAAACGTGCAACTGGGGGAAGTTGTTCCCTCATAAGTGTAGATTTTTCCCAACAAGCCCTTCCGTTGCATCGCCCGTCTCGGGCAACAGGACGTCCCAAGGTTTGGCTATGATGAGTTCAGTTTCGATAGTCTCCTCAGCGTAACACTCCGCATCATCGACCTGCTCGCTGATATGCCTGGTCCAACCCTACAGCAGGCTTCACAAAAGGCGAACACAAAAGTGCATATACTAAAATCTGCTGTTTTTGCGGCACATGTTCCGTGTTATACTTGGATCCAATGTGAACGCGCATCGTGTCTTTATGTCAAATCACATCCGTGAAATGTTACGCTGATGACCCACATTACCGTCCATCCCCCACCTGCATCTGACACACCGCCAGTCGACGATCCCTTCCGCTACGGCTGGCGCTTTGTGCCGCGCCCCACTCCTGACGATCCCCATCACTTCGAACAGGTGCCGCTCACGCTGGAGGACGTCCTGCACCCGGAAGTGGGAGATTTCATTGTGCACAGCGACCGCCACGAGACCGACCGGATGTACCTGACTGCAGTGCTGCGCGCTCGTCTCGAGGAGTCTGGCGCAGCGGTTGTCCTCAGCGATGTGCGCATCGCCTGGGACGTGCCCGATCTGCGCCCGCACGGACCGGATGTGATGGTCATTCCTGGAGTCCGCGAACGCCAGAATTGGAGCACCTTCGAGGTGGCGGTTGAGGGAGCGCGTCCGGCGTTGATCATCGAAATCACGTCCCCGGAGACGCGCGAGAACGACCTGGAGCGCAAAGTGGAGCACTATGCGCGGGCTGGTGTGGCGCAGTATGTCATCGTGGATGATCTGGGTCGCGGCAGGGAGCGGCGACTGCGTTTGCTCGACTACCGCCTGGAGGCAGGAGAATATCGGCTGAGTCCCTTGGACGCAACGGGTCGAGTGCATCTGGCAATTGCCAACCTTTGGCTGGGGATCGAGGGCGATCATGTCGTCTGCTACGACGAGCGCGGTATGGCATTCGGCGACTATGCAACGGTGGTGCGTCAAGCGGCAGAGGCCGAAGAACAGGCGCGCCGCGAAGCCGCCGCGCGCGCCGCCGCCGAAGAGCGGTTGCGCGCACTCGAGGAAGAATTGCGCCGACTGCGCGGCGAGGAGTAACAGGCTCGCCTCTACAGTTGTTTGCTCGACCCCGCAGGTTTGCGTCACAAGCGTAGATGTTTCGGTAAACCCTTCCGTCGCATCGCCCGTTTTGAGCGTTAGGACGTGCAAACTCCCCCTTCTCACGAGTGTAGATGTTCGGCAAGCCCTTCCGTCGCATCGCCCGTTTCAAGTGTCGGGACGCCCTAACTCCCCCTTCTCCTCTTGCGAGAGAAGGTGGTCGCTCACAAGGGTAGATTTTTGGCAAGCTCTTATGTTACATTGCCCATTGTGAGCATCAGGACGCGCAAACTCCCCCTTCTCCCCCAACCCCCCGCATGCGAGGGGCGCAGGAACGTGCTGACGCCGGATCGCGCGCTGTTCCTCCCAGCCCCCCGCATGCGAGGGGCGCAGGGGGGGGTAGGAGAAGGGGACAGGGGAGATGAGGGGACCAAGGGCGTCAGGATGCGGCAAAGCCGCTTCGCACGCCAAAAAGCCTC
Organism: Roseiflexus sp.; assembly: GCA_025062325.1. Classification (GTDB taxonomy): domain Bacteria; phylum Chloroflexota; class Chloroflexia; order Chloroflexales; family Roseiflexaceae; genus Roseiflexus. Next base: position 36,142 of record JANXAL010000117.1, read on the forward strand.
CGCTTGAGAGACTCCCTCTTCTCCCCTTGTGGGAGAAGGGGATCGAGGGGATGAGGGGAAACCAGGCGCCAGGACGCAGAAAATTTCCATCGCGTCCTAAAACGCCCCACTTGTGAGGCAAGTTTGCCCCGCCGCATTGTCTCAGGTATAATGCCCACAGAGACGACAACGCGGAGCACACAAGCATGACCGTCCAGGCGCTCTACCGACGCTATCGTTCGCAGACGTTCGATGAACTGATTGGACAGGAGCACGTCGTTCGCACCCTGCGCAACGCAATTGCAGAAGGGCGGGTTGCGCACGCTTACCTGTTCACCGGTCCGCGCGGCGTTGGCAAAACAACCGTGGCGCGTCTGCTGGCGAAGGCGGTCAATTGCACCGCGCCGCTAGCGGAACGCCCCTGCGGTGTGTGCGAATCGTGCCGTTCGATTGCTGAGGGGCGAGCCGTCGATGTGATTGAAATGGACGCCGCCTCGCATACCAGCGTCGAGGACGCGCGCGAAATCATCGAGCGGGTGCAGTTTCGTCCGGCAGTTGCCCGCACGAAGGTCTATATCATCGACGAAGTGCACATGCTTTCGACAGCGGCGTTCAACGCGCTCCTAAAGACGCTCGAAGAGCCGCCGCCGCACGCACTCTTCATTCTGGCGACAACCGAAGTTCACAAAGTCCCGGCAACGATCCTGTCGCGTTGCCAGCGCTTCGTCTTCAACCGCCACACGGTCGCGTCGATTGCGGCGCACCTGCGCTGGATCGCTGATCAGGAGGGCGTGAAACTTGAACCGGGGGCAGCGGAGGCGATCGCGCGCGCCGCAACCGGTAGTATGCGCGATGCGCTGAGTGTGCTCGACCAGTTGATGGCGTATGGTAACGGCTCCGTGACGCTTGAACAGGTGCGCAATCTGTTGGGCGCCAGCGAAATGCAGGAAGTGACGGCGCTGGTGGACGCATTGATCGCTGCTGATCTGCCCCGTGCGCTGCGAGTTGTCGCCGACGTTGCCGCCGCGGGCGCCGACCTGCGCCAATTCACCCGTGATCTGGTCGAGCGGCTGCGGGCGCTTATGCTAGTCTGTGCTGGCGCCGACCGTTCGCTGCTCGATGTAGCAGAAGAAGAAGTCGCACAGATTGAACGCCAGGCGCGTACTGCCAGCCTTGGCGCGCTGATGCGCTGGGTCAAACTGTTCAGTGAACTCGACCCTCAGTTACGCATCAGTTCCTATGGGCAACTCCCGCTCGAACTGGCGGTCATCGAGGCGGTGATCGCCTCTGCACCAGTTGCAACACGGGATGGCGCCGTTGCTGCACCTTCGTCTTCGTCAGCGCATCTGGCTGCCATTTCTGTCCGCGACGATGCGCCTCCATCTTCTGCAGTGCGTCCGGTTGCCGCGTCCACCCATGATGTTGCACTGCCGCAGCACACGCCAGCGCAGCAAGCGCCTGCGTCCGCTCGCGCTACAGCACCGCTGCAGCACACTCCGGCGCAACCGGCCGCAACGCCTGTCTCCTACGATACGTCGAACGCTCCAGCACCGCGTTCGGAAGGGACTGAGACTGACGATGCGCCGGCGCCTTCTGCTGATGTCGCGCACAAAGCGCAAGCGACTGTCTCGATGTCCGCGACGCGCCAACCGGAGTCAAGCGCGGATCCGTCCGTTCGGCATCAGGAGCATATCCGGCGCCCAAGCGGCTCTGCAGTATCGGCAGAGTCCGCTGAGGGTGCGGCAGCCGCCAATGCCGACGCTGCTGCACTCGAACGAATTGAGAGCATCTGGCCCGCTGTCGTGCGTGATGTGCGCGTCCGCAATAAAACGCTCCAGGCGCTGCTCAATAGCGGCGCGCGTCCCGTTGATGTCAAGGGCGACACGCTCATCCTGGAAGCGCCTACCGAATGGCTGATGAACCGGCTCGAACATCCCGATATGCGCCAGATTATTGAGGAGGTGCTTAGCAAGCACATGGGGGCGCGATTCTCCGTTCGCTGCGTGGTCGAGACTCAACGACGCGAAAATCCAGGCGCGCTGCGCGAGCAGATCCGCACCCTGCGCAAAGATCCGCTCGTTCGCGCTGCGATCAATATTTTTGACGCCGATATTATTGCGGTGGAAGACCCGAATGACTGAAGGAGGAACACCGGCATGAACCCGCGACAGCTTGAACAGATGGCTCGCCAGATGCAGAAGGAAGTAATGCGCATCCAGGAGGAGCTGGCGAACGCAACTGTCGAAGGAACTGCAGGCAGTTACGTTACCGTGACGATGAATGGTCACCGTGAAGTCAAATCGATCAGGATCGCTCCGGAAGTCGTCGACCCGAATGATGTCGAAACCCTGCAGGACCTGATCGTCGCTGCGATTGCGGATGCCAGCAAGAAGGCGCAGGAATTAGCGGAACAGCGGCTCGGTCCTCTGGCTGGCGGGATGAAATTGCCGGGGTTCTAGAAGGAGTGGGGCTTAGACCTGCCCTCGGACGGATAGGGCAGAGCTTAGGCCTGCCTACGCAGACAGAAGGGCGGTCTCAGACCCGCTACCCACAGACGGAAGGGGCAAAGCTCAACGTGCACCAGCCAACCGACATTCAGATCTTGCCTGCGCCGGTCGTTCGCCTGATCGAGGAGTTGAGCCGGCTGCCCGGCGTGGGTCCTAAAACGGCATCACGCCTGACGTTCTTCCTGCTGCGCGCGCCGGATGACCTGCCGCGCGCCCTGGCAGATGCGCTGACTGCGCTGAAGGAACAGGTGCACTTCTGCTCGCGCTGCTATTTCATCACCCAGAGCGATCTCTGCGCCATCTGTACCAACCCAGCACGCGATCAGCGAACAATCTGCGTCGTTGAAGAGCCGCTCGATGTGGTTGCCATTGAGCGCACTGGCGTCTATCGCGGGCTGTATCACGTGTTGCACGGGCGTATTGCGCCGCTGGAAGGGATGAACCGCGAGGATATCTACTTCGATGAACTGCTTGACCGCGTGCGCGTAGAGCCGGTCGATGAAGTTATTATCGCTACCAATCCGAATCTGGAGGGCGAAGCGACTGCATTTCACCTTCAGCGGGCGCTGGCGCCGCTCGGCGTGCGGGTGACCCGCTTAGCGCGCGGGTTGCCTACCGGTAGCGATCTCGAGTGGGCCGACCCTGGCACCCTCGGTTCGGCGCTCGAAGGCCGCCGCGAAATGTAACCTGCCTACGAAACGGTCAGATTCTCAAGCGATGGGAGCGCTACGATCCAGATCTGACCGGGGTTAAATGCAATTTCATTGCCCGAAGCGTCTAGAAACATGAGGCGCCCCTCAGGCGAGTCCTTACGCCACATCACTTCACGCTCGACGCCATCAAGGAACACGCGCGCCCGTCCGCTACCGATCACCTTCTGTTCGATTCGGCCCTTATCATCGTCTGGAATAGGCGCTTCCGGCACCTCCATCACCACTACGTTCTTTGCCCGTAGTTGCTGTCCGGTCACAGCATCAATTGCCGGACGACCGCGGCGTAGTCGAAGATAGCTATTCGTCGCCGGGTCGTAGGTCCATCCGGCGGGATCTTCGCGGTAGATGAAGAAATACTCAATTCGCTTGGAAGGCGGACGCGCATCAGGCGGCGCATCGGTTTTGAACAGAAAGCCAATAGTCGGGTCAGTGAACGGTTCCGGCGCTAGATCGCGCAATGCCCGTTCGAGCGCAGCGCTGTCGGTGTACAGGTTGTGCGGGGCATTGCGCTGACTGACGCGGGTAAAATAGGCGCTCTTGTTGCGGAACAGCGCATCGACATCCACCAGGCTTGTCGTTTGCTGCAACGCCTCGAGCGCCTGCGGCGCACCGCCAGCGTGGACGTAGAGACCGCGAAACTCCATGGCCCACTGAACGAAATAGAGCCGCGCGCTGCGCACCGGACCAATTGCGGTTGCGTTGGGTATGATGCCGGGGACGTAGATGGCCATAAAGCGAGTCAGGCCGAACTCTGCCAGCGCCTCGAAAACGACGGCGGCTTTGTCAAGACCCGATTGCGGGTACGAACTTGGATGATTGTCAATCATAACAACAATCGGGCGTTGCCGGAGCGCTCCCCGCACCAGCGCGGGCGCACCAGTGATTGGGTCGCTTGTCACAACGGGCGGCGCCGGGGCTGGCGCAGTAGTTGGGGCGATGGTTGGAACAGGGGTTGGCGGTGTATCGGTTGGTGCGATTGTCGGCGCCACCGTGGGCGGCAGCGCAGTTGGTGCAGTTGTCGGCACTCTTGTTGGTGCGGTCGTTGGCGCTATCGTCGGCGGCTCAGAGGGAGCGACGACAGGACTAGGCGCACCACATGCACTGATGATCAGCATCCAGGCCAAACTAAACAGAATAATCGCATAACGAGAAGAGGAAATCCCGGTCAAGCGTTTTCTTGATTTCATCGAATATCCCCAAAACATCGGCGCGACGATGGCCGTATGGGCTTTCATTCGGCGCGTGGTATTGTACCATACCTGCACCCCTCAACGACATCAGCAAAAGCGGAGTCATAGCGCGCTGCCATCCGTGACCAGTCATACTGCGCCGCTATGGAGCGAAAGTCAATCGTTTTCAATGACGGCAGCGCTGCAATCGTCTCACTCAGGCGATCAGCAAGCTGCGAGTCATCATCGTAGAGACAGAACGGGTGGAGATGGGACGGGATCAGTTCCGGATAACTCAAACGGCGCGGCAGCAGCGGCACGCATCCGCAGAAGATCGCCTCGACCACGGCGATGCCGAAGAATTCCTGAATGGCAGTGCTGACAACGATATCAGCCTGGTGGAGCAACCGGCGATAGGTCTCCAGATCGGGAGCGTATCCCCATGCCAATGTGCGATCTGCAAATTCCTCACGCGCAGCGACGAACGTCGGGTGCTGCGGATCGATGTGCTCGCCAATCACGATGAGACGAAAGTCAATCCGACGTCGTTTCAATTCGGCCAATGCGCCAAAGAACGTTTCTGGACCCTTGTCGTACTCCCAGCGACTGTTCCACAGCAGGATCGGCGCCTCCCCGGCGGATGCACGGGCAGGAGGCGACGGCAGATCAAGGCGTGCAAGGTCAATACCGGGCGGCAACACGTGCGACCGCGCTACAAGTGTATCGATCAGATCAAGTTCTTGGTGATCGTGGTACCGGCCAGGCAACTCCGGCAACGCCGCGAAGAACGAGTCGCGGTGGAACGCTGAGTTGAAGAAGATCGCGTCGGCTGCCAGCGCAGAGGTATAGTTGATCCAGGGGAATGCCAGGTCGCGGGGGCGGCCCGGCGGCAGCGGATACGTCAACTGGTTTTCGTGCATGTAGAGCGCAACGGCGGACTTTCCCAGCAGATCGCGCGTCAGCCCCAGGAACGTCGCCAGGTCGAGCATATCGGTGGCAACGACCAGATCGATAGGGGGCAGGGCGCGGCGGCGCACTTCGCGCGCGAAGGTGATCGCCGCGCCGCGCATACGCCAGCGCCATCCGCCAGCTGGCGACAGTGTCAGAAGGGTAACGGTATGCTGGCTATGACGTGCAAATCCCTGCGATACTGCGGCGTGTGAACCTCCATGAAAGGCGTCGAGCCAGAGAACATGCATAGGGCGTAGAACGCTGCACAATCAGAGGTGACAGCGCAGCGGCGCCTTAAGCTTACTTCCGCGCGCTCCAGGTGGCATTCGCGCATGGCACGCCATCGAGTTGCGCAGACAATGATCCATTGGCTAGCGACCCCGACACAAACGTGCCACTCACGCTGATGATATGGTTCGGATTGCCGCCGGTGATCGGATTGAAGACGCTGCCGCTTACTGCAAAGGCATTACCGCTGATGCGAATGCCATTCGGGAAGTTCGGATAGGTCTCGAATGGACACGACGGACCATCGACCGACACACGGTAGATAGCGCCGTTGCGCACCTCGATCTCGAAGCGTCCCGGCGGATAATTGCCTGTCGTTGTCGTGCCAGCGTTGGTGCCACGCCAGATGCCGTCATACGGGCTGGATTCAGGGGTTGGCGTCGGCGGCTCGGGCGTCGGCGTCGGAACCTCGGTTGGCACGACAAGGTCCTGACGCGCAGTGAAATCAACGTAAAAGATCTCGCCCGGCTGCCCACTCAGGCGCACCCGCACCTGATGACCGGCCTGCTCAGCCGGTGTGGTTGGCTTATTGTTGACCGCATACACGGCAACGCCCCACTCGCCTTCGCCAAGCCCGCAAATGCGGTAGTTGCCGGTGTCGTAGAAATGCTTCGCCGGGATTGTCCTGCCACGATTGTCCACCTGCACATAGAAGCTCTGGAATAGACTGCCATTCGCTTGAGTCACGCGCCCCTGGATGCACGATCCGCCCTCGCTGTTCGCTGGATCAATCGTTCCACGCCGGGCAGTGCCACGAAAGAGGTCGCCACTGCCACCAATGCCAAGCACGACGCCGGTCGGACCGGCGGGGGCGGTCGTGGGACCGGACGGAAGGGGCGTTGGGGTCTGCGCTGGCAGGTTGGGATCGGGCGTATCCGTCGGACGCGGTGTATTCGTCGGTCGAGGAGTATTGGTTGGGCGCGGCGTATTGGTCGGCGCGGGGGTATCGGTCGGCGCAGGCGTGTTGGTTGGCGGCAGGGCAGTTGGCGAGGGCTGAAGCGCGATCGCCGTCTGCGTATTGGCACTATCGACCTGATTAACAATTGCGCGCGCGGTAGCAACCTCTGCCGTGCGCCGTTCCGCTTCCGCCGTTTGCAGCACGACGGCTGTTTGCAAGAGCTGCTCATTGTCGAGCGGCGCCGCCGTAGGCAGAGGCGTCATGGTTGGCAGGTTGGTCGTATCAATTGCCGCTGCACCCCCCGGCGTCGCCTGCGCTGGCGGTTGAGGCGTTCTGCCGCCGCCAAAGGCAAAGAAGCCGCCAACTGCCACAAGTGCCAGGACCACACCGCCAAGCAAGGGCCACAGCCAACCGGGACGGGCGGCAGGCACTGGCGGTGCAGAAGCAGGCTTATTTTGCGTTGTACTGGTGACTGCCCGCGGTGCGCTGGCTACTGCACCGGCCTCAACATACGCCGCCTGCTGGTACGGCGCGTCGGCAAGGCGCACGACCGTCGGCGGTTCATCGAGGAGCACTGTCGCGGCAGTGCTGCCACGTGCCGCATCGCGCAGCGCTACCCGCATTGCTGTTGCCGACTGGTATCGCTGGTCGGGTCGCTGCGCCATGGCACGCATCAGAACGGCTGCAATCGCAGGGTTGACGGCAGGATTCTGCTGATTGGCAGGGACGAGCGGATCCGGCTCGCCATTGATAATGGCGGCAGCGCGAGTGAGTGCGTCTGGCGGTGGTGCGCCGGTCAGCAGATGATAGAGCGTCGCGCCAAGCGAGTAGAGATCGCTGCGTGGATCGGTTCCCGTGCCCTTAATCTGTTCGAGCGGCGCGTAGTGTGGCGTATAGCCGAAGACGCTGGCGGCGGACGCCGGACGGGTCATTGCCGCAGCGGCGCCCTTCGCCAGCCCGAAGTCCAGCAGAATGATCTCGCCGCGATTGGTGAGTTTCAAATTTTGCGGTTTGATATCGCGGTGAATAATCGGCGGAGTGTGACCGTGAAGATATTCCAGTGCATCAAGCAGGGTATCCGCCCAACGCAGCACTTCGGCGACTGGGAAAGGACCTTCGCGCTTGCTCAGGAGCACACCCAGGTCGTCGCCAGGAATGAACTCCATAACAAGGAACTGCCCATCATCCTCAACAAAGTGATCGCTGACTCTGGGCAATGCCGCGTGGCGGAGCCCGGCAAGCAACTGCGCTTCGCGCTCGAATGCTCGCCGCAGCGCATCGCCGGAGACTAGCGTCTGTTTAAGTGCGACAATGGTGTGCAGGCGCAAATCCATTGCCTTGTACACGGCGCCCATGCCGCCGCGCCCAATCGGTTCGATGATCTGATATCGTCCTTGCAAGATGTGGTTAGCCGCTAGCATAGCGAACACCCTCTCCGGCACACGCTAACGCATTGTGATGACAAGCGCGAACGTGCATGGCCGCCTGATGCCGACTCAAGTATAGCATGGGGCGCTGACCAGTCGATTTCCAGATTGATGACATTCCTGTTAGAGATTGCACACACGACCTCGTGAACTGACTGTAATGTTCGGAGGCTTATCGTAAGCGTCCAAACGGCGTATAACCAAACTGTGAAACCTGGGAAGCTATGCAGAGAGGCTGACGCAAAAGACGCGAAAGCTAAGGGTATGTCATATCGATTGCGAAGCTCTGCTTCCGTGCACCTTCGCGTCAACCGTTCTGAGCATGCCGGAGTGAGTCTTCTGGCGCCTGTATGATTGTTATTGATCCGCTCCGCTGGTTGAAGCGACGTCGCACGACAGCGGCGGTTTCTGCGCCGCATCGTGATGCGCTTGCCAGCATTGTGCACGAGATCGCTCAGACGAATCGTCTGACGCTGCTGGACGACCTGCCAGCGTCGGATCGTGATGCTGCGGCAGTCCGACTGGCAGCGCAGGTCGATGATCCGCGCGCGTTGTTGCTCTTTTTGTGGTGGCGTGCCACAGTATCGCCAGAGTACCTGCTGACCCTGGTCCACTGCTTGAAGGTTGTCAATCACCCTAGCGCGCTCTGGATCATTCGCGTAACGACTGCACTGGCAGAGGGTCGCGCAGGCGATCTCGCCGCCGGTCCGGTCCTTCAGGCGCTGCTCGACTGCCTGCCCATGCTCGATGCGGCGCTGGATCAGGTTGTGCATCGTAAACGCTCACCGATCCGCGTGTTGCGCCGCCTCTTCAGGGCGCTGGCGCTAGAGCTTGCAGCGCCGCGCTTAATGCGACTGGCATTCGATGAGGCGACGCCTGCCACCCTGGCATGGGCTGCGGCAGATTGGCTGGTGGAACGCCTCCCAGACGGAGCAGCGCTGGTTGACCCTCCAACGACACCTGCAGCGCATTCCCGCTGGATCTATGTCGATGGGCTAAAGGGCGCGATTGGCGTACAGCAGCAGGGTGCAGCGGCGCTGGCATCGTTTCCCGACGCTGCTGCTGGCGCTACGCGATGTGAACGCCTGGGACGCGCACTGCTGACGAATACTGCGCTTCCACCCGACATCCGACTCGCCGCTGTCGATCTCCTGCTGCGGCAGGAGTCGCCGCCCTGGGCGCTGATTGCCGACGCCTGCACTGATGAGTGTGAGACGGTGCGGCGGGGAGCGCTGGCACGGATTGGGTCGTCTTCGGCGCGCGAAGCGATCGCTACACTGGTTCGTCTGACGCTCCATAGCGATATGCCGGTTGATGTGCGTCTGATGACCGTGATCCGTCTGAGCGCCGAAACCCAGTGGGACATGGCGCCCGTTCTGCAGCGGTGCGCCCTTGACACCTCTCTGCCGTTGACGGGGCGACTGCGCGCGGCGGCAGCGCTGGGACGTCGTTCTGCCAATCTGCCGCGCCTTCTGGCGCTGATCCGCGACCCGCAGGCATGCGTCGAAGTGCGCGCTGCCGCCGCGCGCGCAGCAGCGTTCCCTGCCGCCGTTTCCCATCTGATCCGCGCGATCCTCGACCCGTCGACCCCTGCACTCGTGGTGACGGCTATCTGTGAAGCGCTGGCAACCCCTGCCTGTCGCGCTGCTGCCCAAGGTGCACAGCCCGTGCTTATTCGGCTGCTTTCTGTCACTCACGCTGATGTGTCACTGACACTGGCGCTGATCAGGACGTTAGGCATCCTTGGCAGCGATGAAGCAGCGGCAGCGCTGGCGCCGCTGGCAGGAGCCGGTGCAGCAGCGCGACTCCAGCGCACCGTTTCAACCGACCTTCTCGATCTGCCAGTTGAGACATGCCTGGAACGCGCCATGCTTCCGGCACCAATGATGACGCGTCTGCTGCACGCTCTTGCAGCCGCGCCGACTGAGGCGGAACAACCAACAACGCTGGCACAGTTCCTGGCGCACGAGACCGATCAGGTGCGCTGCGCTGCAATTGAAGCGTTGACCAGATGCGGCGGCGTCCGGGCGCGCGAGGCGATCCTGGCTGCTGTGCGTCACACGGCATCTCCCGCTGTTGCTGCCGTGCTCGCTGACGCAATCAACACACTCGGCAGTCTTAACGACTTGCTCAATGCTCTGGCCAATCCTGGCCTTGATCCCTCGGTGCGCTGGCATGTCGCTGATCGGCTGGCGCAGCGCGCTGATGGACCAGCAGCGATGCGCGAGGCGTGGATACGCGCAGATCTCGATGCATTCGGACGCGAACTGATCATCGATGCACTGGCGCGCCACGATGCAGAAGCGTCTGCACCGTTCCTGGCGCACCTGGCGAGTGATGCTGCACTATCGCCAGTGTTGCGCGAACGCGCACTGGCAGCGCTTGAAGGAGGAGCCGACTCCGCGTTTGAGGGATTGCTGATGCGCCTGGTGAACAACGCGCAACTCGCCCCTGAGCTGCGCGGCAGAGCGGCGGCAAGTCTGCCAGCCTCGCTCAGCCCAGCGACGCGCGGCATATTGCGCGATCTGCTACGCACAGACTCACTGCCCGCACCGCTGCTTACAGGAATCCTGCGGGCGCTTGGGCGCGCCCAGGACCCTGTCGCATTGCCTCTCCTGCTCCGTTACAGTTTTGATGCAGACCCTAGCATAGCGCAGGCAGCCATCGCAGCGCTAGCTGCCACCGGCGATGCCACTATCAGCCCGACGCTGGTGCGCGTTGCGCTGAGTCCCCTGGCTGACGCTGCAGTGAAGTTAACTGCCATCGAGTCGCTGCTGCGGCTTGGCGAACCTGATGCCGTCCGGTTGCTGCGTCCTTATCTGCAGCATCGTTCGATCATCGTCCAGATGCGCGCGTTCCGTTTACTGGCGGATGCCGGACAGATCGGGAGCGAAGCGGAACGATTGGTGCGCAATCGGCTCTGCCCAGCGCCACTGCGTTTATGTGCGCTCGATTATCTTTCCAATGATGCGGCTGCTGGATCGCTGCTTGCGACGCTGCTCAGCGATCCTGCCGAGGACCGAGCGGTGCGTGTCGCTGCTGCTGCCCGATTGCCCGCACGCGATCACGTGATGACGCTGGCTGAAGTGGCGCTCGACACGACAGCGCCGCTCCTGGTGCGCGCCGCATGTATTGCCGGTCTCGGCGCCAGCGGCGAGACCGACGCGCTGTTGGCGCTTAGCGCGCTGATTGACCGTGACCACGATCCCCCTGGCCGCACATGGGCATGGCGCGAACTCTGGTCCTTAACGGTGCAACTGTTGAACGAGAGGGCCTCCATGTCACCCCCAGTCGCCGAGCAATAGGGTATGCCATGGGCACCACACGCGCCACGATCATGGTCGTTGATGACGATCTTGCAACCAGCACCCTGATCAGCCATCAACTTCGCAGCCTCGGATATCGCACAGTGTGTCTGGGCGACGGCATTCAGGCGCTCCAGCAGATGGCGATCGTTCAGCCGGATCTGGTGTTGCTGGATGTTATGATGCCGCATATGAGCGGTTGGGATATATGTCGTCAGATCCGTACATCTTTCGATGCGCCAATTATTCTTCTGACCGCCAAGGACGCGGATGCTGACATTGCCGCCGGCCTGAGCGCAGGCGCGGATGACTATGTTACGAAACCGTATCGAATTGCACAGTTGCATGCGCGTATCGAGGCGGTGCTGCGGCGGTCGCAGCAGCGTGCGCGACTACGCCCTGCCGCGCGTACCGGGACGGCATCCGCTGCAGGCAGTCGTTCATCCTCAGCGGCAACGACAGCAGCGCAGACGCCAGAGGTTGTACCGCCGACAACGCTGGCGACAACGCCGCGCCCTCGACTCGGCGCGACACTGCGCGAAGCGCGATTGCGACGGGGAGTATCGCTCTACCAGGCGGAACAGGTCTGCCGTGTGCGGTGGGACTACCTGCAGGCCATTGAACAGGAGCAGTGGGAGTACGTGCCACGAGCGCGTCGGCGGTCTGCTATTCAGGCATACGCCGCATACCTGGGCATTCCCCTGCGCTATCCCCAACCAAGGCGATCATCGTTCGCCTCGGTCGCCGCGCCACTGGTTGCGGTTGCGTTGATGCTGGTCGCGGCAGTGATCTACTTCTTCTAACGCCTGCGCGAGCTCGCACAAAGGCGCAAAGGTACACCGATCTGCATCAGGAAGCCATCGATGATAGCGTGTGCATCATTCGTTAGAAATTAGCAGATATGGTATACTGAAATGCAGAATTCCATATTGTCGGATGACGGGCGTGGGAGAGTACCGCATAAGCGGTCGCCGAAGGAGCAAGCCAGGGAAGCCGGACCCTGCGCGAATCTCTCAGGCTAAAGGACTGCGCCCCGACGACCCTCTGGAGAGCCCGTTCATTCGGGCGCCGACGGAGAAACCCGCCATGCGGGGCATCTCACAGGTCAGCGGACAGAGGTCAGGCGCACCGTCTGACTCTGTCCTTATTTATTTGACGAGGAGGTCGCCTGATGAGTGATCGAAGCGGGCTGCGCCGCACGCCGTTATACGAGCGGCACCTGGCGCTCGGCGCGCGGATGGTGGGGTTCAGCGGCTGGGAGATGCCAGTCCAGTATAGCGGAATTATTGATGAGCACCGCGCAGTTCGTGAAGCCGCCGGTCTGTTTGACATCAGCCACATGGGCCAGGTTGAAGTGCACGGACCGGACGCGCTGCCATTTCTCCAGCATCTGGTCACCTGCGATGTCGCCGCCATTCAACCGGGACGGGCAAACTACGCCCTGATGTGTCTCCCCAACGGCGGGATCATTGATGATGCATTCATCTACAACCTCGATGATTACTATTTGGTCGTGGTCAATGCCGCCAACACCGCGAAAGACGTCGCCTGGATGCACGAATGTGCAAAAGACTTCGATGTGATAGTGGTTGATGTGTCAGACCGCACTGGCATGCTGGCGCTTCAGGGTCCGGCGGCAGAGGCGCTGCTGGCGCAGGTTGCGGGCGCTGACCTGGCAGCGCTGCCGTTCCACGGAGTCGCACGAGGGATGGTGTTGGGCATACCGGCGATTGTGGCGCGCACTGGATACACCGGTGAAGACGGATTTGAACTCTTCGTTGCGGCGGAAGATACTGTGCGATTGTGGGATGAACTGCTCGACGCCGGGCGCAATGCGGGGTTGAAGCCATGCGGGTTAGGCGCGCGCGACAGCCTGCGCTTCGAGGCGTGTCTGGCGCTCTATGGCCACGAGATCACTGAAGAAACCAATCCGTATGAAGCGCGTCTCGGATGGGTCGTCAAACTCGAGAAGGGCGACTTCATCGGACGTGACGCATTGCGGCGCATCAAACAGGAAGGAGTGCAGCGGCGTCTGACGGGCTTTGAGATGGTGGGTCGCGGTATTGCTCGCAGTGAGTACGAAATCCGCGATCTAGAAGGTTCGCCCGTTGGTCGAGTGACGAGCGGCATGCCATCGCCGACGCTGGGGAAAAATCTTGGCATGGGGTATGTACCGGTCGCGCTCTCGACCGAGGGGAGCGAGTTCGATGTCGTCGTGCGCGACCGACCGGTGCGCGCCCGCGCGGTGAAGATGCCGTTCTACCGTCCCCGTTACAAGAAGTGATGAACTGCTAACGTTCGCTCTGTGCTTTACAGGAGGAACCCATGGCTTTCAACACTCCCGCCGATCTGCAGTACACCAGAACGCATGAGTGGATCCGAATTGAGGGCGATGAAGCGACGGTTGGAATTACCGATTATGCCCAGCATGCGCTCGGTGATGTGGTCTACGTTGACCTGCCAGAAGTCGGCGCGCGCTTCGAGGCGGACGGCGTGTTCGGCGCAGTCGAGTCGGTCAAGGCGGCATCGGACCTGTATCTGCCGGTCGCCGGAGAGATCATCGCCATCAACGAGGCGCTGGTGAATAGTCCCGAGTTGATCAATAAAGACCCGTATGGCGAGGGTTGGATCGTGAAGATCAGGGTTGCGCCCGGCGTCGGCGCGTTGATGAGCGCAGAGGCATATGCAGCATTTGTGGAGTCGATCACGCACCAGTAGGGTCGCAGCGCCGCCGCGCCCGGCAGCCCCGCCCGCCAGACCGGGGCCATCCCGCCGTGGGGACGCGCCGCCGCGCCCGCTCCAACGTCGAACAATCGGAACAAAGAATTCAGGTATTGGTAGTGGCAGGTTTTATGCCTGCCCGATAACGGAGTGACGCATGACCCATTACATTCCAATTACAGACGCAGATCGCGTTGAGATGCTCAAAACGATTGGCGTCGAGCGTCTCGAGGATCTATTCGAGGCAGTGCCAGCGGAACACCGCTTTCCGCCGCTAACCTTGCCCGAACCGCTCTCTGAACCAGAACTGCGCCGGGAGTTGAGTCGGCTGGAGCGCCTGAATGCGCACGCGGGCAGCCACCTCATTTTTCTCGGGGCTGGCGCGTACAACCATTTTGTGCCTGCCGCCGTCGATCAGATTCTGCGACGCGGCGAGTTCTACACCGCGTACACTCCCTATCAACCGGAAGTCAGCCAAGGCACGCTCCAGGCAATCTTTGAATACCAGAGCTTAATTTGCGCGCTGACTGGCATGGACGTTGCGAACGCGTCGCACTACGATGGCGGAACGGCGCTGGCAGAAGCGGTGATTATGGCGATCAACGTGGTGCGCGGACGGCGAAAGATTGTCGTTGCGCCAGGGGTGAATCCGCAATACCGTGCAGTAATGCGCACGTTGCTGCAGGGTATTGACCTTGAGATTGTCGGTGATGAGAACCCGGAAGCATCGCTGGCGGACGTTGCGGCGCTGGTGGATCAGAAGACGGCAGCGCTGGTGGTACAGAGTCCGGATTTCTTTGGCGTGCTGCACGATCTTCGTCCGCTGACAGCGGCAGCGCACGCGGCAGGCGCGCTGATGGTCGCGCATTTCGATCCGATCGCGCTGGGTCTGTTCCAGACGCCGGGCGAAGCTGGCGCCGACATTGCCACTGCCGAAGGTCAACCCTTGGGGGTCGGGCTCTCGTTTGGAGGTCCATATTTGGGCATTTTCACCTGCCGTCAGCAGTACGTCCACAAAATCGCCGGTCGGCTGGTCGGCGTAACGCGCGACGTAGATGGGCGGCTAGCGTATGTGTTAACCCTGCGCGCCCGCGAGCAGGACATTCGCCGTGAGCGTGCGACAAGCAATATCTGCACCAACCAGGGATTGATGGCGCTGGCGGCTGCCGTCTACCTGAGCCTGGTCGGACGGCAGGGGCTGCGGCGGGTGGCAGAGTTGTGCTACCACCGTGCGCACTACGCTGCAGCGCAGATCGCACAGTTGCCGGGGTATCAGGTGCTAGATCGCGGACCGTTCTTCAAAGAATTCGTCGTCAAAACGCCGCGACCGGTTGGCGCGATCAACGCGGCGCTGCGCGAGCAGGGCATTATCGGCGGCTACGATCTCTCGGTCGATTATCCGCACCTCGGCGATGCGATGTTGCTGTGCGTCACTGAGATGAATTCGCGCGCCGATATTGATGCGCTCGTGGCGGCGCTGCGGGCGGTTGTGTGAGGAGGCGAGAGGCGAGAGGCAAGAGGCGAGAGGGTGGCGCATCGCGTGGTGCGCGTTGAATGTGGGAACCCTTTGCGGCTCAGAGGCGCGGACCAGCGACGAGAGGCGAGAGGTGTAAGATACGAGGCGAGCAGTGCAAAGTGCGAGGTGCGAGCGAACCCTAGCGCCTTTGTGCCTTTGGGTGAGGACAGTAGGAGGCGAGAGGCAAGGAGCGAGAGGGTAGAAACGCGCGGCGAACGGGGTATTCGCTTCCGCATTCGCTGACTGCGCCAGACAAGAGGCGCGGGACGCGAGACGCGAGGGGAGCGGCAAACAGCGCATTCGCTCATTTGTTTTCATTTACTTGCTCTCCTTAGTTCGCTTATTCGCTGACCGTATATTCGCTAACAGCAGCGCAGTGCGCGGCGCAAGTCAAAAAGCGTGGCGGCGTGAGGTCAGCAATGGAGCTGCAACGGGAACCAATCGAGGCAGCGCTTGGCGTGCGCATTCGGGAAATAGTATCGCTGGGATGCGACCGCTGGACGCTTGCGCTTGCTGGCGGGGATCGCGTGATCGTGCAGCGATACGCTTCCGCCGATGCGCTCACGACAGCGGAGGTGGCGCTGGATCGGCTGCGCGGCGAGATCGATCTGCCAGTTCCACAGATCCGCCGTCTGAAAGTTGTCGATGCCACTTCTGAAGATCACTGGGCGCTGTTCACCGGGGTAAGCGGCGACCCGCTGGCGCAGAAGCTGCCACAGATCGCCGACGAAGCCCTCTATCAGATCGGCGTGCGGCTGGGGCAGGCGGTCTATCGCGTCCACCGCGTGGCAGGCGGACGATACGGCGCGCTGACCGGCAACGACCCGTGTGCCGCCGACGAGGAAAGGCAATACATCCTAGCACGGCTCGAACATGATCTCGCCGAAGCGATCGCCTTGAATGCTATGAGTACTGAGGAAGCCGCCGATGTGCGTCGCACGCTGCAGGCGTTCATCCCGCCTGGTCGCCAGGCGGCGCTGCTGAATAGCGGATTGTCGCCGGAGACGTTGCTGGTGACGCAGCGCGATGGGCGCTGGACGCTCAGCGGCATTCTGGGATGGGAACATGCGTTGAGCTGGTGCCCTGCGTGGGAACACGTGACATTCCTTGAGGCATGTGAAGGGCAACGGTGCTTTGGTCTGCGAGTTGGCTACGGCAACGGCTACGACAATGAGACGCAGCGCGCCTACGAGCAGGTGCGCGAACCGGCGCTCCGTCCGTATCGCGCGTTGCTGGCGCTTCGCCGCGCTGTGGAACGCGCTAGGCGCGGCGCGCATGACGATGCCCGCCGGTATGTGAATGTTCTGCTGCGGTTGGTGACATAGAGGAGAAGCAAGCTATGCACAATCACGAACCTCCTATCTTCGAATTATCAGGTCGAGGCAAGATTGGCGTCAATCTGCCGCAGATCGATGTGCCGCAGAGCGAACTTCCGGCTGATCTGTTACGCACCGACGATCTTGCCGGGCTGCCTGAACTGACCGAACCTGAGGTCATCCGACACTATACGCGCATTAGCCAGCGCAACTTTGCCATCGACACGACAATGGTCAGCCTCGGGTCGTGTACGATGAAGTACAACAGCAAACTCCACGAGGAGGCGGCGCGTTTGCCCGGCTTTGCGGCGGCGCACCCGTTGCAGGGTGAGGAACTGTCGCAAGGTGCGCTGCAACTGATGTATGAATTGCAAGCGTACCTCGGCGAAATCTCCGGCTTCGACGCCGTGTCGCTGCAACCGGCCGCCGGAGCGCAGGGCGAGTTGACCGGCATTCTGGTGTTCCGCGCCTATCACCTCGACCGTGGTGATCGCAATCGGGTAGAAGTTCTGGTGCCCGATTCGGCGCACGGCACCAACCCGGCGACGGCGGCTATGGCAGGCTACAAAGTGATCGAGGTGAAGAGCGACTCGCGCGGGAATGTCGATCTCGAGGACCTGAAGCGCAAGTTGTCGCCGCGCACGGCTGCGCTTATGCTGACGAACCCGAACACGCTAGGGTTGTTCGAGGAGCACGTCGTCGAGGTGGCGCGCCTGGTCCACGAGGCAGGCGGTCTGGTGTACGGCGACGGCGCCAATTTCAACGCTATTCTTGGAATAGCCAAGCCGGGTGAGTTGGGGTTCGACTTCATGCATTATAACCTGCATAAGACGTTCACCACGCCGCATGGCGGCGGTGGTCCTGGCTCGGGCGCAGTGGGATGTACGGCAACACTAGCGCCCTTCCTGCCAGCGCCGCGGGTGCGTCGCGTGCCAAAGGCCGGTCAGGCGCTGCCGCCAACCGAACGCGGCGTGAGCCTGCGCCCTGCCAACGCTGCGCCGCTGCCCGAGGGGGCGTATGAGTTCTTTGCGCCGGAGAAGTCCATCGGACGAGTGAAGACCTTCCACGGCAATTTCGGCATGCTGGTGCGCGCCTGGACATACATTCGCTCAATCGGCGCCGCTGGGCTGCGCAAAGTCAGCGAAACGGCAGTGTTGAACGCGAACTACGTGCAGGCGCGGCTAAAGCACGTGTACCCGCCTGCAGTCAATCGCACCTGTATGCACGAGACAGTGTTGCAAGGAAAACTGGCTGCCGCGCCTGAGATCCGTACATTTGACATCGCCAAGCGATTGATCGACTATGGATTCCATCCGCCAACAGTCTACTTTCCGCTGATCGTTCCCGAAGCATTGATGATCGAGCCGACCGAGACCGAATCGAAGCGCACGCTGGACGCCTTCTGCGATGCGCTGCTGGCAATCGCTGAGGAAGCGGCGCGCGACCCAGAGATCTTGAAACGTGCGCCCACGACGACGCCGGTGCGTCGGCTCGACGAGGTGCGCGCCGCACGCCAGCCGATCCTGCGTTACGACCCGGCAGTGTTCGCGCGACTGCGGGAGGAGGGCTTTCAGTTCTGAGCGTTTCGCTGAAGGAGCGGGATATGACCGTATCGGCTGAACCGCGTATGCACCTCTGGACGCGCGAGGAATATTATCGCATGGCGCAGGTGGGGCTTTTCCAGGGGAAGCGCGTAGAGTTGATTGAGGGTCAGATCATCGTTATGAGTCCTATGGGCAGCCTGCACGCTGCTGCCATGACGCTTGCCGCTCGCGCTGTTGAGAAGAGTTTCGGCGAAGGATACTTTGTGCGCTGGCAGATGCCGCTGGCGCTCGGAGAACGCTCTGAACCGGAACCGGATGTTGCAGTCATTGCTGGTGATGTGCGCGATTACGTGCACGATCATCCAGCGACAGCGGTGTTGATCATCGAGGTGGCAGATACGTCGCTGGCGTATGATCGCACAACAAAGGGAAGCCTCTACGCGCGAGCCGGTATTCCGGACTACTGGATCAGGATCATCAATTTGATTGACAGCCAGGTAGAAGTCTATCGTGATCCGCTTCCCGATCCCGCCGCCGAATATCGCTTCGCCTATGCTCGACAGTTCGTTGTTCGCGGCGAAGAAACCATTACGCCGCTAAGTCAACCGTCCAACGCCATTCGTGCGGTGGATCTGCTGCCGTGACGGCATGTACGCTACAGCGCAACGCCGGTCTCGCCTGCGACGCCGTGCCCGAATGGTAGGAGCCGCCAGCGGCGACGAATTCGGCGGCATTGCCAAAGCGTTGCATCAACGCAGACATATATTCGGAGTGGAACAGTCGCGCTAGCGCAATGTGAAGTCCATGACTCAACAGATACGCCCACATATCGGACGACAGGTGATACTCGGATTGTTCCTGGCGCTGATCGCTGGATGCGGCGCTCCGTCACAGCCGTCGGGACCGACAACGCCTGCGCTAACCGATGCACACCAGGCGACGCCTTCGATTCCATCGGCGCCAGGGGTGCAGCCGATGCCAGCGTCACCGACGCGGCGGATAGTAACTCGCCCAACGCCTGCCGGTTTAGCCGCGCTCGAGCAGGGCGATCCGACCCGGTTCGTGTACCAGTGGCCCTCATTCTTGCCGGAAGGAATGCGACCATCGCCTAATGAAACGCGCATTGCCCGCGAAGACGAGGTCGGCGACGGCGACATCGGGTTCTATCTGGTAACCTTCAATGGCAACACCAGCAAGATCGTCATCGGCGGCGGGGCAGTCGAACCATTCAGTCTGAGCGGACCAATCGAGCGCGTCAACCTGGGGGCATACACCGCTCGTATTGTCACACAGGGCAATCAGGTATTGATCGTCATTGACGATGGCGCGCCGGGAACGTTATTTGTGTTTGGCGCGGGCGTCGCACGTGATGATCTGCTGCAAGTCGCAGCATCGCTGAAACCAATCGATCCGCGGGAAATGCGACAACGCGCTGGCGTCGAATAGATGGCGGTTATGGCCGCTGGCGAAACCGCACTTCTGCTGCCGTGTACCTGCCGCCGTTGAGGTTAGTGACCCGCACTTCATTCGCCTGAAACGAGGGAAAGTCAGACACGGCAATCAGGCGCACAATCCAGGTTGTGCATCCAAGCCCGCCAATCTCGTAGGTTCCGTTTGAGCGGGTACGCACTGTAAACTGGTTGCGCCCATCGGCGCTTGTGATGGTCAGCACAGCGCTGGCGATCCCCTGTCTATTCCAATCCTCGACGCTGCCATAGATGCTCGACCTGAACTGTGTACCGCACCGCACTGCGAGGTCGGTTGGCGTTTGCCCTAGAATGCCGACAAAGACCAGCGGCGGCACGTTCTGGTCATCGATCAGCCAGCGTTCGATCCAGCCGACGGCGCCAATATGCAACGCACTGGCGCTCCTGCTGATCCGTACCTGATACCACCCGGGCGTATCAGCGCGCAAGACCTCAACGACATCATCGTTACGCAGCACGGCGAAGCGGTCGCTAGCCGATGCCGGAGCCGCGTGAAGACTGGTGTACGCGCCAGCCTCGTCCACGCCGATCTGCGGCATATACCGGTATTCCCGGCGCACCCCTGCTACTGTCTTGCGCTCCAGGAAATCACGAACAACAATGGCAACGTCGGGCTGCGGCACACCGTCAATGATGAGCGTCAGCGTCACTACGCCAGCAAAAGACGATGGAAGCGCGTTGAGCAGGAGCATAACCTGCTCGGTGCTTCTCTCGCCGATCTCCAGCGGTATTACATCAGCGTCTGGCGACTCCAGCGCAAAGGATTGCGCCTGATCAAGCGATCGACCCTCCACGCGCAGCGCAATTGGCAGATTGCCAGAATACGCCTCATCGGGCGTTATCCGCAGCGCGACCGGCCGCACCTGTGCCGCGACTCCAGTAGTGGCTACCGTACGGGTCTTGGAGGTCCGGGAAAATTCAGATGTCGTCGGCGGTGTCAGAGGCGCAGCCGAAGCGTCAGGCGGCGCGGCAATCGACAAAGGAGGAGACAGCGCCGTGTCTTGAACGGTTGAGACCGGCGCTGTGGTTGAGTGTGACGAGCGAATCGCCAGCAGCATGCCAAAGGTAATGAGGGTCATGACGACAATGCCAGACATCGGAATGGCATATCGGTTCCACGGATGCGGCAATCTGGAGATGGATCCTCCAAGTGTGAGCGCAGTCCATACGCGCACACTGATTGTACGCATCCACTGCCCCATGGCGTCGGGGCGTCTGGCAACCTGGTTCGCGTCGCTGGACCGAACCTCTATTGTCGTCCGCGTTAGCGCACTGAACGATGATTGAGACGCAGTTGATGCGTCTGGAAGCGAGGTCGTCGGCAAAAGAGGTTGAGCGTCTGCACCGTGATGGCGGACCGTGCCGGATGCCTGAGCAGCAGGAAGCGTATTGGCATCAGCCGGGTAGACTGGCGTTGCGACGGGAGCAGTCGTATCAGCCTTAGTGCAGGCCTTTGCCAGCGCAGAGCGCATCGCCGCTGCGTTGGCCGGGCGTTCATTCGGATCCAGGGCAAGCGCCTGTAGCAGAATGGCGCTGACATCATCGGGTACAGCGGCATTCAACCGCCTGGGCGGGATCAGTGGATCGGGCATACGGCGCAGCACTGCAGTGGCGCGGGTGAGCGCATCCGGCGGTTGCACACCGGTCAGCAGATGATACAACGTCGCTGCCAGGCTGTAGAGATCACTGCGCGGTTCAGTGCCAGCGTTGTTGATCTGCTCCAGGGAGGCGTAATGCGGCGTGTAGCCAAAAATGCTCTCGTTGGCCCGGTGGATGGTATGCCCGCCCGATCCGCCTTTTGCCAGTCCAAAGTCGAGCAGAACAATATCGCCCTCAGCCGTCAGTTTCAGGTTTTGCGGCTTGATATCACGATGGAGAACCGGCGGATTCTGGCGGTGAAGATATTCGAGCGCACCCAGAAGCTGATCGGCCCACATCAGCACCTGCTGCAGATCGAAGGGACGATTTCGGCGGATCAGGACAGTTCCTAGATCATCCCCGTCAATAAATTCCATCACCAGGTACTGATGGCGCCCATCAACAAAATGGTCGATAACCCTCGGTAGCGCTGGATGCCGTAACCTGGCAAGCAAACGCGCCTCGCGCTCCAGCAGGTTAAGCGTCTGTTCGGCATGAATGGCCGTCTGTTTAAGGGCAACCGCGTTGCCCAGGCGCAGGTCGATCGCTTCATAGACTGCGCCCGAGCCTCCTTTCCCGATCAGCCGGACAATCTGGTACCGGTGTTGAATGATCTCACCTGGTGCAGGCATAGATGGTTTGGTGCGGTGGCGCTTTATACCAATATTATACCTATTCACACAAGTATCGAAAAGCGTTGCCGATTGTCCAGCCGCCTGATCTGGTCATGAACGTCACCCCCACAAGCACCCGTACTGCCGAGGGAACGCCAACGACGCCAGTGACTGCCTGGCAGAGGCATCGCTATCCAAGAGATGACCGTCGCCTCTTCCCTCGCCGCGCTGCCCGGTGAACATGTGCAGCGTCGGTTGCTCTCTGGTTGTGGCGCTACACGCACAGGCGACGGTCATCTACGCCGCTTACTTGATCTTCATCGAGTCAACAATTGCGCTAAGCGTCTCCACGTGTCGGTTGGCATCAGCAGTAGGCGCCTGCAGCGCTACCAAGTAACTCAGCCCCGTCCGCGGACTGGTGACGACCGCGACGAAACCATTGAACGCGACGCCGTTCTGATCAGTGTACTGGTAGCTCGCCGATGGTCCGACTTCTCCGCCGAGCAGTACCGGATTGCCCGGTCGTTGCTGGAAGTTTTGCTGCGTCTGGAGCGACTCGAGGAAGAACTGCAACAACCGCTGGTTGGCTTCTGACGGCGTCAGCCCAGTCTGGTACACATCAACGCTGACGAACACATTCCCATTCTCGGCTGGATCGTAGAAGTAAATCTGATCGTTGCCGGTATCAAGCGTCTTCCAGGTGGTCGGATATTCAATCGAGAAACCGAGTTTCGGATTCTCGTACAACTGGTATCCTGCCTGCGTGCCCGGCGATGTCTGCACCGGAGGCGGAACGTTTGCGCTGGCGCCGGTGTTGCGCACGTTGATGTCGGCGTACTGGTAGCTGAAGCGTCCAGCAATGTCGCGCACCAGGAAGCCGGTGACATAGGCGCCGCTCTGCATCGGGATACGTTGCACGGCGAGCGGTTGGTTGCTGATCGTCAGCGTATCGCCTTCAACAAATCCAGGTTCCAGGCGATCACCCTTCACGGTATAGGTGCGGATGACCGCAGTGAAGGTATCGCCTGGCACTGGCATGATCTCGAAAGGCTGCGCTTCCTGCTTCTGATTCTTCGGGAAGCCATAGATCGCAATCAGCTCCGGCGTGCCGCTTTCGACGGTGAACACCAGGGCAGCGGCAATCCGCTCGTTTGATCGCTTGACAGTGTAAATCCCCTCGACGCCGTACAGTGGCGTCCCATACTTCGCCGGACCGAGCAACACGGGGATGGTATCCTGACCATTGGTCAATCCCCACTGCGTACCGTTGTAATTGACATTGAGCCGCGTACTGCCGCCGGTCCATGGCGGAATGCTGCTGCCCGGCACGCTTCCCGGCGGATAGAGGAAATCGATGCTAGTGAGCAGCACGCCGCTACGATCGTTATTCGGGATACCGGCGAAGAAGAAGACATACGCAATATCATCGCCGGTGACGACTCCCTCGACCGTGATTGGATTGTCAACGCTCACTATTGTATTCGAGACGGTCAGCGAACCGATCCTCGCAGCGCTTCGCAGACCGGCATTAGCCGTGTGAAAGGCTTTCAGGAAATCGCCCCACGAGGTCTGTTGCGGCAGCGGCGACCCCTGACCATAGATCGGCGGGTAGAGTTGCGCGTACTGCGGGAAGAAGATCGACAGACCGGTGGAGTTGGCGTGGAAGCCGCCGTTCCACTCGGCGATGCGCGCCTGATCGATCGCCTCATACAGCGCGCGCGCCGGTTCCGCCACGGCAGGACGCGCCCCCCGATCAACGACGAGACGTGCGAAGTGCCCCAGGTCGACAGCGCTGAACTCTTCAGGAGCAGGCTGACTGTACACGTCGACGAACGACCGCGCCTCGGCAATCGCTGTGTACGACTCGCCCAGGCCAGCGAGCATCGCGTCAGACAGGGCGTTCAACTTCTGGCGCAGGTCATTGGCGCGCTTCAAATCGAACGCTGCGAGCGTCACCGTCGGATCATCACGCGACTCATAGAACTCGCGGTAAGTCTCAACAATCGCTGTGCCGAACGCTGCGGCGTTCTGCTGCGGGTTATCGACCAGACGGCGCAACAGCAGGTCCCAGGGCCAGCCAGTGTTTGGCTCGAGCTCGGCGGAAGCGACGAACACATCGGCATACGGCGCAGTGACCAGCGCTACATCGATCTGCCCCATCAGGCAGGCATCGAAGCCGATCAGATCGATACGCCTGCCGGTCTGCTGCTGAATTGTACGTAGCGCCGCGTCGAGTTCTGGCATATTGATACCATCTTCGCCGTTGGTCTCGTCGAATGCGATGCCGACCCATGATGCGCCGTGATCCCACAGAATAAGGGCGTACCGCTCAGCGGGGTAGGTCTGCATCCCCCACACCGCAAAATCGACCAGAGTCTGCGGATCACCCATATTCATCTCACCCAGGTCTGCCAGTTCCTGTGATCGGATAGCGTCCGGGTCGTCATCGCGGGTCACCAGGAAGCGTTTGGTCGTTTCCCAGTTTCCGTTCGAGTCATCGTCCCACGGTGCGACGGCGCCAATCCGGTCAAACTGCACCACAATCTTGACCTTGTCGCTGGAGCCGACCAGCTCCATTTCATTGAAATCGACAACGGAGTCGCCCTCTAGGTTATTGTCGCCATCGAGATAGACCAGGACAGTCCAGGCGGCTCTGTCGCCTGCCGGTTGCGCAACCGGCGTCGAGGGGCGGATGGGTGTGGCATCTGCGCTGCCGTTCTGAGGCGTTGCGTCGGCTGCGCTGCCGCTCTGCGGCGTGACATTGCCGCTCTGTGATTCCGCTGGACCAAGCCGCGTGATGGCGTTGGTCACAAAAAGGGCGCCAATGCAGCCAGCCACGAACACAACGCTTACCAGCGCCAGAATGAGCGCCCAGGTCGGCAGGCCTCCTTTCCGGGCAGGCTTCGCAGCGGCGGGTTGCACCGATGGCTGATACTGCGGCTGTGCCGGAGGAATCTGAACCCCCTGCGGTTGTGCTGGCGGCGGTTGGTATTGCGGTTGGGCGGGTGGAACCGGGAACCCCTGCAGTTGCGCGGGCGGCGGTTGATACTGCGGCTGTGCTG
Source organism: Roseiflexus sp. (assembly GCA_025062325.1). GTDB lineage: Bacteria > Chloroflexota > Chloroflexia > Chloroflexales > Roseiflexaceae > Roseiflexus. The sequence continues at coordinate 61,277 of JANXAL010000117.1, forward strand.
GCGGAACTTGAAACCCCTGCGGTTGTGGCGACGGCGGCGTCCCCTGGGGTGGCTGAGACGGCGGCTGTGGTTGCGCCGGGGGCAACCGAAATCCCTGCGCCGATGGCGGCGGCGGGGTCGCCGGAGCAGTCGGCGGCGCAGGCGTGGCTGCTGGCGCAGCGATAAGCGTGGCATCGACTGCGGGCTGCGGTTGCTCGAAACGAAACGTCTCATCGCCGATCTCGATGAGGTCGCCGTTGCGCAGGCGATGCGGCGCCGCGATGCGCTGGCCGTTCACCAGCGTACCGTTGGCGCTTCCCAGATCATACAGAACGAACCCATCTCCTTCACGGCGGATTTCGGCGTGGCGGCGCGACGCGCGGGGGCTGGCGACGACGACTGTGTTCTCCGGGTTGCGCCCAAACGAGCACGGTGCGTCGGTCAGCGGAATTTGTCTGCCTGCCTGAGCGCCGCTGACCGCAGTAAGGTATGCTGTCATTGTTCCTCCGATATTGGGTGCCGGTGATGAGTGACGAGTGATCAGTGACGAGTGATCAGTGACGAGTGATCAGTGACAAACGACGAGTGATCAGGAACCGGTGAAGGGGCGTATTGTGCTCATCAGGGTGCAGAGCAGGACCGATGTTGAGTCATACTATTTTCCTCCAGCACTGACGCGACTCACCGCCTCATGAGCGCCACGCTGACCGTGCGTAGCGCCGTGACCGGGTCCGACACGATAATCCTCTCGATTGTCTCATACGAATGACTATTTGTCGAGGTTGCGCGGAGTGTCTCATGCAACCTTCTCCCTATAAGAACGCAGGAAAGAGGGGAGTTGTGATGGTTGTAGCAGTGGAAGGTGCGACAGTTCGTGCATAATAATCGGAGTTTACGGGTTGACATTGAGGCGGTAAACGCGGACGACTGAAACGACAGACTGCTGAAGCCAGGCTTCAGCAGTCTGCAACACAACATTGCCATCACCCCCGGCTAAGGGAGCGATACTGGTTACTACTCCTTCGTAATCGCTTGCCAGAACTCGGACACGCTCTGTCCGATGAAGGTCTCGGCACGATCAACAATATTTGCTGCTTTAGGTAGATCGCGCCTGAGTTCTTCGCTGCCACGCGCATTCAACTGTTCGAGGATTGTTCGGGCGGCCTGAATATGCTCAGAGCGTATCGTTGCAGCATCAGTTGAATGCCCATTCGTTAGAGCGTCGAAGAGCGGCATCCAGATCTCCAGCGCAGATCGCACCTCTTTGCGAAGGTGCGGATCACTGGCCAGGAGCATCGCCAACTCGAGGCGATGCCGCTCGTAGATATCAATCCACTGCTGACCGACGGGACTGGATGCCAGCTTTTCGTCGCGAAAGCGCCGAAGCGTATGCAGACCAGGCGTTGCTGCAGGGGAGCTCGACAGCGCCACCTCTGCCCCACACCCTGGCGTACACGACGGCTCGCCGGAACATGTGTCCACCGGGGCAAACATTTGCCCCGGATCCTGGAATTTGAGCGCTCGCTCTGCATTGAGACGGCCCGCAACGGTCCGCGTGCGTGAGATAAAGGGTAAGAAGATACGTGCAGTCACGGATGCCGGATCGAGAGCTGCTACGCTTACTGCTTCTTCAGCAGCCTGGCGTGGATTGGAAGTCGGAAAATCATCAGCCGATTGATAGATTCGCCACCAAAGCTGGACATTGGTCATGTTGGGGTTGGCTGCCAGGATCAATCCGGCGACGCCTGCAACAAAAGGCGCTGCAGCAGATGTGCCACTAGCCGTATCGTAGCCACCATCGAAATGGAGACTGCGAATATCCTTTCCCGGCGCTAGCACATCAAGATAGCTATCACGATTGGAGAAACCAGTCTCCTTATCTGTATGGTCAGTCGCTCCGACTGCCATGACACGCGGCGAAGAGGCAGGATAGCTCGTGCGCCGCTTATCGGAGTCGTTTCCTGACGCAGCTATCAAGAGACTGCCCTTCTCATGTGCAAAATTGATCGTGCGGGCCACGGTTTGTGAACATCCGCAATGCGAGGGGAAGCCCAGGCTCATATTGATGATTCGAGCACCCGATTGCGCTGCGTGCTGGATGCCTTGCGCAACCCATTCGGCTTTGCCTTTCCCCTCCTTGTTCAAGACCTTGATGGGAATCAACTGACATTCAGGACAAACGCCTGCTATACCAATTTTATTGTTGGTATTCGCGGCGATAATCCCGGCAACAAACGTTCCATGCCCATGATCGTCCATCGCATCACGATCGTTGTTGACAAAGTCGAAGCCAAGGTCAGTGCGCACGCGATCGCCTTGCAGGTCGGGGTGCTTGTAATTGACGCCGGTATCTATGACCGCAATGAGGATAGAAGACGATCCCTTGGTGATAGTCCAGGCTTCCGGAGCATCGATGTCGGCGTCAACCCGTCCCCCCGTCTGACCCGTGTTGTGCAGTCCCCACTGCTTGGGAAACTCAGGATCGTTCGGAGGTTCCGCGGTTTGCATGATCTGGTAGATATGATGTGGTTCTGCATACTCGATGGCTGGATTGCTCCGGTAATCCGCCATTGCGGTGAAGATATCGACTTCCGGCGGAAAAACCACTTTATAGATTCTATCCAGGCCATGCTGTCTCTCCAATGCATCGATGACCGCATTTCGATCAAAAAGCGGCGTTACTTCCTTCACGGAGTGCCGTTGATTGATGTAATTTAGCGATGAAAGCATCTCAAAGGATGCCGTGTTGAGAACATCATTGATGACAACCTGTGCGTTGAACTCAGGCTTCAGGCTGATAAGGATTTCATTCGGGACAAACGACCCATCCAGACTCGTATAAGACGAGACTGTTGACGTTATCGGCGAACGAATCACCGTGGCGCTCGTATAGTTCCAAGCGGACGCTAAGATGGTAATGAGAACGACTACAGGCACGATACGGCGCATGTTCGTCATCCTTTCACACGTTCAACTAGTACATTCGCTGCTACACAGACTGGATGGCGTTAACGCCTTACTTGATCTCAACAGGCTTGTTGAGTTCGGCGTATGAGACATTTGGATCATTCTCATACTCTCGCATCATCACATAGAGATTTGTACCAGGCGGAACTTCCAGCTTGTAGACTCCCGCGAGCCCATGCCGAATAGCAGCAGCATCGTCTGGGGGGACATTCGGAAACAGGGGGATCATGCGTTGGACCCGCCATTTCTTATTAAGCGCATCAAGCGAGGGGATACCTGTATTCAAAGGGTCAGGTTGTGTAGGATTTTGGAGAAGCAATGCAGACGAAGGGGTCAGGCCAATCAATATTTCCTGACCGGATGCGCTTGAGCATGCCAGTACTCCAAGCATGAGCGCCAGAAGCGGCGCGAATTTGAACTCCCTCCACACTCGTTTGCTGAACATCTCGAACTGCTCCTTTGTTCTAAATGGTACCGTCCTCTTCGCTATAAGAAGCCGTTCCTGCTGTGCGATTCGCAGTATGTGCTTGCATAGGCGCGCCACACAAACTACAGAAACGAGCTTTAGAGTCAAGAGCCGCTCCGCACTTCGCGCAGTTCATAACTGAGTCTCCTTTATATCACAGGTATCTCTTAAATTGAAACAGAAAAGGCTCTTGACCAGGCAATCCGATTACAGCGCGTCCTGGTGGCAAACTGGTTATATCCCAATCCTCAACTACATTGGCCTCACGAACCTGCTCAACCAGTCCTCGTGATTGAACGTGGGATAGATAGCTCTCGCGTTTTCGGTTCTTTCCAAAAAGCCCTTGTATGTAGCTACGTGTAGTAGCATCACTAACGCGAAAACTGACCGTTGTCATAAATCCTGAGAGAATACTTCTGGCAAGAGACTCGCCGTATGCATGGAAGACCTGCTCTACATTCTGCACGCCAATAATGAACTTCGCTCCCAGGCTACGACCGAAGTTCACACCGTCATCAACATGCTGTAAATTTGGCACCAGACGAAACTCATCAATGATAAACCAGACGTTACCTTCGCTCTTCTCCCAGCAAAGCGCTTCCTTGATCGCCAGATCAAGCAACAATCGATAGATGGGGGTGAGCATATTCCCAATACCGAGATCGTATTCTACAAAAATTGCCCTACCTCCCTTCTGACGGATGGACTCCCGTATAGACAGCCTTCCTGGCTTGCGGAAGTTTCCGATAAAGATTTCGCGTAACATTTGCTGAAGTTCAGAGATCACGCCCTGGGTTTGAGGCGAGCGATCATCTGCAATATAGCTAACAATCGCTTTCAAATCATCATGTGACTGAAGCATTGCGCGAAGATCAGCGGAAGACGATTGATCGAGAAAGATACGCAAAAGTGCATTATTCATACCTTCCCGGTTGTTAGACCGTGCGAAGTGAAGCAGGATAGCGGTGAAAAGATCTCGAGCGGCATTCGAAAAAAAAGGTTGGTGGGATCGTTGCGTTTTCTCGAAGAACAGCGTACGCGCAATTTCGACAATGTTCGCTTCAACGGCCTCACCTTGACCAATCTCACAAAAGATATTCCAGTAATCAGGGCCGCTCGAACCTGTCGCCTTGGCGTCGTTGCTAATAACAATGTCGCCCTGGCGGTAAAACTCCTGATAAAAGTCCCCCTTGGTATCAAAGATGAGCATAACATCCTGATCGGTCATGCTGCGACGAAGCTGTGCGATAAGTTGAAAGATCGCATTGGTCTTCCCCGTACCAATGCCGCCCAGGAAGAGCAGGTGCCTACTGAGCAAGTCGTCGTACAAGGGCACAGTCACATCCTTGCCCGCCATGTCGACGCCAATGAAGTAGCAACGGGCGCCAGCGCTACGAAGGGCGGGTGGCGCTGGTTTGAGTTCGTGCCCCTCAAAGACCTCGATCTTCTTCATTGCGATGCGCGGGTTACTGACTCATCCCCTGGTAGAGATCGTACTCCTCATTCTGTCCAGCACCAGTTTCAGCAGTGTAGTCACTCTGAGCAGACAGCGCTTGCTGGCTTGCTGGCTAGTCGGCTGACGCCGCCGGTGCCGATCCTGATTGAACCGGTGACTGAACGATGGGTGCCTGCTCTTTCAATCGCTGATTGGTCACTTCGGAGGACGTATTGGGCAAACTACTTGCAGGCGTTTGTACCTGCGTCTGATCCACAGCCTGACCCAGATCAGACGTAATTGAGGATCCTCCCGCGCTCCCTGCTGGCATCGCTGTCGAGTGAGCCAGACCAGGAGGCTCCCGATATAAAAGCTGGTTAGGCCGTTCACCAAGACTTTCCTTGTGCTTATGGTACTCCTCAGAGTCTTTCCTGATGAGGATACGCGACAGCGGCTCCGGGAGCCCTTGCGTCGTACTCGGAGACGACTCCGTAGCGATGCCCTGTTCAGCCACTTTCGAGCCAGCAGCTTTTGCTATGTCTTCGAGACTAGGTCCGCCTATCTCAGCCATTGCTGTCCCCCTTGTCTATGATCCGGGGCCAACGATTCCAGCGTCGTTGGTCCCTAGGAAGGGCATCAGTCTCCTTGCAAGATTTGGCTGCTTGACTTTTACTGCTTCCATTTTTGTATCCCCAAATCTCCTAACTGGCGTATATCCATGAGAAGCGCACCCAACTCATTAATGACTCTTGTGGAGTCTTCTGCAGGACTCGCACCAAGAGCCCGTAAAGCTGTAGTGTCGCGTGTTGACAACAACTGAAGCGTATCTCCGGGAATAAATATACCCTTATCTTTCATTGATCTTGATCCAATAAGAAGACTGAACGAACGCCGGTACACTCCGGAAGTGCTGACAAATAAAAATACGTATACGGCCAACAGCAATAACATACCAACTAGAGAAGGTGATGAGTCTGGTTCAGAAGGGAAAGCGTATCTCCAGGCAAAGAAGATAAGACCGACGTATGCCGATATACGGGCGTATGGGATGTAACGGCCGATATTTCTATCTATACTTTTTCCAAGGGCGCGATCAAAAAGATCAAACACTTTATTCCTCATCGATTCGCTGATGATATTACTGCCGAGTATTCGCAGAAAAGCAAGGGGAATTAATAGAAATAAAGCAGTAAAGTAGTTGATGAGGAGTTTGAACGAAAACATATCAAGAAAAAACATCAAAACTGAGGACACGATACAAAGCACCGGAAACAATAGCCAATTGATAGTAGATCCTTCATAGAAACTTAGTCCGGCGATATCTTCTAGGGGCATCTCTGTCAGAAGTAAACTCTTACTCGTGAATGATGAACTTCTACTGTGAAATATAACTCTTTTGTTCGTTATCGTCAGAAATCCTACTACAGGTTCGTGAAACCACCGCCTGAACTTGCTGCAACGGTATGTGCGTATGACGTACTCATCGGAGTCGCACAACTGAAAAAACAGATCATGCGTTGTCATTGATTTATGCTCCATCGCTTGAACTTGAGACCGTGTGACTTTGTAGACTGGGCTCAGGATTCCACTTGGAGATTGCATGTTCACCCAGCATTTGAATATCCGTGATCAACGCACCTAGCTCTTGAATCATCTTCTCCGCGCCAGGTCCTGGTTCTGCGAATAGAGCACGAAATGCCGCAGTGTTATACAGTCCAAAGCCGGTCACACCCGCTATCGCAATTGGGGTGCTGGCGCCGCCCTTCGAGCCTATTGCAATCGACATTGTTTCGCGGAAGGCATACCAGTAGTAGCACCATAGTGTGTAGAGAACGATTGCAAGGACTGATAGATTGACCAACCAAGACAGACCGTTATCGTTGTTTAATTGACCAAAACCCGAAATAGCGCCGAACAGCATACCTGTAATGCTCGCAGAGATAGCGAAGGATGCTCCCGTAGCTGCGATCACTGACCGCCACACCTTTCGGCGATTTACTACGAAACTTGCAATTGTACAAATGATAGCGATAATCCAGGATACTAATTGTACATTCGTAAATACGCTAAATAGTCGCCCAACATCTCGGAAACTATCTATAACAAATAATACGGACGTAATGCCTGTCACTATGGCGCTAGCGACGGAACCTACAACCCAAGAAAGAACGATAGCAACAAATAAATTCTTCCAGCTAAAGTAGTTGCCCTTGTAACAGCTAATGCCTGAAACATCTGCAACCGGCACCTCGCTCTGGAGGATGCTCTGACCCGTTCGTGAGGCGCCGGTTGCGTAGAAGATAACGCGCAGATTGGTGACAAGCAAATAGCCATCAGCCCGCAGACCCAGGAGCCGAGAGGAAAGGGTCGTTGCAAGATAGGTCCGTACTAGTTTTTCGCCTTCGGCAGGAAAGATAGCACCGCCTTGTACGATGGAAGGACCCATAGGCTCTTCTCCTCAAACGGACACAGGGGGAAATGGCGGAGTAATTGTTTAGGAGCGCGCCATCTGCTGCCAGCGCGCTATCTGCTGCCCGACCTGTGCTCGCCAGCAACGGCAAACCTGCCCTGCTACGGTCCGCAACCGACCACACTGATTCGAACACCTGCACGGCACGTATCGCCTCAACTACTACACCATTTCCGACCCGCTCACCAAAGAAGGAGCCGATTTCAGCGATTTGGAACTATGACTCGGACTACTCCGTCTTGAAGGGAAAAATCAACCACCAACGATGCCCTTGAGGAGTCAGGGACGACAGGTCTGATGCGTCTCAGGTAAGGTCAGTATGGCACAGATGCCATCATCCTGTCACCCCGTAAACTCCGTATTTTTGAATTGACAATTTTTCAAAGCTCTCGCTTAGGACGTAGAAGCCTCGCAGGGATCCAGAAAGGGCTTGAGAGAAATAAAAAATGGAACGGCATACCTGTGCCATCAGGTCGCGCATCCTCTACGCTGCGAGCAAAAGCACTCGCTCAGGACGTGGAAGCCCCGCAGAGGCTTGCATGATTATTTATTCAAAATCCACATCAGGCGAGCACGCCGCAGGGTCCTTGCGATGAAGTGCGCTCCACCCTGCGCGAGCGCTGTTTCAATTTCTGAAACAACAGATTACAATTCTGTCATTTTATCCGTAAGTATGGACGTTATAATGGGCAAAGAGCCCGCATTCTCGCCTCAACGCGCATAGCCTTAACCCGAGCAATCGAACGACATTTCATCTCCGCGTCTTCACACCTTTGGGTGAGCCTGTGTAAAGGCGGCAGTGCGAAAACAACACGGACGAGGATGCACGAGCCATAGCTTGGTAGTCTCGTCATTCGGCATCTCTGCGCCTTCGTGCCTTTGTGTGAGGAAACGTCGCCAGATAAGAATGCACGAGCCGTAGCCGGTAGAGTTTCGTCATCCAGAATTTTGCGCCTTTGTGCGATCCTATCACGTGAACAGAGGGGTGCTCCGCTGCTCTGCTCTACGGCACTGGCGCAGATATGCGGGTTTCTCTCAACTCCATCCAGAGGCAGAGGAGGAACCGCTATGCCCGATCATCGTCGGCTTGCTGTTCTCATCAGGTTACGCAAAGCCGCTGGGGTTACCCTGACGCAGATGGCACATGCCTGCGGGCTGCGGGGGAAGCGAGCGTATGAGTCAGCAGCGGCATGGGAACGCGGTGAGTCTGTGCCGCGCCCCTCGGTTCGCGATGCATTTCTGTTGTATCTGGCGCATGCTCTGAATCTCGCTGCAGACTGCGCAACCCTCACCGCTGTCTGGGACGTGTTGGCAGAGGAATGGGGATGGGAACCGCTGCAACCGGCGGATTGGACAATGATTGAGCGGGGTCTGTTATCGCTGCCTGCACCGGAAGGCGACGCTGACACGCCAGCGCCCAGCGTTTCCACATCAGCCACGCGCCGGAGGCGTTCTGCGCCTGCGGCACATAATGCCTATGCCCTGGCGCACAGTATGTCCACATCTATCACGCTCCAGAAGCGCTCTGCGCCCATTTCAGACAGCGACGCTCACGCATCGGCGCTGCTACTGAACTCTGTGCCCGATCCGGGTCCGTTGCCGCCGGGATCGGTGCTGCCGTTTGCGCCGCATCCGCACTTCGTCGGGCGGACGACGGAAATGCTAGCGCTGGCTCGTCTGTTCCTGCACCGCCCCCAGGCGGCGATGGCGCCGGTGCGGAACGAGGAGCGTGGTCAGGCGCCCGGTGCATTCAACAGCACAGGATCAGCGTTGCGCGTGGCACTGACCGGACCAGGCGGCATTGGCAAGACGCAACTGGCGATTGAGTTCGCCCATCGCTTTGGCTGCTTCTTCCCCGGTGGCGTCTTCTGGGTGAGTTTTGCCAGTGCTGATGCTCTCCTAGCCAGTGTGGCCGTCTGCGGTGACGCTATGAACTTCCATCCCCGCTTTGATCGTCTTAGCCTCGACGATCAGGCGCAGCTAGTAATGCGGGCGTGGGAGGACGATGCTGTGCGTCTGCTGATTTTCGACAACTGTGATGACGAAGCGTTACTCGACCGCTGGCTGCCGCGGCGTGGCGCCAGCCGAGTGCTGGTAACCAGTCGACGCGCCACGTGGAAGCAGCAGATTGGCCTAACGCGACTGCGGCTCGGCGTGCTCAGCCGCGCTCAGAGCGTTGAGCTGCTGCGCAGGCATTGCCCATTGGCGCAAGTGCGTGATGAAGAGTTGGTGGCAATTGCTGCCGAACTCGATGATTTGCCGCTCGCGCTGCACCTGGCAGGCAGTTATCTCTCCCGCGGCATCGATGCGCTGACGCCAGCGCAGTATCTCGCTGAACTGCGCCAGAGCCTTGCTGACCACGAGCGCGCATTGACGCATCCGTCACTGTGCGGTAAAGACTCACACGGACGGCCGTTGCCCGCGCCGACCGGTCATCTCAATCATTTCGAGCGCATGGTTGCTCTGAGCCTGGAACAATTGGACCGCAACAACCGCGTCGATGCCCTTGCCTATCGTTGGCTTTTGTGCGCGGCACAGTTCGCACCC
>JANXAL010000140.1 GCA_025062325.1 Roseiflexus sp.
GGTTTTTGAGTAATTATTCCGCTATCCGCCTCCCCGCCCGGCGCCTGAAGTCGCGGGCTGCGGTTGCGAAGCCTGCCTGCGCGGGCTGGATCTGGCGATACCGGACTATTTTCTCAAGCTCCAAGGGTCCTCGCTCAGGACGTGGAAGCCCCAGAGGGACTTTCATGACCTAGCCAGGGCTTCAGCCGACAGCGCCCAGGAAGACTAGACCATATTTATCTTCATCAGCCCGCAGCGTCCTGGCACGACCGGACTATAGCCGCCGGGCAGACGGGCGGATAGCGGCATGTGTATTCAAACCCTATCAACTGCCAGGCAGGAGCGCGCAGAGCGGAATATGTCTTCCCATAATGCCCGCGCTGATCGCACGAAGCCCCTCTGACGCGGGGCTGATGCGGGACATCGGCGTGCAGAAAGGCGAGAGCGCGTGAGCGCCCTTACTTGAAATTGGAATCAGGGCGGATTGCTATGGACTTCTCAACGCTTATTCCTGAATTGATCAAAGGTCTGGCGAACTTCTCTCCCGGTAATCTGGTGATGATCGCCGTCGCAGCGACATTGATTGCGCTGGCGGTGGTGAAAGAGTACGAGCCGGTGCTGCTGCTGCCAATCGGGTTCGGCTGTCTGGTGGCAAACATTCCGCTCACCGGCATGACCGACGGCGAAGGGTTGTTCGGCATTCTCTACCGCGCCGGGATCAGCACCGAACTCTTTCCGCTCCTTATCTTCATTGGCGTTGGCGCGATGATCGATTTCAGCCCGTTGCTGGCGATGCCGCGCATGGCGCTTCTTGGCGCCGCCGGTCAGTTCGGCATCTTCGGCACGCTGATCCTGGCGACGCTCCTCGGCTTTCCGCTCAATCAGGCGGCGTCGATCGGGGTCATTGGCGCGATTGATGGTCCCACATCGATCTATGTCGCCACACAACTGGCGCCAGAACTGCTTGCGCCAATCGCCGTCGCCGCTTACTCCTACATGAGCCTGGTGCCGATCATCCAGCCGCCGCTGATGCGGTTGCTGACGACACGCCGCGAGCGGTGCATCCGCATGGCATACGCGCCGCGCCCGGTCTCGCGGCAGGCGTTGATTCTCTTCCCCATTATCGTCACCCTGACCATCGGGTTGCTGGTTCCAGCGGCGACGCCGCTGATCAGCATGCTCATGCTGGGGAACCTGCTGCGTGAAAGCGGCGTGGTCGAGCGCTTGAGCAAAGCAGCGCAGAACGAAGTGATCAATATCGCCACGCTGTTCCTGGGATTAACCATCGGCTCAACGATGGGCGCCGAGTCGTTTCTGAGCCTGGTGACGCTGCAAGTGCTGGGGCTGGGGTTGCTGGCGTTCATCCTCGACACCGTCGCCGGTCTGTTATTTGGCAAATTCCTGGCGCTGGTCAGCGGCGGGACGATCAACCCGCTGATCGGCGCGGCTGGCATCTCCGCCTTCCCGATGGCAGGGCGCCTGGCGGCAAAAGTGGCGCTCGCCGAAGACCCCGATAACTTCATCCTCATGCACGCCATGGGCGCCAACACTGCCGGGCAGCTTGGCAGCGTCGTCGCTGGCGGGGCGCTGCTGGCGCTGGTAACAGGGATTATGAGATAATGCAGCAACTTGGCTTATCCGCCCACCTTACCCATAAAGCAAACCTCAAGCATACGCGCTATGGATGGCTAAGGTTGACGCCTGCATACTCAGTTCACCTGGTTCAGGATCTCCTCTCCGAAACTGCGTCACACGATGCTGTTGTTCTTGATCCTTTTTGCGGAACAGGAACAACAGCTCTTGCATGCGCCGAACGAGGTATTCCTGTTGATACGACCGATATTAATCCCTTTCTTCTATGGCTTACTAAAACGAAGGTGAGTACCTATGAATCGGACCACTTGAATGAATTTCGATCAATCGCCCGACATATCGCCCGCTTAATGGAGGATCACAGCTCAGACGATATATGGATTCCTCCTATTCATCAGATAGAAAAATGGTGGAATGGTGATGTCCTCCGTATGCTAGGCGCAATAATGGGTTTTGTTCGTCAAATATCAGAATCGTACCCAGAAAAGGTCGTAGATTTGCTCAAAGTTGCATTCTGTAGGACGATGATTGCACACTCAAGCGCGAGTTTCAACCATCAATCGATGTCGTTCAAGCCGCAAAATAACCTTTCATTGTTTCATCGGGCCGTTGACGATATGTTGATAACCTGGGAATCGGCAGTGGAAGATCTGTATATTTCTGCACAAAGTGAAGTGCGAGTAACACCAGGGATTTTCTTATGTGACGCCCGGCGATTATCAACCGTCCTTCCCCATAACTACTACACCTGTGTCATTACCTCGCCGCCATATCCGAACAGAATGAGTTATATTCGTGAGTTGCGCCCGTATATGTACTGGTTGGGCTACCTGCATAATGGTCGAGAGGCGGGTGAACTCGATTGGCAGGCAATCGGCGGAACATGGGGCATTGCGACGAGCAACGTTAGCAGATGGTCGCCGTCAGAACCGCGCACTATTCCGCATCCCGGCTTCCTGAACACGCTTGCGAAAATATCAGAAAAAAGCGATCTGCTCGCCCGGTATGTGCACAAATACTTTTACGATATGGTTGAGCATATCAATGACCTGTTCGTAGTGACCAGATCCGGCGGATCGATTCACTACATCGTCGGGAATTCGAAGTTCTACGACGTCATCGTGCCGGTTGAAGCGATTTTTGCCAGCATGTTTAGCGATCGCGGCTTTGTCGATGTGGACATTCGCCCAATTAGAAAGAGAACATCGAAAAAGGAATTGTACGAATATCTCATATGTGCACGTAAACCTTAACCAGATCGCCATACCAATGCTGTGGATGGCGCGCGCCAATAACCCAGCCTGGAGCGGATGCCTACTGCCGGGTGAGCAACCTGGAACTGGCGTATATGACCCTGTTCGGCTGGTTCGACGCCAAACGCGCGCTCTCTCGCTTGTTCGCTGTCTGGTTCTTCCTCCTATCAGAGACGCTCCTACGCCGCCTGCGCTGGCAACCTTCGCACCCGCATTTCTGAAGAGGCACAGAGGACGCCAATGCGCCTGTCTTCTTCGGATCGAGATCGACAACAGAGACCTCAACGATTGGGCATCCGCTTCAACCTGTCCCCGTTCAACGTGCAACTTCGACGTTCGACGTACAACCTGTCTCTTTACTGAGTACGCGCTTTGCCCTGTCTACATCCAACGTGCAGCCTTCAGCCTTCCTGCCTTCCTGCCCGCTGTAATCCGCTTTCGACATTTTCCCCTGTTTTCTTTGTTTATGGTTGACAAATAGCATTTATTAGACTATACTAATTCCCAACGTTAGCGACTTGTATTGACCATCCTCTGACCTGTCGAATACCACGCGCGGCTCTTTCGCGCCTGGATTGGGGAAGCTGTGTCTGCTCCAATCATCGAAGCGTGCGCGCTCAGCTACCACGCAGATGGTCGCCGCCTGATCGACGATGTTTCACTGGCAGTCAACGCCGGTGAAGTTGTGGCGATTGTCGGTCCGAATGGCGCAGGGAAGAGTACGCTGCTCAATCTGCTTGCAGGTGATCTTCGCCCAACGACAGGGCAGGTTCTGCTGGGCGGCGTCCCGCTCGACCGGATGCGCATCAATGACCAGGCGCTGCGACGTGCAGTGTTGCGTCAGCGCATCAGTGTGACGCTTCCCTTCACCGCAATCGAAGTGGTGCTCATGGGGCGCGCGCCGCATCTGCGCGGAAGGGCGGAGGGTCCGGCAGACATGGCGATTGCACAGGACGCTCTTGCCCAAACGGAGATGTTGCCATTTGCGCGGCAACTTTTTCCGACGCTCTCCGGCGGCGAACAGACGCGCGCCAGTCTGGCGCGCGTGCTGGCGCAGCAGGCGCCGCTGCTCCTGCTCGATGAACCAACCGCTGCGCTCGATCTTCGTCATCAGCATGCGGCGCTGCGCCTGGCGCGCGCAACCGCCCAAACCGGCGGGGCTGCCATCATCGTGCTCCACGACCTCAATCTGGCAGCCGCGTATGCCAACCGGGTCGGAATCCTTCATCAGGGCCGGCTCATCGCCATTGGCGCACCCTGGGACGTGCTGCGTTCAGAGTTGTTGAGCGATGTCTACGGCGTCGCAGTGACAGTCTACCCGCACCCGCATACGGGTACGCCGCTGTTGCTGACATTCCCTGATTATCCGTCTTCACGCACGTGAGGAGGCGTACATGATGCCCTGGAGACGAAACCGCCGTTCACCCGCAGCAGAACGCTGGCTGCGTCAGATGGTCCTTGGGTTCAGCCTGGCATGTGCGGCGTTGCTCACCGCATGCGGGACACCGTCGTCCTCCGGCGGAACGCCGCCCGCCGCAACGATAGTTCCAGCTTCTTCGTCTCTCCCGACACCCGTATCCGCGAGTCCGCCGAATATCATCGAGTTTGTTCCAGGCGAGGCGGAACCGCAACTTCCCGCGACCGTCGTCGATTATCAGGGAGCGCAGGTGACAATTACGTCGATTGAGCGGATCGTCAGTCTGAACGGCGATATTACCGAAATCATCTTTGCGCTTGGCATGGGAGATTATGTTGTCGGCGTCGATAGCAGCGCAACATACCCGCCCGAACGCACGAAGACGCTGCCAAACATCGGCTACCAGCGGCAATTGAACGCTGAAGGGATCCTGGCGCTCAACCCGACGCTCGTTATTGGCGATGAGGCTGCCGGTCCGCCTGAGGCGCTGGCGCAGATCCGCGCCGCAGGCGTGCCGCTGGCGATTACTGCCGATCCGCCAACGCTCGAGGCGCCAGCGCAGAAAATCCGGTTCGTCGCGCAGGCGCTGGGCATCCCGCAGCGCGGTGAACGTCTCGCCGCACAGGTTGAAACCGAGATTACCCGCGCGCGCGACCTGGCAAGCCGGATAACGAGTCCGCCGCACGTCCTCTTCCTCTACCTGCGCGGCACGGACGTGCAGCAGGTCGCCGGGGTCAGGACGCCGGTTGATGTGATGATCACCGCCGCCGGCGGACTCAATGCGGGCGCAGAAGCAGGCATCGTGGAGTTCAAGCCGCTGAGTCCCGAAGTGGTCATCGCTGCGCAACCTGATGTAATTCTGGTACTGACGAAAGGGCTGGAGTCGGTCGGCGGCGTCGATGGTCTGCTGACCATCCCTGGTCTCGCTGATACGCCAGCCGGGAAGCAGCGCCGGGTTATTGCGCTCGATGACCTCTACCTGCTCGGTATGGGTCCCCGCACCGGGCAGGCGCTTGCCGATCTTGCCACTGCGTTTTACGAGATTGCTCAGCAGGAGAAGCGACCGTGAGCGCAGCATCGACGGTTCAGACCCAGGCGACGTTGCAGCACCGCGTGGGATGGCGGCGCATCGGGCTGATACCAGCGCTGTTCCTGCTGCTGTTGACGACTGTGCTTCTCGGTGCAGGGATTGGCGCTGTCGCTGTGCCGCCGGATGTGATCGGCGCTATCCTGCTCAAGAAGATCGGCATCCTGATTGATATGCCGGTCAGCGCGCAACAGGAGGCGATCTTCTGGACCATCCGCCTGCCGCGGGTGTTGCTCGGCGTGCTGGTCGGCGCGGCGCTGGCGGTGAGCGGCGCGCTGCTACAGGGTGTGTTTCGCAACCCGCTGGCTGACCCGGGCTTGATTGGCGTGAGCAGTGGCGCAGCGCTTGGCGCTGTGGCAGTCATCGTTCTTGGCCTGTCATCATTCGGATTGATGACCCTGCCGCTGGCAGCGTTCCTCGCTGGCACAGCGACGACGCTCCTCGTCTATCGGCTGGCGCAGCGCCATGGACGCACCGATGTGGCAACTTTGCTCCTCGTCGGGCTGGCGCTCAACGCGCTGGCTGGCGCAACCACCGGATTGCTGACCTATCTGGCAGATGATGCGCAATTGCGATCAATCGTGTTCTGGACAATGGGTGGACTGGGAGGCGCACTCTGGGAGACTCTGATCGTCGCCGCACCGTTGATCGGCCTGGCATTGCTGCTGGCGCCGCACCTGGGGCAGGCGCTCAACCTGTTTGCGCTCGGCGAGATTGAGGCGCGTCATCTGGGCGTAGATGTTGAACGGGTGAAACGCGCAGCCGTTCTGCTGGCGGCGCTCGCCACCGGCACCGCCGTGGCGCTTGCCGGTCCTATCGGGTTCATTGGGTTGATCGTCCCGCACATCGTGCGCCTGATCGCCGGACCGGATCATCGGCTCCTGTTGCCGGCCTGTGCGCTTGGCGGCGCCAGTCTGCTGGTGCTGGCGGATTTGCTGGCGCGCACAATAGCGGCGCCTGCCGAAATCCCGGTTGGATTAATCACTGCGTTTGCGGGAGGACCTTTCTTCCTGGCGCTGATCCTGCGCGCCAGGCGACAGTATGGCTGGGGATAGCATTTCGTGACTGGAGCGCACTATGAATTTTCGTCTCGCCCCGTATCGCGTGCTGGCTCACAATGGACGCAACTGGTACATTTTGCTCCTGAGCGATGGGCGGCTGCAACTGGACTTTGGTCCTTTCGCTCTGGCATTGAATCAGGACGATTTCAGCCTGATGCATGGTCTGGCGGAGGCGGCAATGCAGAACGACTCGGTGACGGCGGGGTGCATTGCGCACGCTGGCGTCGAGCGCAGCATCTGGCTCGATCAGACGTACGGAGCGCTGCTCCTGGCGTTCGATAACGTTGTTCTGCGCTTCATGCCCCAGGAACTGCTCGTATTTGCGCAGCTCTGTCGTGAGGCAAGCCAGAAACTCAACCTGACGCCTGTACCGCTGCCACTGGCGTTTGACAATAACTGAAGCTCGGAGAAACCTGGCATTGCGCCCTATGAAAGGAACGATTCGGTATGGCTCAACGACTCGGATCCATTGGGAAACTGCTCGTTGGTGTGTGGCTGGCGGGCGTAACGATTGCAACCTTCGTCGTCATCCCGCCGTATCAGGGGCTGGGCGACGCCGGACGGATCGTCATCGTCCATGTGCCAACCGCATGGGTAGCGGTTATTGCGTTTACGGTATCGGCGGTGTATAGCGCTCTGTATCTTCGTCGGCGGCGTCCCGATGATGACGCGAAGGCGACTGCCGCTGCCGAGGGCGGGTTGATCTTCACCCTGCTGGCGACGTTGACCGGCATGGTTTTCTCGCAGGTCGCCTGGGGCGTCTTCTGGAACTGGGACCCGCGCCAGGTGACGATCCTGATCCTGCTGCTGATCTATGCTGCACTCTTTGCGCTGCGCAGCGCCATCGACGAGCCGGAGCGGCGGCGACGTCTGGCGGCAGTCTATAGTCTGTTCGCGTTTGTGACCATGCCATTTCTGATGTTCGTGGCGCCGCGTATGGCGGAGAGCACGCTGCACCCGAACTGTGCGTTTATCAGAGGCAGCAACTGTGATGGCATCACCCTGAAGATCGGGCATGTAGGTCAACTGGGCGATCAGAAGGTGCAATTGCTAGGGCTTGAACGGCAGGGTGACATCGTCATTGCGCAGGTGAAGGTCAGCACGCCTGGTCTGGCGAGCGAGGCGATCCTGCAACCCGGCTACGATCTGGCGACGCGCAGCTACACCGACCGACCGACGTTCCCCGGTCAGCGCTTCACGCTAGCGCTCGAATCGGTTGATCTGGAGCGCGGCGAGGCGCGCATCAATATGGAAGCGCCAGGAAGCGGACTGCTGGCGAATCAGCGCACCCTGTGGGTCTTTCTAGCATCTAACATCGGCTTCACGATGCTGTTTGTCTGGATGTTCCTGGTTCGGTCACAGGTTCTGAGTCTTGAAATGCAGATCGCGCAGCGAAAGGTAGCGCTGGCATGAGCGAGAGCACATCTGCTATCTATGTTTCGATGGCGACAGTGCTACTGGTCTGGGTGACCATCGCCATCTATCTGGCGCAGGTCAGCGCGCACCTGCGTTCCCTGCAACGCAATCTGAAGGGTGATCCGCCAGGGTCGCAGCGATCGGAAGAAACGACGCCGCAACCGACTGCTGCGCCAGAATCGCCATCGGTCGCGGCTGATCAGTGGACATGGATGGCGTGGTACGCAGCTCTGACGTATGGGTGCGTCGAAGCGCTCGGAATGCTGAAGTGGCTGCAACCGCACCCAAAAGCAGCCGGGCGCTCTGCGACATGATGCGAAGAGGAGGAGCATGCATGATCACAACCGCTAATCGAATTTTCGTCAACCCGGACTACGCTGATCTGTTCGAGGAGAACTTTCGCAACCGCGCCGGTCTGGTCGACAAGATGCCCGGCTTTGTCAGCAACCAACTGTTGCGTCCGGTCAATCCCGGTGATCCGTATATCGTTCTGACAGTCTGGGAGAGTCGGGAGCATTTCGAGAACTGGGTACGTTCGGATGCGTTTCGCCTGGGGCACGCGCGCTCGAGCAGTCTGCCTCCTGAGGCGTTCAGTGCGCCGAGCAAACTGGAGTTGCACGAGATCGTGCTTGACACCAGCCGCCCCGACCTAGTTCCCGAACCGCGCGGCAAGCCATTCCGGGCGCATGGGTGATTCGGCGTAGATGACCGTCACCTGGGCAGGCAGGGCAGCGATCAAGAGGCGCGCCGCAACCCCGGGTTTCGTCCGCGCCTGCTGCCAGCGGCAGCGGTGATGGTCATCTAACCGGCGCGGGCAGAGCAGCAATCAGTGGCGCGTTCAAAGCAGGTGCAGCCTGCTCGCCTCGGCGCTGGCAGCGGTGACGGTCATCTAGCCTGGGAGGTGCGTGATGGAGCGGACAGTAGAGTTGCCGTCAAGCGCATCGGGAAAGGGTTTCACCCGGTTTTGGGCGTTCACCAGCGTCTTGCTCTGCGTCCTGTTTGTGATGAACCTTGCGCTCGGCGTTGTGACGCTCACGCCGGAACGCCTGCTGACCGCGTTTGTCGCGCCAGCCGCCGACCCGGCCGCAACAGCCATTCTGTTCAGCATACGGCTTCCCAGGGCGCTTCTGGCATGCTGCGCTGGCGCTCTGACAGCGCTTGCGGCGCTGACTCTCGAGCGGATCGCCGAAAATGGAGAGGGTCACGATCCGGGGTGGAGCGGCATAATGGCACTGGGTGCGCTGGGCGCCGTTGTGGCGCTGACGGTTGCTGAGGGCGCGCCGTGGAGCGCGCCGGGTGCGCTGATCGGCAGTGGCACTGGCATCGCTCTCTTCATTGTCGCACAGCGCCGGTTACGGCGCGTCTGGCAGCGCAGAGCTGTCGGATGGAGCGTGGCGATGATCGCGCCTGTGCTGGCGTTCGCTCTGCTGATCGGCGATGTTCGGATCGCCACCTGGGTGCGCTGGCGCCTCGGCAGCCTGGAGCAACGCGACTGGCAGACATGGAGCGGTGTCTGGGTTCTCCTGCTGATCGCCGCGCCAGTTGGATTGGCAAGCGCATCAAAATCAGGGTTTCTCTGGACGCGCTATGCAGGCGCCACACTGACAGCCGCTACAGTCGTTGTTGCCGCTGGCGCGATCGGGTGGATCGGGCAGGCTGCCGCACGTTGGGCGAGCGTGGCTGCAACGTCTGGCATGCAACGGGCAATTGCCGCCGTGTTGTTGGGCGCCGTGCTGCTGATCGGGATCGATCTCGCCGCTCGCGGATTGACGGCGCTCCTGCCATCGCTCAGTCTGGTCAGCGAGGTTCCGGTAGGCGCTCTTCTGGTTGTCTTGAGCCTCGTGTCGTTTCTGACTGCGCGCATCAGAAAGTGACGGTTCCGCAAAGAGACATGCTATAATCGATCCATCATCGCCGGAAAATGTTTGAAACACGCCTGAAAGGGGCCTGGAACGGAAACCGCCATGGCAGTTGCAGATGCTGTTGATCGCGTGATGGCACGAGTGCTCTTCGTAACGCTGCCGCCGCCCACCGAAGAGGAAGTCATGCCAGAAGAGGCGAAGGAAGGGCGCACGATTGGGCTGGCGCTTGTCATCTCAGGGTTACGCTGCACGTTACAGTACCTGATTCTGCCGATTGTTTTGCCGATCATCGGGTTAGCGGGCAGTTTTTCGCTAGTCGTAGCTATGGCGCTGGACCTGGTGGCGCTCTGGCTGCTCATTTCGGGTCTGCGTTATCTCTGGCGCACGCGCCATCCGCACCGCTTCGACATGCTGCCGCTGTCCGCCGCCATTCTGGCGATCATTTTCGGTTCTTTCATCTATGATGTCTGGCGATTGATCTTATGATCCCGCCCTTTCTTGCCTCCTTCGCCCTGTGGACGGCGCTGTTGACGCTGGCGCGGCTGCACCTGGGCATCGCCAATGAGGACGGTTCGCACGATCCGGCGACGCCGTTCATCATTGACAATCCCACTCTCGCCCAGGCGATCTACGGTCGACTCAGCGCAGCAGCACCATCCGCGTACTACACGTTTTCTGTTCCTGAATCCACCGGGATCCGCGCGATGCTGCTCATTCCCGAAAAAGAGCATCAATCCGGCTTTAGGGCATACATCACCCTCTTCGGTCCGGGTTTTCCCGCAGCAGGGCTGACGCCAGCAATTCATCCAGCGCCGCTAACGATTGCTGGGCGCAACTATTATCTGATCCAATCCTACGTGCCGCCGCTGCCAGAAGCCGGCGCCTATCGAATCGAGGTTCGCCGCGATGCAGGGAGCGGCGTGTACTGCCTCTGCGTCGGCACGCGCGAAGGCGGACATGCTGACGCTGCAATGCGCGCACGGATCGAGCGCATGCTTGCAGAAGCGTAATGTGTCAGCAATCAGACCGCATCGTCGCCAACGACTACGCAAGGCGCAGAAACAGGACATGCCATGACATCACGGGTTGTCTATCTGACAGGCGCCGACGGCATTGATGACCATACCAGCGAGAGGGATGGACTTGAACGCGCCTGTTTAGAAGTTGTCGCTGTGTTGAGTGAACGGCGTGAGCCGGTGGTGACTCCGCAGGTTGTTCACTGGATGCGCGCGCGGGCGCTGGCGCCATCCATCGTTCTTGCGCTGCGGCAACTGGAGCAGAAAGGTCTGATCAGGCGCGATGATGCGAATATCGTTCATCTGACCGATGAAGGCGCTGCGGCTGGCGCACAGATCCTTCGTCGCCGTCGTCTCCTCGAGCGCTTCCTCAACGACACCCTCAAAGTGCCGTGGCACGAGGTGTACCGCGAGGCGAAGCATCTGGAACCGGTTCTCTCGCCAGTGATGGAGGCGCGGATTGAAGCGCTCACCGAGCAGGCGACAACCTGCCCGTATGGCAATCCTATCCCCGGACGCAGCGAGACGCATCCTAACGAGCAACGGCTAATCACTGCGCCGGTCGATGCCTGGTTTATCATTTCCCGGATTGACGAGGAAGCTGGCGAGGACAGTTGCGCACTCCAGTTTCTCTGGACACGCGGGTTGCGTCCCGGAACGCCGTTGATCCGTCGCCCAGACGCACCTGATGGTCTGGTTGTGCAACGCGCCGACCGGCGGATCGTTCTCTCGCGCCGCATCGCGCGCTTTCTCTGGGGACGCAGCAAATTATAATCAAACGCTAACTGGCAGACGTCTCAATCCGCGCAGCCAAGTGACCGGTTTCCACTCCGGTTGATCGGTCGCCAGTCGTATGGCTGGCAGGTGCTCCAGAATGTGACTGAACGCTACCCGCGCCTCAATTCGCGCCAGCGGCGCACCCAGGCAGTAGTGGATCCCTGAACCGAACCCCAGATGCGGGTTGGGATGGCGCGTGATGTCGAAGCGATCCGGATCGGGGAAGTGCGCCGGGTCGCGGTTGGCAGCGCCAAACATGAGACTGATCTGCTGTCCTGGTTCGATCCGCTGTCCCGCAATCTCGAACGCCTCGGCGGCAAACCGCGGAGTCGAGCGCTGCACCGGGCTTTCGTAGCGCAGCATTTCTTCGATAGCAGACGTCAGGTATTCCGGGTGCTGTCGCAGCAATGCCAGTTGCTCTGGGTGACGCAGCAACGTCAGCAACCCGTTGCCGATCAGGTTTACCGTGGTCTCGTGACCGGCAATCAGGAGCAGAATGCACATTCCCAGCAGTTCATCCTCACTCAGTCGATCTTCGGCATCGCGCGCGGCGATCAGGGCGCTGATCAGATCGTCGCGCGGCTGCTGGCGACGCTGCTGGATCAACGCTGTGAAATAGGCAACTAGCGATGCCATCGCCTCCTGCGACCTGCGCGCCGCCTCCTCGCCGCCGAGCACCGAGTCGCTCCCGATCATAACCTGATCAGACCAGGCGCTGAACCGGTCGTGATCCTCGAATGGCACACCGAGCAGTTCTGCAATGACCATAATTGGCAGAGGACGGGCGTAGTCTGCGATAAAATCTGCTGCACCCCTTTTGCGAATGCGTGCCAGCAGATCCAGGCTCATCTGTTCGATGCGCGGCTCGAGGCTCTGCACACGGCGCGGCGTGAACGCATGGCTCGCCAGCCGCCGCAACCGCGTGTGGTCGGGCGGGTCGCGCTGCAACATGGCCCGGTCAAGGGGGGTCAGACTATCGGGGGGAGCGATGCGACTTGTATCCTTAAAGACTGGCGCATTGTGCAGGATGAAGATGACGTCATCGTACCGTGCGATGCACCACATTCCGCCCGGCGCATTGCTGTGCGGCAGCCAGAACACCGGCGTCTGCTCGATCAACCGCCGATACACGGGGTAGGGATTAGCAAGGAACTCAGGACTTGCTAGCTCGGCAACGAGAGCATCAGTCATATGTACGGGTTCTCCGTCCACATGCCTTGATCAAGCTCATATAAAGCACAAAAGCGCAAAGATCTTACGTTACCGATAGCCCGAGGTCTCGCATTTGCGATGTTATTTCTACATCCGCAGAGCATGCCCTACAGTCTGCACCAGCGCCAGCACTGCGACTGTTCCTGCCAGCGCCCACCAGTCGCGCTCGCCCATCTGGTGCGGATTGATCGTTAGGAAGCGACCGTCGAAGCCGCGCGCCAGCATTGCCTGATGCACCCGCTCACTGCGCTCATAACTGCGCAAAAAGAGTTGCCCAACCATATATCCCGCCACCTGCGCTCGCCAGAGGATCGAACCGCCGCTTCCTGCGCTGCGTGCATCGCGCGCGCGCATCAACCGCAGCGCCTCATCGGTCAACACGTCTAGGTAGCGGAGCATCAACCCAATGACGCCGACCAGAAGCGGAGGAACGTACAGATGCCGCAGAGCGTGGAGCAGGTCAGGAATGTTCGTGACCGCTGTCAGCACAATTGCCATCTGCACCGACAGCCAGCTCCGCGCTAGGATGCTGAGGAAGCGTGTTACTCCTGCGTCGGTCACCACCAGCGCGTAGCTGCCGACCTGCCAACCGGCGACTGGTAATCCTGGCGTGGCAAACAAAACGCTGACGGCAACAAGCACGAATGGCAGCGCTACAAACGACCGCTTTAGCGCGAAGAACGCTCCCAGCCTCGCTAGCATACACACGAACGTCACCAGTCCCAGTGATAAGGCGAATGCCGTCCATGCGCCATCAGGCACGAGCGTATTTGACGCGATGAACAGAACAGTAATGATGACCTTGACCCGCGGCTCGAGCCGGTGCACAATGCTCACACCGTTGTGATAACGATCTGACAGATGGGTGTGCGTCATAAAAGAACCGAGAACCTGATCCCTAACCCCTAACCCCCATCCTCCGGCTCCGCAACGCCTGGGCAACAAGGATGACGACAACGGCGACGACCAGCGCTCCGATAATGCCTGCCACAATTGTCGAGAGCGGCGTCTCCCCCAGGAAGGGCACCGTATAGTCGGGAATAATCTCATACGGCGCGCTCTGTCCCAGGCTAATAAAGCCGATATCCTCCGCCACGCGCTCGAGGCCGTCCGGGTCGGCAGATGCGAGCGGCGACAGAACAACGACAATGAGCGACGCAATAGCGCCGCCGATAATCCAGCCGCGATCAGCGCCGCCGCGCTGCGCGCTGGCGTCCAATATCTCAGGCCGAGTGCGCAGAATGAACGAAACCGCTGCTACGGTGATCAACGCCTCGCCAATGCCGATCAGCGCGTGAACGCTCATCATCGCCGGGATCACGATGTCGAGCGGAACCGTTCCGCTCAACCAGAGTTGCAGCGACGTCGCCAGTGCGGCGCCCATCACTGAGAGCCACGCTGCCACGCTGATGACCGCTAGGCGGGTTGCCTGACGCCGGTTAATGACGCTGCGGTACAGACCGTAGCCGATCAGGGTTGTGATCAGCCCCATATTCAGAATGTTTGCGCCCATGACCAGGAGTCCGCCATCCTGAAAGAGCAGCGCCTGTACGGCGATCACAGCAGTCATGACCAGAATCCCCGCCCACGGACCAAGCGTCACCGCTGCCAGCACGCCGCCCAGCAGGTGCCCTGATGTTCCGCCGGCAACGGGAAAATTGATCATCTGCGCGGCAAAAATGAACGCTGCCATGATGCCCATCAGCGGCATCTGACGTTCATCGAGCGTGCACTGCGCCTGTTGCGCAGCGCGTGCGATGAGCGCAATCGCACCAATCCAGCAGACAATCGAGATCGGCAGGTTGAGGAAACCGTCGGGAATATGCAGTTCCGCCCCGAAGAGCGACCACGACGCACCGGGAATGTAACTGGTGATTGCGCTCATGTCTTTCCTCCTTGAACCAGGGGTGAGGGTTAAGGGTTGAGGGTTAGGGGTTAGGGGTTAGGGGTTAGATCGCTTGCCTTAACCCGCACTGTTCTTATGCGCAATGCGTACCCTTCGCGCCTGCAACCTGCCATCTCATAACCTCTCGCCGCGCATCTTTCGCCTTTCATTCCTCACACAGAGGCACAAAGGCACAGAGATGCTCAGAACCACTCGTCACTCGTCACTCATCACTCATCACTTACCTCTCGCCTCTCGCCTCTTGCCTCGCGCCTTTCCTATCACTCCCACAACGACGCCAGCAACGGCGGATCGATGTTGCCGCCGCATACAATGATCCCAACACGTCGCGCTGAGTCTGGCAGCCGACCGGCAAGCGCTGCGGCGATGCCAGCCGCGCCGCTCGGCTCGACAACGAGTTTCATTCGCAGCATCACAAAGCGCATCGCTTCACGAATCTCATCGTCACTCACAGTGACAATCTGTGCGACGTGGCGTTGCACGACGGGAAACGTCAGCGCGCCGGGGGTCGTGACGCGCAGCCCGTCGGCGATCGTGGCAGGCGGCGGGATGGTGA
The DNA here is from genome assembly GCA_025062325.1 of Roseiflexus sp. Classification (GTDB taxonomy): domain Bacteria; phylum Chloroflexota; class Chloroflexia; order Chloroflexales; family Roseiflexaceae; genus Roseiflexus. Next base: position 15,136 of record JANXAL010000140.1, read on the forward strand.
TTCGTTTGCCAGCCTCCAGCGAACGGCGCGTATCGTCGGCATCTTCTGGTTCGACGCCAATGACCTGGATGGCGGGACTCATACCGTGAGCGGCAATGGCGCAGCCGGAGATCAGCCCACCGCCGCCGACTGGCACAACCAGCGTATCGATACCCTCAACCTGTTCGAGCAGTTCGAGCGCCGCCGTTCCCTGCCCTGCCATAATATGCGGGTGATCATAGGGCGGCACGAGAGTTGCACCGCGCTCCTCCGCAATGCGCTGCGCCAGCGCCGCGCGATCGTCGCGCATGCGGTCGTAGAACACAATCTCGGCGCCATAGCCGCGAGTGGCTTCCACTTTGACCGCAGGCGCGTCGGAGGACATGCAGATAATGGCAGGCATATCGAGCAGGCGAGCGGCGAGCGCTACCCCCTGCGCGTGGTTCCCCGACGAGTACGCAACGACGCCTCGGCGACGCGCTTCGCCTGGCAGGCGGCTGATCATATTGTAGGCGCCACGAAACTTGAACGAGCCGCCGCGCTGCAGATTCTCGCACTTCAGGAATATCGCGCGCCCGGTCAGCGCATCGAGCGTGCGCGAGGTCGCCACCGGCGTCAGATGGGCAATACCGCGCAGACGGTCGCGCGCAGCGAGCACGTCGGCAAACGAAAGGGCATCGTTCGTTTGGCTCCACATGGTATTCACGCGCTGGCTCCGCGCTGGCAATTGCCGCACTCTGCGACCTTAGGAAGCCACCAACCCGTGACGTCTGGGCGACAACGATTGTCGGAGAGATGGGCGGGATAGCGTGCATGCGCCGGTGCGCAATCGACTGAGCAGAACGGCGCATCGGGACATATGCTATTATAGCATCCATTTCAAAGGAACTCGTAGATTGGCGGCGCCGTTCCTGGCGGATCTTCGGTGAGGCAGGCAAGAGTAGCACGTTCTGATCACTAGTCTGATGGTCGGCATTACGTCTGTTGCGTCTCCGCGGTTAAGTTTTAGCGCCGGTCGTCATGGCGGCGCGGCGTAGCGCGCGGCCCGCGAGCGCTGAATGGACTGGCGGCATGCTCCATGGTATGCCCGCGGTCGGTTGTCAGACCAACGCTGGGTTGTTGTGGTCCATCGCTCGGCAAACGTCCTACCTCGGCAGCGCGCAGTTCCTGCGCCTGCACGAGCAGTTCCGGCGCCGGTTCGTAGTAAAACTCCAGCGCTTCGCCGTGGCGATCCACGCCTGTTGCGACGACAAGCACGCGGCTGCCCGGCGGAATGCCGCCAGATGCCATTAGATCGGCGAGTGGCGCCTCGATCAGCTTGAGGAGTTGCTGCCGCAGCGGACGAGCGCCGAAGCGCGGCTCGAACCCTTTGCGCAGCACATACTCGCGCGCTTCCTCGGTCAACGTGACGTGAATGCCGTGGCGCAGATACTGCTCATTCGCCTCTTTTACCATCCGATCAAGCACCTGCCGCAGCACCTCGCTCGATAGCGGTCGGAATGCGATAATCTCATCAATGCGATTGATCCACTCGGGCTGAAACACTTTTTGCAATGCCTCGAACCCAATCTGATAGATCTGCCGTCCGGTCGCCTCTACATCCTGACGCGACGTGCGAAAGCCAATGGTACGCTGATCGAGAAAATCGACCATCTCCTTGGCGCCGACGTTCGTGGTCAGAATAACGATGCTTTTGCTGAACGATACGCGCCGTCCGCCGTTCAGCAGCAGGATCTCGCCGTCCTCCATAATCTGAAGCAGCAGATTCCACAATTCCGGCTGACCCTTTTCGATCTCATCGAACAAGACCACGCTGTTTTCCTGCTCAATGATGTCGGGACTCAGCAATGGCTTCTGGTCCCGCCCAACATACGACGGCGGCGCGCCGACCAGCGCCGACACCTCGTGCCCCTGCGAAAAGAGCGAGCAATCAATCTTGAGAAACGCCTCGCCGTCAGGACGCAGCAACTGCGCCAAGCGCCGCGCCGTTTCCGTTTTGCCGACGCCGGTGGGGCCAAGGAAGAGCAGTGTGGCGCGCGGACGGCGCGAATTACCCGCCGAAAAACCGAAACGCGCCCGATTGAGCACCCGGATGACAGCCTCGATTGCGCGATCCTGACCGAAAATGGCGTTGCGCAGATTCTGCTCGACAACATCGAGCGGATTTTTGTCGCCACGGACCGCACGCTGCATGGTGGAGGGAATCTGAGTCATACGAAAGCCTCTCTCAACGAGCCATACCCTATTGTTCCTCTGTCGATTATAGACAACGGATCGAGCGCGTTTGTAAGCGATATTGCATCAGGTATGTTGCGAAGATGTGATCGTTACAAGGATTCATAAAACTCTGCATGAGTTTAACTGTGGCATAACAGAACGTTAATGCTCATTGAGTAAAGTAGAGATATGACAACAATACTCCTGGTTGAAGACGATAGCGTTCTGTTGGAAACGCTGTCCTACAACTTCGAGCGAGCTGGCTTTCAGGTGACAACCGCCGCCGACGGCTTGACCGGGCTGGAGATGGCGCGTCGGGTTCGCCCTGACCTCATCATTCTTGATGTGATGTTGCCAGGGCTTGATGGATTCTCCGTCTGCCGCGCAGTAGCGAAAGAAACTGCGGTTCCAATCGTGCTGCTGACTGCGCTGCACGATGAGGCGCATCGTATTGCTGGACTGGAACTCGGCGCCATCGATTATGTGGTCAAACCATTTAGCATGGGCGAACTGCTGGCGCGCGTGCGTGCGATCCTGCGCTGGAACGAGCGTCAGCGGCAGAAACCAGCATCCAGCGTGCTAAGCGTCGGTCCAGTTCAACTGGATCGCAACAGTCGGCGCGTCTGGTATGAAGATCGCGAGATCGAACTCTCGCACAAGGAGTTTGATCTGCTGGCTTGCCTGATGCACAATGCAGGGGTTGCGTTATCGCGCGATCTGTTGCTGGAGCGTGTTTGGGGCAGCGATTTCCTTGGCTCAAACCGAACAATTGACGTTCACGTGCGCTGGCTGCGGGAAAAACTCGAGCCTGATCCCGCCAACCCGGTATTGATTCGCACGGTGCGCGGCATCGGTTACTGCTTCCAAGACCCGTCGTCCGATCCGTCTGGACGACAGAACCGGAAGAAAACCGAATAGTAGTCAGTCAACGCTGCATCCGTGCTTTGAGCGCGCGATCAATGTCGCGGCGCGCCTCGCGGCGTGCAATATCTTCGCGTTTATCGTACAGTTTCTTCCCACGTGCCAGCCCGATTTCGACCTTCGCACGCTGCCGGCGCAGATATAGGCGAAGCGGCACAAGCGTATATCCTCGCCGCTCGACCTGCCCGGCAATCCGGGAGATCTCACGCCGATGCAACAGCAACTTCCGTGGTCGGGTCGGCTCGTGGTTAAAATACTTCCCCGATTGCTGATAGGGCGCAATGTGCACATCGTACAACCACGCCTCACCATTGACGATGCGCACATATCCGCCACGCAGATTCACCTGACCAGCGCGGATCGATTTGATCTCGCTGCCAGTCAACGCAATGCCGGCTTCATATGTTTCTTCAATGTGATAATCGTGGCGCGCCTTGCGATTATCGGCAATCACGCGCTCAATACCATTCTCCCGCGCCATAGCGGGTCCTCTCCTGGACTAGGGGTTAGGAGTTGAGGAATTGGGGTGAGGAATGCATTCGCCTCTTTCACCTCCAACTGTCCCAACCTCCAAAGCTCCCTGATCTTCGGCAATGATGCCCTGCTTGTCATTATACAATACGAGCGCCACGCACAACCGCACACTGCTCGAGTCAACGTACCCCGCATCCTAGGAACAGCACGACGAAGTCCGCTGTCACTCATCACTCGTCGCTCTCGACGCCTGCACTCCTGTGAGAAGCGCGACCACGGAGCCTCGCCTAAGGCAGTTCACAGCGCGGCGTTGATGGCGTCGCGCAATTGGCGCGCCGCTACGCGCGCCGCTGCAGCGAAGTTCGTGCCGCGATCTGCGTACAGGACGGCGCGCGATACGTTGATGATCAACCGCAGGTCATCACCTGTTGCGGCAGCGCGCACGGCCGCCCTGAGGTCGCCGCCTTGCGCCCCGATCCCCGGCGCTAGAATCAGCAGAGCTGGACAAATGCGCCGAACATGCGCCAGCGCCTCAGGATGCGTCGCCCCGACGACCAGCCCCACGTTGCCGTACATGTTCCAGCGGTCACGCGCCATCTCAGCCACCGCCAGGTACAACGGGCGTCCATCCACCAGTTGGGCATCTTGCAGATCGCCGCTGCCGAGGTTTGACGTTTTGCAGAGAATGAAACACCCGCGATCAGCGTGCCGCAGAAAAGGTTCGAGCGCATCGCTGCCGAGATACGGGTTCAACGTTACGGCGTCCGCGCCGAGCGTTGTGAACATCGCGCGCGCATACGCCTCAGCCGTTGAACCAATATCACCGCGCTTGGCATCAAGGATGATCGGCACCCCCAGGCGAAGCCGAACGAGACGTTCGAGCGCCGACCATCCAGCCGCGCCGAGAGCCTCGAAAAAGGCGACATTCAGTTTGAAGGCACAGACGAGATCGGCAGTGGCATCCATGATGGCAGCGCAAAATGCGTAGACGCCATCGGCATCCTTCGGCAGATGATCCGGCATACGCGCTGGTTCCGGGTCCAGCCCGATGCACAACCAGCTCTGATTGCGCCAGACAGCAGCATATAGGGACTCGTGAAATTTCATACTATGCGGCTCCAGATACCATTGCCACGCCACTGGAGCGTCCAGCAAGGCGGAGGAACAAGACTGCTCTATTCATCCGCCATCAGCCTGATGTTTTGGCGTCGGCTATCGTTGTAACTCGCCCTGAGTATAATAGCAGCATCTTGTCACGTTTTCTTCACGCTCATATGTAGGATACCGGTACGGTTCATGAACTGGCGTGATGGGGGTTCTGCCGAGACCCGCCAGGCAATGATGCCGCCGATGCGAGACGACCATCACAGATGTGGAAAATGTGGACAAAGTGTTTATAACATTAGTGGATAAAGGGGTTGACTTTAACCACTTGCTAATGTATAGTAGCGCAAGAAACAACAGAGCGCCATGCTCGCGTTCTGGTCAGGCAATGAAGTTGGGGGGCTTGGAGTCGTTTACTCTTAGCCCCGTCTTGTTGCCAAATGACCCATAAACGGAAACGACGGTATTCGCATGGTCCGCAGAGCATACTGTTCTGCGTGGCCGCAAGTTAAGTCAATGTAAGAAGGCAGACACATGGCCACCGAGATCGTGGAGCAGACACAGCAGGCGTGGGCGCAAACGCTTGAATATCTTCTTGACATTGGGCGCACGCGCGGGTTCCTCACCTACAACGAAATTCTAGAAGCACTCCCACAACCCGAGTACCACGTCGCCGACATCGATCAGTTGTATGCAGCGCTGCAAGCCGAGGGCATTCGCGTGGTCGAAACCCCGCTCGATGTGAGCGATAACGGTGCGACCAGCGATGACGAATTACTGGCAGAAATGCCAGACCTGACCGATGTAGCGCTTGACGATCCGGTTCGGATGTACCTGCAAGAGATCGGTCAGGTTCCGCTGCTGTCGGCAGAGCAAGAGGTGATGCTGGCGAAAGCGATGGAAGCCGGGAACCGCGCCCGTCGAGCGCTCGAACGTGAGGAGTATAGCTCCTGGCAAGAGCGCCTGATGTATGAACAGCAAGTCGCCCAGGGGAATGAGGCGCGGCAACACCTGATCCAGGCCAACCTGCGGTTGGTCGTCTCGATTGCGAAAAAATACACCTCCTACGGGTTGACAATGATGGACCTGGTGCAGGAAGGAAACATCGGCCTGATGCGTGCGGTTGAAAAATTCGACTACACGAAAGGGCATAAGTTTTCGACCTATGCCACCTGGTGGATCCGCCAGGCAATTACGCGCGCTATTGCCGATCAAAGCCGCACGATCCGTCTGCCTGTGCACATGGGTGAGGCGATCAGCCAGGTCAAGCGCACCTCGCACAAACTCCAGCAGATAATGCAGCGCGAGCCGACCCCGGAAGAGATTGCCGACGCAATGGGCATCAGCTCAACGAAGGTGCGCCGCACGCTAGAGGCATCAATGCATCCGCTGTCACTGGAAATGCCCGTCGGTCAGGAAGGTGAAGGGCGCATGGGTGATTTCATCGAGGATGATCGCATTTCTCCCCCTGCCGAAGCTGCGGCGGCATCGATGCTGCGTGAGCAGCTTGAAGAGGTGTTGCAAAAACTTCCTGAGCGCGAACGGAAGATCATCCAGTTGCGCTATGGCTTGAAAGACGGTCGGTACCGTACGCTTGAGGAAGTGGGTATGGAGTTCGGCATCACCCGTGAGCGCATCCGTCAGATCGAAGCCGTAGCATTGCGGAAATTGCGCCACCCCCACCTTGGCAAGAAATTGCGAGGTTATCTCGATTGAGCAGATTCCCGGCGCCTGCGCCCTCTTGTCGCACTGCGATAAGAGGGCGTCATATTTGATAAAAGGCGGAAAATCTGCGTCGAGAACCGCTTTCCGGAAACTCAATATCGACGCGACCTGATGCAACTCCTGGTATACTAAGAGTGCGTGTAGCGCACCGGATTGTCATTAAACTGGTTTCGGCAACGGCGACGAGTAAGCGATGCATGTCGTGATGGCATCGAAACGGTCAGTTAGCATGTGCGTGAAGGAGTCCGTGTATGGCAGCCCGACTAAGTGATGCCGAGATTGAAGAACGCCTCGGAGACCTCACGGGATGGACTCGTCAGGGGAACGAAATTCGGAAGACCTTTCAGCTTCCCTCATTTCCGTCCGCTATCGCCTTCGTCGTCAACGTTGCGTTTCTCGCTGAAGCCGCTGGCCATCATCCTGACATCGACATCCGATGGCGGAAAGTGACACTGAGCCTGACCACCCACGACGCTGGCGGTTTGACCCAAAAGGACTTCGACCTGGCGGCACAGATCGATGAAATTATGTGAGCACTTGATGAACTGATGGAAGTACACCCATTGTCGCTACGACAACGGTGGTTCTACCGAATCTGGCAGTTCATCACAGCTCTGACCGCTACCATCCACCTGGAAGAACGAGTTCTACTGGTTCGCGTGCTGAGCGATCCGCAATTGTTGCTCTTTGAACGGATGCCGCGGTTCGCTCAGCGCCACAGTCTCGATGTTTACCACGCCCTGGTGCGCGCTGGCTATACCGACTCGCATCTCCTGCAGGCAGCGTTGCTGCACGATTGCGGCAAGGTTGATGAAGAGGGGCGGACTATTCCCTTGATCTACCACGGGCTGATTGTCGTGTTGCAACGCTACGCGCCCAATCTGTACGAACGCGCCGCGCGTCACGGACGCGGCCTGTTCTATCCTTTTGCGCTGCACGCCTCACACGAGCGGCGCAGCGTTGCTTATGCCCAAGCCGTGTGCAGTCCTCCCGAAGTCGTGCAGATCCTGCGCGACTACGCAGAGCGGCGCCCCACGCCGTTCGCCGAAGCGCTGCGCGTGGCGGATGACGCCAATTGAAGGGAATGTTCGTCACACCGGTCGACTATGCCGTCACCCTGCCCATCTTCACAGGTCCGCTCGATCTGCTGTTACGCCTGATCGAGCGCGAGGAACTGGATGTCACCAGTGTGGCGCTGGCGCGCGTCACTGATCAGTATCTTGCGCATGTGCGCGCGATGGACGCGCCAGATCCAGCCTCACTCTCAGCATTCCTAGTAGTGGCGGCACGGTTGCTGCTCCTGAAATCGCGGGCGCTGCTGCCCCGCCCTCCCGCAACCGACGACCAGGAACCCGACGATGACAGCGATGCTCTAGTGCGTCAGTTGCAGGAATATCAGCGCTTCAGGCAACTGGCGTCTCTGCTGCGCCTCTACGAGGGCCGGCGCATGTATGTACGGTTCGCACCGCCCGTAGCCCGACGCACGGTACGGCTCGACCATACCGTGGCCGATCTGATCGCCGCCGTGCAACGCCGTAAGCAGTTGGCGCTGCCGCTCGATCCGTCGCCCGTAGCGCTGCCCGTGCCGAAAATCGTCAGCGTTCACGAGATGATTGAGCGCATTCATGCCCGCTTGCTGGCTCGTCCATGGGTGGCGTTCGAGGAGATCACTTCGCTCGCTGCACAACGTGTCGAGGTCGTTGTCGCGTTCTGGGCCGTGCTCGAATTGTGGAAACGCCACATCATTGAGGTTGAGCAGGCTGACCTGTTCGGGACCATTGTGATTCGGCGAGGCCTGTTGTTTGGTGAAGAGTTAGGGATTAAGGGTTAGGGGTCAGGAACCCACTCTTACGCGGACCCAACCTTGCGATATGCAACCTTCTCAAGGGCGCACCGCTATGCGCCCCTGCCTGTAACCCGCAACCTTTGCACCTGTAATCTCTTGCCCCCGCCATGCCGAGCGGTGCGAGCCGCTGATTAATGTAACCCGCAACCTTCGCGCCTGTAACCTCTTGCCCTGCACCTCGCGCCTCTCGCCTCATCCATGCCCCTCGCGCTTGAAATCGACGAAACGGTACCCAATGCCGCGTTCAGTCAGGATGTACTTCGGGTTTGCCGGGTCTTCCTCGATCTTCTGGCGGAGATAGGTGATGTAGAGCCTCAGATAGTGCGTCTCGTCGCGGTACTCCGGACCCCACACCTTGCTCAGAAGCTGCTCGTGGGTCATCACATACCCCGCATTCTGCACCAGGTGATAGAGCAGCCGATACTCCGTCGGGCGCAGGTTAACTCGCTCGCCGTTGACCAGCACCTCGCGCCGGGCAAAATCGATCTGGAGCCGATCATCGACCTTGACCGTCGTCTGGGGTGCAGGCGGCGGGGTATTGTAGCGCCGCAGCACGGCGCGAATGCGACTGACCAATTCACGATGGCTGAACGGCTTGCCGATGTAATCGTCGGCGCCTAGTTCCAAACCTTTGATGCGGTCCTCTTCGTCATCCTTCGCAGTCAGCACCAGCACCGGCACCGACGACGCCTGTCGCAGTCGCCGCAACGTTTCAAAGCCGTCCATCACCGGCATCATAATATCGAGCAGCACCACGTCCGGCATCTCATCGCGCACCTTTTCGAGCGCCTCGCGCCCGTTCGATGCACTGATCACCCGGCATCCTTCAAGTTCCAGATTCATGCGCATGAAGTTGACCATGCGCGGCTCGTCATCGACGACGAGGATCAGCTTGTCCTTGAGTTCTGACATATCGGCGCTCTTTCTTACTTTTCATGATCCTCGAGCAGCGGCGGCTCAGCACGAGGCGGCGTTGCTGGAACCAGCTCGGGATGATCGACAGACGTTGCGGCTTCCGTTTCACCCTGCGTCGACTGATCGCTCAGCACCGGCGTCGCCAGCGGCACCGTAAACGAAAAGCGCGACCCCCGCCCTGGTCGGCTATCCACCCAGATACGTCCTCCCTGCGCCTCGACGATGACACGTGACAGGAACAGCCCCAGCCCTGCCCCCTGCGTTTCGCGTCGCAGACGGTTATCGACGCGATAGAAGCGGCGGAAGAGTTTTTTCTGCTCTTCAAGCGGTATGCCAATTCCCTGGTCGCTGACCGAGATAATGGCAAAGTCGCCGCTCACCCGCGCCGCGATACGCACCAACCCTCCGTTCGGGCTGTACTTGATTGCATTGCTGATCAGATTCTCCAGCACGGTTCGGGTACGTTCATAATCAGCATGCACCGGCGGGAAATCATCGGGGATGTCGATCTCGAAGGTAAACCGGTCCCCTGCCTGCGGCGCGAAACGCTCAACGACCCGCTCCGCCAGCGGACGCACCGACCAGTCGCTTAGCTCAAGGCGCATGCTGTCGGCCTGCAGCCGAGAAGCCTCCAGCAGCGTGTTGATCTGCTGCGCCAGGCGATCCGCCTCTTCGATGATAATCGCTAGCCCTTCACGGAGGGTCGCTGCGTCCCAGGTCGCATCCTGGCGCGCTAGCGTCTCAGCGTACCCTTTGATAATGCTCACCGGCGTGCGCAATTCGTGCGAGATGACAGAAATGAAAGTGTTCTGCATCTCGGCTTCGATTTTTTGCTCGGTCACATCGCGGACATTGGCAATTGCGCCGAGGAAAGCGCCCTGCGGACTGCGCTGCGCCGCATAGCGGCTCTGGATATAGAGCCGCCGCCCATCGCGGGTGGTGATCCATCCCTCGGCAACCGGGTTCGGCTCGAACGGCTGACGCTGCAGCGGGCAATCGGTCAGGCAGAGATTAGCGCCCTGCGGCGTATGAATTGCCAGCACCTCAGCGCATGGGCGCCCAATCGCCTCCTCGCGACTCCATCCGGTCAATTGCTCCATCGCGCGGTTAAACGTCGTAATACGCCAGCGTGAATCGAGGATCATCACGCCATCGGCGCTGTTCTCAATCAGCGCGTCAAGATGTTGCTTCTCACGCAGGACGCTCTGGAACAGGCGCGCATTGGAGACCGCGATCGCCGCCTGGTCAGCGAATGCAGTCAGGAGCTGATGTTCCTCGGCGGTGAACTCAACATTCAACGCAGCGCGGAAGACGTAGATCACCCCGACCGTTGCGCCGCGAAACACCAGCGGCACGGCGCTTACATGACGCAACGGCAGCCCGATGTCCTCGCCTGCTTCGCGCAGACGTCGCACCAGCGCCTGCTGGTCGTCGAGCGGCGTTGCCAGCAGGTCGTCGAAGGCGGGCCAGGTTTCGCTCGCTAGCCCCGATGCCGCATAGATGCGCATCACGCCGTCATCATCACGCAACGCAATTAACCCCGAATTGCCGGCAAGCAGGTCGACTGCCGCCTCGATTACCAGATTGAGCACACTGGTCAGTTCGAGTTGCGCGGTGATGGCACGGCTGACGCGCAACAGCGACTCAAGCTGCCGCAGTCGTTGATCATACCGGTCTAACATCGTTCTAACGCTCCATAGATGGCATTTTAACACACATGCCATATACTGCTCAATGGATGGAGTAGAACAACGATGCACTGGCGGCGGCGCAAGCCAATACCCTATGTAAAGGAGGTTAAAGCCATGACGAACCTGACTCGCTGGGATCCCTTCCAGGAGATGATGACCCTGCGCGAGGCGATGAATCAACTGTTCGAGGAAAGCTTCGTGCGACCAGATCTGACACGGGGCAGCTTCGTTCCGGCGCTCGACCTGAGCGAAACTGAGGACGCCTACCTGGTGGAGGCGACGGTGCCCGGACTGAAGCCTGAAGACCTGGAAGTGACGGTTGAGAACAGCCTGCTGACGATCAAGGGCGAGATCAAGCAGGAGTCGCAGGAGACCAAGCGCAACTACCATCGCATGGAGCGGCGCTACGGTGCGTTCCAGCGCCAGATCGCTCTGCCGCGCTCGGTCAAGGCTGATGCGATCAAGGCGACGCTGAGCAACGGCATCCTGCGCTTGGAAATTCCCAAGGCTGAGGAGGTCAAGCCGCGCCGCATCCTGATCGAGCAGAAGAACGGCTAATCATCCGTCACGATGACTTTTGCGCACTGGCTGCGGCGCTTATCACTGTCTACGCTCTGAGCCGGTCGCAGGATAGGCAGCGGCATGCATCCTTCGACCGGCTCAGAGTGACCGCACACTTTGGATGAAGCAAGAGTTCTGCCCGCTGGCCTGCGCGTGCCAGCGGGCAGAACTCTTTTATCGGACAGGCGACAGTCTGTTAATACTTACATGTCGTCATGTCTCGAAAGGATCTTCACCATGATGCTCCATAGCATGAGCCGCTACCTGATCGGCTCCGCTGTGTGAAGTGCATCACAGAACATGCCAATTACTGTTTACAAATAGCACTGGACATTCGGTTTTCCTCATGCTATGATCATACACGAAGAGCTGTCTGTCATGATCCTGCCCGCCAGCAAATGGACAAGGGCGCAAGCGTAAAGGTGCGCATCTATGCGTCTCGATCTAACCAGTAAGCGAGCCAGAAAACTTATTCGTGAGCACGACCTGAGTGAAGAAGAGATTTTACAGATCGTTGCATCGGCGCGCATCAATCTGGCAACGTTCGATCCCGAGTATCGTACCAACGTCACCCAGATAGCTGAAGATCTGCGCAAGAGTCGTCCGACAATCTACGGGTGGGCGGATCGGGCATTGGCGGCTACTATCCAATCGCTCCGCAACATTCGTACCGGGCGACCACCCAAGGAACGCGAGCGTAACGCCAACAATCAGGAAGCGTGATCCATCAACGGTAGCGATGCTGCAATCACGTCGCTACCGCTTTGATCACGTTCCCGTATGCAACGATGTAGTATAATGGGGAATAGGCTGCAGCAGATGCGCCACCCGGCTGTGCTTCACAGTCGGTGCAATGGACCGTCTGCGGTATAAGCGGTATGCTATAATAGCGGAAGATAAGGCGGGTGCATGCTGCGCACCCGTTTGTCCCGGTGCAAGCCACCGCACGCAGAGTGGAGAGCCGCATGGACCCACAACTTACGAGTCAGATAGTTCCAGCCGAAGAAATCAAAGTTATCGAAGAATGTCTGGTGCGCCTTGCTGAAGACACCGGCGGCAACTATGTTCTGCTTCTCGACAAAAGCGGTCAGGTAATCACGGCGCAGGGGGATGCAGCACGCCAGGATATTACTGCTCTGGGTGCATTGATCGCTGGCACGTTCGCTTCTTCGCGCGAGGTTGCGAAACTGTTGCGGGAGAAAGATTTCCGCCAGTTGTTTACTCAGGGTGTGCGCGAGAATATCTTTATTTCTTTGATCGAAGATCAGTGGATCCTGTGCATCATCTTCAATAAAGGGACGCACATCGGGCTGGTAAAGGTGCTGACGAAGAAAGCTACCGATGATCTGAGTGTGGTTCTCGAGCGTGTGCGCGAACACCAAAAGGCCCGCGACGATGTGCTCGGCTCGTCGTTCCGTACTTCGATGGAAGATACGATTGACCTCCTGTTTCGCGACTAGTCGGCCACTGCCGCGCTTTCGCGCCATCTGGCACGGCCGCCGGCATGCAAACGAGAGGACCTATGGCTCTGATCAACGTTGCTGCGCGCGAGATCCATTGCAAGATCGTCTACTACGGACCTGGCATGAGTGGGAAGACCAGCAACCTGCAGTACATCCATAGCCAGGTTCCCAAAGAAGCGAAGGGGGAATTACTGTCTATTGCTACAGAGACGGAGCGCACGCTGTTCTTCGACTTCCTGCCGCTCGATCTGGGGAAGGTGCGCGGATTCCAGACGCGCTTCCATCTCTACACCGTCCCTGGTCAGGTACTCTATGAGCGGACGCGCGTCGCAGTGCTCAGCGGCGCCGATGGCGTCGTTTTCGTCGCCGATTCGCAGAAGCATAAGCTTGAGGAGAATATTCGCAGTTTGCGCGAACTTGCAATCAACATCACCCGTCAGAATAAGCGCTTCCAGGATTTTCCAATCGTTTTGCAGTACAATAAGCGCGATGTTCCCGGAGCGCTTCCGGTTGCCACCCTTGATAAATACTTGAATACCCTTGGATGGCAGCGGTTCGAGGCGACAGCGACCATCGGCGCAGGGGTGTTCGACACCCTGAAGGCGATCAGTAAACTGGTGATCAGTAAATTGTAGTGCGCGCAGACTCCTGCATCTGGAACGTAAGCCATGGCTCTTGCAGGCGATTTGAGCGAGTTTTCGCTGACAGACATTATTCAACTGATTGAGCTAAGCAATAAGACGGGCGCCGTGCATATTCAGGGTAAACGCGGCGCTCAGGAAATTGATGGTTGGCTTTACTTCCGCGATGGCCGCATCATCGGGGCGCGTCTGGGGTCGTTGCCGCCGCTCGAGGCTGCCTACACGTTCTTCACGCTGACCTCTGGCCCCTTCCGCTTCCACGAGGACGTCGTGCTCGATAAACCGACTATCACCCAGAGCAACAATATGATCATCATGGAAGGCATCATGCGTCAGGAGGCGATGGCGCACGAGTCGGAGCCAACGCTTTCCATGAATACCATTCTGCGCCTCGTTCCCAACCCGGCTTCCACCGGTAGCGAAATCAGCCTGGAAGCTGATGAATGGCGCGTGCTGACCATGGTGAACGGGAAGAATACAGTGGGGTACATTGCGCAACGCAGCGGTTTGGGCGAAGCGCGCACGTGTGAGATTCTGAACCGCCTGCTCGAGAGCGGTTTGGTCGAAAAACGTGACTCGAACCTCACCGACTCGCTGTTCCCTGAGCTTGAACGCATCGTTCTCGAGGCGCTTGGTCCGCCGGCCCGCGCGCTGCTGGTTGAGGCGTATGTGCGCGCTGGCATCCACGACCAGGATACTGCGACGCCTGAACAGGTCACCACAGCGCTGAACCTCTTCGAGATTTCAGCCGCCCGCGCCTTTGGCGCTGATCGCATCAGCGAACCACTCGCACACATGCGCTCGTTCGCTGAGCAAGTCTTCAGAGGTTAGGGGTTAAGGGTTAGGGGTCAAGAGACTTCTCTCCTTCAACCTTCAATCTTTCTTTCCTGCCTGCTACCTTTCTCCGTCAAAGTTCCACCTGCACTCTTTAACCTTCTACCCTTGATTCCCCTCAAACTGGTTACGCCCTGGTTATATTCCTAGGTATCATCATGAGCGGTTCTTTCAATGCGTTCGCCTCCGCAGCTCCGCAGTCGCACCCATGCAGGCGCGTTGCTCGACCAAGGAGTGATGAGCTGCGCATCAGACCGGAAGGAAAATGCACGATGTCGCGCGGATACGTCATTCAGCAGACGCTTCGATCCTGGGCGCGCGATTGGGGAGGAGCGCTGGCGATCCTCTCTATGGTTCTCGCCCTGCCCTGCGCTGTCTGGATAGCGCTCGCGTGGGGCGACGCAGACGCACGCAGCTGGCTGGCACAAGCGGGGTCTTTGTTTTCCAGCGCAATCGCGGCTCTGCTTGCATTTCGCGTCGCACGCGCCGCACATCTGCCTGTAAACATACGGCGCGGCTGGCTCTTCTTTGGAAGTGCGTTCCTCGCCAGTTGGTTGGGAAACACAATCTGGCTCATCTATACGCAGGCGCTCCGCCAGACGCCTGCCGCTTCATGGGCCGATCTCTTCTGGCTCGCTTTCTATCCGCTGACCCTGATCGGTTTGCTCCTGCTGCCTGCCGCTCCCCGTCAACGCACGGAAAAGGTCGCCTTCTGGCTCGACGCCGGAGCAGTGCTGGTGAGCGGCAGCATGCTGATCTGGTTCTTCAGCGTGCTACCACGAGCCAGTGCAGGAATAGACGACCCATGGCTGACTGCGCTGACTCTTGCGTACCCGGTTGGCGACCTGATCGTCCTGTTCGGCGTGGTGCGCATTGCGCTCAGAAGCGACGACTGGCGCAACAACCTTCCCATGCATGTGTTTGGACTTGGATTGCTGGCTTTCCTTGCAGGGGACCTCGGCTACTCAAGCATGATGATGAGCGAGACGTACCAGGAAGGTACGTGGCCCAGCAGTGCGTGGATTGCGGCATACGTCATCTTTGCTGTCGCCAGCCAGTTGCAATTCACGAGTCGAACACTATCAGCCGGACAGCTCGTAACCAGTGGCAGCGCGACGACCTCGCTCAACCTGCTTCCCTATGCTGGCATCGCCGTCGGTTTCGGGTTGCTGCTGATAGTGACGATTCAGAACTGGACGAGACCGCTCGGTGATCTGATCATCGGTGCGCTGGCGCTGACAGCGATTGTCATCGTTCGCCAGATCGTGGCCATGCGCGAGAATATGCGGCTGGCCACTGAGCGTGCCGCCGCCGAGCAGGCGAACCGGATCAAGAGTGAATTCCTGGCAAATATGTCGCATGAACTGCGCACGCCGCTGAATTCAATCATCAACTTTACCCGCATTATCAGCGCCGGCGCGCGCGGTCCTGTGACGCCCGAGCAACTTGATTACCTGAACCGGGTACGGCAAAGCGGCGAACATCTGCTGGGTCTGATCAACGATATTCTCGATCTGTCGAAGATCGAAGCCGGTCGGATGGAACTCGTGCGCGAGCCGTTCTCAGTCAATGATCTCATCCAGGGCGCTATGGCGACGGCAGCGGGGCTGATCAGGGAGAAACCGATCGAGCTGCGCAGCGACATCCCCCCGAACCTGCCGCTGGTGTACGCCGATCACACGCGCGTCCGGCAGATACTGCTCAACCTGCTCTCGAATGCGGCAAAGTTCACCGACGCTGGGAGCATCACCGTGCGCGCTGAGCGACATGGCGACGAGGTCATTATTCACGTCAGCGACACGGGCATCGGTATTCCGCCAGAGAAGATCAACACGATCTTCGAGGCGTTTCGCCAGCTTGATAACGCCGGTAACCGTCGCTACGAAGGCACAGGGTTAGGGCTGGCGATCTGTCGTCGCCTGGTTGATCTGCACGGCGGTCGGTTGTGGGTCGAAAGCGCTGTAGGGGTCGGTTCGACGTTCTCGTTCAGTCTGCCAATCGCGTCTGTGCCTTCTGTCTCCTTGCCGCCTGAGCCGACGGTGATCGATAAACCTCAGGATAGCGCACCGATCATCATGGTGATCGACGACGATCTGGCTGCCGTCGAGATTGTGCGCAGTTATCTGTCGCGCGACGGATACACGGTCGTTGCGCTGACCGACAGCCGTCACGCGATAGAACAGGTGCGACGAGTCAAACCGGCGGCCATTATTCTGGATGTGCTTATGCCGCATCGTGACGGGTGGGCGATACTCGCAGATTTGAAAGCGGATCCGGAGCTGTGCGCTATTCCAGTGGCGCTCTATACGATCGTCGAACAGAAACGCCTTGGTTTTCAGTTGGGCGCCAGCGCCTATCTGATCAAACCGATTGATGAGGCGCAATTGCGTAAGACAGTGGCGCAACTGGTGCGCAAGCACGCTGCTGTCGTCGTTATCGATGATGATCCAGATCAGCTCGAAATGATCTCCAGCTCGCTCAACCGGACCGGTTCATATCAAGTGCACACGGCGTGCGATGGCGCACGCGGCTGGGAGGCAATTGTCAACCTGCGTCCCGATCTGATCATCCTCGACCTGATAATGCCGGGGATCGACGGGTTCACGATCCTGAAACGATTAGAGAGTCATCCGCACACCCGGCACATTCCGGTAATCGTTTTGTCGGCAAAAGACTTGAGCGCTCAGGAACGCACCTATCTTGCGCAGCGCGTCAAAGCCCTGCTCACCAAAGGCGAGACGTCGCCGGAACGCCTGCTTGATCGCATGATGGAGCTCCTGACTGCCAGAATATCGTCATCCGCCGTCTCGCCTTGAAGCACAATCGCATCCTTGAGTTACGGAGAACAATCATGACCCCGATCCGTCCAGAAGACGCATATGTTCTGGTCATAGAGGATGATGCAAACAATCTAATGATTACGACCGATCTCCTGCGCATGATGGGTGTTCGCTACGTCAATGCGCGCGCATCCGGTCGACAGGCGCTGAAACTGATCGAGACCATGCCACGTGTCGATCTTGTCCTGCTCGACATTCAACTCCCCTACGAAGACGGCTATCAGGTGCTGCGTCAATTGCGCGCGCATCCGAAGCTGCGCGCGACCCGCATTGCAGCGGTGACTGCCAATGTTCTGCCGCAGGACGAAGCGCGCGCCCGCGCGGCCGGGTTCGATGGGTTCATCGGCAAACCGATCGATTTCGACCGCTTTCCGCAGCAGATCAGATCGTTGCTGGAAGGCATGAAAGTTTGGCAGCCGCGCTGACGCCGGAGTAGGGGGCTTACGACGTTGCAACACGGAAACATCCGTATCGCCTGAAAACACCTGATCCTGAGACCCCACGCACGCCCCGTATGCTTTCCAGAAAACGGCACATTGTGCTCTGTGGTACAATAAGGATAGAGAAATATATCCGCTTCCGCCTGAGGTGGCGTTTGTGTAAGAATGCCTTACGCAAAGGTTGACCAGATGCTTCAGGGGTGCAAAACGTGTCTGGAACACGCACCTGAGCCCTCTGTCAAACCGCTATTCAAAACACCTTCGCGTCGTTGCGTCAACCTTTCCGGGCAGTATAGCAATGGAGGCGCAGTGTGCGTGCGCTTGTAAGCGTTTCCGACAAGCGCGGCATCGAAGCGTTTGCTGCCGGTCTCGTCGAACTTGGCTTTGAGATCATCGCAACCGGCAATACGGCGCGAACGCTTGCCGCAGTCGGCATTCCGGTTCGATCGGTCAGCGATGTTACCGGTTTTCCCGAAATCCTCGATGGGCGGGTGAAAACGCTCCATCCTGCAATCCACGCTGGCATTCTGGCGCGCCGCGATAATCCAGACCATATGGCGGCGCTCGATGTCCACGGCATTGCACCTATCGATCTCGTCGTTGTCAACCTCTATCCCTTCAGTGAAACAATTGCCCGCCCCGATGTCACCCTGGCGGAAGCGATTGAACAGATCGACATTGGTGGTCCTGCGATGGTTCGCGCTGCCGCCAAAAACCATGAATCGGTGCTGGTGGTGGTCAGCCCTGACGACTACGACGCTGTGTTGACGGCACTGCGCACCGAGGCGGTGACGCCTGATCTGCGGCGGCGCCTGGCGGCGCGCGCGTTCGCGCACACTGCTGCGTATGATGCCGCTATTGCCAGGTATCTCTCCGACGAACTCTTCCCGGAGACGCTGCCGCTGGCATTCCGCAAGGCGCAGGATTTGCGCTATGGCGAGAACCCGCATCAGCGCGCGGCGCTCTATGGTGATTTCCACACGTTCTTTGAGCAACTGCACGGGCGCGAGTTGTCATACGTTAATATCCTCGATATTGCTGCGGTCCAGTCGCTGATCGAGGAATTCGATCCGGCAGAAGGCGCAGCGCTGGCGATTGTTAAGCACACGAATCCATGCGGCGTCGGGGTTGGCGCCACACCGCTCGAAGCATGGAAGAAAGCATTCGCCACCGACCGGGAAGCGCCGTTCGGCGGCATCATCGCCGTGAATCAGACGCTCGATCTGCCGCTGGCACAGGCGATTGATGAGATTTTCTCCGAGATAATCGTCGCACCTGCTTTCGCCGATGATGCGCTGGCATTGCTGCGTAAGAAGAAGAACCGCCGCCTGATGCGCGTCCTGCGCCCTGTCGGTCAGGCGCGCGGGCTGGCGTATCACAGCGTGCCCGGTGGCATCCTGGCGCAGGAGCCGGATGTTGCACCGCTTGATGAGGAGCCGTTCGAGGTTGTGACGCAACGCGCGCCGACAGACGCCGAGCGCGCTGCGTTGCGGTTCGCCTGGCGCGTCGTGAAGCACGTCAAGTCGAACGCGATCGTGTTTGCCGCCGCTGATCGCACCCTGGGCATTGGCGCCGGGCAGATGAGCCGCGTTGATAGCACGCGGGTGGCGGTGTGGAAGGCGCAGAACGCTGGTCTCTCGCTCGCCGGGTCGGTCATCGCCAGCGATGCGCTGCTCCCGTTCCCCGACAGCGTTGAGATTGCGGCAGCGGCTGGGGCGACAGCAGTCATTCAGCCTGGCGGGTCGGTGCGGGATGAAGAGGTGATTGCCGCTGCCAATCGGCACGGCATGGCCATGGTATTTACCGGCAGACGACACTTCTTGCACTAGGTCGATGCAGATATGCACGTTCCACCCCTCAACTGTCTTGCGACAGGCGTCGGCTTCAACGGATCAACGCCTGTCGCACAAGGCAACGGTTGCGCGAAAGAGCGGAGATGGACATCGTCCGTATGCAATTCAACGAAGCAGGCCTGATTCCGGCTATCGTTCAGCATGCGCGAAGCGGCGAAGTGCTGATGCTGGGATATATGAACGAGGAGGCGTTGCAGCAGACGCTGGCGTCGGGCTTGGTGACGTTCTGGAGCCGGAGCCGACAGGCGCTCTGGCGCAAGGGCGAAACCTCCGGCAACGTGCTGCGTCTGGTCGAAATCCGGCAGGATTGCGACGGCGATGCGCTGCTGGTGCTGGCGGAACCTGCTGGACCTACGTGCCATGCCGGTCGTGTGAGTTGCTTTCATCGCACCCTCGATGGTCATCTGACCGAGACACGCACGCCAGCCTCCGTTATCCTCACTGACCTCGCCGATGTTGTCGCACAGCGTGCATCCGCTCCGAAAGAGGGTTCGTATACTACGAAGTTGCTTACCGGAGGCGTTGACCGGATTGGCAAGAAAATCGGCGAAGAAGCGGCGGAAGTGATTATCGCAGCGAAAAATGGAGCACTCTCTGAGATTGCCTGGGAAGTCGCCGATCTGATGTATCACGTGCTGGTGCTGCTGCAAAACCGAGGTATGACTCTTGAGGATGTCTGGAATGAACTGCGCCGACGTTACGGTGGGTAAATATGACGCAGCGAGATTTAAGAGGGTTTGCATTCTCCGAACAGCGTGCGGGTTTGTCCAACGGGCACAGTGAAGGCATCGTATTGCCGCAGCATGCCGGGCACCTGGCATGGGTCGCGCAGACCGGGTTGGCGCTGACACAGTGTCGCACGGCTAGCGATGCACTGGATGTGTTCGCGGCGCGGCTCGGTGCAGCGCCGTTTTTGTTGCGCGGCTATGTGATTCTGGCCGAAGACGACATGTGGCGCGTTAGGCGAGTTGTATCGTTTGGAAAAGCGCCAGCATTGCCGGTTGCGCTGTCGCTGTCCGACGGTCTCTGCGGTGCAGCCATTGCTCGAAAGTGCGTGATTTCGTCCTCGACAGACGGGGTTCCGCTCTCGTCCTGGGAACGGAGTTTGGCAACCAATGCTTCGCTTATCTGCACACCATTTACAGGCGACGCGGCGAATGGCGTTATCATTGCAGCCCTTCCCGACAGCGCAGACGACGATGCTGAGATCGGCGCCTGTTTGCGAGCGGCTGCCGCACTTCTCAGCGCCACGCTCAATCGTGCTGCTGAATGCGAGGCGCAATTGCAGCAGCGGATGCAGCAGCTCGATCAGGCGCATACTGAGCGCCTGGCGCTGGTAGGCCGCCTGACGGCAGCGCTGGCTCACGAGATCAATAATCCACTCCAGGCGATTGCCAATACCCTCTATCTGTTGCAGCACCGTCCGCTGAGTAATGACAAACGTCAGCGGTATCTGGGAATGGCACAGCAAGAAACAGAGCGCGTCATTATCAGCGTGCGGCGCCTGCTCGATCTCTACCGTTCGTCGGGGCAAGGGAAGCGACCGGTTGCCCTGCACCGGATTCTCGATCAGGCGCTGCAGCAGGCCGACGACCTTCTGCGAGAACGAGCCATTGATCTGCAGCGCGAATTCACATCCGACGATCCGCGCGTGTCGGGGTTTGCCGGTCATCTGCGCTACGCGTGTTACAACCTAATCCTCAACGCTGTTTATGCCATGCCCCGCGGGGGACGGTTGACAGTTCGCACATACCGGCAGTTCGATGGCGCAATGCATCAAGCCGTGGTAGAGTTTGCCGATACCGGCGTTTCCGTCGATGATGCCGATCTGCATCGGCTGTTTGAACCGGATGGACCGGTCCGTGGCGAGGCGAACGGTATTGAATTGCCGTTGAGTTATAGCATCGTTGAGCAACACAACGGCACGCTGACTGCTCATCGAAGCGGAGACGAAATGGTATTCCGCATGACCCTTCCTGCCATCGTCCCCTAATTCTCAATCCTGACTCACATCGAACGCTTATCTCCTAATCGAAAACCAGCGCCATCCGCTGCGGAGCGCTTGAAGTATCACGAGCAGCAGCGTCGAACCAAGAATAGTGTACAGCAGACTCAGACGAATGTTGCCGACACGAATCTCAGTAATCGGCGGCAGACCGATCATTCCGGCGATCCACCCGCCAATAAATGCACCGATGATGCCAACGATGATCGACACAAGCATCACGTGCAACCCCGGCGGGCTGAAACCGACGATCAACTCAGCGAACGCACCGCAGATTCCCACAATGACCAGCAAGATCAGCAATTCTAGCGGATCCATTGAACCCTCCCCACTGAGAACCAAGAACTGAGAATCAAGAACGCAGCATCGCTCGAAAAAGCTGGCGCGAAGATGCAAAGCCTCGCAACTCGTACGATGCGCTTTTGCTTCCTCGCGCCTCAGAGACCGCCTTCCTGAGAAACCCTCGCCGCATCCGGCGAGCGATTTCCGACGCATTTCCACATAAGCGCCGTGATGAGCGGCAGCACGAGCAGCAGCACGAGCGTGGCAAACTCGAGCGTTGCGCCATACTGGGGTTGTCCTGCGTCGAGCGCCCGCAGCGGTGCAATAATCGGTTGTGTAACCGCGTACACCACCTGAACTACTGGATTGTCAGGACGAGCGGCGAAGAGACGCAGGACGAATCGCGCAACTAGCGCTCCTTCCGCTCCTCCCAACGCAATGGTTGCCGCCATTAGAAGGCGATGTCGTTGCATGGGACGTGATGAGAAATATCCTCAACAATCAATACCTCTTTGCGTCTTCGCGTCTTGGCGTCGGCTTTTCTGAGAACCCTTCTAGCGCGCGCGTTCGATATGCGCGCCCAGGGAGCGCAGGCGCTCATCGATCCGTTCATAGCCGCGATCGATCTGACCAATGTTATAGATGACGCTTCGCCCCTGAGCGCACAGCGCCGCCAGCAGCAGCGCCATGCCCGCCCGAATATCAGGGCTTGGCAATCCGTCGGGCTCGCCGTACAACTGGCTCGGACCGACGACCACAACGCGGTGGGGATCGCACAATATAATCCGCGCCCCCATGCCGATCAGCCGGTCCACGAAAAAGAGGCGACTTTCAAACATTTTTTCCCAGATTAGGATCGTGCCGCGCGCCTGCGTTGCCACCACGATCGCAATACTAATCAGGTCAGGATTAAAGCCAGGCCAGGGAGATGAGTCAATCTTTGGAATCGCGTCGTGCACATCATTGCGGACGCACAGTTCCTGCTCGGCAGGCACGACAATATCGTCCCCTTCATCGCGCCAGGTGACACCCAACCGTCCGAATGCGATGCGCGTCATGCGGTGTTCAGACGGGCGCGCGCCAATGATGCGCAGCGCGCTGCGGGTCACTGCTGCCAAGCCAATGAATGACGCCACTTCCATAAAGTCGGGACCGATCGTGTACTCGCCGCCGCCGAGCGACGACACGCCCTGAATGAACAGGCGATTCGTGCCGATCCCTTCGATACGCGCCCCCAAGCGGTTGAGAAAATGGCAGAGGTCCTGGACGTGCGGTTCTGAGGCAGCGTTGCTGATAATGGTCTCGCCTTCAGCAAGCACGGCGGCCATAATCGCCTGTTCGGTGCCGGTGACGCTCATTTCATCGAGAAAGATATCGGCGCCGCGCAGCCGTTCGGCGCGCAGGATATACGCGGTTGGCGTGACTTCGACCGCCGCGCCCAGATCGCGGAGCGCGTTGAGGTGGGTGTCAAGCCGTCGTCGCCCAATCATATCGCCGCCAGGACGGGGGATGGTTACGTATCCCCGGCGCGCAAGCAACGGCCCGGCGAGTAACACTGAGGCGCGGATCTTGCGCGCCAGCGTGGGATCGGGTTCTGCTGCGCCAACGGTATCGGCCCGTACAGCCCAGCTATGCGAGCCGCGACGTTCGACACGCGCGCCGAGTCGCTCCAGCAAGCCAATCATGGTGGCAACATCACCAATCTGCGGAATGTTGTGCAGAACGACTTCGCTGTTGGTCAACAGGGTCGCAGCGAGCAACGGGAGTGCAGCATTCTTATTGCCAGACGGTCGAATGCTGCCGCTGAGACGGTGACCGCCTTCGATGATGAAACGTTCCACAGTCAATACTCCTCCGGCAGTGGCTCAGGACTGTCTGCTCCTGGCGCCGGACGCAGGCGCGTCGGCAGGCGATTGCGCATACGCCGCAGCGCGTGATGACTCTGTTGCCGAATCCTGTCGCCAAGCGAGTTGAGACGACTTGCTGCTTCTTTGACAGCGTGGCCTGTCGCTTCCCGGGTCATCTGCGCCTGCCCAATCACCTCGCGGGCCTTTTCCTGACCGAGCGCCTGCGCTTCGCGGGCAATACGTCGGAGTTCCTCGCGCGGGACCAGTTCGCCTTTTTCGTACCAGCGCCAGGCTACCACGCCTGTCGCATAGGTGCCAGCGTAGGCGATGCCGACTTTTGGCACGATCCCCCAGACCGGCGCCAGACCCGCCAATGTGCGGGCAATTTCACGCCAGACGAAAGCCCCGCCAACAACAGGCATCACTTCAGCGATACGCTGGCGAAAGTCAAGCGGCGCGCCATACGCCAGCGCCAGTCGGTAGACCATGATCGCCTGATTTTTAGTGAGCACCAGAATATCAGCCACAGCAAACGGCATACTCAGGATCGGGATTTGTTCGGGCAGACTCGATGCTAGCGCATACGTGGCATTCGTCATCGAGGTGGTGTCAATTAGGCGACGGGCATAGACGGCGCGAACGCCCGGCAACCGCCGAGCAGCAGCGAGATGATGCGTTGCCGGCAACTGTTCGAGCAGACCCTCGGCGAAACGTTGCGTAGCATCGGCGTGATTGATGTCCGGGATCGTCACTGCGCGTGCAGCGGCAGATGCCGGAAGCGGCGCGCTTCCTGGCGCGAGGCGCGTTCCAAAGAGAAGGATCAGCAGGGTGGGGCGTGGCAGGCGATCAATCCGCGCCAGCGCGGTTGCCTCTCGGTCTGTCAACCCAACCCGGCTATCAACTGCCAGGATCAATGCATCGGCAGCGCTCAGGCGATCAGGGAAACGGGCGGCATCGTATAACGAAAGGAGCGTCAAGGGAGCGACGCCGGTCTGCACATAGCGGTTGGGACCGCGGTGCGCCAGCGTATCGATTGCCTTCAACGCCGCATCATGTCCGACAGCGACGATGCTGAGCGGCTGTTCCGCCTCGTTCTGGATCGCACCAATATCGATCTCGCGTAGGGTTGACCACAGATTTCCGAGAGCGCTCCAGCGCGACATGCTCATCTCTCCGGCGCACTACAGCATTTGTCGGGAAGGTTGACGCAAAGGCGCAGAGCTTCGCAATCACCCTAATCACCTTTGCATCTCTCGCCTTTGCGTCAGCCCTTCTGAGAAACTCTCTTGTCGATCAGCCCTGCCGCCAGGCGCAGACGCGGCCCGGGCAGCCAACAATTTGCACAACCGCAATCGGCGCCTTTCGATTATAGCACGCAGCGGACAGAGCGTATCTTGATACGTACCGGGCGGATGAGCCAACCGCAATAGCGCCGTTCCGTCTGTCTCGAGAAGAGAATTGTCAACGATCATGTGCGTGCAGCGATGGCGACGCATCGCGTTACCTAACGGCAGGCAAGGATGCCCACCGTTAGGCAACCTAGCGTGATCTGCCACAGTCACACTACCACCATCTCGCGATATACTCCGAACACATCGCGCAGCACGTCGCACATTTCGCCGATAGTGGCATACGCGCGGACGCAGTCGAGGATGGTCGGCATGAGGTTTTCGCGCCCCATCGCTGCCTCGCGTAGCGCTGCCAGGCGTTTTTGCACCAGCGCATTGTCACGTGTCGCGCGCACGCGATTCAGGCGTTCCAGATGCCGCGCCTCGCCGTGCGGGTCCATCTGGAGGATGGGAATTTCGAGCGGCGTTTTCACCGCATACCGGTTGACCCCGATGATGCCGCGTCGACCAGAGTCGATCTCACGCTGGTAGCGATAGGCGGCATCGGCGATTTCCGACTGGAAGAAACCGCGACGGATGGCAGGAATGACGCCGCCAAGCTCTTCGATCCGGCGGAAATAGGCAAGGCACTCCTCTTCCATGCGATTGGTCAGCGCCTCGACGAAATACGAGCCGCCGAGCGGATCGACAGTATTGGCAACGCCGCTCTCTTCGGCGATGATCTGCTGGGTGCGCAGCGCGATAGTGACGGCTTTTTCAGAGGGAAGCGCCAGCGCTTCATCCATCGAGTTCGTGTGGAGCGACTGGCACCCGCCGAGAATGGCAGCAAGCGCCTGAATGGTGGTGCGAACGATGTTGTTCTCCGGTTGCTGCGCTGTGAGCGAGCAGCCAGCCGTCTGCGCGTGGAAGCGCAGCCAGAGCGACCGCGGGTTCTGCGCACCGAATCGTTCGCGCAGTGTGCGCGCCCAGATGCGCCGCGCCGCACGGTATTTCGCCACTTCTTCGAAGAGATCGTTGTGCGCGTTGAAAAAGAAACTGAACCGCGGCGCGAATTCATCAACGTGCAACCCGCGCTCGATGGTCGCCTGTACATATGTTAGTCCGTTGGCGAGAGTGAACGCCAGTTCCTGTACAGCGGTCGCACCCGCTTCACGAATGTGGTAGCCACTGATTGAAATCGGGTTCCACTGCGGTACGTAACGCGTCGAAAACTCAATCGTATCCACAACCAGGCGCATCGACGGCTCTGGCGGGAAGATGTACTCATTCTGCGCAATATACTCTTTCAGAATATCGTTCTGGAGCGTGCCGCGCAGTTTGTCCCAGGGAATGCCGCGCTTCTCCGCCACAACCAGATACATCGCCCAAATAATCGCGGCTGGCGAATTGATCGTCATTGATGTGCTGATCTCATCGAGCGGCAGTCCGTCAAGCAGAATCTCCATATCGGCGAGCGACGAGACCGCCACGCCGCACTTGCCGAACTCGCCAGGCACCAGCGGATCATCGGTGTCGCGTCCGTAGAGCGTCGGCATATCGAACGCGATCGAGAGACCGGTCTGCCCTTGCTCGAGCAGATAGCGGAAGCGGGCGTTGGTTTCCTCAGCGCTGCCGAAACCGGCAAACATGCGCATTGTCCAGAGTTTGCCGCGATACCCGGTCGGGTGAATGCCGCGGGTGAACGGATAGGCGCCTGGAAATCCGATGTCGCGCAGCGGATCGGTTCCCTCTAGGTCGAGCGGAGTGTAGAGACGGTTGATCGGCGCGCCGGAGACGGTGGTGAAGTCAGCATCGCGCTCGGGGGCGCGCTCAAGCGTCGGGCGCAGCACGGTGCGTTCCCATTCCTGATAGGCTTCACGGAAGGCAGCGAGCGAATCGGACATCGTTGTCTCCTCCTTCACATTGACAACAACTTATCAACTATTGTACAGTATATCCCTGAAATCCATTTCTCCATCCAGATGGGGAGACGCCGATATGCGAATATCACTGCTGCGCGCGCGCCGCTGGCGGATTATCTGGGTCATTCCTTTTGCTGCCTTGAGCCTTGGGTTGATGGCCAGCGGAGCGATGCCAGCGACCTACGCCTCACGTCGTGAAGCGGCGCAGCAGGTCTGGAAGGCGCAGGCAATCACCTCGTACCGCATTGTGGTGCGGGCATTCTTCGCTGGTCGCACGTGCGCGCAGGAGATCGAAGTGCGAGGAACCCGGCAGCATATCCTGCGCGATACGTGCAACTCCTCGTGGCTCTCGTTGCTGACGGTGGATCGGCTGTTCGAGTTGAGCGCACGCCTCGAAGCTGGACCTGAGTGCTTCCCGTCGAAACAGGAGTGTATCTGCCATCGCGTACGTATTGGCGCTATCGAGTACGATCCCATCTACGGTTTCCCGGCGACTATCGGCTGGCGGCGCGAGATGCAACCGAACTGGCAGCATCCCGCGTACTGGAAGCGTCTCTGGGAGAAGCGCGAATTGCCCAACTGCACCTCGCCAGTGCGCACCCTGCGCCTGGAAGTCGTTTCTCTGACACCGCTGCACGATCATGAGACCCCGCGCTTATATCACGCGTCGTCTGCCGCAGGCGGCAATTGACATCGTGACTGCTGCCTGCGATGCCACATTCTGGGACGACGAAGCGACGCCTGTGCCCCGCGAGACGCTTCTGCGCGCCGTCGCCGACGTGGATGGCATTCTCACCCTGCTGACCGATCGCGTGGATGCTGAGTTGCTCGATGCCGCGCCACGCCTGAAGGTCGTCGCCAATATGGCAGTCGGCTACGATAATGTCGATCTGCCAGCGCTTACGGCGCGCGGGGTGTTGTTGACCAACACGCCCGATGTGTTGACCGAAACGACTGCCGATCTGGTCTGGGCGCTCATCCTGGCGGCGTCACGGCGGGTCGTCGAAGGACATCAACTGATTGCCGCCGGGAGATGGATCAACTGGTCGCCAATGTTCATGGTCGGTCAGGATGTACACGGCGCAACGCTTGGCATAGTCGGCGCGGGCCGGATCGGATCGGCAGTGGCGCGACGTGCAGTCGGTTTCGGGATGCCGATCCTGTACCACAATCGCCGTCCGTCGCCGACGCTGGAAGAGCGGATCGGCGCAATCCCCGGCGCAACCATCCGCTATGCGCCGACGCTCGACGATCTGCTCACTGAAGCGGATGTAGTGGTCGTGATGGTTCCGCTAACGCCGGAGACGCGCGGGATGTTCGGGGCGCGCGAGTTCGCCCTGATGAAGCCGAACTCGGTCTTTGTCAATGCCTCGCGGGGTCCGGTGGTTCGTGAAGCAGAACTGATTGAGGCGTTGAAACGCGGTCGTCCGTGGGCTGCTGGCCTCGACGTGTTCGAGCGCGAGCCGATAGGCGCCGATCATCCGTTGCTGGCGTTGCCCAACGTGGTACTGACGCCGCACATCGGCAGCGCCACGGTCGCCACCCGCACCCGCATGGCAGTGGTGGCAGCGACGAACCTGGTCGCAGCGCTGACCGGTCAGCCGGTTCCAAATCCGGTGAATACCGTCGGATGTTGAGGTTTGAATGTTTCGACGTGTATTCATTTGTTGCCCTGTGCGCTCTTGCAGTGGTGCATTTGTTGATTCGCTGTAGAACCACAGAGACACGGAGGACACAGCGGTTGTACATCGCCCGTCGGACACTGCCACATTCGCTCATGCGCCGCCCCGTGCGCTTGCATTTGGTTATTCGCTAGCGCAGGACAGCGCAAGGCGCGAGGTAAGAGGCGCGAGGCCGCTGTCCGGCGCTGCGCCTGCATTCGGTTATGCGCTGCCCCGCTTTGTGCATTTTCGAAGGAAATCGCATTTGATCCATTCTGCTGACAGGAAAATAGGGGAAAGCGCGGTGGAAAGACCGACAACGTATTCCGAAGAACTCGCTGCACAGAGGACTTCTCAATGATCGCCAGCATCGATCACGTCGTTATTCTCGTGCGTGACCTTGTCGCTGCAATGGACGACTACGCGGCGCTGGGGTTCACGGTGACGCCTGGCGGCGTGCATGCCGACGGCGCTACCCACAATGCGCTTGTAGCTTTCGCCGATGGGAGTTATCTGGAGTTGATCGCCTTCCGCCGCGAGGCGCCGGACCATATCTGGTGGCGCTATACTGCCGATGGCGAAGGGGTGATCGATTTCGCGCTGCTCCCTGACGCAATCGACGAGGATGTCGCCGCTGCACGCGCTCGCGGGCTAGAGATCGCCGGTCCTTTCCCCGGCGGCAGGGAACGTCCTGACGGTGTGCGCCTCGCCTGGAAGACGGCCCGCCCTGCTACGCCAGACCTGCCGTTCCTCTGCGGCGATGTAACCCCGCGCGATCTGCGGGTTCCAACCGGCGCAGCGCGTCAGCACACGAATGGCGTTACTGGCATTGCACGGGTGCTCGTCGCAACCCGTGATCCGACGGCGAGCGCTGCACGCTACCGCACCCTGCTGGGCATCGAGGGCATAACTAGTGCAGAAGGCATCTCTTTTCCTCTGGGGTCATCAGCGATCATGCTGACTGCTCTGAACACTCAACGCCGGGAAGGTCCCTACGCGCTAGAGCTGTACGGCGGCGCGCCTGGCGATCTCGATCCAGTGCGCACCCACGGCGCGCCGATTCGTACCGGCGCAGCATCACCTCAGTAGCGGCTCCGGCGCGGATCGCATGCTTTTCAGGCAACTGGCAATCGGGGCGATCAACCGCCTCCTCAGCGATTTCCCGTTGGAAGTAGGGGCAGGCAGCGCGCGAGGCCGAGACATTGATGCGGTCGTGTTCAGCAAGATGGTTGACGCGAAGACTCAGCGGCGCCAGGCTTCGCAGCCGACACAATCACCCCAGTATCTTTATGCCTGGCCTGGCGTCAGCCTTTCCGAAACCCTCTAACTCTTCGCTCCCACCAGCGATGCCGCTGCACGCGGTTCAGCGGAGATCGCGCCTACGCGCAGCGCCGACGCCGCTAGCAGAATCAGCACAATCCAGACGGCATCAGCCAGGAACAGATGCACCAGTTGCATCCAGACCGGCGCCTGAAGCGCGACATTGATGTATCCAGCGACAAGTTGCACGGCATACAGCGCCGTCAGCGCAATCGCCAGCCAGCGCGTCGTAGCGCCCGGTCGCGCCGAGCTAGTGTACCATGCGGCAACAGTCACGAATGCGCCAACCCCGATTGCCAAGGCGGGATGCACCATGCGGATCGAAACAATCGCTGCGACAAGCGGCGCAAGATCTTCCTCACTCCCGCCTGCGCGAGTATGGGCAAAGAAGAGCGTATCTCCGAGCGCGATGACTGCACCCGTCATTCCCACTAGGATCAACCCGACCATGCCGGTGATCAGCCAGGAAGCAACGGCGCCGTGACCACGAAGACGGATCGGCTCGCCGCCCGATGCCCACCACCCTGTCAGGGTGATGCAGGCAAGGAGAATGAAGGTGTTCAGCAGGTGCGCCGCCATCGAAATGGCGCGCGTCAACGACGCATTGTGCGCCACCAGTTCGAACAACACGAGGCCCGCGCCCAGCAGCGCCTCAGTAATGATGAACACCATCGACAGCGCCGCGCCACGCCGCACGGTATGACCGCGGGGGTACGCGCGATACGCCCACACCAGCATGCCAACCACCATGAGCAACGCCACGCCGCTTGTCAGGCGATGCGTAAACTCGATCATGGTTTCAACCGCTGGTTCACGTGGAATGACCTCGCCATTGCAGAGAGGCCAGTGACTGCCGCACCCCGCACCCGAGCCGGTCGCCCGGACGAAGGCGCCCCATAAAATGACCAGCAGGTTGTAGATCAGCACTCCCCACGTATACCATGCGAAGCGATTGCGCGTCAGCATCGAGATATTCCTTCCCAGGCACTCCAGATGTGCATTGTGTTGCGCCGTGCATTGTATACCTGAGTCTGGCAGATGGTCAAGCGCCTCATACGTCTTACACGCTCATTAGGCGCAGCCATCAGTTGACCAGGTTTTTTGCGTATCAACGCCTTATTTGCCCTCATCCCCCGCCTCTCAGATGCAGAGTTTGAGCACAGAGGATGTTCGCCGCGTCCTGACGCCCTTTCCTCCTCATCCCCCCACTCCCTTCGCCCACCCCCCTTGCCCCCGCGTGCGGGGGGTTGGGGTTCGCTGCCGTGAGCGAAACAGACATTATTGCCCCTTGCCCCCGCGTGCGGAGGGTTTGGAGGAGAAGGGGGAGTTAGGCCGTCCCGTTGCCTGAAACGGGCAGTGCAGCGCAAGGGCGTGTTATGAGGTCTGAGATCCGCCCTCGCGCTTCGCTGTCTCACCAGGTTCGTTCCTCGTATTCAGGCGCGCATAGCGCTAATGGCACACCGAACTGCGTTCGTAACCCGGCTGATAATTTATCTCTGCGCCCTGCTTATTTTACTGTTTGTTGACTTCACAGACTCGTGGTATACTAAGCGAAGAGCCCTTTCTGTTCACACGAGCATAGTTGCGCCGTGCACGCAATCGCCGCTCAGGGTCAAACGTTGATCCTGACGTTGCGTCATCGAGGGGAGGCTGCCTGTGATCAAGCGCTCTAAAGCCCCCGACTTTGAGCGAATGGCGCGCGAGGCTGGCTACCGGGTCATTGGCATTGAGCAACTGCGCAGCAACCGCTGGCTGCTGACGCTGAGCGATGGCGATGGACGCACAATCCTCGTGCTGGCGCAGGCGCGCTCGTTGATCAGTTCCGCTGATGTGCAAGATCTGTGGGAACTGGTGCGGCTGCGCAATCCCGCAATCGGCATTCTTCTGGCGCTTGACGGCAGTTTCAGTCCTGGCGCCCATCAAACGTGCGCCGAACTGCGCGATCGACGACTGCACCTCTGTACATCGTTGCCACCCGCCGCTGTTCCCGCAATCGAGGAGTCGTCGGTGCGCAGCGTACTGGCATCCTCCCGTTAGCAACCCTGTCCAAAGGATCAGTGTGACAGCACTTGTGAGAGGAATAGTTTCGTGCGCGCCTCGCGCGGATCGCCGAAGATCTGATCTGGCGGGCCGCTTTCTACGATCTGCCCTTGATCGAAGAAGTACATAGTATCGGCGACGGCGCGAGCGAACCCCATCTCGTGCGTGACGACAATCATCGTCATACCGCTCTCTGCCAGTTCGATCATCACATCGAGCACTTCTTTGATCATCTCCGGGTCGAGCGCCGACGTTGGTTCGTCGAAGAGCATGATCTTCGGCTGCATTGCCAGAGCGCGCGCAATCGCCACACGCTGCTGCTGACCGCCGCTCAACTGCCCCGGATACTTGCGCGCTTGCTCAGGAATGCCAACCCGCTTCAGCAGTTGCATGGCAATCTCCTCCGCCTGCGCCTTCGTCCAGCCGCGCACCCAGATCGGGGCAAGTGTAATATTGTCGAGCACGGTGAGGTGGGGAAAGAGGTTGAACTGCTGAAAGACCATGCCGGTCTCCATGCGAATGCGCTCGATATTGCGCACATCGTGGGTCAGTTCAATGCCATCCACGATGATCTGACCGCGTTGGTGCTCTTCTAACCGATTGATCGTGCGGATGAACGTTGATTTGCCGGAGCCGGAAGGACCGAAGACAACCACGACTTCGCCCCGGCGCACTTCCATAGTGATGCCGCGCAGCGCGTGGTAATTGCCATACCACTTATGCACATCACGACAGATGATGATCGGATCAGTAGTTGACTGTGCGTTAGCGCTCATACCCGAATTAACGTCCCGCATGCAGCTTTGCTTCCAATCGCTGACTGAATGCTGACATCAAATAGCAGAAAACGCCATAGACGAATGCGACGAAGGTGTAAACTTCCGCCTGCAACCCCAGAAAGTCGGGCTGCGCCAGAACGGTTTTGGCGATGCCCATGAGATCGAGCAGACCGACGATGACTACCAGCGAGGTATCTTTGAACAGCGCGATGAACTGCCCGACCAGGATCGGGATCACGGCTCTGAGCGCCTGCGGCAGAATGATGAGCAGCATCATTTTCCAGGAGTTCAAGCCGAGCGCGCGCGCCGCTTCGTACTGACCACGCGGGATCGACTGCAAGCCGCCGCGCACATTTTCGGCGAGGTAGGCGGCGCTGAAAATCACCACGCCAGCCATGGCGCGCACCACGCGGTCGATAGTGATGCCCGGCAGAAACAGCGGCAGCATCAGTTGGGCCATGAACAGCACGCTAATGAACGGCACGCCGCGGATCAGTTCGATATAGATGACGCAGAGCCAGCTGATGACTGGCAGGTTCGACTGCCGTCCCAGCGCCAGCAGGACGCCGAGCGGGAAGGAGAACACAATCCCGACAATTGTAAGCAGCAGCGTCAGCAGCAACCCGCCCCACAAATTGGTCGGCACAGGCGGCAGTACGCTATCATCGGCGCCAAACCCGCTGACCAGCACAAAGAGGAGCGGAAAATACAGGATCCATCCGATGATACTGACCCGCTGCAACGCCGCGCCCCAGCGCCAGCTTAGCGCATATCCAACGATGCCAGCAACGCCGGTGATTACCAGCGCGAGCCGCGATAGTTCATCGGATGTGATGATTGCCAGAACGAAGGGGAGCGCGCCGAACGCTATCGCCCCGCCGCGCTGCATCCTGCCCCAGATGCCCCACGACATGCCGATTAGGAACGCCAGCAGCGCCACGCACGCCCAGATGCGCCACAGGGCGTCAGTCGGGTACTGCCCGACCATAAACAGACGCAGGTTGACTGTAATCACCTCCCAGCGCGCCTGGATGAGCGCCCATTCCAGCACGCTACGCGCAGCCAGCACTGCTAGAACCAGCATCACAATGGTGAGCAGCGTGTTGTACCACGTGCTGAACAGATTCTTGTGCAGCCAGCGAACGACACTGTACCGTTCAGTCGGAGGCGGCAGCGCCTCTACAGTTTTGGAGGCGGTCGGCGTCTCGGCGCTCATCGTCAACGCTCCACCAGGCGGACACGGCGGTTGTACCAGTTCATAATGAGCGACGTGATCAGGCTCAGGGTCAGGTACACTGCCATCACTACAGCGATCATCTCGACGGCGCGCCCGGTCTGATTGATAATCGTGCCGGATACGGCGAACAAGTCAGGATACCCGATAGCGACTGCCAGGGTCGAGTTCTTGGTCAGGTTCAGGTACTGGTTGGTAATCGGCGGAATGATCAGGCGCAGCGCCTGGGGAAAGACGACCAGCCGCAGCGTGAGCAATGGACTGAGTCCCAGCGCGCGCGCTGCTTCGACCTGCCCTTTGGGTACGGCCTGAATGCCAGCGCGCACCACTTCGCCGATAAACCCAGCGGTGTAGATGACGAGACCGATCAGCAGCGCCATGAATTCTGGCGACAGCACCCGTCCGCCCTGAAAGTTGAACCCGGCGATTTCGGGATACGAGAGGGTCAATGGGGGTTGCGGCAACGCGATCCATCCAACTGTTGCAATTCCTGCAATCGTCAGTAACGAGGGCCAGACCAGCGGACGCGGACGACCGCTGCGCTCTTGCCACCAGCGCATTGCGAACCCGACGAGCACACCCGCGATCAGCGCGCCAGCCAGGATAAAAACATAGAGCGACCAGGTATCTGTCGGCTCGCCCCAGGGGATGGCCACGCCGCGATTGCTCAGATAGACCGGACCAACGCTCACTGCCTGTCGTGCGCGCGGCAGTTTTAGGAAGAAAGCCGTGTAGATGAAGACGAGCAGCACCAACAGCGGCACATTGCGCATGATCTCCACGAACACCCACGCCATGCGGCTGACAAGCCAGTTGCTCGAGAGGCGCGCTACGCCGACCACGATGCCAAGGATGGTGGACAGCACAATCCCCAAAAGACTAACCAAGATCGTATTGAGCAACCCGACCTGCAACGCGCGCGCAAAGGTGTCGCTGCTGCTGTACGCGATCAATGCGTCGCTGATATCGAACCCGGCGCCGCTGTTGAGAAAATCGAACCCCAATACTAGCCCCTGCTGCCGGAGCGACGTCAACATGTTGCGCAGCGCCACGGAACCGATCCAGACAACCAGCGCCAGAAAGAGGATCTGGACGGCGATCCTGATGAACCGTTCGTCGCGCCAGAAGGCACGGTTCAGTCGCAGCGGCGACGAGGGGCGCGGAGGCGCTTCCATGGCTGGCATGACCCTGATGAACGAGACCTTGCAGACTCAGCAGCCTGCAAGGTCTCACTGCTGAGCGGCCTACCGGAACGGCGGCGCGTAGAGCAGCCCACCCTGAGTATAGAGACTGTTAGGGCCACGTGGAATGGCAGTCTTCGTGTTCGGACCAAGGTTGCGGTCATAGATCTCGGCATAATTGCCGACTGCTCGGATGATATTGGCAGCCCAATCCTTGCTCAGACCGAGTTTCGCGCCGAGGTCCACATTCGGGTCAGCGCCGAGCAGACGGCGCACCTCAGGACGGGTATCTGTCTCCTTGACCTTATCCACATTCTGCGACGTAATGCCGAACTCCTCGGCGGCAAAGGTAACGAACACTGTCCACTGGACGATGTCGAACCACTGATCGTCGCCCTGGCGCACCATCGGACCAAGCGGCTCTTTCGACAATGTTATGTCGAGAATGACGTGATCATCGGGCTTGGGCAGCACCGACCGGCGCGACACCAGACCAGACTTGTCGGTAGTCACTGCATCACAGCGCCCTTCAGCATAAGCGGCGAAGGTGCTGTTAGCATCCTCAAACACAGCGGGGGTGTACGGCAGATTGCGCGCCGCCATCTGATCCGCCAGGTTCAACTCGGTTGTCGTGCCCTTCTGCACACAGATCGTCGCGCCATTCAAGTCTTCGAGCTTTGTAATGTTCGACGCTTTTGGCACCATAATGCCCTGACCGTCGTAGAACGTGGTGGCGACGAAGTTGCCGCCGTTGTCGGTATCGCGGGTGAGCGTCCAGGTCGTGTTGCGGATGAGCACGTCGATCTCACCGCTCTGCAAGGCGGCGAAGCGCTGCTCAGCGGTCAGCGGGCGATATTCGATCTTGCTGACATCATTGAAAATGGCTGCCGCCAGCGCCTTGCAGAAATCGACATCAAAACCGCTGAATGCGCCTGCAGAGTCGACGAACCCGAAGCCGGGCACCTGACTGTTGACGCCGCAGATCAGTTTGCCGCGCGCCCGAATCGCCTTTAGCGTCTCACCAAAACCGGTGGGAGCGGCGGGAGCGGGCGCTGGCGTCGCAGCCGGTTGCGCAGGCGTAGCTCCGCTAGCCGGAGTTACTTCAACGACGCGGGTCACTTCGACGATGCGAGTCACTTCTACCTGTTGCCCCGTCTGGGCTGCCTGCTGACCGCCGCATGCAGCCAGCAGCAGCGGAATGGCAATCAGCCATCCGAGCGCGCGTTTCATGGCTCACGTCCTTTCTTGTGGAGAGTCTGCTGAGAGATTTGCGTATTATATACCAGTTTTCCGTTCGCCTGTAAATGATGATGACAGGAGGAGCCAGGAGGAGAGGGTCGGAGACTTCGGGGATTGGATGCGTCCTTCGCCTTCCGTATGTTCAGCTTTCAACCTTCAACCTTCAACGACCACCCTCCTGCCCTTCACCTTCAACCTGCAGCATTGTCACACCCAACCCGCGACGTTCCCGAGACACGCGGGCGCACCACTGACGTAGGCATGCCGCCGCACGGGCGCGCTACTGGCGCGCCCTTACCTGTGCCCCGACTGCCTTCAACCTGTAACCTTGTCACCTTCAAACCCTCACTCTTCCCCCGGCATTCTGGCGACGCTCCGGTCGGCGTGCGCCGAGTGTCGCCAGCTTTGCGCCGAGTTGCTCGAGGCTCACCAAGTTATGCACTGGCAGAAAGTCGTCGATGAACGGGAGCGCCGCCTGCATCCCCTGGGTAAGCGGTTGATAGCGCGGGTTGCCGAGCAGCGGGTTCAGCCAGATCAGGCGATGGCACGAACGTTGCAGACGCGCCATTTCGCGTCCGAGTAACTGCGGGTCACCGCGGTCCCAACCGTCGCTGATCAGCAGTACTACCGGTCCGCGCCCCAGCACTCGGCGTGACCAATAGTAGTTGAAGTGGCGCACTGCCTCGCCAATGCGCGTCCCGCCTGACCAGTCGACCACCTGTTTGCTGACAGCAGCGATGGCTTCATCGATGTCTCGCTCGCGCAGCAGGCGAGTGATGCGCGTCAGGCGCGTACCGAACACGAATGCCTCGACGTCGCGCAGACCGTTGGAGATCGTGTAGATGAACTGGAGCAGAATGCGGCTGTAGCGATCCATCGAGCCGCTGATATCGCACAGCACCACCAGTGGGCGCTGCCGATAGCGCGGTTCGCGGAAGGTCAGTTCGACGGGATCGCCGCCATAGCGCAGGCTTCGGCGCAGAAGACGACGCATATCAATTACTCCAGGACGGTTCGCCGGGCGACGACGGCGCGTGCGACGCGGCTCGATACGCCATTCAAGCGTGCGCAGCAATTCCTTGCACGCTTGCACTTCTTCGTGGCTGAAACTGCCGAAGTCTTTCGTGCGAAGCGTTTCGGAGGCGGTAAACGTAAGCGTGAAACCAACTTTCTCTTCCTGCTGCTCTCCGTGACGGTCCGACTCATCTTGCCCATCGCCTGGGCTGCGCGGTCGCTGCGGCAGGCGCAATGGCTTCGGCGGCGTTTTGACCACCGGGATCGCAAGCATGAGGGGATCGAACCCCGACTGCGTGCGCCAGTAGAAGTCGAAGGCAGCATCGAACACTGGCAGGTCTTCGCGCCGACAGACTAGCGTGCAGCGCGCAGCGGCGCGGAAATCGCTGCGCGACACGATAGGGACGTGTTCCAGCGCTCGCACCAAGTCAATCGTCTGCTCGACGCTGACTTTGATGCCAGTGCTGCGCAGCAGATGAGCAAACGCTACCACGTGCGCGATCAGGTTTCCATGAGGAATTAATGGTTCTGTGTCATCCATGGCGTATATGCGTTCACTGACCTAATGGCAGCCTATCCAAAAGCCGCGCGCTGCTGTTGTTGCGGCGCGCACTGGTGCCGAGAGAACGAGTATACGTTGACGAGACTCGCTGTATCGCTGCAGGCTCGTGAAACGAACATTCACTCATCCGCCTCGCGCCAAGCAGTTGATGGGCTTTGCATGCATACGTATGCGCTCACCTGTCTGGCAGATGATGAATATCAAGAAACCGGCAGACCTTATGCCACTGGGCCGCACGCCCTCGCTACTGGCCCTATACGCCTACTTTCTCCAGTATCGAGCGCACACCCTGCCTGCGCACCTGCGCGATGTCGTCCTGGTACTTCAGAATGGCGCCAAGCGTGTCCTCGACAAGCTCAGCAGTAAGTTCGCGCGCATCGAGCGCCGTCAGCGCCGTTGCCCAATCGAGCGTTTCGGCAACGCCGGGGAGTTTGAAGAGGTCGAGTTTGCGCAGCTCGTGGACAAACGCCACCACCTGCCGTGACAGACGCTCCGATGCACCAGGCACTTTCGCATTGACAATCCGCAGTTCTTTGTCAAGCGACGGATAATCAATCCAGTAGAACAGGCAGCGCCGTTTGAGAGCATCGTGAATTTCGCGCGTGCGGTTGCTGGTGATGATGACCGTCGGCGGTTGACTGGCGCGGATAGTGCCGATCTCCGGAATGCTGATCTGCCAGTCGGAGAGAAGTTCGAGCAGAAACGCCTCGAACTCCTCATCGGCGCGGTCGATCTCGTCGATCAGCAGCACCGGCGGGCGATCCCAGCTCTCCTCGATAGCCTGAAGCAACGGGCGCTTGATCAGAAACTCAGGGCTGAAGATTTCCTTGAGCGCCGCGTGGGCATCGGAGGCGCCGAGCGCCTCGATCAGGCGGATCTGAAGCATCTGCCGGGTGTAATTCCACTCATAGATCGTCGTGTTGACGTCGAGACCTTCATAGCACTGGAGGCGGATCAAGTGACGGTCCTGCATCCGCGCTAGCGTTTTGGCAATCTCGGTCTTGCCAACGCCTGCCTCCCCTTCCAGCAACAGTGGTTTCTGAAGCTTAAGCGCCAGAAAAATCGCCGTTGCCAGCGGTCGGTCGGCAATGTAGTCGTGTGCAGCGAGCGCCTGCTGTAACTCGTCGATGGTTGCGAAGTTCATGGGTCTGGTGATCCTGTCGTCGGTGGACTACATGATGTATTGTACCGAAATGATATGGCGGGTTGCAAAGTGGAATGCGCTGAGATCAGCTTGCTGGATGTGTATTGGCGGCGCACCTGCTTGTGCGGATCCAAGCGCCCAAGCAAGAGTTGTCGGGCAGACAGCGAACGTGGCGTAAAGGCAGGTCTGAAACCTGCCCTTACGCCGATCTGACCATTCCAACTCCTCCGTGAGTCTGGTGATCCAGAGAGGAAGCAGATAGAGACCCGCCCTCACGCCGATTCGACAGTTCCGATCCTTGCTACGAGAAACAACAGTGCATATAATGCTGCGGCACAGCGGAGCATAGACGGCTTGTGCTATAATCGCCGGTACGATGCCTCCGCGTGAAGGCGACTGACATGGTTCGACCTGACGAAGATGAGCGCCTGACGGCTGCAATAGCGCACGCCAGCATCATAGCGAACGCAGCGGGACTAACCGGTCTGGCGCTGACCGTCATTCTTTGGGCAACGCAGCGCCAGAGGTCGCGTTTTGTGCGCGCGCACATCGTGCAGGCGCTGGTCTACCAGGCAGGTACGCTGCTCG
Source organism: Roseiflexus sp. (assembly GCA_025062325.1). Lineage (GTDB taxonomy): Bacteria > Chloroflexota > Chloroflexia > Chloroflexales > Roseiflexaceae > Roseiflexus. The sequence continues at coordinate 54,786 of JANXAL010000140.1, forward strand.
GCGTAGTGCTGCTGATGCTCCTATGGTCTGGGTGCCTGCTGCTCTCGCTGCTGCCAGCCGCGCTGCGACCGGACCTCTATCGGGATGGAACGCTGCCAGACACCTTCTGGGTCGCGCTGTTTGGTCTGATTCTTCCGATTGGATACGGAGTTGCCGCGACGCTGTATGCCCTTTATGGGGCATACCAGGTCTACTGCGGCAACCGGTTTGCATACCCGCTTGCCGGGCGACTGGTAGCGCGCGATTTGGAGGAGGCGCAGTCTAGCGCTTCAGCACCGGTGACGCCGCCGCAGGAGGTACAGCCTAACCACACGCTGGCGCCTTTGCCAGATACAACATCAGCGCCGCCGCTTCCTTCGCCGGGCAGCCCGGTCGCTGCGCAACAACCGGCATCTGCCGAACGCCTAGCGCCTTCGACTGCGGCGCCTGTTCCTCCGGTTCCGCTCCAGACGCGCACAGTGGGAGAAGAGGTCATGCCTGCTTCATCGGTCCCGTCGTCAGGTGCAACGTTAGGTGCTGCATCGCCTTCTCCTTCAGAACCGTCGCCAGCGGCTATGAGCGACGAAGGCGCACCAATTTCTGCGGGGAGTGCGCCGCCGATTCCTGCCGTGAGAGATATTGCAGACGTTGTACCAATGCAGGACGCGCTCGATCAAGGCCCTCGCGCAACCGACAGAGCCGCTGTTCCTTCTACTGAGGCTTCATCGACCGGTCAACCGCCAGAGGAGCGGTAACGCTCCTTCAGCGCCACATAGCGTTGCGCTGTGCGACGGATCCGTTCGAGCTGCCCTGCGCCAAGCGGGCGAATGACGCCAGGAATGCCCATCACCAGCGATCCTGGCGGGACGACCATACCCTCAGTGACCAGCGCGCGCGCCGCGATCAGGCTGCCAGCGCCGATCCGCGCGTGGTTCAGCACCACTGCGCCGATCCCGATTAGCACATCGTCTTCGACAGTGCAGCCGTGAACGACCGCTGCATGCCCGATGCTCACCCCGTCTCCAATGGTCAACCAGGCATCCGGATCGGCGTGCAGCACGCTGCCGTCCTGAATATTGCACCGCGCCCCAATCCGAATGAACCCGTTGTCGCCACGGATGACGACCATAGGCCATACCGACGAGTCGGCGCCGATGCTGACCGTGCCGCGCACATACGCATACGGCGAAATATACGCGGTCGGGTGGATGTCAAGCCGGTCGGTGATGTCGGGGAAAGTGAAAGGTTCGGTCATGAGATTCTGTCCTGGGATGGATATTCTTTTCTACGGTCGCCGGGGGGTGGATGAACGTTGAATACATATTCCGCTCTCCGCCTCACTGCCCGGCGGTTGATGAGCATTAAGCATTAAATCCGGCATACGGGGCCGCCCGTGCCCTGAGCCCGTCGAAGGGCGCGCGTCGCTGGTGGTATACCCAAATAAATAATCTTCATAAGCCGTGGGCTACGGTTACAGAGCCCGCCTGCGCAGGCTGAACCGGGCGATGCGGGATTATGTGCTCACACACCACGAAGCCCTCGACTCCGGTTGCGGGCGCCTGGTTGGATCGTTTACCTCCAATTGTGAACGGTTGCCAGCAGGAGGCATCAGGGTATTGCACCGCTGAAGTTAAACCGCAGGAGGTCGCCTGATGCCGCCAGTGACGAAAGATACCACAACGGGGCGTAGATCAACACAAAGGTCAGAACGCCGATCATGACAATGCCGATGAGACTCTTGAGTGCATTCCGACCGGCCATAAGATCGGTCAGCACTATCACTGCGCCGGTCACAATTGCACCGCCGATCAGAACCAACCCGAGAATGCTTGTGAGCAATCCGGGCAGCAGGCCAGCCAGCATTGCCAGGCTGCCAACGCACCCAATAAAGGCGCTGATCGAATCACGTGTGCCGCGTTTTGTCATGGATGGTTCCTCCTCACAATGCTTCATTGATTGCTGCATAGCAGGCAAGGCTGAGATGAAATTCGATATGCCCGTCGTGAGATCAAGGACAAGGAGCGATCTAACACACATGATACGCTGGTGTATCCGGAGCCCCATGATCCAGCCAATTGCTCGCCTGATGGATGACAGGATGTACCCACATAACGGCGCAGATGGCGCCAGTTGTATTTTTCAAGTGCGCAAGATGTCCAACAATTTTCTGATCCAGCGACAGCACACGCTTATCGGTCTTCAAGGCGGTTTCAATGAGATGAAAATCTTTTGCTACTGCTGACATCAGGTTCTGGGTGTGCGGGTTCTGCGTCAGTGCGTTCAGGCAACGCCGACGTAGCTGGGAACTTCTGGCAAGTTTGACCATCTGAACCCGTCCGGCGCGCTGCATGTCAGTCAGCCATTGCAGGGCAAAGAGCGAAGCATACGGAACCAGACGACCCGAACGCGCTCGCATCCATTCATCTCTGATCTGTTGGCTCATCGCCAACCGGTGATTGTTGTTCTTGATCGCCAGCAGCGCCAGGCGACAGGCTTCAGGTTCCGGTTTGCCGCTTTCACCGGCAGCGCGAGCAACGGACGCATCAACAACGATGGCGTATCCCATGGAGTTATTCCCCGGCAGCAGTCAGGTAGTTGTGCATTGCTTCCAGACTGACGGCGCCGAAGTCTACTGGAACATCGCCGAAGCCGCCGTGCTTGTCCAGTTCGCGGCTCGTCAGGCGACTTGCGCCCTGCTCGTCGCGTTGCAGCCAGTGCAGCATCACCCGCTTGGCGCCGAATTGCTGCGCTGCGACCAGTTCCTGCAATCCGAGCAGCAATAGTTCGCTGTGCGTCTCGACCACCACCTGGACGCCGCGCATCACGGCGCGGTGAATGAGACGCGACATCTGATAGGCGGCGCGTGGATGCAGATGGATTTCAGGCTGTTCGAGGTATACCAGGTCATCGGGCCTCGCTGCCAGCAGTGCAACCGCGACCGGCAGCGACTGCGAGAGACCGAAGCCAACATCGGCGACGCTGACCATATCGCGCGCCGGCTGCCCGGCGCCTGTTGGCGAGCGCGCCACCTGAATTTCGACTTCGACATCGCTGATCCGGCGCGCCTCAATGTTCCACGTCAAGCCCAATTCACGCAGATCGTTCTTCAATTGCTTGAGTTCGCTGGCGCCCATTCGCTGCCAGAAAGCGATCACGCTGGCGACGTAATCCGGGAAAGGACTGGGGAAGTGTCTTTCAACCGCCGTCACCGGATAGGTGCGGCGTGGATTGCCGCGAAGACCTGGTACGTGGATAATGCGGCGGAGAGAGTTAGCAATATAATTTCGTACAAAATGCTCAGACTGAGGATAGAACCAGTCTATCACCTTCGTTTCATTACGAACTCTGAAAGTAACAAAAAGAAAAAATCGGTCTCGTTCGAATTCGGGTTCGAGTGATAACTTTTCGTTTTCAGAGAAGCTTCGATTTTTCTTCCAGCGGTTGAACTCTTCTTCAAATTGCTCTTGCTGCTCCGGGTTCCAGTCGGGCGACACTGTCATGCTTCGCAATCCTTTGGATATTGTGGCCTTAACAAGACGCAGCGGAGTGATGCCCTCTCCCTCCCAAGCTGCGCCAGTGGTGCGCGATATGCGCGAGCGCTTAGCAAGACGCAGTGGAAGCGGAGTAATGCCCTCTTCATCTTTTTCCCGTTGGACAGCAAATTCGTAGCCGATGCTCCCTCCATACTCGCTGATGACCAATCCCAGCGTGATACTATCACGCTGCTCGCCTGGCGCAGACCAGACCATTTGGGCAGTGTCGGAGAAAGCCACGTGCGGTCCGCTCATCAGGAGCGGTCCCGGATCGAAGACCGACTCAAGGGTCTGTTTCATCAGCAGCAGCGCCTGCATAATGGTCGATTTGCCAGAGCTATTGGCGCCCGCAAGGATCGTCAGATCGCCCAGTGTCACCTCGGTGCGATCCCGGAATGATTTGAAGCCGTCGAGAATAACCGTCTGAATGGTCATGGTTGCCTCCGGCGGTATTGTAACACAGGTGAGGGAACAGGCGATTGTTCATCGGTAGCACTGCCTCGGTCATGGGGCGATCACGCGGGGGCGACTCGGCCTCTCGAGTGCGGGCTTTTTGGGATGCGAAGCGGGTTTGCCTCGTCTCGACACCCTTTTTCCCCCTCGTCCCCCCTGCCTCCTTCTCCTACCCCTCACAGATGTAGAGTTTTTGGGGTGCAACGGATGTTCTCCGCGTCCTGACGCCCTTTTCCCCCTCATCCCCCCTCCCCCCTTCTCCCACCAGGGGAGAAGGGGGAGTTGAGGGTCCAGATGCCTCAAACGGGCCATTCAACGTCAGGGCATGGCGAAATCTACCCTCTTGTGATGCGGGAGCGACCCGGCCTCTCGAGTACAGGCTTTTTGGGTGCAAAGCGGGTTTGCCGCATCTCGACGCCCTTTTTCCCCCTCATCTCCCCTCCCCCTTCTCTCACAAGGGGAGAAGGGGGCGTTTGCGCATCCTGATGCCTGAAACAGACAATCAGCATGATTGCCAGAAAAATCCCTATCGGTGAGGGTGACCCAGCGTGGACGACCTGCTAGGTCGTCTCCACGATGGCGCGGTCCCCGGTTGCGGGGCGATAATGGGGCGGGTGACGCGGTGGAAACATGTTGAATTCGGCGCGACTGCGGACCGGTCTGAGACCGGCCCCGACAATGGCGAGGTCCTCGGTCGCGGGGCGATGACAGGACGGGCGACCCGCCGGGTCACTCCAACGACGACGCCAACATTCCCCGTGCAACGCCTAACATTCCCACGTTCGTTTAATTCGACAACGACTCGGAGACGGTGCAATGCACCGTCTCTACTGCCTCTTCACCTCCGACTTTCCCACCTTCAATCTTCCCACCTTCAACTCCTCTTGCCTCTCGCTCCTCGCCTCACACCTCCAACGCCATCCCCGCCCCCGCCTTCAACGCCTCATCCTGCCAATTCTGCGGCTTGCTCCTCGCCTCACACCTCCAACGCCATCCCCGCCCCGCCGGGGTCGGATGCGCCGCGCAACCCGCCGCGCGCCGGGTCGATGCTGATGACCTGCACGAGACCAAACGAACCGTAACTCTGTGGCGCGCGCACGACCGGGTGACGTTGGCGCACGTCGGCGCAGACGTATTCGGGAATGCGGTTCTGCACCACGATCCGCTCCCCCTGGCAGTCGAACCGCGGCGCCTGTACCGCTTCCGCCGGACTCATCCCGAAGTCGATGATGTTCAGCAGCACCTGTAAGACGCTGGTGATGATCCGGTTCGCCCCCGGCGCACCGATGACCAGCACCGGGCGGTTGTCGGCGTACACGATCGTCGGCGCCATGCCGGTGGTGCGCCCTTTGCGCGGCGCAATCGAGTTGCGGTGACCGGGGATCGGGTTGAAGTTGATCATTGAGTTGTTGTACATAAAGCCAAGCCCTGGCGTGATCACCCCTGACGATGCGCCAAGCGAGTGGGTGAGCGCGACGCAGTTGCCCGCAGCATCGACCACGTTGACGTGGGTGGTGTCAGGCGGACCGCTGGGCAGCGCCTCGACATTGATCGACTGCCCGGCGTCGATCCGCGCCCGCCACTGCGCGGCGCGCTCTTTGCTCGTGAGCCAGTCAACGGGAACCGCATCGAACGCTGGATCGCCAATGTAACGATTGCGATCCGCAAACGCGGCTTTCATCGCCATTGCTACGGTGAAGATGTAATCGGCGCTGTTGTGCTCCAGTTCGCGCAGATTGTACCCTTCGAGAATGTTCAGCGCCTCGATCAAGGTCGGACCGCCGTGCGGCGCCTGCGAGGAGACGATGGTGTACCCGCGGTACGTGCCGATTGTCGGCGGCTCTTCGCGCAGCGCATACTCCGCCAGGTCTTCCGCCGTCACAAAGCCGTCGTTGGCGGCAATGTCCTCAGCGATGCGCCGCGCCAGCTCACCGTGGTAGAAATCGTCGGGACCGGCGTCGGCGAGGCGGCGCAGGGTGCGGGCATAGTCCGGGTTGCGCAGGATCATCCCCTCATCGTAAGGGCGTCCGTCGGCGGTCAGGTAGATGCGCCGCGCTTCTTCATTCGCCAGAATGTAGTCGAGCAGCGAACACGCCTCCGGGTAGATCGCGCGGGTCTTCCAGCGATTTGCGAGGACAGTATCGACCATGAACCCTTCTTCGGCGACGCGGATTGCCGGTTCAAGCGCCCGCGCCCAACTGATGCTCCCCCAGCGTTCCAGCAGGGTCGCCAGTCCCTTCACCGCGCCAGGCGTACAGATCGCCTGGTAGCCGACATCATTGACCTTGCCGGTCAGAAAGTATCCCCAGCCGTCCGGGTTCATGCCGATGAAGCGGTCTACCCACATATCAGGGCGCACTCGCGATCCGGCGAGCGCCGGGGCGTCGAGCAGGATCGTGCGCGATGCTGGCTCCCCCGCCAGCCGCACCACTGCCAGCGCGTATCCGCCCAATCCGCACATCTGCGGGTTGACAATCATCTGCACGAAGGCGCAGGTCACGGCGGCATCGATAGCGTTGCCACCGTCCATGAGCACCCGCGCACCAGCCTCGACGGCAATCGGTTCTGGCGCCACAATCATTCCCGACATCTCAGAATCCCTTTCCAGGTCAATGGAGTAGAATAGTGTGACGCAGTATACAAGATTAGGAGACTGACATGTCACATCTCTGGCGGCTGGCGCCGTTTCTTATCGGCTTGGGTGCAGGAGTGGCGGTTGGTCCGACGGCGTACCGCGCCACAGAGGCGCTGCGCTTGATGATCTTCAGCACGCGCCAGCCATTGTGGCGCTACCCTGCCGATCTGAACCTCCACGCTGAGGATGTCACCTTTCCATCGCAGGATGGCGTCACGCTGCGCGGCTGGTTCATCCACCGAGCGAACGACGACGGCTCGCCCGCACCCGCGATTGTGTTCATTCACGGTTGGCCCTGGAACCGCTGCGGCAACCGCGCTGGCGCGACGATACTCCCCGATCGCACGATCGATTTTCTCGAACCGGCAGCCGCCCTCAGCCGCGCCGGGTTTCACGTGCTGCTCTTCGATCTGCGCAACCACGGTCTCAGCGACGCCAGGATACCGGTGACATTCGGCGTCAACGAGGCGCGCGATGTGATCGGCGCGGTAGCGATGTTACGCGCGCGGCAGGACGTGGACGGCGAGCGGATCGGGCTGATCGGGTATTCGATGGGGGCGAACGCCGCACTGCGCGCTGCGCCCGATTGCGCCCCCATCCGCGGCATTGTCGCCGTACAACCGACAAGCGCGCCAGTATTTGCGCCGAACACCGCGCGCGACGTGCTTGGTCCTGCCGGTCCGGCGCTGATCCAGATGGGCGGGCTGATCCACCAGGCATTCGGCGCACCGTCATTCGGCGCAATTGCGCCAGCGGCGTGGGTCCACCGCCTGCGCGATACCGACGTGCTCTACATCCAGGGTTCTGGCGACCGCTGGGGATCGCTGGCGGATGTCGAGGCAATGGCGGCGAACACCCCGCGCGCGCGCCCGGTCGTCGCAGCGCCATCGAACGAACGGTACGGCGGGTACCTGTACGTCGCAGAACACGTGGACGAAATTATCGCATTTTTCAGGGAGACGTTGAAGGTGGAAGGTGGGAAGGTTGAACGTTGAACGTGGTAAGGTTGACGCCGTTGTGGGGGCGGCCTGGAGGATTTCCTGCCCCGGTATCGCCCTGCGACCGGGAACCGGGCGATTATTGGTGCAACCCGGCGGTCTCGTTGGGGCGGGCCAGCGGACGTGACCGTCACCAATGGGTGGCAGGCGGCGGCACCGGATGGGGGCAGACACGGGAGACCTACCCCCTACAAATGTGGGTGTTCATTGGCGCTGCTCCTGGTGGAGCAGGCTCAGGGTCTTGCCCCTGCGAACATGAACCTGGCTCTAGGAATTGATGATGCTGCGCACGTCGAGACCGGCAATATGCTGAAAATCGCCTGGATTGTGGGTTACCAGCGGAATCCGGTGTCGGAGCGCGGTTGCTGCAATCCGTAGCGCTCGCGTGTCGCCCTTGTACGATACGACATTTGTGTCCAGCAGCACGATTGTCATGCCTTCCTCGTTCGATCAGCACGACGCTGTTGGGTGACAAACTAATTGAAATCGTCGGCAGTCTCATCTTCAGGCCAGAAATCGACCGCCAGAGCACGAATATCCGTGATGACCGGCGCGGCCTGCGCTATCTCGTCAATTGATCGTGGCGACCAGAATGCTTCACTCGCGGCTGTCAGAGCGTACCATTCGCGCACATCGCGTGAAATGACCTCCAGCAGCTCGAGTTTATCATTTAGCGAAAGAGTGCGAGCAGCGTCCAGCACCTGTTGCAGTTGCGGGGTCATATACTTTCACCTCCTGATGGATCGAGCCCTGGAAACGCCTTTCCACGGAAGAATGGGTATGCCATCGTCGATAGCTTTTTGATCCAGATTCTTCGTGCCTTTGCGCCTTTGTGCGAGCTACATTGCTCTTACCCGGTATTGTACCCTTCCTGCGCTTCTGGTGCAAAGAGAGAAGCCCCTTGCCACACCCCCGCCCCACGCCCTATAATGCGCATAGGCGTCTTTTGCTCTGGCGCTGGAGCAATGCGTTCAGGCAGCGCATCCGAACGTGCCGCCAGACCATTATCCAAAAGCCCTTCGCACCTTTGCGTCAATAGTTAGTGAAGGTGACCGACGACATCCCCCGCCTCAAGCAGGAAATCGCCGAATTGGAAAAGGCGCTGGAACAGGTCGCTGGCATCCCGGCGGCTGCGGCGGCGCTGCGCGCTCGGATTGACGAGAAGCAACAGCAGCTCGCGGCCCTCGAAAGCGCCTTCCACGCGCCCAGGGTCAGCGGTCCGACTGTCGGCAAGATCACCGCGCGTGAGGCGAATGTTGCCACCGAGCAGACGATCCTCCACGGCGCGCCCGACGCCGGTGCGCCCCCGGCGTCGGGCGGCGTCCCTGGCGCAGGCGCTGCGTCTGAGATCACCGGACCGCGAGTTGAGGGGATCGAGGCGGATGAGGCGAATATCGCCACCAGGCAAACGATCGTTCGCAACGCACCTGCCGCGCCGCTTGTCGTGCTGGCGGCACGCGCCGCGCCGCGCGGCGCTCCCACGCTTGCCTAGGATGTCGAGGAGCGGGCGTTGCGCGACTGCCTGGCGCCCTACCCGGATCGCTTCCGCTTCGAGCCGCTGCCACGCGCCACGCTGGACGACCGCCACCAGACGTTGCTGCGCCTCCAGCCGTCCTACCTCCACATTCTCAACCACGGCGACGCCAGTACACTTCTGTTTCAAGATTCGTCCGGCGATGCGCACCCTGTGCCGCGCGCCGCGCTGCTCCGGACCTTCGCCAGCGTTCCGGCGCTGCGCTGCGTCATCCTGAGCGCCTGCGAGTCGGCGGCGAACCTGACGGCGCTCGGACCCGGCATGCCGCCGGTGATCGCTATGCGTGCAGCGATCAGTAGCGAGGCGGCCCGCGCATTCGCGCAAGGGTTCTACGATGCCGTCGCCGCCGGGCGCGATCCGCGTTCCGCCTGGATCGCCGGGTGCGACCGGATGCGTCTGACCGGCGCCGGTGACGCTGATGTGCCAGTGTTTCTGGAGTGATGCCGCGAGAAATAGAAACACCCGGCGTTTCCACCGGGTGTTTGCTGGCTCCCCGACCAGGATTCGAACCTGGAACCTACTGATTAACAGTCAGCCGCTCTACCGTTGAGCTATCGGGGATCACTAATCCCAATACGAGATTATACACACACGAAGGCGATCTGTCAAACTTGACTCCCGGGTTTGCTCTGTGCTACGATGCACGCGGTTCCGAATCCGGTTATCGTCCCTGCTTCATCAGAGAGGTGTTCGGTTGACCACACAAGATATTACCACTGGCACGCCGCCGATGATCGGGCGCTGCCTGACCATCCCGCAGTGGCTCGAGTATGTCGCCCGCTACCAGTTCGGGCAGTTGACCCCGTCGAAAGTGGTGCTGCATCATACCTGGCGCCCGACGGTGCAGCAGTGGCGCGGGCTGGCTTCGATGCAGGGAATGCAGCGCTACTACGCCAACAAGGGATGGTCGTCCGCTCCCCACATTTACGTCGCTCCCGATGGCATCTGGCTGTTCACGCCGATGAAAGATATCGGCATCCACGCCGGACCAGGCAACGGCAGTCTGAAGGCTGGCTGGTACTCCATCGGCGTCGAGATGGTCGGCGACTACGACCGCGAGCGTCCATCAGGTGCGGTGTGGGAAGGCACGAAAGCAGTGCTCGGCGGGTTGTCACGGCGGTTAGGCATTCCGCCTGCAACCCTGATCGCCTTCCACCGCGACTACAGCAAGAAAAGTTGCCCCGGATGGGCCGTCACGAAAGAATGGGTCATCGGCGAGGTCACCGCCTGGCTCAACAATGTGGCGCCGCCGCCCCCGCCTCCACCCGGTCCGATTGGTCCCATCCCGCCGGAGATCGAAGAACTTGCCGAGGCGCTGCTCGACCAGAGTTACGCCCGTCGCGGCGAGGGATACAACAGCAGTTGGGCGTTCCACCAGTTCGCCGTCGAGAACAACCTGGGCTTTCCTATGGCGAAGAGCCAGCGGTTACAGCACAATGGCAAGACCTACAACTACCAGCCGTTTGCGCGCGATACGCTCTTCTGCGAAGTGCCGAACTGGGGCGAGGTGCAACGCTTGTCGCAGTTGCTCGCCGGTTCCATCCCGCCGCCAGGTTCGCTTGGGCGTGCTCTGCTCGACGCCACCTACGCCACCGGCGGCTCGCCGTTCCGTCCTGACTGGGCGTTCCACCAGTATGCCATCGCTGGTCAGACGCTTGGCCCGCCGCTGGCGCCGAGCAAAACTCTGGTGGTAGAAGGAGTTTCCTACAGTTACCAGGTCTTCGCCACCGACACGATTTTCAACCGTGGCACGGAGTGGCAGAACATCCAGCGTCTCAGCGCTCTTGCCAACACCACCGACCCGGCGCAGGCAAAGGTGCGCGACGCGCTGCTCAGAGCCACGTATGCTGCTGCCGGGCAGGAGTATCGCCCTGACTGGGCATTCCACCAGCTTGCCCGGCAATGGAACCTTGGCGCGCCGCTGGGCAAAACCAACCCAATCACCGTCGGCGGTAAACAGTACAATTTCCAGGTCTACGCAACCGACACAATCTACAACATTGTGCCGAACTGGAGCGACGTGCGGCGCCTGAGCGCGATCTTTGGTCCGCAACAGACGTTGCTCGCTGCTTCCGCGCCAGTCGCCAGGCGCCTGTCGCCAGACATCGTCTTTGCACCAGAACAGGACGCCTTCTGTATCCAGCGTTTCACCATCGCCGGGCGCGCACCGACTGCGTATGGCAGTCGCAGCGGCTCGAAGATCCGCCTGATCGTCCTGCACGGCGACGAAGGACCGGCGCTTCAGTCGCTTGAAAGCATGGCAGTGCCCGGCGCGCCGCGCATGCCACACTACTACGTCGCTGCCGACGGCGCAATCTACCAGTTGATCGACGACGAGTTCGCCGCCTTCCATAGCGGCATAGCGCACTGGAACGGCGCACGGCGCAACATCAACCGCAGCAGCATCGGTGTTATGCTGGAACGTCCGCGCACCGGCTATACTGACGCATCGCGTCGCGCTCTTGCTTGGCTGCTTGCCCGCCTGCGCGCGCAGTACAGCATCCCGGCGTCCGGCGTCGTCCGCTGGGGCGAACTCTCCCCCGACGCCGCCAGCGATCTCGCCGATTTGCCTGTGAACTGGTATCGAGAGGGGTAAGGCGAGAAGCGAGGGGCAAGAGGCGAAAGGCGAAAGCCGAGGGCAAGAGGCGAGAGGCGAGAGGTTGCAGTGCGAAGGTTGCAGTGCGAAGGTTGCAGGTGGGAAGGTGACACGTTGAACGTTACCCATTGAACGCTGCCGCATTCGTTGACCCATTCGCTCACTCGCCGACAGCGAGACGTCGAGAGAGGACTGACGCCGTATGCCCATTAACCTCGACAAATTCACCGTGATGCCGATTAGCGATTGCCTGGTCGCTGAGGAGACGGCGTCGCTCTGGCAGATCTACGCTATGCTGCCATCGGACCGCGCGGATCGTCTGTACCGCTTTGTCGTCGTGCCGCTCGCCGATGGAACATTCATCGTCGCGCGCTGGATCGAGATCGAGGAGATCGTCCATCGCCTGATGCGCTACCAAGACGTGCGCGGTTGGACGCTCCCTGAACTCGCTGCAATGTCCCTGCCGCCGGATTACGTGGAACCGGAAGAACACGTCGCCGCCAAATGGGCGAATGTTCCGCTGGCGACCCTCATCCAGCGCCTGGCCCCCGTGGAAGGGCTTGATCGTCAGACGACCACCGCCCACCAGGCGCGCACCATCCGCGACGGTCACCCCGGCAGGCGCGTCGTCGTGCTCGAACGTGGCGTGATCTATGGCGTCATTTTCGAGGAATTGCTCATGGCCGGCGAGGTCGCTTTCGACCCGTTCCAGTATGCAATGGCGCCAGTAATTCCAAACGTTGATGATGTCGGCGGATATAGAGCGGTTCATGAAGTCGTTGACACGCACGACATTGAGCCTAGTCTACCATGTGCTGCCGCACCGCTCCCCGACGAGGACGGAGGTCTCGAACGCGGCGCTGGAACGCCCGCTCCGCTCCCCGATGAGAGCGCCAGCTTCGAGCGGCCGCCAGAGTCGGCGTTGCTCAATCAGATCGCCGCTGCGCAGGACGACCGAGTCTTCAACCTCTGGATTGAGCAGCGGTTGCAACGGGAGGCGGAGATCGTCGGCGGCGGCAAGACTCTGACGCGCATCGTTCCGCCAAACGAGCCGCTGGCAATCGGCGGGATGTACGCTGTCAATGTGAACGTTGCGGCGCCGCTCGCCAGCGCCCACGTGCGGGCCGGAGGCGTCGAGCAGGCGGAAGCGATGACCGCCGCAGCCCAGATCGAAGTGGACGTGCGCCTGGTCGCCGACAGCGCATTCTTCAAAGTGTACGGCATCCCCCAGCAAAAGATCATCTTCCCGCGCGGCGGGGTCTCGAAGAATATCGCCAGTTTCATCATCGAGCCGATCCAGCGAGGAGTCGGCGAAATCACGGCGCTCCTCTCGCTCAATCAGAAGCCGTTCCAGAAGATCGTCGCGCAGGTGGCGATTGGCGAGGCAGCGCTGGCAGACCTGCCAGCCGAACCGGTGCGCGCCAGCGGCTTGACCCTTGCCGCCGCCGCTGCAACAATGAACAACCCACTCGCCTATCCCGCCGAGACTGACGCCAGCCTGGTCATCATCCGCGAAACGACTGGCTATACCTTCATTCTCTCATTGGGGAGCGGGTTTACCGTTGCGCGCCTGAACCTCTCGGAGAAGGAGATTGTTGACGCTATCCGTCGGGCGCGCGCCGCATTTCTGGAAAAAATCGTCTCAAAGATCGACCCGTCGCGCAATGTCTATGCCTATCAACAGAAAAACACGACCATCCCGGAGACAATCCATCAAGAGGCGTTGCGCGATCTGCGACAGATCGGTGATCTGCTCTTTCGCTCATTGTTCTTTGCTCCCGGCAGCGGCGACCAGGGCAGAGAGATGGGACTTCTGTTGCGCGCCGCAACCGCCGAACGCGAATTGCGCATTAGCGTCATCGCTGAACGCTTCGCCTTTCCCTGGTCGCTGGTCTACGCCCTGCCCTTCAAACCGTCCGACCCGGTCGATCCGATGGGGTTCTGGGGGTATCGCCACATTATCGAATACACGCCGCAGTTCAGTGCGCGCCAGCCTTCCGCATTCGCGCCTGAAATTAGAGCCAGCGATCGACTCCACCTGGGGTTTGTGTTCGATCAGACGATCGATACGCAATTCAAAGCGCCGCTCATTGCTGAACAGCGTCAGGTGTTGCCCGGCATCGACGGCGTGGCCGTCACCGAGTACGACACCCGCGAAGAATTCCTCGATCTACTGAGCCGTTCCCGGGGTGTGCCGCAGATCATCTACTTCTACGGGCACGCGGTCAGTCGCTCGCCGGGCGAAAAAGACGCGGCAACCGGCATTGAGTACGGACTAGGCGACTCCTACCTGAGTATCAATGGCGAAGCGGTCACGCTCGACGAAATGAACCTGTACGCTGGCTTGGACCTTGAGCGCTTCGACAGTGCGCCGCTGGTGATGCTCAACGCCTGCGAGAGCGCTGAACTGTCGCCGGAACTGTACAATGGTCTGGTTCCCTACCTGATCGGACGCGGCGCGCGCGGCGTTATCGGCACGGAAGTGCTAATGCCCGCCTTTTTCGCCGCCGAGTTCGCTCCTGCGCTGCTGCGTCGTTTTGCGGCCGGCAATACGCGCCTGGGCGATCTGCTGCGCGACATGCGGCGCGAGTATCTGCACGAGAAACGCAATGTGCTGCCGTTGATCTATGCGCTCTACAGCAACGCGGAACTGATCGTCAAACGCGATTAGGCGTCTTCTGGCGCGCTTCATAGAGAGATGAACCAGATGTTGACCGTGTTGATCTTTCCTGTGAGTGCGGCTTGTGATGGAACACGGATACAGACGAGTGCGGACGGATTTTTCACGGATCAGGCGACGCCGTTCTGCGAGCGAATAGGAAGTCTCCAACCTGTCTGCTGCGGCTTATATCGGCGGACGGCAACAGTGTAGAGCCGTCGTGCCTTTGTGCGAACAACAAGGAGCGGCATCGGTTATGATCAACGCCAGGTGATGGGCGAGCGACAAGTGACGTCGCACAAAGCGGAGCTTTCGCACCTTCGTGCGTGTGTGCGAGCAAAAGGAGTTATTGCGTGAAGGGTGCAACATCCGAACTCGAACTCCCTCGCCTCACCAGCGCGGACCTGGCGGAGCGGTTCGGCAACGACGAGGCAGCGCTGAAGCGGTATCGCATGCTGGTCGCCCTGCTGCGCGAGGGACGGTCGCCGGGAGAGGTGGCGCGCACCTTCGGCGTCAGCCGCGAAAGCCTGCGGCGGGTACGTGAAGCCTTCCGGCGCGGCGGCCTGGCAGCGCTGAAGAGCCGCAAACGCGGCGGAGGCCACCTGGCGCGCAATAGCCCGCTGGCGCGTGTATTGCGTCAGGAGCTTGCTGCAGAGCCGGGAGTCTCAGCAAATGTGCTCTGGCGCAGGGTCCAGGCGCGATTGCGGGACGAAGGGATCCTCGATGTGCCGCGCAGCACCTTCTACCGGTTGCTGGCGCGCCTGCGCGATGAGGAGAGCGGCGTCGGATCACACAGCGCCACGGTGCGTTTGCTGCGCGAGGCGCTCAGCGCGCTCCCCGAAGATCCGCCGCTTACTCTGGGGCGCAGCGATCTGGCGAAACTGCTGCTGGCAGACGAAACCGATGTTCAGCAGCGTGGCCGCCGCTTGCAGACGGCGCTGCGCACTGCCATCGAACAACTACGTCCGCCGGACGATGTGGGCCCGGTACTGAATGACCCACGCTGGCGACACTATCTGATCATCGCTGGTGAATACGAGGCAGGCGAGGCGCGCGCCGATCTGCAGGAGGCGCTGGCACTCAGCGCAAGCACTTACAGTCGCGCCAAACGCGAGGCGCTAGAACGTCTGGCAGCCCTCTTGCCCGCTGCTATCGAAGCCTTGCCGCCGCCTGCGCCGCCACCGCATTTCTACGCGCCGCCGTCTGCCTCGACGGTTGGCTACGAAGCCGAACTTGACCTGTACGTATCCTCGCTCCGGCGTGATGGTCTGGCGCTCATCTGGGGCGACCCTGAGAAGGCGTTCGCCCTGGCGGCTGCGCTAGCTGTACACCTCCACACCCGCGGTCAAAAGGTCATCTGGCACGCCGCCACACCACCCGACATCGAACCTCGCCCAGGTCTGCGCCTGTTGCAGACGCTAGCAGCCGCGCTCGCTGCCGAAGGTGATGATGAACTGTGGCGACACCTAGCATCGCCCGACGCCATTCCGCAGGTCTGGCATCTCGACCTGCTGGCAAACACGATTGGCGGGAGACGCTGGGCGGTGGCGGTGGCGAACACCCATTGGCTGACCGACAGCGATGCAGTCCAGGCGCTCGACGTCTTGACGATAGCATACGAACAGCGCGAGATTCGTCTAGTGCTTGCCGGGCGTGACCTCCCGCTCTGGGCGGATGCCGACCGCTGGCCCCCTCTACCAGGAGATCAGGCGGCATTGCAGGAATTCCTCCAACGCCTGGCACGTCGCACAGCAGCGCCACCGACGCCGTTCTCCGCCGATATTGTGCGCGAACGCGCAATGCACCTCATCGAAGCTTTGCCGATCAGTCAGGTGGCATTCATCCCGCCCGACGAGCGCGACCGCCTGATCGCAGCGCTGGCGCCCGTTGAACAACTGCTGGCAGCGCTGCGCGGCGCAGCTGGGCATATACCGCCGTAAGCCCATCACCCCGGCGATGACTATCTCTCCCGTCCCTGAACTGTCTGCTGAACAAGAACCGGCGACATGTCGCATCCTCTGCGCTGCTGGTAATCCCCTCGTCCAGGTGACGGTCATCTGCGCCACATGCTCTGCTTGTCTTATCGCGTAGAGCAACCAAATGGTTCCCTAGTTCTACAATGATCGTCGCCTCTACACACCGCTGCGTGCACCTGCAATGACCTCAGGCTGTCGGAGCTCCCCGCTTGTCGCTCCGCCGTCCACATAATGACCGCTATGCTAGCGTGACCTAACCACCGCGCAACCGACGCAGCTCCTCCTCGAGCGCCCGCAGTCGCTCCTCGGCTGCTGCGCGCGCCCGGGCTTCGGCTTCGCGCGCCGCCGCCTCATGCTGCGCTCGCTCCGCCTCGCGCTGCACCCGTTCTTCTGCCTCCGCCGCCTGCCGCACAACGGTCGCGTAGTTGCCGAATGGCACGCCGCGCTCGTCGTAGCAGACGACGTGATTCCCTTCTATGCCTAGCCACAGATTGGCAATCACCAGGTGCACCCGTCCCGTCGCATCCGGCAGGTGCAACCGGTACGCGCTCCTCTCCAGCCGATAGTCGAGCAAGCGCAACCGCCGCTCCCGATTGCCGCGATTCAGATCGTCCACAATTACATACTGCGCCACCCCCGCGCGTGTAGTGCTCCACCTTGCGCTCCAGGTCGTTCTCACGCGTCTCCAGCGCGGTGATTTCGATGATCAGCGCCGGACGCGCCCCCTCGACCGCCCCCTCGAACACGCTCCAGTTCTGGCGTTCCTGCACGCCGGGAATAACCATGACATCCGGTCCATGCGGGCGCAGGTCGGGGATATCCCACGCAATACGCATGTCGCTGAGCACAATCGCTGCGCCCGATTCCTCCAGACGGGCGCGCAGCACGTCGGTGAGATACATCCGGTCAGTCTCGTGGCGGTCGCTATGCACGATGAAATCTCCCGTTTCAGGGTGCAGCACGTCCTCTAGGGTGAGCGGAACCTGGTCGAAGTGATGGGGGTCGTTGGGGGGTCGGGCGCGGCACGTAGCGCCAGCCGTAGCGGAAGGGGTCATCGGCGGGCGGCGTTTCCGGCGACGCTGCGGGAATGGTCGTCTGGGTTATATGCAGGTCCTCCCTGATACGTCCGATTGTCGGAACGGGTGCGGCAGTCAGGCGATCCGGCATGGCGCCATTGCACCATATCCGTACATATGTGCGAGCACGAGGCGCGAGGTGAGAGGCGAGAGGCAAGAGGTTGCCCGCGGAGAGGCGGTGCAGGTGCGAAGGAAGGTTGCGGCAGGTAGAGACGTTGCACTGCAACGTCTCGATGTGGCGCCGCACCGTCTCGACATCGCACGCGACGTCTCGAACCATGTGCGTTGCACGCGGGTAGGGCGAAGAATGCCCCCCATCCTCGAGATCTTTGTCGGTTTCCTCACTGGCTCGTCACCGGCTCGCTTTTCACACGCCGCACGAGGAAGCGAAGAACGTCCCCGATCCTTGAGGTCTCCGCCGGAGATACGATACGTTGCCGCCGAAACATGTCATCGACAATATGATACTCGCGCGCTGCGCGGATGTTGTATGACCTCAAGACCCTCGGGGGCGAGAGGGTAGGCTCACAAGGTCAGGTTTTTCGGCAAGCCCTCGCGTCGGATCACCCGTTTTGAGCGTCAGGATGCGCACCCGCCCCTTTCTTCCCTTGTAGGAGCAGGGGACTGGGGGGATGCGGAGGCAAAAGGACAGCAGGATGCGCATCCGCCCCCTTCTCCTCACAGGTGTAGATTTTTTGGCACGCCCTTCTATTGCATCGCCCATTTCAGGCAACCGGACGCCCCGACTCCCCCTTCTCCCCTTGTGGGAGAAGGGGGCAGGGGGATGAGGGGAAAACGGGCGTCAGGATGCGGCAAACTCATTTCGCACCCGAAAAAGCCTACACTTGAGAAGCCCCCTTCTCCCCTTGTGGGACAAGGGGGTTGGGGGGATGCGGGGGCAAGAGGCAAAAGGATAGCAGGATGCCGCCTGCCCCCTTCTCCCCTCGCTCACGAGTTTTGGCAGGCCCCTATACGGGGTGGGAAAAGGCTCACGGGTGTAGATTTTTCCGGCCAGCCCTTCCATTGCATTGCCCGTTTTAGGCAACAGGACGCCCCAACTCCCCCTCCTCCCCTTGTGGGAGAAGGGGGTAGGGGAGATGAGGGGGAAAAGGGCGTCAGGACGCGGAGAACATCCGTCGCACTCCAAAAACTCTACACCTGTGAGGTGGGAAAAGGAGGCAGGGGGTACGAGAGGCAAAAGGCGTTGGGACGCCGAAGGCGCCCCTCGCGCCCGAAAAACGCCACCCTTGAAAACCTCCACCCTTCTCCCCTTGCAGGAGAAGGGGGCAGCTCGCAGGTGTAGATTTTTCTGGCAGTCCCTCGTGCTGACTGTCTGTTTCAGGCATCAGGATGCCTTAAGCCCTAACTCTCCCTTCTCCCCTTGTGGGAGAAGGGGGTTTTGGGGGATGAGGGGGCAAAGGGACGTTAGGATGCACACCCACCCCTTTCTCCCCCGCTAGGAGAAGGGGGCCGGAAGGATCAGGAGAAAAAGGACATCAGGATGCGGCGAATCCGCTTGCACCCCAAAAAGCCTCCATGTGAGAGGAGGGTAGGGCGACGTGCGCAAGGACCTGACCGGGCATGAACTTGAGGGACGCGCTTATGATGAGATGCCGGGCGACAGCGTCAACGAATGGGGCGTCAACGAATAAGCGAATAGTTAGGATCGTGCGTGGATTGTAGTCTGCACCGCCCAGCCAATGACCATCGTCCTGTCCCCTACTGCCTGCCGAACGAAAACCAAAAGCGCCGGACATCCATATGCAGGGCGCACCTGTCCCGTGAAACGCTCATCTGTACCAGGCTCTCACCCTAGCATCTGGTCAAGCTCCAGATGATCATTCCGCTCCCCATTCTCTTCCAGATCCTCGACGCACAGCGCTGCCACACGGTCGTTCGGCGCCAGGTTGACGATCGTGACACCCTGCGTGTGGCGCCCGAACATCGAAATGCCGCTGGCTTCAGTACGCATCACCATGCCGCTTTCAGTAATGAGGGTCAGCAGCGAATTTTCGTGGACCACGTGCGCAACCGCAACCTCGTCGCCGGGGCGGAGCCGGATGGTGATGACGCCGCCGGTAGCGCGCCCTTTGACGGGGTATTCCTCGAGAGACGTGCGTTTGCCGTAACCATTGGCGGTCACGACCAGCAACGCCGCGTTCTCCCGCGCCAGGTCCATCGAGACCACCCGATCCCCCTCGGCGAGCGCAATGCCGATTACGCCAGTCGCCGGTCGTCCCATCGGGCGCACCTCTTCCTGGCGAAAGCGGATCGTCTGCCCGCGCGCCGTGGTAAGCAGCACGTCCTCATGACCCTGAGTCATCGCCACCCAGCCGAGTTTGTCCCCCTCTTCAAGGCCAATGGCGATCAGCCCGTTCGAGCGCACCTGGCTGTACTCCTTGATCGACGTGCGCTTGACTTTGCCGCGCACCGTCGCCATAATCAGGTATTCTGCCTTCTCGAAGTCGGGCACTGCCAGCACTGAGGTGACCTGCTCGCCAGGCTCGAGCGAGATCAGATTGACCAGCGGCAGCCCTTTGGCAGTGCGGTTGGCGTCGGGCAGTTCGTGCGCCTTGATCTGATAGACCTTCCCGCGGTCAGTGAAGAAGAGCAAGTCATCCATGGTGTTGGCAGTGAGAATGTGGCGCACCACATCCTGCTCGCGGGTGACAGCGCCGCGGATGCCGCGCCCGCCGCGCCGCTGCGTCCGATAGACGTCGGGCGACTGGCGTTTGACATAGCCGCGGTCGGTGAGAGTAATCAGCACTTTGACATCGGGGATCAGATCTTCGTCGCTCACCTCGCCGTTGGCTTCAGGAATGATGCGCGTGCGACGAGCATCGCCATACTTCGCCTTCAGATCGGCAAGGTCCTGCTTGATCAGGTGCAGAATCTTGTGCGGGTTCGCCAGAATGTCTTCGAGTTCGCCGATCAGTTGAATGACCTCGCGGTGCTCCTCCTCGATCCGCTGACGTTCAAGCGCGGCGAGTCGCCCCAGTTGCATCTCCAGGATCGCGTTCGCCTGCACCTCGCTGAGCGCAAACCCATCCATCAGGTTTGTGCGCGCCTGGTCGCGCGAGCGCGAATTGCGAATGGTGGCGATCACTGCGTCGAGATGGTCGAGCGCAATCTTGAGACCTTCGAGAATGTGGGCGCGCGCCCGCGCCTTGTCGAGGTCAAATTCAGTACGGCGTCGAATAACGTCGCGGCGGTGGTCAATGTACTCCTGAAGCAGACGTTTGAGGGTCAACAGTCGCGGCTGCCGCCCTCCCTCGACGAGCGCCAGCATGTTGACGCCGAATGTTGTCTGCATTTGTGTGTGCTTGTAGAGGGCGTTCAACACCTTCTTTGGTTGAGCGTCTTGCTTCAGAACAATGACCAACCGCATGCCGCTGCGGTCAGACTCGTCGCGCACATCGCGGATGCCCTCGATCTTGCGGTCGCGCGCCAGTTCGGCGATACGCTCCTGCAGGCGGGCTTTGTTGACCTGGTAGGGCAGTTCGGTCACGACAATGTGAAATGCGCCGCGCGCCGCTTCTTCAATATGCGCTTTTGCACGAATCACAATGTGACCGCGCCCGGTGCTATAGGCGTTCATGATCCCGTCCACGCCAAGGATGATGCCAGCGGTAGGAAAGTCGGGACCGGGCAGAATCTTCACTAGGTCTTCGACCGTGGCCTCGGGATTGTCGATCAGATAGGCGATTGCATCGCAGACTTCATTCAGGTTGTGCGGCGGGATATTCGTCGCCATACCGACGGCAATGCCAGCCGCGCCGTTGAGCAGCAGGTTGGGAATGCGCGCTGGCAGCACGACCGGCTCGCGGAACTGACCGTCGAAATTGTCGCGGAAATCGACGGTGTTTTTCTCGATGTCGGCGAGCATTTCTTCGGCGATTGGCGTGAGACGCGCTTCGGTGTAGCGCATCGCCGCTGGCGGATCGCCGTCGATGCTGCCAAAGTTGCCCTGACCTTCGATAAGCGGGTAGCGCATATTCCAGGGTTGCGCCAGGCGCACCAGCGCATCATAGACGGCGCTATCGCCATGGGGGTGCATTTTGCTCAGGACTTCGCCGACGATACGGGCGGATTTCTTGAAGGGCTGATTCGCCCGAATGCCTGCGTCCCACATCCCGTACAGGATGCGCGTCTGAACCGGTTTTAATCCATCACGTGCATCGGGAAGCGCGCGCGAGACGATGACGCTCATTGCGTAATCGAGGTAGGCGCTGCGCATTTCGTCGGTAATGTTGCGCGTGCGAACGATCCCGATTTCCATACGATCTCCTGAACATGATCAACGGCGGCATGGAAGCCGCCGGGTGTCGCCCTGCCTGCGTATCTGCTACGTACAGTATACCGCTCCGCTGCGGTTTTGTCCAGAATTTACGAACTTTCGTTCTGTCCGTCACGAGACCGCAACCCACGCACTGCCACCGGTCCGAACCCCAGGTAGTCGCACGAGGTCAACTGGTAGTACACGCCATCGACCACTCCCTGCGTCGCGGTCGCCCAGTCTTCAGGACGGTGCAGATGCCCGTAGACGCAGGCTGCCGCCTTTGCCGCCGCGATCCGGCGCGCGAATTCGGTGGGACGGCGCGCCGCAAAAGGGGGAAAATGGATCATAACCACGATTGGACGCTTGCCTTCCGCAAGGCGCTGCGCCTCTGCCAGCGCTTTGTCGAGACGCGCCAGTTCACGTTCGTAGTATGGTCGATCCACCGACTCCTGAAAGCCGGGGGTCTCGGGCGCGTTCCAGCCGCGCGTGGCGCAGACAACCGCCTCGCCGATGTCAATGGCGCTCGCTTCGAGAATGTCGATCCCCGGCGGCAGCGAACGACGCACGCGGTTGGTGCGCTCCGAACTCCACCAGTAATCGTGGTTGCCGCGCGAGATGATCTTTCGCCCCGGCAGCGCAGCGATCCATTCGAGATCGACAAGCGCATCCTGCAATTTCATCGCCCACGAGGTGTCGCCTGCCAGCAACACGACGTCCTCGGGCCGGACGCGCGCGCGCCAGGCGGCAGCAATGCGCTCCGGGTGATCCTTCCAGCGACTGCCGAAAATGTCCATTGGCTTGGGTCGGGCGAAGGAGAGATGCAGGTCTGAGATGCTCCACACCATGCTGCGCATGGTACCAGACCTGCCCCAAGGATGCCAAATCACGCAGTGTGCAAGCCACACTCCGTCTTGGCGAACCCGACCCAGCGCCCGGCGCGTGGGTCGCTCGCGTCAGCCGGACGGGTGCACGGCATGCAGCCGATGCTCGGATATCCTCGGTCGAGCAGCGGGTTGTACGGTACCTGGTGATGGTGGATATACGCCCAGACCTGCCGGTTGGTCCAGAAGGCGAGCGGATTGATCTTCACTAGGTTGTGGCGCGTGTTCCACTCCAGCAGGTGAGTGGTTGAGCGCGTGTCCGACTGATCGCGGCGAATGCCGCTGATCCAGGCATCGTAGTGGCGCAGCGTCTCGGCAAGCGGCGCCACTTTGCGCAACCGACAGCAACGATCCGGGTCGCGTGCGTACAGTTGCGGTCCTTCCTGGCGATCCTGTTCTTCGATAGACAGGGCGGGACGACAGCGCCGGATCGGGATGCCGTAACGACGCTCGGCGAGAGCGGCGAGTTCGTAGGTCTCAGGGAAGAGGAGGTCGGTGTCCAGAAAAATGACCGTGATGTCCAGATTGAGCCGGGCGACCATGTCGAGCAACACCATCCCCGACGGCCCACTGAAACTGCACGTGAGGGCGACACGGGGGTAAAACGTATGCGCTGCCCAGGTTAGCAACTCTTCGGGCGGTCGGGTCTTGAAGTGTTCATTCAATCGTTGCAGTTCTTCCGGCGACCACGACGATGCGCGTTCGACGCCTGTCTCCATAATGCCTCCGCGAACTAAGGGTGCAGGGTTAGGATGTCCGACCTTCCGCCTGTAACCTTCTCCGCTTGCTCATCTTCAACCCTCAACTTGCAACCTCGATGCCTCTGCACCTTTGTGCGCTATAACGTGGAATGTTCAATGTTTAGGGCCTTCAACCTTTTCATTCGCAACTTGCATCCGCCGCGCCTTACTTGCTCCAAGACCCCTAATACCGTTCCCTCTTGCCGTCCACCTCTCATCTCTTGCTTCGCTCAGATGCTGTTGAACCGCAATAGACGCTGTGCGATCAGTGACTATCAGGCAGCGCACGTTCTCGACATAACGAAAGAGTGGAGAACCGGTGCGCCGCAACGCCAAATGGAGCGGACCGGCGCGAACCATCGCTGGGATGGCAAGAAGCAGCGTAGGGATCGAGGCTGACACGACAGTTGCAACTGGTGTCGGAGCAGCAGCAGGAGCAGAGGGATCGAGGCTGACACGACGGTTGCGGTGAGCGTTGGGATGGCAGTGGGCGGCAGGGGAAGAACGACAGAGGATAGAGCAGTCACTAGCGGCGCGGCAGGGATCAGTGTCGCGCCGCACGGTTCTAGCAACGCCGCGATCAGGATCAGTCGAACAACGTGCATGATCGCGCGATGAGCTAGTACTGAATCATTGAGAAGAAAGGATATTTCGCCAGGCGCTCACGTCCCTTGAGAAACGTCAGTTCGACCAGGCACGCCACTTCTTCGACAACAGCGCCAGCCATTTCGACCAGTTGGCACACTGCGGCGACTGTTCCGCCAGTCGCAAGCACGTCATCGATGACAATGACGCGCGCGCCGGGCGCTAGGGCATCGCGGTGCATCTCGAGTTTGTTCGAGCCATACTCCAGTTCATATTCGACCGCAAATGTTTCCCATGGCAGTTTGCCCGGCTTGCGGATCGGCACTAGTCCAATCCCGAGGCGGTAAGCGAGCGGCGCGCTAAAAATGAATCCGCGCGACTCGATCCCAACGACGGCATCGAGCGCACGTCCTTCGTAGCGCGCTGCCAGCGTATCAATGACCTGTTTGAATGCTGCGCCGTTCTGCAGCAGCGGAGTGATGTCTTTGAACTGGATGCCCGGAACGGGGAAATCGGGAATGTTGCGGATCAGATCAGCCAGGTTAATCGTCATTCATAGCCTCCATAGCGCCAGGAACCAAGGGCTGAGAACCAAGGACCAAGAGCCGGGAACCGAGAACTGATGCTACATGCGCGATCTAGCCGATGCTTATTGCTCGTTACTCTGCGCGAACCAAGCGCCTGAACATTTTGTGTGATTGGCCGCAACTTGGTGCGCGAACCTAAAGTGAGGGGTTAGGGTCTCGGATGTTCAATCTTCCATCTTCCGCCTTCTCCGCCTGCTCACCTTCGACCTTTCAACGCGCAATCTTTGCGCAATCGCGTATTTATGCGATTTAGAACGTCCAACGTTCAGCGACCCGCCTTTACATACGCAACCTTCCACCCCTCTCGCCTCTTGCCTCCCCTCTCGCCTCTCGCCTCTTGCCTCACGCCTCCAGAAAACAATTATCGATCAACCGCGTCGTTCCAATACGCACAGCGAGCGATGCCAGCGCGCGGTCGGTCACTTCTTCGAGTTCATGGAGATCGTCCACATCGGCAACGCTGACATAATCGAGGTGTGCCAGCGGTTCGGCGTCAATAACAGCGCGCATAACTGCACGCAGCGCATCACCGTTGCGTTCACCGGCGTGGAAGCGCTCCTGCACTGCCTGCAGCGCGCGAAACAGCACTGTCGCTGCACGGCGCTCCTCGGGGCTCAGGTAGACGTTGCGACTGCTCATTGCTAGACCGTCTGGCTCACGCACGATTGGGCAGACGACAATCTCAACAGGGAGGTTCAGGTCAAGGGTCATTCGGCGGATCACAAGGGTCTGCTGCGCATCTTTCTGCCCGAAATAGGCGCGGTGCGGCATGCTGATGTTGAACAGTTTGCACACGACTGTGGCGACGCCGCGGAAGTGACCGGGGCGCGCTGCGCCTTCCAGGGGTGCAGCAATCGGTCCGACATCGACGAATGTGCTAAACCCGGGCGGATACATTTCGGCGACGTCGGGCGCAAAGACAAGATCAACCTTCTCGGCTTCGAGCAGCGCCAGATCACGCGGCAGGTCGCGCGGATAGCTCGCCAAGTCCTCCGTAGGACCAAACTGGGTCGGATTAACGAAAATCGTCGTGATGACGTGATCATTCTCGGCGCGGGCGCGACGCACGAGCGAGAGATGCCCCTCATGCAGGTATCCCATTGTCGGCACAAGACCTACTGTGCCATGCAGAGCGGCGCGCGCCGCGCGGAGTTCCTTAATCGTGACAATCACGCGCATGGCGACTTATGACAACCCCTCCAGCGCCTCGCGCAACGCCGCCTCGTCCATCCGGCTGCTATGCTCATCGGAGGGGAAGCTCCGTTCACTGACAGCAGCAATATATGCAGCGGCGGCAGCGCGGATGATCGGCGCCAGTTCGGCGAAGCGGCGCGCGTGGCGCGGCTTGAAATCGTCGCGCAACCCGAGCATATCAGTGGACACCTGAACCTGACCGTCGCAGTACGGACCGGCGCCGATACCGATGGTCGGAATGCGCAAGCGCTCGGTGATCGCAGCAGCCAGTTGCGCTGGAACCAATTCAAGCACCAGTGCAAACGCCCCTGCCTCTTCGAGTGCAAGGGCATCCTCAATCAGGCGGCGTGCGGCGGCAGCGGATCGCCCCTGTACCCGCACTTTCCCAAAGACATGCGCCGACTGCGGCGTGTACCCCAGATGCCCCATGACCGGAACGCCGCATTCCACCAGGCGCCGAACGATGGGCGTCATGGCCTGCCCGCCTTCGAGTTTCACTGCCTGCGCGCCCCCTTCCTGCATCAATCGGCGCGCCGCAGTAACCGCCATGTCCAACGTTGCATAGGTCAGGAAAGGCATATCGGCGACGATCAGCGCCGACTGCGCGCCACGTGCCACGGCTGCGGTATGGCGCACCATGTCATCAAGGGTCACTGGAATGGTTGAGCCAAAGCCGAGCACATTATCGCCGAGCGAGTCGCCAACTAGCAGTATCGGGATGCCAGCAGAATCAAACAGCGCAGCAGTGACCGAGTCGTAGGCTGTGAGCATCGCAATCGGCTCGCCACGCGCCTTCATCTGCTGAATGTCGGTTATAGTCTTTCGCATAGCGTTACAGAAAAAAGCGGCGAGGAAGGATCACTGATCCGACCTCGCCGGACATGCCTGTGCAGAAACGTGCGCCTACACGAGACTCAACAGCTCATTTGCGGTGCGCTTCATCTCGAGGAAGACGAGGCCGAGTTTTGCCTTACTGGCGGCGAGCGCGGTCAGCACTGCCTCATCTCCAATCGACACTAGCACGACGTATCCCTCTTCACCTCGGATGAACACCTGATCGAGCTGCCCGCGCTTCAATTCGCTCGCGATCCGCTCTCCTAGCGACAACATAGCAGCACTCATTGCGGAGACGCGATCTTCTTCTACATCAGCCGGCAGCGCCGAGGCCATGATCAGGCCGTCTACACTCACGACAGCAGACGCCTCAATGTCAGGCGTGTTCATCTGCAAGGCCTTGAGATGCCGAACCATCTCCTCGGTTCTGCTAGCCATTCAGGTCCTCCTCAGGACATCGGAATGATCGAAAGCTCGTAGTATGTATGCCTTGCGCGCGGGCAACCCTGCATCGTGACACTCACGACAGACGCCCGTATAGTGCAAGTCGCTGATATTCTACTACACTTTTTGACAGAGAGCAACTGGTAATCGTATGAACCGACGGCAGGCCATGGGTAGACAATAGGTTATCGCAGCGCAAACAGGCATATCACGGGGTCGGCGATGATGGTTCGAATCGTTCGCGCAAACGACGATCCGCCTCAGTCACGGCGTCGGCTGGCGTGGTGAGACCGAGCAGCGCCTGGCGTTGCATTCGCTTGATTTCCTGCTCCACAAAGGCGCGCGCGCTCGAATTAGACATAGGAATCCCCTGTTCAGCCTGGGCGCGGAAAATCCGCGCAACGCTTTCCTGCAACGAGTCGCCGGTTAGCGCCAGGGCGCGCGATGCTGGTTGCATGTTGCTCTGCAGCAGAACGGACTGTGCTTCTTCGCTGATCATGAAACGGATAAACCGCGCTGCCGCCACACGCTCGCTGGTACCGGCAAGATGGTTGATTGCCAGAACATCAGCACGCACATACGGGCGAGGCGCCAATCCGGTTTCACTCAGGCGAGGCAGCGGCGCGACGCCGACCTGTTCGCCCCACAAATCACGATAGACGCCGATTTGATGCGCCCAACCAAAGGTCATAATGGCGCGTCCATCTTTTACCTCGCGATCAACCAGGATGCTGCTCTCGCTCCGCGCCAGAATCCGAGGATCGTTCTGGAGGGCGATCAACCAGGACAGCCATCGCTCTGCTCCGGCGCGACCGGTCGTGCCGAGTGCAACGTGCCCTTCATCGCTGAAAATGCGCCCATCGAAGGCATACAGGTACCCAATCATGTTGTCGTGCGACAGATTGAGCGCCAGTCCCCAGATTGGCGGTTGGGCTTCCGGGTCGCTCAAGCCGCGCCCGACGACGAGCATGGTGGCAGTATCGGTAGGAGGAACGGTCAGATTGGCTGCGTTGTAGTAAAGCGCCAGCGTATCAAAGCGCACTGGTGCGCCATACAGCCGCAGCGCGCCGTCTGCGTCGCGCGCCTGCGCTCCTGCCAGCGTTACCGGCAGAAGCATATCGGTCTCCTGCGCCGGTATCAGATCATCGAGCGGGAGGAGCACCCCTGCGTCCGCCAGCCCGCCGATCCAAGTGTTTGGAATGAGAATCACGTGGGGACCGCTGCCAGCCGCGACAGCAGCGCGCAGTTCAGCGGCAAAGCTGGCGAGCGGCACTGATTGCAGCACAATGCGCCCATCGCTCTGCTGACGATTATACTGCTCAACCAGGCGTCCAAGCGCCTGCCGATCACCGCCCGACCATCCGTGCCAGAGAAGAAGTGGTCCGACGTTGGAGTCGCTTGCGACAATCGTCGGGACAGAGGAGATCTTGGGCGCGTCGTTTGACTCGCACCCTGCAAGCAACGCAGCGATCAGGAGAAGGAGAATGGCAACCAGACAGCATCGCATGACCCAGCGAATACTCCTGTCATTCGCTGGATTATAGCATACCGACCAGTACGCTGCTCAGTCGATAGGCATGACGATACACGGTAGTTTAATGAAGTGATCCATCGCCGCCAGTCTAAACATAAGCGCGCTCTTTTGCGGTTGTCGTGGCGTAGTGAATGGGGCTTCCATCACCTGCCGCGCCACGCTGATGGCGTAACGGCATCCTTTCAGCGCCCCTGCCGCACCTGCCCGCAGCGTTGTTCTATCCATCGCGATAGAAGCGTCGAGTTCGACTTCTCCGAGCAGGTTCGGGCGCCTGCCATAGCTGGTCGAATGACAGGTTGGTTCTCAACCATCCGCATCGCTGCTCCAACAGCATCAGGCGCCAAGTCTCCCGCCCGCACGAAGAATTCAGCTAGCGGCAATCTCCGCCTCGCCATGGCTGCTAACGCTGATAATCATGTCGCTCCATTCGCTTTCTCTTGCGCTGTCTTCTCAAATGCGAGCACCATGTAGCGTATGAGGCGCAGGCGGTGCAGCCAGCCAAAAATGGTAAAAAGTTCTGCCATGCCGTGATGGTCTGGCAGCAGATGGCGGATCAGCTTGCGCCAGACTGGAAAGGTGGGCATCAGACCGCATGTGATGTCATCGATCACGACCGGTTGCAGTCCGATGCGGCGCGCTGTACGCTGGTAAACGCCAAGCGTGTAACTTAGATCGAAGGGACCAAAACTCGGCTCAATGATGCGCTCAATGGTTCCGCCAAGCATCCAGAGCGCTATGCGCATGATCCAGGTCGGCACAAAATCAGAGAGCGCCAGGCGACCGCCGGGGCGTAACACTCGATGCGCTTCGCGGAGAAACGTTTCGCGGTTGGGGAAGTGAAAACTGCACTCGACTGCCAGCACGGTATCGAACGACTCATCGGCATAAGGCAGGCGCATTGCATCGCCAATCGAAAAATCGACCAGGTTGCCGGGGCGGGCGCAGGCAACGTGGCGCGCCTGCTCGATCTGCAACGGGTCGATATTCAGCCCTAGCAATTCCACCTGATCGAAGTGTTCATTGAGCAGTGCCAGCGTCCCGCCGATGCCGCAGCCGACATCGAGCACGCGCTGACCAGAGCGCACGTTGCCTGCCTTGATGATCCGCAGGGTCAGCGCATCGGCAGCGCGCGCGAAATCGGCGATTGAACCGTCGGCATGCGCTGGATCTTCCCAGAAACCGAAGTGGACATGCCGACCAAAGGCAGCGAGCGCCACCGGATCAGCCGCGCGCCGTCGTTCCAGCACACGCTCAAAGTAGGTTAGCCCGACCTGTGACCGGCGCTTAGTAATTGTCTTCATATCGGCGAAACAGAACAACGGCGTTTTGTCCCCCAAAGCCGAATGCGTTGGCAAGCGCCACCCGCACATCCTGGCGGCGCGCTTTGTTGGGCACGTAGTCGAGATCACATGCCGGATCAGGCGTTTCGTAGTTGATCGTCGGCGGGACCATGCCAGTCTCGATGCTCTTGATGCATCCGATCGCGGCTAGCGCGCCAGCCGCGCCCGCTGTGTGCCCGATCATCGACTTGATGCCGCTGACTGTCACGCGATACGCATGGTCGCCAAGTGCGCGCTTGATCGCAGCGGTTTCGGCGGCGTCGTTGAGCGGGGTGCCAGTACCGTGGGCGCTGATGTGATCGACATCCTCCGGACGCAGCCCGGCATCCTCGATGGCGCGGACGATGGCGAGCGCGGCGAACTCGCCGCCAGGCGCAGGCGCGGTGAGATGGTAAGCATCCTCGGTGGCGCCGAATCCGGCGACTTCGGCGTAGATGCGCGCGCCGCGCGCCAGAGCATGCTCCAACTGTTCCAGGACTAGGATGCCGCATCCTTCGCCGCCGGCGGTTCCCTGGCGGTTGGCGTCGAACGGACGCACCGCGCGCGCCGGATCGTCGCCGGGCGGCGCAATCGCGCCAATGACCCCGAACGCCATAGCGTTGAGCGCCGTCACGCCAGCATCAGTTCCGCCGCAGACTGCAATGAGCGCATCGCCGCAATGCACCATGCGCGCTGCCTCGCCGATCGCGTAGGTTCCGGTGGCGCATGCGAGCACCGGCGTTGTCGTGGGACCGTGCAACCCATACTGCATCGCTACCTGGCACGCTGCCATGTTGTAGATGAAGGTCGGCATGTAGAAGGCGTCCACCCGTCGGCGCCCTTTGGCCTCAAATGCGAGCGTCTGCGCCTCCACCTCCGCCGTGCCGCCGAGCGATGTGCCAATATCGACAGCAATCCGCGTCCGGTCAATGGCATCAAGGTTCAGTCCACTATCGCGGAGCGCCTCGCCAGCCGCAGCGACCGCGAACTGCGCGAAGCGCGCCATGCGCCGTGCAGCCTTTGCGTCCATGAAGTCGCAAGGGTCGAAATCACGCACCTCGGCAGCGATGACATACGGAATCGTCGTGATGTCGTAGCGGGTGGCGAATGAGACGCCGGATCGTCCCTCCAGCATGGCGTTCCAGAATGCCGTCACGCCAATGCCGAGGGGCGTAACCGCCCCCATACCGGTAACCACAACGCGGTGTGTCGGCTTCGATTTCATACGGTCGTTGCAGGTTGCACGCCGGTTGCTCGCAGGCGCTCTTCGATTTGAGCAATACCTTTGGCGCTCATGGCGAGCGGCGGTGGCGAGTCTTCAATCAATGCATCCGACCAAGCGTCCGGCAGCGGAGCTAGCGCGCAGCGAGCGCCCGTAAAAAGCGCACCCAGCATCAGTATACGGGCGACGCTTGGAGCATGAACGTAGTGTAGGGCGCGCAGCGGCGTACCACTCAGCGCCCCGCCCATTCTCTGAGCGCGGATCCATTCCATTCCGTGAAATGTCGATGGCACAAGGCTCCTCCTGCTTGGACGGTCATTATAGCACCATGTCCGGGATCGAGGACCTTCATGCGTGCAGACTTTTTTGGCAAGCCTGCATCTTGCGCTGCTTGCTCTGAGCGTTGGGACACTCGAACTTCCCCCTTCCTTATAAACTTCACGCAAGTCCTTTGGTTGCATCGCTAATTTCAGGCATCGGAGCGCCTCAACTCCCCTGGTAGGAGAAGTGGGGAGAGGGATGAGGGAAAACCTGGCCGCAGGACGCGGCAAACATTCACTGCATCCCGACACGCTCTCTACAAACCTCCCCCTTCTCCCCTTATGGGAGAAGAGGGTAGGGGGGATGAGGGGGAAAGGGCTGCAGAACGTCCTATCTCCCCCTGCCTCACAAGGGTAGGTTTTTCCGTCATGCCCTCGTGTTGAGTCGCCCGCTTGAGGCATCAGGACGCACCAAACCCTCTTCTCCCCCCACCCCCCGCATGCGGGGGTGCAAGGGGGTGCGGGGGAAGGGGGCAGGGGGATGAGGGCAAAAAGGCGTTAAGATGCGGCAAACCTGCTTCGCACCTGAAAAAGCCTACATTTGAGAGCCGCCCCCTGCTCCCCTCGCAGGAGCAGGGGGCAGGGGGGATGAGAGGCAAAAGAGCGTCAGAGCGGAGAAGGGTCAGAATTCGGAAAACACGATCCGCGGCGCCTTGTTGCGACCGTGCTCGACATCTTCAAACGCCTCGTTTACCTGATCAAGCTTGCGCGTCTCAAAGAGCACGCGGGTCTTTCCAGCCGCGTGCAGCGCGAACGTCTCCGCCAGATCGGCACGGGTGCCGACAATCGAGCCGATGACATGGATGCCATTGAGCACCGTCTCAAAAATTGGCAACTGAATGTAGTTGTCAGCAGGCAGTCCAACGAACACCAGTCGTCCGCCTCGGCGCAGGGATCGATACGCCTGCTCAAATGCCTTGGGTGAGACCGCAACACAGATCGCAGCGTCTGCGCCGCCCCATTTCTTCAGTTCTTCGACCGGATCCTGCGTGCTAGCGTTGATCGTAATGTCGGCGCCGAGCTCTCGCGCCGTCTGCAATCGCTCGTCGAGCAGGTCAACCGCCGCTACGGTCGCTCCGGCAATTTTCGCGTACTGCAACGCCAGGTGCCCCAATCCGCCGATGCCAAAAACGGCGACCAGTTCAGAAGGGCGCGCCCCAGAGACCTTCACCGCCTTGTAGGTCGTGACGCCTGCGCAGGTAAGCGGCGCAGCGTCGAGGGGCGAAACGCCCTGCGGCACAATGCCGACATATTTTGCAAAGGCTTTGGCGTACTGAGCATACGCGCCATCGAGAAAATAGCCGGTGTTGAGTTGACGTTCGCAGAGCGTCTCCCAGCCAGAAGCACAGTACTTGCAATCGCCGCATGCGTATCCCAGCCAGGGGATCGCCACGCGGTCGCCTTCCTTCACGTTGGTAACGCCGGGTCCCACGCTTTCAACAATGCCTACGCCCTCGTGTCCGGGAATGAAGGGCAGTTTCGGCTTCACTGGCCAATCGCCGTGAGCTGCGTGAATGTCGGTGTGGCACAGACCTGACGCCTCAATTTTGACCACGATCTCGCCGAATCCTGGTTCTGGCTTAGGCAATTCTTCGATCCGCAACGGTTGCCGGAAGTCATGGACGACAGCGGCCTTCATTGTCTGCATTGGCTCTCCTCCTTTTCAGACCTCGTAGCGACGCGGACAACCGAAAGAGAATATCAACATTTCCAATGGTCGACTTGCTCACTTTGAAAAGAGAGCGAAATTCGCAAAAAAAAACAAACTATACCTTCAGACCGTATCTGGTCTGATACCAATCAAGACGTCGTTCTGAAAGCTAAGGAGCAAAAGAACGGACTAAACGCTAGGGCTCTGCGATCTCCATTTAGGCGCAAAGCCCTCCTCGCCTTGCAGAGGAAAAAACACCCCTACCTGCGTTCACGTACTCTCCCAAATCTTTATTCGTGTCAATCTGGCGTACCGAATGCGAGCACGGAGTTGGGTCGATGCATGGAGGATGTATCAAAACTATAGCATACAGTCAAAAAAAAGTCAACAGTTGGCGTTGAATTCAGATTTGCCGGAACGCGCCCTCTGCGGTACCATATCATCCACTGCCATCCTCTGGCGTAGATAACGTGCATGAGCGACGATCTACATTTGACAGTCTACGACGTTGCGATCGAGTACGGCGCACGGCGAGTGCTGGCGGGCGTATCGTTCGAGCTGCGCACTGGCGAGACGCTGGTAGTGGCAGGCGCCAATGGCAGCGGCAAAAGTTCCCTGCTGCGCGTCATCTGCGGGTTGCAACGTCCGGCGCGAGGTACGGTAACAATCAGGGTGAATGGAACGGTCTTGCACCCGACGGAAGCGTTGCATCTCCTCGGTTGGGTCGCGCCTGATCTGCACCTCTACCGTGAATTGACCGCCCTGGAAAATCTGGCATTTTTCGCTGCCGTGCGCGGCGTACGCTGCACCCGCGCCGATCTGGAGGCGCTGCTCGATGAGGTTGGGTTGGGCGGGCGCGGCGACGATCTCCTGGCAACGTATTCATCGGGTATGACGCAGCGGTTGCGCTACGCCTACGCGCTGCTGCACCGTCCACGCATCTTGACGCTCGACGAGCCAACGGTGACCTTCGATGCGCGCGGCGTGGCGCTGGTTGAACAGGTGGTTGCCCGGCAACGCGAACGCGGCATCACCATCATTGCTACGAACGACCCGCGCGAAGAGCGGTTTGGCGATTATATCCTGCGGCTGGGACTGTAACGTCCCCTAGCCTGCAACATCCCTGAGACGCTGCTAAGGATTTCAGGGACGCTGACGCAAAGGCGCGCCGGCGCTAAGGGTGTATCATTGCGATCACGAGGCGTCGCATCTTTGCATCGCCTTTTCGAGCGACACTGCACGAGGTCTGGAGCGCTGAAGCGAGACGGTGTGATGGACCCGCACCTTTCATCCCGGAGCACAGTTGAGGTTGCTGCAACAGCAGCGCCGTCGGCAGCGCCGCTGCTGGCGGCAGCGTGGGCGGTGTTCCGCAAAGATGTGCGCAGCGAACTGCGGACGCGCTATGCACTCAACGCCGTCCTGCTGTTTGCCGTTAGCACCGTCGTGGCGATGAGCCTAGGGATGGGACCGCTGACCGTCTCGCGCAATGCCGACCTGCCGCTTATCCAGGCAGCGCTGTTGTGGGTCGCCATTCTGTTTGCAGCGTTCACCGGCCTGGCGCGCGCTTTCGTACACGAGGAGGAAGCGCGCACCGCCGCTGCGCTGCGTCTCTCCGCCCGTCCAACCGCTGTCTTTCTCGGCAAATTGCTGTTCAACCTGGCATTGCTGCTGCTGCTCGTCGCGGTGACAACTGGACTGTTCGTCATTATGCTGCGGGTGCAGGTTGGCAATCCAGGATTGCTGGCGGCGCTGCTGCTGGCGGGCAGCCTAGGGCTTGTAGCGGCGACGACCCTGATCGCGGCAATCATAGCGCGTGCAAGTGTGAAAGGGGCGCTGTTTGCAGTGCTGTCGTTCCCGGTGCTGGCGCCGCTGCTGGTTGTCGCCATTCAGGGCAGCGCCAACGCCCTGGCGGGGCGCGGCTGGGAGAGCGGCGTCGGCGCCCTGCAGGTGCTGGCGGGGTATACCATTGCTCTCTTTACCGCTTCGCTTTTCTTATTCAACAGCGTATGGGAACCGTAAAAACATTTGATTTACCTCAACACATGTTGTATCATTGTCAGCAATCAGCATCCGCGCGATGCCTAGAAAGAGCCGCTCCATGAGTGACAGGCTTCGCCTCGAGCAGGCTGCCAAGCTCCTCCTTGGCGTCTGGATGGCCGGAATCATCGTTGCGATGTTCCTGGTCGTGCCACAGTACGTTGGTCTCGGCGATGCCGGACGCATCATTATCCTGCACGTCCCCACCGCCTGGATCACGACTGTTGCGTTCGCTGTTTCCGCAGTGTATAGCATCCGGTATCTCTGGAAACGCCGCGTGGCAGATGACGCTGGCGCCGTGGCGTCCGCCGAAGTCGGGTTCCTCTTCTGCACGTTGGCGACTGTCTCAGGCATGTGGTTCGCCAACATTGTGTGGGGGACGCCGTGGAACTGGGATCCGCGCGAAACAACGATTCTCATCCTGCTGCTGATCTATGCCGCCTACTTTGCGCTGCGCTCTGCGCTTGATGACGCCGAGCGCCGCCGACGTCTCTCGGCAGTGTACAATCTGTTTGCAGCAGTGACCATGCCCTTCCTCCTGTTTGTCGCGCCGCGCATGGCAGAAAGCACGCTGCATCCAAACTGCGCATTCATCCAGGGGAGCCACTGCGATGGCATCTGGCTTGAATTGAATGGAACGCGCGTCGGTCAACTCGGTGACGTAGTGCTGGCGTTGCAGGGAGTCGAGCAGCGCGGCGATCTTGTGGTGGCGCAGGTGGAAGTGCGCATGCCCGGATTGCGCGAGGTTGCGCTGCTGGAGCCGTCGTTCGAGCTGGCCAGCGGCAAACCGGCTGATCGTCCTGAGTTTCCCGGTCAGCAATTCCTCCTGGCGGTTGAAGGCGTCGATCTGGCGAATGGGCGCGTCCTGCTCAATATGGAAGCGCCCGGAACCGGGCTGCTGAGCAACAGCCGCACCTTCTGGACCTTCATGGCAGCGAACATCGGTTTCCTGGGGTTGTTTATCTGGCTCTATCGACTCCGCGCCGACGTACTGCTGTTGCAGGAGCGCCTGGCGCAACGGGAGGTGGCGTATGGACTTCCTGCTTGAGCCAGCTATTGCCATCTATACGGCGCTGGCAGTGGCTTTGACGGTCTGGATCGGCATTTTTATCTTTCTGTGGCGGATCGATAGCGCTACCCGCGAATTGCGCCGCCGCCTCGACAAGGAAGCGCCTGCCGAACCGCCAACGGCGCCGCACGCGACCCTTGAAGCCCGAAATGGTCATACGCGCGAAGCAGTGTCGGTGACCGAGCCGAAGGGCGAGTGAGTTCTAACGTCACAGGAGACGATCATGGCAACGCTTTCTTCTCCGGTTCGTCGCACGATGGCGATCAAGCCGCTCCACCTGCTCGGTGCGGCGGTGATTGCGCTGGCGATGGGTCTGGGATACTACGGCCTGACGGCGTCGTACCGACCGTACACGGTCAGTATTGAGGAAGCGACAAAGAGCGGGCGCAGCGTGCAGCTCGCCGGGTATCTTGGCGATATGGGCCGGTACGATGCCGACGGCAACTTCGTCTTCATGCTGCAGGACAGCACGGGTAAAATGATCCCGGTCGTCTACGCCAAACCGAAGCCGTCGAACTTCGAACAGGCAGTGAGCATTGTGGCGATTGGTCATTACGACGCCGCGCGTGGCGTCTTCCTCGCCGATGACCTGCTCGTCAAGTGCCCGTCGAAGTATCAGGAAATGCAATCGGCTGCACAATAACGTCCTGTCCCGGAAAAGTCCGGCGCCACTGTGAGCGTAGCGACACGTTTCACGCTCGGCAGATGGCCTCGTCGCTTACATTCCTCGCAATAACGGCGGCGTCAGGTTCTCTCAGATGGGCGCCGACCGCTAGATTTTGAGGGTGATATGTATCTGCTTGGGACGACACTGATCATCGCCGGTCTGGCGTCCGCCCTGCTGGCGACTGTCGGGTATGCGTTGGCGCCGCGCGGCAATCTGGCGGCGCTGACCTTCGGGCGGATCGGCGTGCGGATGACGCTGGTTGCAGTGCTAGCGGTCGTTGCGCTGCTGAACTATTTGTTCATCGCGCAGCGGTATGATTTTGACTATGTCTACAATTACACCTCACGCGATCTGGAGCCGGCCTTCCGTGTGGCGGCGGTCTGGGCCGGGCAACCGGGGTCATTCGTCATCTGGGCGCTGTGGGGTGTGATTGCAGCGCAATTTCTGGTGCGTCGCACGCGCCACTCGGAGCCGTATGTCCTGACAGTATTCATGGCAATTCAGGCGGCGCTGCTCTTCTATATTCTGATCCGCAATCCGTTCATGCCCTTAGTTCAGAATGGCGTGGCAGTGACGCCGCCCGACGGCAAGGGGCTCAATCCGACGCTCCAGAATATGTGGATGCTCATCCATCCGCCGGTGCTGTTCGTCGGCTTTGCACTGATGGCTGTGCCATTCGCATTTGCCATCGGCGGATTGTGGCGCCGCGACTACGATGGATGGGTGCACGATGCGCTGCCCTGGACGCTGGCTGCCTGGGTGTTCCTTGGCCTGGCGTTGCTGCTTGGCGGCTATTGGGCATATGAGACGCTGGGCTGGGGCGGCTACTGGGGATGGGACCCGGTTGAGAATTCGT
The DNA here is from genome assembly GCA_025062325.1 of Roseiflexus sp. Classification (GTDB taxonomy): domain Bacteria; phylum Chloroflexota; class Chloroflexia; order Chloroflexales; family Roseiflexaceae; genus Roseiflexus. The sequence continues at coordinate 92,444 of JANXAL010000140.1, forward strand.
CGCTGGTTCCCTGGCTGACGTCCACCGCATTGCTGCACGCAATGCTCGTGCAGCGCACCGGTCACGGGCTGCGGCGCACAACGTTCGCTTTGGCGATTGCAACGTATGTCCTCGTCTTCTACTCGACGTTCCTGACCCGCAGCGGCGTGCTGTCGTCGTTTTCAGTGCACTCGTTCGTCGAGGAAGGACTGAAAACGGTGCTCTTTGCATCGCTGGCGATCCTCGCTATTGGCGGCTTTGGCGTTCTGGCATGGCGCTGGCGCGACATTCCGAGCAAGCCGCTCTCCGATAAACTCCTTTCGCGCGATAGTTTCTTTGTGCTAGGGATCATCGCGCTGCTGGTGATTGCGGCGGTCGTCGGACTGGGCACCTCGATGCCGCTCATTTCCGCCATCCCCGGCGTCGGGCATCGGTTGCAGTCGCTCTTCGCCGGTTCGTTCAAGATCGATGATGGAACGACCTTCAACCCCAACGCAGAGCCATTCGCCGATGGGCGCTTCGGTCTGGTTGGCGACTTCTATAGCACTACGGTGCCGCCACTGGGATTGATCCTGGTGATCCTCCTTATTATCGGCCCGCTGCTCGGCTGGCGTGACACGAATAAGCGGTCGCTTCTCCGCGCGCTGCGCTTTCCGGCGCTCTTTGCGGTTATTGTCGCCTGCGTGGGGCTGCTGCTGGGCGCGCGTGATCCGCTGCCGCTTGCGTATGTGACGCTGTGCGCCTTTGCCTTTGGCACGAATATCCTGATGATTATCCGCACGCTGCGCAGCGGTTGGCTGCGCATCGGCGGCTACCTGGCGCACGTCGGTCTGATGGTCTTACTGGTCGGGGCAGTCGCCTCGACCCTGTACGCAACGGAAGAAGTGCGCCTGCTCGTGCCGGAAGGAGAGAGCGTCAGCGCCTTCGGGTACACGGTGACCTTCAACGGTTGGCGACAGACGCCGGACGGTCGCGGCATTCTCGATCTGACGGTAACCCACGGCAACGAAACGTTCCGCGCCACGCCGCAACTCTACTTTAACCAGACGATGGGCGCCACGATGGCGACCCCCGCCATTCGCAGTGAACTGTTCCGCGATGTCTATATCTCGCCGTCAGAGTATCAGCCGCCGTATGACCGCAATATGGTCGATCTGGGCATCGGTCAGTCGGGAAAGGTCGGGCCATATGAGTTTACCTTCCTGGCGTTCGATGTGCCGGATGCGCACGCCACTGGCAGCGCCGATGTGGGGGCGAAGCTGCGCGTCGCCTATGAAGGGCAGACGGTAGAACTGACGCCCAAAGTGCGGTTGGTGACCAGTCCATCGGATCCTATTGGCGGCATCGTTGATCTACCTGCCGAATTGCCCGGCGGTCACAAGGCGACGCTGGCGGCGTTCGATCCGCTAGAGCGGCGGGTGCTGATCCGCGTCGAAGGGCTGAACCTGCCGGTTGATCCGGCGAAAGCCGTCATCACGCTGAGCCTGAAACCGGGGGTTATGCTGGTGTGGCTAGGAGTGACCATTGGTGTCACTGGCGGACTGATTGCGGCAGTGCGGCGCACGCTCGAGGGACGCGGCGCACTTGAGGGGCGGCGGGTGCGCCTGCCGCGCGGGTTTGGCGAACTGGCGCGCTTTGTAAGTTCGCGCTGATATGGCGACACAGGATTATTACGAGATACTGCAGGTTGCGCCTGATGCCGATGATGAGGCAATTCACACAGCCTATCGGCGCCTGCGTGAACAGTACGACCCAAACAAGTTGAACGGCGCTGCTGCGGAACTGGTCGAGCTGGCGCAGCAGCGCCTGACAATCATTGAAGAAGCATACGCTACGCTCTCCGATGCGCAGCGCCGCGCGCAGTACGACGCGCAGCGCCGGGCGACCGTCCGCGAAGTTCCCGATTACCGTCCGCTGCCTCCGGCGCAGCATATGGAGCGCCCCCGTCATTTCAACCCTCGCCCGATGCTGAGCCAGCCAGCAGCCTCCGCGCAGCTCGCCGGTCCGGCAGCGGCGGTCATCGCTGCGCTTGCGGTCGCACTCGTGTCGATCATCGGCGGGTTGATCCTGACCGGTGGCGGAAGTGTGCCGAGGGCTGTCCCCACTCCTACGACCTCGCCGATGGATGCGCTGGAGACCATGATCGCCCGCGCTCGTCAGATCGCCGAGCAGAATAAGAATGACGCGCAGGCATGGGTAGACTATGCCAACCTCTTGTATGACAGCGTGCAGATCGTGCGGGAACAGGCGCCCGACAGCGTCCTGTACCAGCAACGCCTGCCGCGCTGGCTCGAGGCGGCAAAAGCCTACGAGCGCGTCCTGGAGCTTGATCCGACAAACGCCGTCGCTCGCGGCGATCTTGGCGCTTCCCGCTGTTTCTATGGCGCTGGCGTGGGCGATCAGACATTCGTTATCGAAGGCTTGAAGGACCTGGAGGCGGCAACCGCAGCGCGACCTGAAGACACTCGCTTACTGCTCAACCTCGGCTCATGCTTAGCCTCGACCCAACCCCCGCGCACCGACGAAGCTATCGAGGTCTGGCAGCGGATTATCTCGATTGCACCGGCTGACTCGCCCGTCGCTAAAGAAGCGCAGCGCCTGATCGATCTGGCGCGACGACAACCATAAAGCATCGAGATGTGAACCATAGCGACGGGCTGCTGGCAAGACGGACGCCACCGCGTTCTGTCGCCTGCAGAAGAGCTGCGTCGCATAGTAAGCGGTTGCGCATTGCCGGCAAGCATACGGCATCGTGACAGGTGGACAGACCTGGTTCACCCGCCAGCGCGATGACATCATTCAGCGTTCGAGGTGCCGATACAGCTCACCAGCGCTCATAATCACCTGTCCTGGATCAACCCGCGCACAGTTCGTTCAAGCGCCGCTTGTGCGAAACTTCCTCAGTTCAGTGATGACCTTGGCATGCGGGCGTGGAGTGGTTTCTTCCAGCAGCGCAAGGATGGCGACCGGCACTTCGGAAGGGTGACAATCAACTCCCCCTTCTCCCCTGGTGGGAGAAGGGGGCAGGGGGATGAGGGGGCAAAAGGCGTCAGGATGCGGAAAATCTCCGCTTCGCCCGCCAAAAAGCCTGCCCTAGCGCCCCACCTCCCCCTTCTCCCCTGGTGGGAGAAGGGAGCAGGGGGATGAGGGGAACGAGGACGTTGCAACGTGCAACACACACGTATGTCCAAAAGACCTAACCCTTGCGAGGCGGAAGAGGACGCGTGGAAAGGGCGTCAGGACACGACAAACATCCATCACGTCTCAAAAACTCTCCCTTCGTGAAGCGCACCCGTGAACAGCGCGAGGGGCGATGGACGGGCAACTCGTCATTAGTACTCGCTACTAACGGCGCGACGCCTGCGCTTTCGGAGAAGCCTGTGCACAAAGCAGACTCGCGGAATTCCGCTATACAGCAAACGCCAAATGTGTTAAAATGCAGGGACGTAAACGTTTACGCCTATGAACGAACATACAACGCTTCCGAAACGCGCACCGTCTCAACGAAGAGGCATCAGCCAGCGCGAACTCATAACATCTGCGGCAGGCGCACTCCTTGGGGTTGTCATCATCGGTCTGGTCTGGTTCTCGGTCGCTCGTGAGAACCCCACCGCCTTGCCTGCCGTTGGCGAATTGAACCGTCCTGCACCGGACCTGACCTTGCCAATGCTAGACGGCGGCAGCCTACGCCTGGCGGACCTGCGCGGGAAGGTCGTGCTGGTCAACTTCTGGGGCACCTGGTGCGAACCGTGCAAGGAAGAAACCCCGGCACTGCAAGCGGCATACCAGCGGTTGCAATCTGAAGGATTGGTGATTGTCGGCGTCAATCTGCGTCGGCAGGAAGCCAGCGACGACGCTGTACGCAAATTCGTGCAACAATACGGGGTTACGTATCCGATTGTATTGGACGTCAACGGAGAAGCCGCGCGGTTATTCCAGATTTCTCCAATACCGGTCAGTTACTTTATCGATCCAGAGGGCACAATCCGGTATGTCCGCATTGGGACGCTCACAACTGACGACGTGGCGGCGCTGTTCGCCCAATTGCGGTAGCATACTGCCGAAGGCTCGGTGCAGGTTTTCAGTCGATCCGCATGTACTGGCGCCGGTATGGCGCGAGAGGCAAGGGTATGACTATGCAGGGGAACGAGCAGCGTCGGATCCTGATTGTGGATGATGAGCCTGGTCTGCGCGATCTGTTGCGCATCCACCTTGAGCACGAGGGTTTCAGCGTGATTGAGGCAGAAAGCGGCGCTCAGGGGTTGCAGATGGTGCGGGATCAGCATCCCGATCTGATGATCCTTGATGTGATGATGCCCGAAATGGACGGATGGGAGGTCTGTCGGCGGTTGCGCGAGTTCTCGCAGATACCGGTGCTGATGCTGACGGCGCGCACTCAAAGCAAAGATATTGTCACCGGTCTAGAAAGCGGCGCCGACGATTATCTGACCAAGCCGTTCAACATGGACGAACTGACAGCGCGCATTCGGGCGTTGCTGCGACGGGTTCCCTCTCCCAATCGCCCGATCGTCGCTGGCGGCGGCGAGATTGTGATCGACAAGCAGAAGCGCGAGGTGCTGGTGCGCGGCGAGCCGGTCGATCTGACGCCAACCGAGTACGACCTGCTCCTCCTGCTTGCTGAACACGCTGGCGCCGTGCTCGACCATGAAACCCTTCTGCGCGGCGTTTGGGGGCACGAGTACACGAAAGACAACGATTATCTCAAGGTGTATATTTGGCACCTACGTCGCAAGATAGAACGGGATCCGCGTGAACCAAAATTGCTGCTGACCGAATGGGGCGTCGGGTATCGGATGGCGCCGTGAGGCGGAGAGGCGTTGCATTGCAACACCCCTCTCCATACCCTTGTAATGCGCAGCTCTTGCCCGACGCCCTCTGCCCCGCGCCTAAACATATGACCCGTCCCAGCCGTATCGTTATCAAGGTCGGAACCAATGTTCTCACCGCCGGCGCCGATAAGGTGCATCGTCCGACAATCGTGTCGCTGGCGCAGCAGATCGCTGCCGTGCGCCAGCAAGGGATTGAGGTGGTGCTGGTAAGTTCCGGCGCCATCGCCGTCGGACGTGAGCGCCTGAACTTTCCAGTGCGGCGGCGCGATATTCCGCTTAAACAGATGCTCGCGGCAGTCGGACAGAGCCGACTGATGCATCTGTATGAGCAGATTTTCGATCTCTACGGCATTACCGTGGCGCAGACCCTTCTGACTCGCGGCGACCTGGCGGATCGGCACCGGTATCTCAATGCGCGCAACACTCTGCTCGCCTGTCTGATGCACAATGTGCTGCCGATCGTTAATGAAAATGATGCGGTTGCGGTCAGCGAGATCCGGGTTGGCGACAACGATAATTTGTCGGCGCTGGTCACCAATCTGGTTGATGCCGATCTGCTGCTGATTCTGACCGATATTGATGGTCTTTACACCGCTGACCCGCGCCGCGATCCATCGGCGACTCGCATAGCCGTTGTGCCTGAAATCACCGAGCACATCTACGCGATTGCTGGCGGAAGCAACATCCGCGGCACTGGCGGCATGCTGACGAAAATACAGGCGGCGGACCTGGCGACGCGTAGCGGCGCCGAGGTGGTGATTGCCAGTGGCGCTGAACGCGATGTCATTGTGCGCGTCGTGGCGGGAGAGGCAATCGGCACGCGCTTTCCGGCGCAGGCAACGAAGGTCGAGAGCCGAAAGCGCTGGATTCTGGCGGAAACCGTTCGCCACAGCCGCGTCGTTGTTGATGAGGGCGCGGTGCGTGCCCTGGTCGAGGGGGGCAAGAGTCTCTTGCCAGCTGGCATAGTCGCGGTCGAGGGGGATTTTGCTCGCGGGCAGACCGTGCGAATTTATGCACCTGAAGGCCGAGAGATTGCGCGCGGTATCACGCAGTATGCAGCAGTCGATCTTCGCCGCATTCGTGGGCTGCAATCCACGCAGATCGCCGAAACGCTCGGCTTCGATTATGGTCCGGAAGTTGTGCACCGGGATGACATGGTGTTGTTGTGATGGCGTTGTTTCCTGTTAGGAGTAACCCATGACGAACCTCGAAGAGATCGGTGCTCGCGCCCGCGCTGCCGGGCGGCGCCTGGCATTAATGCCGACGGAGCGCAAGAACGCGGCGCTCGAGGCGATTGCGGCAGCGTTGCTCGACGAGACCAACGCGGCTGAGGTGTTGGCCGCCAATGCCGCTGATGTCGCCTCCGGGCGCGATGCCGGGCTGTCACCCGCCTTGATTGACCGGATGACGCTGACGCCGCAGCGCCTCGCTGCAATTGCCGCCGATGTCCGCGCCGTCGCGCGCTTGCCCGATCCTGTCGGCGAGCGTTTCGATGCAACGGTGCTCGAGAACGGGTTACGGGTGCACAAACGTCGCGTGCCGCTCGGCGTTATCGGTGTCATTTACGAGGCGCGCCCTAATGTGACGGTCGATGTCGCAGCGCTCTGCCTGAAATCCGGCAATGCAGCGATTCTGCGCGGCGGCAAGGAGATCACTCGCTCCTGCGCAGCGCTGACACGCCTGATCCAGAACGCTCTTGCCCAGACCGGGCTTCCCTCCGATGCCATTCAGGTGATCGATAACCCGGACCGCGCACTGGTCGAGCAGTTGCTACGCCTTGATCGATATGTCGATGTCATTATTCCGCGCGGCGGCGCAGGGTTGCACCGCTTCTGCCGCGAGAAGGCGACCATTCCGGTGATCACCGGCGGGATTGGCGTGTGCCATATCTACGTCGATCAGGCGGCTGACCTGGACATGGTCGTTCCAATTGTCCATAACGCAAAAGTGCAGCGACCCAGCGTCTGTAATGCGCTCGATACGCTGCTCGTGCATCGCGCAGTCGCGGCTGAGGTGCTGCCCGCAGTTGCCCGTGATCTGCTCGCCAGCGACGTGGAACTGCGCGTCGATGAAGAAGCGATGACCATCCTGCGCTCGGCGGGTTTCGATACGCCGCGGATCGTTCCGGCACAGCCAAGCGATTTCGGGGTGGAGTTCATGGCGCTGATCCTCTCCGTCCGCGTTGTGGCAGGGCTAGAGGAGGCGCTGGATCACATTGCGCGCTTCGGCGACCATTCCGACGCCATCATTACCCGCGATCCGGCGACGGCCGAAGCGTTCGTGCAGGCGGTCGACTCGTCGGCGGTGTTCGTCAATGCCTCGACGCGCTTCAACGACGGCGGGCAGTTGGGGTTGGGCGCAGAGATTGCAATCAGTACGCAGAAACTCCACGCACGTGGGCCAATGGCGCTGCGTGAGCTGACATCCTACAAATGGGTGGTGGAAGGCGACGGGCACGTGCGCGCCTGATGATGCAGACACGGATTCACACGGATGCGACGGATTCTCACGGATCTGTTTGTAACGGAAGGCGATGAGCCTGCGTGAGTCCATCCTGATCGGTCTGGGTCTGTGCTCTCCCATACTTGCCGGTGAGGTCCGGTCAGGAAGTGCTCTCAAGCGCCTCTGCAATCCGCACCGCTGCCCATGGATCGGCAAGCAACGCCGATCCGACTTGCACCGCAATTGCACCCGCTTTCAGAAAGGAGCGTGCGTCAGCAACGGTTACGATCCCGCCACACGCCACAACTGGCGCTGGCAGCATCGCGCTCACCTCAGCCACAGCTTCCAGCGCCAGCGGGCGAATCGCGGGACCAGAGAGCCGTCCGTGCAATAATTCGCCAGTGCATGGATCGGGCGCGCAGGCGCGCGGCGGTGCGGCGATCGTCACGGCATCCGCGCCAGCGTCGATGACCTGGCGCGCAGTGGCGATCAGGCGCTCGTGGAACGGCAGTTTGACCAACAGCGGCAGCAGTGTCACAGCGCGCACCGCTGCGACGACTCTGGCAGCGGAACTCCAATCGTCGCCAAAGGTGAGTTCCATGCCAGCAATTCCTTCGACGCCCTCAAGCGCAGCCGCCACCTCGCTATGATCCGCTGCCACACTCAGAATGACCGGCGTTTTCCAGGCTGCCCAGGCAGGGGCATACTCGCGCAACACACGTTCCAGCCCTGGATCGCGCCATGCGCCCACGCTCAGCACCCCAGCAGGCGTCTCAATTAGTCGCGGCGGCGGTAGCGCGCGCCTGCCGTGCAGCGAAATGCTCCCGGTGACAATCGCACCCAGGCGGTCGAGCAGTACGATCCGCTCATACTCAACCCCAAACCCCAAACAGCCAGCGGCGGTCATCACCGGCGTGCGCAGCAGCAGTCCATACGGGTTGTGCGGCGCGAGATCCACTGGCGACATGAGTATGCCTTTCGGTGTGGCGGAACGAACCGCCATCTATCGTATCATCTGTGGGAGAGGTGTTTCCTGTGACGCTCAAAGCGGTGCTGGGCTGACTTCTTTCCGGCATTCGTGGCTAAGCGGCAGCGCGCTGCGCGCCGACCCGCTCTCGGCGCTGGCACAATCCGTCTTCGCGCCTTTGCACTGGCTTTAGGAAGCTCTCCAGGCGCGAACAGCGTAGCGCGTCTGGTAGTCGCGGAACAAACGCCCCCAGCCGGTATCGCGCAGCCAGCTCGCCAGAGTTCTCGCATCTGCCGTCGTCCAGCGCATGAGTCGACAGGTTGACCGGCGGGACAACGGCAGCGTCAGCCCCCACCGGTCGCGGAGCGCTTCAACATCGCCACAGATCGGGATGGCGCTCAGATCCGCCATTCCCAAACCCCGCTGATGCGCCTCACGCAGCCACACAATGTCCTGCAGCGGATTAAGCCCAAACCGTGCAGCAATGGCGGCATCGAGCGCCACTGGGTCGCGTGATGCCAGGAGAACGTTGCGCACTTCGGCGTACTCCGCCTCAGCGTCACGTCCATCGCTGATTGTCGTGGCGTCCGCCACCGCCAGAAGCAGCGCTCCCAGGCGTCGCATCTGCGCCAGCGCTGGAATGCTGCGGGTCGTATTGCGTACTGCTGCGGCAGGATGGAAAAGCGCCGCCAGACCGTGCGTGGCGCCGAACAGTCCGTTGCGTGCATCGACCCGACCTGGAATCAACACAACGACCAGCGTCTCGTGGTCGAGCCTCGGCGCGCGGCGTAGCGCGTCGATGCCGAGTGCAGCAGCAATCAACGTGTAGCCGTATTTATCGTTGCGACGATCAGGCAAAACCGCGCTGATCGCAGCGACCCCCGACGCGAGCAGAAGGCGCGCAATCGTTTCCACCTGCCAGGGTGGTGCGCCAGCGCCAGGGAACGGCATACGCCGCGCGTACCGTGGAACCAGAATAGCACGGCGTGGTAGAGCATTCACGCCAATCAGCGTCAGTAACCGCTGGTAATCGACGGTGACGGCGGCTGGCGCAGTATGGACTACTGCAACGGCAGCATCTGGCGGAGTGAGCATCATGCACAAAGTGTTCCTACACCCCAGGATCATACCAGAGGAGACGGAACCAGACAAACGCCGCTGGCTCCTCTCAGGACAAAAGTTGCACTGTCTCGCCGAATCTGTGGCGCATCGAACAGGGTAATCAAGCGGTAGGATCGTTAAGCCGGCGGGAGGGGATGCGCCAGGGCGATCCTCCTGCCAGCGCACAAGGGACGGGCGCATGTGCCGAGGGGATCACGTTCTCCCTCTCCGGTACGGAATAGCAGAATATGTTGTCAGAAACCAATACCCGCCGAACTACAGGCAGGAGCGCACAATGACCGACTATCACGTTCGTATTCGGGAACTTCCCGCTAGCGACAAGCCGCGCGAACGATTGCGCACCAGCGGCGCTGCCGCGCTTGCCGACGCCGAACTGCTGGCCATCCTGTTGCGCGTAGGGGTCGAAGGAATGAACGCCATCCAGCTCGCCCAGCAATTGCTGATCGAATTTGGCGGGTGGACCGGATTGCAGCGCGCCGGATTCGAGGAACTGGCGCAGCGTCGCGGTATGGGCGAGGCAAAGACCGCACAACTCAAGGCAGCGCTGGAAATCGGGCGGCGCCTGCTGCTGGCGAGCGGCGAAGAGCGGTTTCAGATTCGCTCTCCTACCGACGCTGCGCAGCTCATGCAGGTTGAAATGGGCCATCTCGATCAGGAACAGTTGCGTGCCATCTGCCTGGACACCAAACATCGCGTTCAAAAAATTCAGACGGTGTACGTCGGCAGCCTGAACGCATCAATGGTTCGCATCGGCGAAGTGTTCAAAGAAGCCGTTCGTCTCAATTCGGCATCGATCATCATTGTGCATAACCATCCCAGCGGCGACCCAACCCCCTCGCCGGAGGATATTGTGGTCACACGACAGATCATCGAGGCCGGACGGTTGCTTGATATCGACGTTCTTGATCATCTGGTGATTGGCAACGGACGTTTCGTCAGCATGCGCGAACGCGGGCTGGCATTCGTCAAGTCTTGACAGTCGCATGCAGACGTGATACGCTTTACACGTTGCCGCGCTTGATCTTGTTGTGAACGGGGAATCGGCATTTGCTGCGTCGCCTGAGTACCATGGCGGAGAAGTACTACCAGGAGTATGGACCCATCCGGCGTCGCAAAGGTAAAAGGCGTCTTCTGATTGATGAGCCTCCGCCCGAATTGCCGCCCGACCCGCCGTCGCTGAAACCGCCGCGCCGCGTTCCGCCAGTGCGTCCCCGTCGCGCGCCGGTAATCGGCAGAGTACTGATGCTTGCAGCGCTTGGCGTGGCGCTCTACTTCGCGCAACCTTTCATTACCAGCGTGATAGCCGCTGACCGTGCGATGCCTGGCGTCAGCATTCGCGGCGCCCCTGTCGGCGGCATGTCGCGCGAGGAGATTCAGGCATTGCTGGCGTCGCAATATGAAGCGTTTCTGAAAACGCCAGTGACGCTTGTATTCGAGGGACGCACCTGGAAACCTTCGCTTGACGATCTCGGCGTTCAGTTCGAGATAGAGCAGACAGCGGCGCTTGCGCTTGGCGTCGGACGCACCGGCAGTCCGCTGCATCGCTTCGAGGAACTCTGGAAATTGCAGCAGCATGACGGTGTCGATATTGCGCCGCGCCTGCGGGTGGACATCTCCCGGATACAGCGCTACCTGATCGGTCTCGCTGGCGAGGTCGAGCAACCGCCGCGCGATGCAGCGCTCAGCATCGCCGCAGGCAAAGTGCTGCCCACATCCGCGCGCACTGGACGGCAACTGCTGGTAGATGCAACAGCGCTCGATATCCTGCACGCCCTTCAGTCGCTCGAACCGCGCACCGTGCCGATCCGTACTCGCTTCCTTGAACCAACGCTGGCAGATGAAGATATCGCCGCTGCGGTTGCTGACGCCGAACTGCTGCTGAGCCGACCGCTCGAACTGCGGCAGGGAGAACGGCGCTGGACGTGGGAGCAGGAACGGATCGCAGAAATGCTGACCATTCGCACCATTGACGGTCGCATGTTCGTCGATATCGACCAGGCGCGCCTGGAGCGCGCTGTTGCCAGGCTGGCGCAGTTCGTCGACTCACCAAGCGTGGAGCCGCGCGTCGCCTTTCGCAACGGGCGGCTGCAGATCATCGAGCCAGGGCAGAACGGCCTGCGCCTCAAACAACCGGAAGCCATCGACACGATTCGCCGTGCGTTGCGCACGCAGGAACATGACGTTGAACTGCCGGTTGAAACCGTCCGCCCACAGATCACATCGGAAACGCTACCGTCGCTTGGCATCGTCGAGTTGGTGGCGGAAGGCAAGACAAGCTTCGCCGGATCAGCAGAGTATCGCATCACCAACATTAAAGCCGGCGCTGCCCGGATGAACGGGGTGCTCATCCCGCCCGGCGCCGAGTTTTCCTTCAACACCCAACTAGGCGCGGTTGATGCCGAACACGGTTTCGTCCAGGGATACGCGGTGATCGGCAACCGCACACAACTGGAATGGGGCGGCGGAGTCTGCCAGGTTGCGACCACTGTGTTTCGCGCGGCGTTCTGGGCGGGGTTGCCAATCACCGAGCGGCATGCTCACCCATTCTACATTTCCTGGTACGATGCCTTCAGTTTCCCCGATCGGGCGGCGCCTGGGCTTGATGCAACCATATACACAGGAGTGCAGGACCTCAAGTTTATCAATGACACCGGTCACTGGCTGCTGATGGAAGCAGTCGCCGACACCGACGCGCAGGTGTTGAGTGTGCGTCTCTACGGGACGCGGCCAGATCGGCGCGTGACGGTAGTTGGACCGGAGATTACCAATATTGTTGCGCCGCCAGCGCGGGCAATCTATCTGAACGACCCAAGTCTGCCGGTCGGAGTCGTGCGCCAGACAGATCGGGCGCGGCGCGGGATGGACATTAAGGTGTACCGGGTGATCACTGAAGGGGGAGTGCAGCGCACGCCAGAACTGTTCTTCACCCGCTTCAAAGCCTGGCCCGATGTGTTTGTACGCGGAACCGGAAGTCCATAGCGGTTTCTCAGAAAGGCTGACGCATAGGCGCAGAAACGTACAGGCGCGCCGTAGCGGTTGTGAAGCTGCGCATGCTCGCATCTTCGCGCCAAGCCTGTCGGGAAATGCGGTAGGGGTGAGTGAATGGTTACGGTGTCTGACATACCATTTGACACCATCTTCGCCGACACGCCAGTGGTCGTTGCCCGGCTCTTCGGATCGCGCGCCAGCGGGCGCACGCACGCTCGCAGCGACATCGACATCGCAGTGCTGTTTGCGTCGGAAACGACAGAGGAAGAGCGCGAGCGCTGGCGTCTCGAATCGATCGGGCGGCTGAGTGACGCCTTTCGTTCCGACGCTATTGACCTGGCAATCCTGAACGACGCGCCGCCGCTGCTGCGCTATGAGGCGTTGCGTCCGCGCTATTGCTGTACAATCGTGATAATGAGGCACGGGTGGTCTTTGAGGTGCGCACCATGCAGGAGTGGTTCGACTGGGCGCCGCGCTACCGCCGCCCGCTGCGCGCTCGTATACAACAGTTTACAGAAGGAAACGTGAGGCACGGTCCATGACCGGCGCTCTAACCATTGCCCGTCATCTGGCGCAGTTGCGCGAGTTGCAACAGCACTCGCGCGCCGATCTCAACAACGATTGGCGGATACGGGCGACGGTTGATCACACTCTGCAGCTCGCTATTGAGGTCGTTATTAGCGTCTGCGACCAACTGATCGCCAGCTTCTCATTGCCGTTGCCCGACACTGGGCGTGACGCGGCGCCGGCGTTGCACGCGCCGGCATCATCTCCGAGAATCTTGGCGTTAGGCTGGCCCAGGCGGTCGGTTTTCGCAACATTCTGGTGCATCAGTACATGTCGATAGACTATGTCAGTACATGTCGATAGATTATGATCGCGTGTACGAGGTACTACAGCACGAACTGTCCGCCTTTGACCAGTTTCTCATCCAGGTCGGGGCATTCCTTGACGCGCAGAGTCTGCCATGACGATGAGCACTGATACCTTCTTGCTGGGCGTGACCTACTGGCCGCGTCGGGCAGGTCCGTTGCTCTGGCAACGCTACGACCGCGGCGCGGTGCGGGAAGAACTAGCGCACATTGCAGCGATGGGCTTTAACACAGTGCGCCTCTGCCTCCTGTGGGAGGATTTTCAGCCGGGTCCGGCGCGGATCAATGGTCGCGCGATGCGGCGCCTGGAGCACGCGCTCGACACCGCGCACACTGCCGGATTGCGGGTCGTTCTGGCGCTCTTTCCGGTGGCCGTCCTTGGTCAGTTGCAGGTCCCATCGTGGGCAAACGGCCCGGATATTGCCGGCGCGTTACGCCGCGCCCGACAGGGGCAACCGCTGCTAATTGTGCGTCCACCGGGGTTGATTCACGTCCTAACCGGCGGCCGGTACCGTCCGGTGCAGTGCGGCGACCTTTTCAGCGATCCGACGATCCTTGAGGCGCAGCGCTATCTAGTGCACGAAGCCGGTAGCTACTTTGGCGATCATCCGGCGATTCTGGCATGGCAGCTTGGTGAAGGGTTCGAGCGCGTTCATCGACCCGAGTCGGACCAGGCAGCGCCCCAGTGGTTTGCCAGTATCACCGATGAACTGAAGCGTGTTGCGCCGCGCGCTGTCTCCATGGGGGTCGTCTCGCCCACTGGCATGAAACGCCGCTTCGGTCCACGACCTGAACACGTGGCTGCCTCCTGTTCACTCCTTGGGGTGACCGTTGATCTTCCAGAAACGTCGTTGGAACACCAAGTACGGCATACAAACCCTGCTGCCTATCTCCACGTACTGGCCGCCGGTTTGGCCGAACGACGGGTTGTGGTCCTTGGCGTTGGAATGCCGACCGTGACAAACGGTGAGACCGCCGGATGGTTTACGGACGACCTATACGCTCGCACGACGCTGGTCTATCGAAGCACCGCGGGCGAGCAGGCGGAGTTCATCCACACAGCGCTAGAACGGCTCTATGATGACGGCGCTGCTGGCGTGTGGCTGGCGACCTATGCCGATTTTCCTGAAGAATTGTGGCAGGCGCCGCCGCTCGACCGCACCCGATCCTATCGAACCATGGGATTGATTGATGGGCTGGGACGGGAGAAATCGGCAGTCGAAGCCGTGCGCGATTTCGCCCGTCGTGTCCGCAGTGCATCGACCCTGCCTGCACCGCCTCCCGCCGTCGACGCCGAGCGCTACTGGAGCGACCCGGAGCGCACGTTCCGCGAGTGGTGGCGCGAGTTCAACAGTAGAGGATAAGACGGCTACTCATAGATCCACTGGTCGGTGCTGCGGCGCATATCGACCAGCTCCTCGGGGCGGAAGAAGAGGTTGACCTCCATTTCGCCATTTTCCGGCGAGTCGGAGGCATGGATGAGATTTCTCCCGATCTCTAGCGCAAAATCGCCGCGGATTGTGCCCGGCGCCGCCTTGGCTGGGTTGGTTGCACCGACCATCGAACGCACGATTTCGATGACATTCGTGCCACTCACGACCAGGACTACCACCGGACCTGAGGTGATATAGGAGATCAGGCTATTGAAGAACGGCTTACCTTCGTGAATTGCGTAATGCCGGCGCGCTAGCGCTTCATCAATCTGCATCAACTTCATGCCGACGATACGCAAGCCGCGCTGTTCGATCCGCGTCAGAATTGGGCCAATCAATCCGCGTTGCACCGCATCGGGTTTCAGAATAATCAGGGAACGCTCCATGCCTCCATCTCTCCTTTATCAGCAACAGAACAAACATCGCGCCCTGAGCCTAGCGCTCACGGGCGCAACAATCGAGTAACCCCTGCCCGGGTGATGCGCCGTATGCCGGGAGATGGCTTACATCAAACGACCGGCTAGGTCAGATGGGTACGGCTTCACTGATGCGCTTGGATGCCCGGCGCATTTCCATCTTCACCAGACCGAGATTGACCATGCGCTGTGTGATCACCACTAGGATCAACTCCCGCGCTTCGAGCATCAGGATGGAACCTTGCTCGGCATCGATGATCGCGTCAACCAGCGCACCTACGCCAATTCGCTTGGTAGCTTTGTCAATCTCGCCAAACACGGCTGCCGACATGGCGCCTAATATCTCGGCATCCTCCTCGTCCATCAGCGTACTGGCGACAACCAAGCCATCCTTTCCAACCAGCAAACTCCCAATGACCCCTTCCACCCGGATGAGGTCTTCAACAATCCGGCGCATATTGACAGTCATTGCTCTTTACCGTTCACAGAAGCGCAATTACATCATGCAGCCTTATGCCTGTCCTGGTATCCAGCTGTACTCGCGCATTGCATCGCGGAAGCGCCCCTGACGCGAGTAAGCGTCGCCCAGAGCGCGGTGCAGTTTCCGCAGCAGATTCGTATCGCTGGTTTCGGCAATCATTTCGGTAAGATCCTCAACGACCTCATCAAGGAGCACATTCTGCTTGATGAGACGGCGGTAGTGCTGCATTGCCATCTCCGGCATGCCCACCTGACCGCCGACGCGTGCGATTGAGAGGCGCAAAAGATGATTATCCGGATCAGCCTCAAGCATATGCAAATACTCTTCTAGCTCAGGGTAATCGCTCAGGTCGTGGGTCGCCTTAACCGGCGACGGAGACGGAGGAGCAGGCGGTTTCCCAGCAGCGACAGACGGCGCGGGCGGCGCTGCTGGCGGAGCAGGTGCAGCGGGCGGCGCTGGCAGTTGCTCGCTGGGCCTTGGCGGCGCTGCCGGTTCTGGCGTGACAGTCGGCATCCGCGCTTCTTTCACGTGCAGATCTGGCGGTGCTGACGGCGCTGCAGCTTCTGGTTCGTTAACGACCGGTTCAAGATCGAACCATGCTGTGGCGTCCGCCTCAGGTGCGGCGGGGGACGGCGGCGGCGCACTGATAGCCGAGGCCGTCTCGTTCAACAGAGCAATCTCATCATCCGACAGTCCAAGTTCCTCAAGCGAGAAGGGAGTAAGCAGCGGTTCTTCTGCAGGCGCTGGCGGCTCCGCCGCGCGGCTGGCGGCAGCGGCAAGCATGTTAATTTCGTCGTCTGCCATTTCAGACTCTCCTAGCGAGAAGGGGGCGGGTTCTTCCGCTGGCGCCGCTGGCGGCTCCGCTGCACGGCTAGCGGCAGCGGCAAGCATGGCGATCTCATCGTCCGACAGCCCCAGTTCCTCAAGTGAGAAGGGACGCATCAGATCTTCTTCCTCATCAAACGCAGCAGTCGCAGCGGCGCTTTCCGGCGTCGCTAAAGCCTCTTCCTCCGCATATTCCGCCTCAAGATCGATGATCTCGTCGCCGTCACGGATCTCGATGCGCGCTGCGTGAAGCCTGCGCCCGATCTCTTCGATCCGCGCCGCCTCCGCTTCGGGGTCCTTCACTGTAGCAATGATGTCGGCAATATCAACGTAGCCGCGCTCGCGGCCAATCTGGATCAAGCGATTGACCACATCATCATCGCTGCTGGCTTCAGGCACAGATCCGACTGGTTCAGCCGGAGCAACTGACGGCTTGCCCGTGGGCGAAGGCTCTGAAACCCACTCGAAATCGCTCCCGGTTCCCAGCGTTGCCAGGTCTTCCTCAGTAATGCCCAGGGGTCCCTCCTCGCGCTCCTCCCCCGATTCATCGAGTCCTGACAGATCAAACTCTGCCAGTTCCTCTTCTGAGAGACCCAGATCCGCCAGCGAAAATGGCTTCAAGTCCTCGATGCCCAGCGCTTCTTCAACATCAGGCTCTGGGATAGTCTTGGGTTCCGGCGCTTCTTCGTCAACTGTCGGAGGTTCGACAGCCGTGTCGAAGATTGGCTGCGACTCGAACACATCCTTCTCCGGTACAGGCTCCGCGGAGGGCGCCGGCTCGATAGGCGCCGATGATTGCGCTGACTTGCCCATATCGCCAAGCCCCAGCGCGGCAATCTCTTCTTCGCTCAAACCGAGTTCGGCAAGTGAGAAAGGTTGAAGTTGACCGCTAGCCACAGCCTCTTCGATGCTCTCGATCTCCTCGAGCGCTTTTGACGTTCTCTCAGCAGCGCGAGGTGCAGCCGGCGCCTCAACAGGCGGCGTGACCGCAGCAGGCGGCTCTTCCTGAGTCGGCATATCGGTCATCGTCTGCCTCGCTGGCGCCTCGGGAGCGGCGCTCAAGCCAAGAGCCGCTATCTCCTCCTCGGTCAGACCGAGATCGGCAAATGAGAATGGTTGAATGATTCCACTGGCAATAGCCGACTCAATGCTCTCCACTTCCTCAAGCGATCTCGCCTGAGACCGCTCGCCAGCGACGGATGGCGTCGAAACGCTTGGCCCCTGAGCTGGAGGTTCTCCTACGTTAGAGGGAATGACGGGTTGCGGTTGTTCCTCAACGACAGGGGGGATTGCCGCAGATGAGACGTCAGACTCAGGTTTCTCATCGTCACGCAAGGATACGTTGTCCAGCGAGAACAGCCCCAGGTGTTCATCTGGAGCAATTGGCGGCATGGGCGGTTCCTCTTCGTGCGGCAACCGCGCACTCTCGCGCCGCTTCTGCAGCTTCGAGAAAATTGTCTCAGTTTCCGGCGTCGATGGCTCAGACGTCGACTGGAAGAACTTTGGTTCAGTGCGCTGCGCTGGTTGTTGCCAGCTAAAGCCGCGGGGAAGAAAGGTTTCTTCCTCTTCAATCGGGCTTTCGACCACCTCTTCTGGGGTAAGTCCCGCCATACGAGGACGCTGCGGCGTTGGCGGCTCGTCGAGCGAGAACGGTTGCAGCGACGGCGGCAGTTCCCCCAAGTCTGCCTGACCGCTTAGGCTGCCAGTTTCCAGTTCTTCGATTGAGAAAGGTTGCAGGTCAGGCGGCACATCACCCGCACCAAAATCAACGTCGAGCCCTGGCGCTGGCGTGCGTCCGATTTCCCTAAGGTCGATATCGTCGAGCGAGAAGGGTTGCATATCAATCTCGACATCTTCGGGGTGTACTGGCTCGGACGTAGAGATAATCGGCTCACCGCTCAAACTGGCAATTTCTTCGGGGGTCAGCTCCAGCTCCTCGAGCGAGAACGGCTGCACTGCGCCGAGGTCGGGCGGCTCTTCTGGCGCAGGCGCGCTGGCGGAGACGCTGTCGAGACTGGCAATCTCTTCGGGGGTCAGCCCCAGCTCCTCGAGCGAGAACGGCTGCACTGCGCCGAGGTCGGGCGGCTCTTCTGGCGCAGACGCACTGGCAACCGGTTCCGACTGCGCGGATACGTCCGCAGCCTTAGGCCGTTCTTCTTCCACAGCCTCGAGGCTTGCGAGTTCTGTTTCGCTCAATCCCAATTCTTCCAGTGTAAACGGTTGCGTATCCGCACCGATTTCCGCGTCGGTTGCTTCTGTCGGAGGCGCTGCGATAGGTGATGCAGCATCAATTGCCAGCAGGCTGGCTAGGAAATCATCGCTATCGGCGTAGGTTGGGGGAGGAGTGGGCGGCGGAGGAGGCGGAGTCGAGACAGCAGTGGGCGTTGTCGCTTCCATCGAGCGAGTTGCAGCCAGTTGTTCCGCAGGAGCGGACACCTGCCGGTTGAGCCACTCAGTCTCGTCCCATTCTGGAAGCGTCGGTTCCGGCACATCGACAGGCGGGAGCGACTCGAACAACGTGCGCGCCGTAACCTGATATGGATCGATAGCTGCCGCCGTCTTCCAATAATGTTCGCCCGACGGATTGCCAGAGGCTAGTTCGATATACCCCAGGATCAGGTTGGCCTTCAGCGCATAGGGATGCTGTGCAAGAATCGCGCGACACACCTCGGCCGCTTCTTCTTCCTGTTCATCGCGCCAGAGCGCTTCTGCCAGCGCTACTTGCACATCGAGGCGGTCGGGTTGGTCGGCTGCGACCTGACGAAACTCCGAGATGGCCTGCGGCAGCATGTGACCTTTAGCATACAACCGTGCCAATCCTGCACGGCTAAGGCGCAGATGAGCGTACTCGCTGCCCCACGCATCAGTATAAAGCCGCAGCAACTGGTTCCGCAATTCCGGCACATCGGGCTTAATTTCGAGCGCACGTTCAAACGCAGAGATGGCGCGATCAAGTTGCCCAAGGCGTTCACACGCCATCCCCAGCCCGACAAGCGCCGGAATATGCTCAGGGTCAAACTGCAGCGCACGCTCGAAATCAGCGCGCGCCTCCTCGTACTGGCGACCGGATAGATGCGCTTCTCCCAGTATCCGATGCGCTTCCAGGCAGTGGGGATAGGTATCAAGAATATGGTGCGCCATCCCGATCGCACGATCAAGGTCATTGGCTTCGAGCCATTGCCGGGCCTGGTCGAAAGCCATCTGCAGGCTCATCCGTGCCATGACGATCCTCCCGGTGTCCGAACTGCGGCGACGGCAGTGTCGTGTAATCTTTTACGCCCCGGATAGAAACTGTGCGTGTCAGGGCGCAGCAGTACCCCGCCATGCGTAAAACTAGAGGCATTATAGCGCAAGCATCAAGGCGATGCAAGAGGATGCACACTGGAACACAGCAACGACCTGCAACCAGCGTTACAGGTCGTCGATGATCTGCTGCGGGTATGGTCGGGGCGACTGGATTTGAACCAGCGACCTCCTGAACCCCATTCAGGTGCGCTACCAGGCTGCGCCACGCCCCGTGGCGCTTTGTATTGTAGCCCTGCCTGGCTGTTCTGTCAATCTGCGCTTAGGGAACAAATCGCTGCTGCACCATACCGCGCAGTCCGAGCGCCTGCGCGATCATCTCAACCACTTCGCGCCGTGCGGCAGCATCGTGTGCAAAATCAAGATCATCCGTTTCAATGCGCAACACCGGGCATAATTCAAAACGCCGCAGCCATTCGTCGTAACGCCGGTTCAGATGTTCCAGATAGGCCGGCGGAAGAGCGCGCTCCATAGGACGATCACGTTCATTGATGCGCCGGATCAGAGTCGGTACGCTGGCGTGCAGATGGACGAGCAGCGTCGGCGGGGCAATACCCTGCACCAGCGCCATGAACAACTGCCGGTAGGTGCGGAAGTCGCGATGGCTGAGGATGCGCTGCTCCAGCAGCCCCTTCACGAAGACCTCGTAATCTTCGTAAATGCTGCGATCCTGGCAGACTGAAATCGGCGTATCGGCAATTTCAAGGTGTTGCTGGTAGCGCTGCGCGAGAAACCAGATTTGTGAATGAAAACCCCAGCGCTCAGGATCGCGATAGTAGTCCTCCAGATACGGATGATCGGCGACCAGTTCATAGTATGGCTGCCAGTTGAACTCTTCCGCCAGAATGCCGACCAGCGTACTCTTGCCGACGCCGATGTTGCCAGCAATGATCACATGATACCGTCCATTTCTCACAGGCGATCTCCTATGCGAGTGTCAGGGCGGCAGATAGGCGATGAACAGGACAACCGGCTCCCATTCCCCCTGAAAGCGCTCGATTGCGCCGCCGGGGAAGCGTTGCTGCACGACTGCGAGTTCTGCTTCGCGCTCCGGTAGGAAGATGAAGATCGGACGTTTCCCCGCAGGCGGCGGCATGATCTGCACCGGGTCGGTTATTGTTTCGTGCACATCCATGCCCTCAATACCGGAGGCGATGAAGCGGATGGTTCCATTCCCGAAGAAAATGCGCGGCGGGGTAAACATATATACATACACCGGCGCAGGTTGCGCCTTTACGTAGTGCGCCAGTTTTGTTGCAATTTCGGTGTTGGTCCAGCCATACGTGCGGCGCGGGATGTAGTCGTAAAAGTAAAAATGCACGTTCCATCCCGCCAGCAGCGCAACCAGCGCAACTGCCATTGCGCCGCGTTTTCGGTCAGTCCATCCGAACGCCTGTCCCGTGATCGCGACAATGCGCTGCAGAGCTAGCATCACCAGCAGACAGAGCGCGGGAGCAGTGGTCAGATACCGCGGACTCTCCGGCGAGTTGACCAGGATCATTCCGCCCAGCACTGCCGCACCCGCTAACCACGCGACCGGAAGAAACCATTCAGAACGTCGCCAGTTGCCCAGCGCAAGGGCCGCACCTAGCACCAGCAATACCGAAGACAGGGGGTCCAGCAGCGCGATTTTTGGGTCGTACCAGGCGCCGCGATCGGGCACGAAGGTGTAAGCGCCAAAACTCTGGCGCGCTTGATCAATGATGATGTGAGTGAGCGGAATGCCCTCCGCCAATTTCTGTTCCAGCCAACCGCTCTGCACTGCGCCGACCATCGCCAGGCGAGCGGTTAGCGCCGATGGATTGGCGATGAAATGGGCGATGAGCGGACCAAACCCGAGCAGAAACCCGCCAATGATCAGGGGCAAACGCGGCGCCAGCCAGCGGAAGCGTCGCCAGTCGGCGATGGTCAGGTGCGCGACGAGCACTGCAATCAGCACCGGCGTCAACCGTGACCCCATATAGAAGTGCTGCGCAATCCCGCAGATGATCCCCGTCCATCCCAGAGCAAAGGCCGATAAACGGCGCACGCCGGTGAAGAACGCAATGAATGCGGACAATGCCAGGAGCGGATCGACGATATTGTTGACCCCCAAACGGCTGAAGTGAATATGGAAATGAAAGACGGCAAGGAGCGTCGCCGCACCGAAGGCGACGCCGCGCCCAAACAACGGGCGTGCAAACAGGTAGAGCAGCGGAACAGTCGCTGCGCCGATCAGCGCTGACAGCATGCGCAGGCCGAAGACGTTGTTGCCAAACACGCTTAGGGAGAGCGCCTGAATGAAGAACCAGAGCGTCGGATGCGACAGCCATCCGGTGACGAACGGATTGGTGATGCGCCCCTCGAGCACGCCGCGGGCTTCCATGCCCATCTCACCCTCATCGCCGCCGAAGTTTTGCGGGATGGTTTCGATGAAAATCATGCGCAGTGCAAGTGCAACCACGGTCAGGGTTGCGACTGCCAGGAGTTCGCGTCGGGTCCAGGGTTCCCCTTCGAAACCATTATCGCAGCGCTGATCGAGGAGACGTGCACCCGCCAGGAAGAAGCCCATGCTTGCCAGCCACGCGGTCAGCGCAGGCGCAGGGCGCAACGCAGGCGTCGCCGCGCACCAGAATGCGATGCCGCTGCTGGCGACCGCCATAAGGAACAGCAGGTAATACGGGGGCAGGCGATCCAGCCATCCAACAAACCGCGACGGAGGAACGGAGCCGTTTCGTGCGGTCCAATCGCGCGTCCAGGAGCCTAGCGCCACGAATGCCGCGCTGGCAAGCGTCAGCAGCGCGGCGCCTGCCCACAGATTTGGCGGTGTGCTGATCATGAACACCTGACCAACCCACGCCAGGGCGAGCGTAGCCAGAAGCAGCGTAAACAGGTTGACACCGGCATACGAGTGAGGGTGCGACGTGGAGATGGACGATGCAGACTCCTCGGACCGCCAACCATTTTCTAGAGCGACAGTTTCATCCTCAACTGCTGATGGTGATGGCACGACGTTTTGCATGAGCGACTCTGGTTCCACACGTCAAGTTGGCGGATCAGCTCCGTAACAGCGGGGCGTGCGCATGGGGCGCAAGGGTTCAGACAGGCTTCCGCGCTTTCAGAACAATGTTGACGAACGTTTGTTCATCACCGCGCAGATGATCGTTGCGCGCATCGACCAGGCGGAACAATCGGATCCCCAGGTTGATCGGATTAAGGAGACTGCCGGTGTTGCGTTCACCGCGGAACCGGTCGGCGCTGTCACGGAAGCGGCGCGGCAGCAGATTCTTTTCAATCAGCGGCTTCCCGATACTGTACACAATGAAGTGAATGAACGGAAACGCATAGTGTGTTTGCTCTTCGAGCGCTTCGATGGCAAACCCTGCGCCTGCCACGACGTCGCGCAGCGTTTCCGGACGATACAACCGCCAATGGTTGCTCCACAGACCGGCGATCGGCCCGGCGCTTCGAATAGGGCGACCCCCAAGCGCCTCAATTGTTTTGTTGATCGGGTCCCACCAGAACGGGTAATTGGCGTGCGGCACACTGAGCGCCAGGATGCCGCCGGGCTTGAGGACGCGAAAGATTTCGCGCAACGCGCCGCGATCATCGGCAAGGTGTTCGAGCACCTCGGCCATTAGCACCTTGTCGAAACTGTTGTCTGCGAACGGAAGGCGCTGAATATCGACCTTCGACAGGCTGGCTGGCACCTGCTCGCGTTCTGCCCAGCGCAGGCGCTCCATGTCGCCATCGACGCCTATCAAGCTTAACCGGCGCAACCGCCCCATGAACATCAGGTAGACCCCCATGCCGCACCCGCAATCGAGCACGGTTTCGCCATCTTGGAGTTCGAGGTAGTCCAGCAGAGTCACGGTGCGGCGGCGATACGCCATATCCGCCTCATTGCGCAGCAAACGCTCGAGGATCGCCCGATCTTCAGCAGAAAGAGACCCGGATTGCAGAGTGTCGACGGAGTGCGAAGCGGATGAAGCAAACACACTCGTTGTTGCCGTCACTGGCGCTGCCGCGATGATGGGGAAGGTGCTGCGCACCAGCCGCCGGCTGGCACGCGCAGCAAGGCTCGTGCGGCTCCGCGTGCGCACCAATTGCTCGAGCAACCGCTCATAAGCGTCAATGGTCTCTTGGGTATTGAAAATGCGGCGTACACGGGCTGGGATCGGCCGGTAGCACTCCCGGTCGCGCAGCGTCTCAAGGATCGTCTGCGCCAATGCTGGCGGATTATACGGCGGCGCCAGACGCCCGAAGCCGGTTTCGCGCACCACCACGCGCGCACCAGGGATGTCCGTTGCCACAACGGGAGTTCCGCATAACATCGCCTCGATCTGTGTCAGCGCCATCATATCGGTATGGCTGGGCAACACGAACAGATCGAGCATAGCGTAGAAGTGCGCGAGCTGCTGGCGATCCCGGATGAGACCAAGAAACGTAATATGGTCTCGCTGCGCTTCAATCAGCGGCTGACAGACCCGATAAAAATCATCATAGACGACATTCCGTTCACCGGCGAACACTAGATGCGCCTCGGGCAATGTGGCGCGAATGAGCGGCAACGCCCGCAGCAGATCATCGAACCCCTTTTCGCTCACCCAGCGACCAGCAAAACCGATCAGGCATTTTCCTTCGAGACCCAGTTCGCGCTTCCAGGCGGCGGCGGCGGCAGGATCGGGCTCAGGAAACTCCACTGGCGGATAGATACAGGTCAGTTTGTCGCGGAAGGGCCAGAGCAACGGCGAATGACGGGCGTAATCCTCGCTGTAGGATGTGATGCCGTCTGCAAGTGTTGCTGCAAAGCGGAGAATATGGAATGCGGCGTGTTCGATCAGTTTTTCGGCCAGGCTATCCGGCATGACCACATCGCCGTGGTGAGTCATGAGCAGAGGGCGCCCCAGCATGCGGCAGAGCGCCGCCACCAGCGGCGCTTCAGGGAGCGGCGTGTGGATCTGCACAACATCGTGTTCCGCGATGAGCTGCGCCGCCGCCCACGGAAACGCAGGCGTAATCATACCGCGGCTGAACCGTGCAATGGGCCAGAGACGAACGACGCGCACGCCGTTGACCATCTCGTCCCGCGCCAGATCAGGACGATGCCTGGTCGTGAGCACCGTCACCCGATGGCCTCGCGCTGCTAGATGCTCCGCCACCCGCACTGCGTGAACCGTCAGGCCCGTCCAGTGAGGGTGATAGTAGGTCAGCACTACCAGAATATTCATCGCCGCATATCTTTGCCGCTCTGGATTCGCCGCATCACAGGCGCAACAAACTGGTGGTATTATAGCAGACGCACCGCCGAAAGCGCCAGATACCAATTCGTACCGGTTGTACGACAAGGCATGGAGAAAATTTGTGCTTGACAGAATGGAACATGCATGCTACACTCGGTACATCAGCAGCGGGCCGGTATCCGGGGCGCGTCGGATGGGCGAAGGTCCTGGTGGGACGACACCGGTACGGTCGGGAAGAGGAGGTTAGGGAATGGCCAGGGATCTGAACAAGGTGATGCTCACCGGTCATCTGGGAGCGGACCCGGAGATGCGATTCACCCCCCAGGGAAGTGCAGTGACGACGTTTCGCGTGGCATCGAATCGCTCCTGGAAGTCAGGAGATGGCGTTCAGCATGAAGACACAGAGTGGTTCCGCGTCGTAGCATGGGATAAGCTGGCGGAGATCTGCAATGAGTATTTGAAGAAAGGAACGCGCGTCTACATTGAAGGCCGTCTGCAAACACGCAGCTGGGAGGATCGCAACACCGGCGAAAAGCGCTATGTGACCGAAGTCGTTGCACAGGATATGATTATCCTGACGCCAAAAGGCGATCGTGTTCCTCCAGCAGAGCCTGATGATCTAGAGGCACAGGCGATTGGGAGCGGGCACACTGCCCGACGAGCGCTAGCGCCCGCGGCCCCATCCGAAGCAATGTCCGGCAGCCCCGCGCGCGCAGGTGCGCCTCGTGTGCCTGGTCGTAACATGCCGCAGCCGGTCGAGAGCGAGGACGATTTGCCATTCTAGGGCGTCTGCATCGAAATTAGCCAATTTGGCACATATGCCAGGAGGCAGAGCAAGCTTATCCTCCTGGCATTTTGTTCCCTCATCCGTTCCTGAGTTTGCTTGAAGTCGCCTGGGCGACACAATAGGAGCGAATCGGCGCAGAAGCAGAGCGCCGCCATGCACTCACGAAGCATGCCCTCCGCTACGCTGAAGCGCGTTGCTCACGGCTGCGCGCCTGAAGCTCCGCACTACGTATCACCGGCAGACGCGCTCATCTGTAACCTGCGCTTTCACTAGTAGTTGTCGATCTGCGCGCGCTGGAGCTTGCCCGAAAAGTCCACATAGATCGATTTCCACTCGCTAAAGACGTCCAGCACCTGGACGCCGCCCTCGCGGTGACCGTTGCCGGTTCCCTTGGTGCCGCCGAACGGTAGATGGATCTCGGCGCCAATGGTTGGCGCATTCACATATACGATGCCGGTGTACAGGTCGCGCATGGCGCGGAAGGCGGCGTTTACGTCGCGGGTGTAGATTGCAGATGACAGACCATATGGCACATCGTTGGCGACATCAATCGCTTCTTCCAGGCTGTCGACTGTAATGATCGACAGCACTGGTCCGAAAATCTCTTCCTGGGCAATGCGCATGTGGCGCTGGACATCGACGAAGATCGTCGGTTGGTGGAAGAATCCGTAGGCATAATCGCCATCACGCAGGACCTGCCCGCCAACGACCAGGCGCGCCCCTTCGCGCTTGCCGATTTCGACGTATCGCTGCACCGTATCGAGCTGGCTCTGGTTGATCAACGGTCCCATCTCGACAGTTTCATCGAGACCGTTGCCGACCTTCAGCCGCTCGGCGCGATCCGCCAGACGCTCGGTCAGTTCGCCAACCACAGCGCGGTGGGCAATCAGTCGCGAGGTAGCAGTGCAGCGTTGCCCAGTCGTGCCAAAGGCGCCCCAGATGGCGCCGTCCACAACCAGATTGAGGTCGGCGTCGTCCATCACGATCATTGGGTTTTTGCCGCCCATCTCCAGCGAGACGCGCTTCATCCCCTCGGCGCCGACGCGCGCGACTTTGCTGCCAATCTCAGTCGAACCGGTGAACGAAATGACCTGAACATCGGGATGGCGGATGAGCGGCTCGCCAACGCGACTGCCGCTACCGGTGACGATGTTGACTACGCCGTCGGGAATGCCTGCTTCGAGCAGGCATTGGACCAGGTTGTACACCGACAGCGGGGTATCTGAGGCAGGCTTGATGACCACGGTGTTGCCAACGATCAGCGCGGGCAGAATCTTCCACGATGGAATCGCCATTGGAAAGTTCCACGGGGTGATCAATCCGCAGACGCCAACCGGCTGTCGCACCGACATCTGAAACTTGTCTGGCATTTCGGAAGGGGTCGTTTGCCCATAGAGACGCCGCCCTTCGCCCGCCATAAAGAAGCACATGTCGATAGCTTCCTGGACATCGCCGCGCGTCTCCTTGAGCACCTTGCCCATCTCACGAGTCATGTCGCGCGCGTACTGCTCTTTGCGCTCAACGAGCAACTGCGCGGCTCTGAACAGGATCTCGCCACGCTTTGGTGCGGGAACCAACCGCCAGTGGCGATATGCCCGCTTCGCCGCCTCGACCGCCGCCTGTACATCACGTTCGTCGCTATCCTGGAAGATACCAATGATCTCACGAGTATCCGCCGGATTGCGGTTCTCGAATGTGCGTCCGCTTGCTGAGTCGACAAACTTGCCGCCGATCAGGTTCCGATAGACCGGAGGGGTTGACATATGCGTTCTCCTTTGAACTGCGAGCGCGGCAATGATGTGGAGCGACTGCGCTCGATTGCTCTGGCAGATAGTGCTGATTCGGCGCGATTATAGCATGGCTTGCCTGCCTGCGCAGGTTAGACCGGGCTAGAACAGATTATCGAGACCATCAACCCGACGTGTCGGGCAGTCGGCGTTGACGCGCCTTGCCATGTTGGCGGCGCGAGGCGTAGCAAGGTGCGCCTCATCTGGCGGCAGCCTAGAGCCGGACCAAATAAGGGCGGGTCTCAAACCCGCCCTTACACCGCTGCCGCGTGATGTGTGAGGAAGTGCTCCAATGCGCAAAGGCTGCGCGCAGTTTTCACAGAGGAACAGTTGCTTTGAGCGCACGCATCAGCTTGTCGATCGCCTCATCGACCTGCTCGCGGGTCAGGATCAACGG
Organism: Roseiflexus sp.; assembly: GCA_025062325.1. GTDB lineage: Bacteria > Chloroflexota > Chloroflexia > Chloroflexales > Roseiflexaceae > Roseiflexus. The sequence goes on from JANXAL010000140.1 coordinate 120,315, forward strand.
CGGCACCAGACGCAGCACATCGTCGCCTGCCGTGGCGATTAGCAGCCCTTCGTTGTGCGCCGCCTCGCGCACCGCATTGGCAGAACCGTTGATCACAACGCCGCGCATCAGCCCGCGTCCGCGCACCTCAAGCACAACGTCAGGAAGGGCGGCGTGCAGGTCGTTCAGCGCTTCACCGAGGTAGTCGCCGACTTCGCGGACATGCGCGAGAAATGGCGGGGCAGCGATCTTACGAAACACAGTGTGGGCTATCGCAGTGACAAACGGACCGCCGCCGAATGTTGTGCCGTGATCGCCGACGTGGATGGTCTGGGCGACTTTCTGGCGCATCAAGATCGCGCCGATCGGCAGGCCGCCGCCGAGCGGCTTGGCGATGGTCATCACATCAGGCGCAACGCCGTACAGTTCATGCGCCCAGAGCGTGCCAGTGCGCCCAATGCCGCATTGGATTTCGTCGAAGATCAGAAGTGCATCAACCGCATCGCACCGCTCGCGCAGCGTGCGCAGGAATTCAGGCGTTGCCACGCTGAGACCGCCTTCGCCCTGCACCGGCTCGACAATCACGCCGCACACGTCGTCGGTAATGGCTGCGGCAGCGGCGGCGCTGTTGTTGAAAGGAGCAAAGCGCACTCCCGGCATGACCGGTTCGAACGGCTGACGATACTTCTCGCGCGCTGTCACCGCCACAGCACCCATGGTACGCCCGTGAAAGGACCCGGTGAATGCGACGATGGCCGTTTTGCCCTCGCCGTGGGTGTCGCGTGCATAGCGGCGACTGAACTTCAGCGCGCCTTCGACCGCCTCCGCGCCGCTGTTGCAGAAAAACACCCGATCTGCCCATGGCGTATGCTCAATCAGCGTCTGCGCAAGTTCGACGGCGGGACGGGAATGGTACAGGTTCGACAGATGAATGAGACCGTCGGCGTGCTCCCTGATTGCGCGCACTACATCGGGATCGCCATAACCGAGCGCATTCACAGCGATCCCAGCGACGCAATCCAGGTAACGACGCCCCTCGCTATCGTAGAGATAGCATCCCTCGCCTCGCTCGATGACGAAGCCCGGTCGGGCATAGGTTTGCAGGAGGTAGCGTTGTTCAGCGGCGATGACGTCAGCGGCGGCCATAGATTGTCCTTTGCGTGATAACCGAGAACTGAGAACCGAAAACCGACGTAAGGGGTTTCAGGGTTGGGGGTTAGGATGTTCAACCTTAATTGCAATCTTGACCCTTTCACCTGTAACCTTCCCCATTTGCTAACCTCCAACCTTGCCTCCCGCTACGCACAACGTGCAACGCTCGCGCAGGCGCACCGCTGGCGCGGCCTGCGAACGCGCCACCGACTCGCGGGCGCGTCACCGGCGCGCCCCTGCCAGCCCCCACCTGCGTTCACCGGGGCGCCGTGATTCGGGCGCAGGCGGCGACACGCCCTACTCCCCGCCATCGGGCGAGCCGCCGGCGCGCCCCTACTGGTCGACTTCGACAGTCTCACGCTCACTGGCGGCTGCCATACGGGCGGCACGCTCGCGCAGCCGTAGACCGCCGCCAATTGCTCCGGCCGCCGCTAGCGCCAGCAACCACGCAGGCAACGGCTCACCGCTGGTGCGCGGCAGAGCCACTGGCGCTTCAACCGGTGCAGGCGCGGGCGCCGCTACGCCCGGCAACGTGCCGTCCTGCACGATACGTCCCTCGACCTGCGGGCTGACCGGTGACCGCGTTTGCAGGTATTCCACCAACACATCGGCATCGATAAGTCCTGTGTCCAGCCTGCTCGCCGCCTGCTGGAATACGCTGTAACCGTCGCCGCCGTTAGCGATGAAGCTGTTCACTACCACGCGATAGGTGGCGTTGGGGTCCAGCGCAACGAAGCCGCCACGACCATCGGAGACTTGAATGCCAGTTATCCGGCTCCCGGCAGGCGCCGAGGAGTTCCAGCTATAGCGCATACCGCCGACCTGCGGGAAGCGTCCGTCGGTTCGCTCAACGCGGCTAACGCCGTTCTCCAGCGCTTCCTTCACCTGCGCACCGGTCAGAGTCAGTACGACGATGGTATTGCCGAAGGGCATGACCTCAAGCACCTGACCGAGCGTGATTCGACCGGCAGGAATGCTAGTGCGGATGCCGCCGCCGTTCATGATTGCCAATTGCGAACCGACTGGCGCAGTTCTCGCCAGCATCGCATCGGCGATTAGATTCCCCAGGTTTGTTTCCTTTGAGCGCACATCGGCGCGCTCGCCGTTGAGCGCCACGCGGGTCTCGCCGACTGGCGTGGCGCGCAGTTGATCCAGCGGACCTCTGAGGGTTCTGATCCGGTTCTCGAAACCTCCATCAGGAGGGATGGACGGCAACACTTCGGTAGGACGACCCGCTACAACGCGCGTAATGTCGCCGTTGGCGTCGAAGCCGATTGTCAGGTCGCCGAGCCAGCGCCCCCACTCCCAGTCGTGCGCTATGATCACCGGCTTGCGCGAAGGTGAAGCGACGACTTCGGGATAGGGACGATCGGGGGACGGCGGATTAACCATCGGACCCATTGGCGTATGGCTGTGGCCACCGATAATGACCGACAGACCATCCACGCGACGCGCCAGCTCACGATCTGCCTGGATGCCGACGTGGGTCAGCGCAATGATCTTGTTCACGCCATCGCGCCGCAACGACTCAACGCCTAGGCGCACCGCATCGATGTAGTTGGTGAACCGTATGCCGGGACCGGGGTTGCTGAGCACCGGCGTGTCTTCGGTCGTCACGCCGATAATCCCAATCGGCTGACCGCCGACCCAGATAACAACCCATGGCTTGATCAGCCCAAACAACGGCGACGAGCGATCTATCTGCATGTTGGCGCTAAGTAGCGGGAAGGTCGCACCGCGTGCAAAATCTACCAGCGGCCCTTGCCCAATGTCGAACTCGTGGTTGCCGACAGCCATGGCATCGTACTTGAGCGCGTTGTAGAATTCCAGGTCCGCCAGCCCGCGGTACTGATTAAAGTAGAGCGTCCCCTGGAACACATCGCCAGCGTCGAGCAACAACTGGTTGCCGCCCTCCTGCCGAATGGCATCGATCAGCGTCTTACGCCGCGAGACGCCGCCATGGACCGGATTAGCGCCGCTGAACACCGGCTCAATGCGCGCGTGGTGATCGTTCGTGTGAATGATACGCAAGGTGTAGACTTCTGGACCGGCGCCATGCACCGTTAGCGCCGTCGCTAGATAGGCGATCGTCCCTGATCCGACCGCCATCGTCTTCACGAACGTGCGCCGCGAGATTGTGGGGAAAGACATATTCTCTCTCCTCCGTCCTCCTCTCAGATAAACCTGGAAGCAGTAAATAAACAGGGAGCACACATACTATACCATACTCCGAGAAACGCACGTGTACACGCGAATGAGCCGGTTCGTGCCGCTTTTTAGAGCAGAGGCGTACCGCGGTCTGCTGCGCCTTGGCGGCGCCGAACGCAAGTCACTGAGACTGACGTGGATTGCCAATGGGGTATCTGGAGCGCTTCGTGCGGGGATACGTCGGCGGGGATGGAAGCCTGAGATGGCGGAATCACGCCAATCGACTCAACCAGTGATCAAATGAGTTTGCGGGAATGAGCGACTTCTTGCAAGGTCGAGCGAGGGCGTTCTTCGCTCATACGAGCATCCCTGTTCTAGCGATACACGCTGCAAAGCGGGTGCGATGCAGCGCGGTGAATAGCGGTGAAACGCCCGGCAATATGGCTTGACGGTCGCTATCCAGGGTTATGCTGGAACGTACAGCGCGTCGAGCGTCAGGGTTCCATTTCTAGACGCCGATAGTTCTTCAAGAGCGACGAATAACTTCGCACGGGCAGCAACTCTTCGGCGCCTACCTGCCGTAGCGCCTGGAGTCCAAGAATCAAGAAGG